>NZ_LFKY01000031.1:0-157892 GCF_028128965.1 Bradyrhizobium sp. CCBAU 25338
GACAATCTTGCCCGCCGTCAGGCAGAAACTCCACTTACCGCCCTGTCCAGATTTCCGGAGCCAGCTCTGTTGACCGATCCATTCACGCGCAAGTAACCCGCCCGAGAGACGGTTCGGCCGCCGGCCTTTTTGATGACGGTGGCAATTTGCGAGCCCAGCTTGGCCTTTTGCTCGGCCCACAGCGGACGCGACTCAAGGAATTCATAGTTTCGCTTGGGAGTGTAGCCGATTAGCCGGTACACGTTCATCATACTGCCGAAGTGAGTTTGATAGGTGGAGGCGCAGGGAAGGCCTACCGTGCTGGCGATGATAGCAGAGCTCAGACGTCCTTCCTTGACCAGCGTTTTGCGTAGTCGGGCAAGCATCTCCTCTTCATTGAGGTCGACACGCCGCTCCTCAATGATGTTCTTTGCTTTTAGGAAGGTGTCGCGTTCAATGATCGGCTCGATACATCCCTCGCTGGTGATCCAAAGCTCGGGAGGATTGCAGGTGGACTTCCGCCGTAGCTTACGTGATCGACGGTTAAACGTCATGTTCCCAATGTAGTTCTCGTTTCTAAGCACCGTGTTAACAGCTGCACGCGTCCACCGACGTCTTGTGCTCGTGAGTATCTCCTTCCGGTTTAGCTCCCGCGCGATAATCGCTTCCGACTTTACTTGCAGAAATCGCTCGAAGATCCACTTCACCACGGCTACTTCGGCGGGGATGCCAGGTCGCAGTCGGACGTGATCAGTCGCGAGGTACTTCTGATCGCCGTTCTTCAGCACGCCGCGAGACTGCTGACTCTGGTCGACAAGCTCTCGCAGAAGAGCATAACCAGGGCGACCTCCGAGCTTGAAGCCAAGTCGAGCGAACCGGCATTGCGCGGCGTGAACCTTTGTCGAAAGCTCACGACTGTACTCCGCTGCCATTACGCGCTTGATGTTCTTGATGATGCTGGAGAGCAGGCTGCCATCATTATCAAATTGCTCAGCACAATACACGATATTGATGCCTGCCTGTTTGCAGACGAATTCGTAGTACGCGCTCTCGTCAACGTCCTGAAAGCGGCCCCAGCGGCTCACGTCATAAACCAGAATATGACCAAAATCGACTTCCCCTGTTTGAACGTCCTTGATGAGCTGGATAAGGCCGGCCCTGTTCTTGATGAGAAGGCCGCTCTCTCCCTCGTCGCGGTAGGTCCGTACAATCGTCAGGCTATGGGCGTGAGCGTATGCTGCAATCACAGCAGCCTGATTCTGAATCGAGTATTGCTGCCGTTGTGTCGACATGCGAACGTATTGTGCCGCTCTCTGATCGAGCTGTGATCGTGCCGGACGAGCCTTATAAATGTCGAGGGCGTTCGCCATTATTCTCGCTCCCCCAAGGTTACACAGCTGCAAATCAAACATCTCTCGGATCTTTTCAGCAAGAATTAATTCGATTCAAAACGAGGGTGCTCTGGCCGTCGATTCACTTGTGCGACCGCCTCTCTTCGTAGTGCGCGTCCCAAGGAGCGTGTTCGAAACCCTCTACAATGCCGAAGGATGGTGACCGCGCGAGGGGCAAAAGTAGCTTGCCTTCGGCGTTGCGTGCCTTGGGGTGTTTTGCGATGCTGCCGAAGCTTTGCGGAAGGGCAAGGCCATCGAAGGATCGGGGCAGTCGAAAGGCCGCTTTCGGCGTCGTGAAGAGCAGAGGATGGCAGCCTTAAACGTCATTGGCCATCACCATCCCGACTATTTGTCCGACTATTTCACCCGCGTTCGTTGCATTTCCATCAGGTTGTTTCTTGTGCAAAACTGGTTCGCTTAGAGGGAGCTGAATTGACCACGTTCTGCAAGTAGAACGCTCATGAGGACAGCGGTCGAGGGCGCGGCGCCATTTCCGAGTCGAGGATTAGTCGACCATCGAGACGCCCGTCCAGCCGCTTTACGTATTCTGAAGCTTCCTCCATATGCGCCTTCATGAGCGCGCGCACGCGCTCGCTGCTGACGCCTGCCGAAGTAGCCACAAGTTCCATGAAGTGCGCCGATTCGCCGACGACGTGACGGTGTTGCGTCGAGGCGCGTCGGCCCCGTCGCCGATTTGACTGATGACGCTCTGGCAGAAGCTATGATCGGAGAGCCCGTCAGCAAGATGGTGCAGCACGCGCCGAAATCACCGCCGAAGTCCGATATTATCCTCGCCATCAGCGACCTCCGCGTGAACGGCGACAATGGTCTTCCCTCTCGCTCGAGGTGCGGGCAGGCGAGATTGTCGGGATTGCCGGGGTATCCGGAAATGGTCAGTTGGAGTGGTCGAGGCCCTGATGGGGCAGCGGGATCGCAGCGGTAAAATGACCGTCTCCGGCTCGCCGTTCAACGGAACGCGACAGGAAATCGCCCGCCTCGGCGTCTATGGACTGCCGCAAGAGCCCCTGAAGAACGCCTGCATCGATCGCATGTCGCTGGCCGAGAACCTTGCCCTGCGCAATTTCGATCGGGTGCCGCTCTGCCGTGGTATCGCAATGAACTACGGCGCGCTCGCAGAGCAGGCCGAGAGGCTGGTCGCACAATTTCGTGTCAAGGCTCCTGGCCTGAACGCAAGCATGAGCGCGCTATCCGGTGGCAATGTTCAACGCGCCGTGCTGGCGCGAGAGCTCACCCAGGACGTTCGATTGCTGGTCGCGTCAAATCCGACGTTCGGCCTTGATTCGCAGCGTGCGAAGAAACGTACCGCCGGATCGTCGAGGCACGGAACGGCGGAGCCGCAGTGCTGCTCATCTCGGAGGATCTGGACGAGTTGCTTGGCTTGGTCGACAGGGTCCTCGTCATGAGCGCGGGTCGCATCGTCCATGAAGTGTCAGCCGAGGGCGCCGACAAGCGCGTGATCGGCAAATACATGGCGGGAATGAAAGCGGCCTGACTCGAGGTGCGCGTCGGATCAGAATCTAGAAGGAGACGTTCGTGGTCACGCAGATCAATCATTTCATCGATGGCAAGCAGGTCCCGGGTAGCACCGAACGAAGCTCGCCAGTCTTCAACCCGGCAACGGGCGAGCAGACGGGCCGTGTTGTGGCCGCCAACGCGGCCGTGGTGGCGGACGCGGTATCTGCCGCGAACAGGGCGGCACAGGGTTGGGCCGACACGACGCCTTTACGGCGTGCACGCGTCCTCAATCGCTTTCTGCGGATCCTCGAGGATCGCGCAGGTCAGCTTGCCGACGTGATCGTCGCCGAGCACGGCAAGGTTCACTCCGACGCTCTGGGCGAAGTTCAGCGCGGAATGGAGGTGGTCGAGTTTGCCACGGCCGCTCCGCAGCTCCTCAAGGGCGAACTTACGGAGAATGTAGGTACCCGCGTCGACAGCTATTCTACTCGACAGCCGCTCGGTGTCGTCGCCGGAATCACGCCCTTCAATTTCCCGGTCATGGTTCCGATGTGGATGTTCCCGGTCGCTCTCGCCTGCGGCAATGCGTTCATTTTGAAGCCATCTGAGCGCGACCCGTCGGCGTCGCTCATCATGGCGGAGTGGCTGAAGGAAGCCGATCTGCCGGACGGTGTGTTCAACGTGGTGCAAGGCGACAAGGAAGCTGTCGATGCGCTGTTGCATCACCCGGATGTTTCGGCGATCAGCTTCGTGGGCTCCACACCGATCGCGCAGTACATTTATTCGACCGCCGCGAACACCGGGAAGCGCTGCCAGGCGCGCGGTGGAGCCAAGAACCACATGATCGTGATGCCCGATGCCGACATGGATCAGGCGGTCGACGCGTTGATGGGAGATGCCTACGGCTCCGCCGGCGAACGCTGCATGGCGATCTCGGTTGCTGGTCGGGGAGGGCACCGCGGACAAGCTGATTTCCGCGCTCGAACCCAAGGTCCGAGGCCCGAAGCTGGCCGGGTACCGACCGCAAAGCGGAGATGGGGCCCCTTGTCACGAAGCAGCACCTGGAGAAGGTCCGGAGCTACATCGATGCCGGCGTCGCAGAGGGCGCAAGATTGTTGGTCGACGGACGTAAGTTCTGGATGCAGGGTTATGAGAATGGTTTCTTCGTGGGTGGAACCCTGTTCGATCATGTGAAACCGGAGATGAAGATCTACAAGGAAGAGATCTTCGGACCCGTGCTGTCAGTCGTACGAGCACCGGACTACGCGACGGCGGCGCGCCTGATCAATGAACACGAATTCGGCGATGGCGCCTCGATCTTCACACGTGATGGCGATGCCGCGCGCGAATTCGCCCATCAGATCAAAGTCGGAATGGTCGGCATCAACGTTCCAATTCCGGTGCCGATGGCCTTTCACTCGTTCGGTGGATGGAAGGCCTCGATTTTCGGCGACCACCACATGCACGGTCCGGAGGGCATTCGCTTCAATACGCGAATGAAGACGGTCACCAGCCGCTGGCCAACCGGAATACGAGCCGGTGCCGAATTCGTCATGCCGACAATGTCGTAGGAGAAATGCCATCGAGTCTTTGGATTGCCGCTTCCTCCCTGACTACGAGGGCCTCTCTGGCCCTCGCTTCTTTTCAGGCAATTAGATCCGATGCAGCCTTGGTAGCACATTCCTGCCACTAAGAGCCGGATGGATGGAGCAGGCTCTGGACTTGTTTGGGTATGGTATTGCGACAGAGCTGCGCTCACCGCGAGGAGCGAACGTCTCCACCACCGAGTTGTGCCACAACCCAATCTGCAAAAGCTCGTACCGCCGATCTTTGCCGGCCTGCGCGCGGGTAGATTAGGCGGTGGCCGACGTAGCTGATATCGTTTGCGCGCCCCGCCAATGGAGCCACCAATCGCCCGCTCGCCAACTCGCGTTCCGCTAGAAGCGTCGATTCCAGCGCTACTCCCAAACCCTCCGCGGCTGTCGCGATCGCGAGAAAGCTACGATCGAACCTCATGCCGTGGAGCGCAGGGGCTTCCAATCCGTTCGCCGTGAACCATTGGTGCCATTGAACCTGCTTGACATCCGAGCGGATGAGCGTCTGCTCCATGAGATCGGCCGGTCTTCTTATCGACTTCGCGAGAGCTGGGGAGCAGAGGGGGGTGACCGTCTCCTCCGGCAGAGGAATAATCTCGACACCTTCAGCGCGCGGCGGACCGTAGACGATGTCGATGTCAAAGTCGTCATTGCTGAAACGCGCGTAGTCCGTGTTTGCAGCCAGGCGGACTTCGAGCTTCGGATAAGCGGCAAGAAACTGTGCAAGCCGGGGTGCCAACCATTGCGCGGCAAAGCTCGGGGCTGAGTGGACGCGCACCAATTGCGGTCCGCGCGCGGCAACTTCTTCAAGGCCGCGGCGGAGCTGATCGAATGCCGCTCCCGTGTGGCGCATCAGATTCTCGCCGGCTGGCGTGAGCCGCACGGATCGCGCACTGCGCTCGAAGAGAACCGTGCGAAGCGTGCCCTCCAGCTTGCGGATGGCATGACTGACCGCACTCGGCGTCAGGTGAAGCTCATTCGCCGCATCGCGAAACGATCCAGTGCGGGCAGCAGCTTCAAAAGCGCGAATTGCCGATATCGGAACATTGGACAGCATCCTATAAGTGAACCAGATTCATCGATCCGTGACAACTGTGCGCTTGTCCGTTGCGCGTCCGCGGTTCATTCCTTGCCGTGCAAAGGAAAAACAATTCGCGGGAGGAACTGATGCTGCTCAGCGGCAAGACTGCCATCATTTCGGGCGCGGCCTCGCCGCGCGGCATCGGGCTTGCCACGGCACGGCGGTTCGCTGCCGAGGGAGCTCGGGTCGCCATTCTGGACATCGATGCGGACGCTGCTGTGGATGCTGCAGCATCGCTTGGAAGATCCCACATCGGCCTTGGGTCCGACGTCGCCGACAAGTCGTCCTGCGAGCAGGCTGTTGCCCGGGTGATCGAATCCTTCGGCAGCATCGATATTCTGATCAACAATGCTGGTATCACTCAACCGGTGAAGCTCCTGGAAATTACGGCGGCCGACTGGGATCGCATTCAGGATGTCAATCTGAAAGGTGTTCTTTTCCTCTCCCAGGCCGTGATCCCGCACATGCGTGCGCGCAAGTCCGGATCGATCGCCTGCATGTCCTCGGTTTCGGCCCAGCGCGGCGGCGGAATCTTTGGCGGCCCGCATTATTCGGCGGCCAAGGCTGGCGTGCTCGGTCTCGCAAAGGCGATGGCCCGTGAGTTCGGCCCGGACGGCATCCGCGTCAATTGCGTGACGCCGGGCCTGATCGGCACCGATATCACCGCGGGCAAGCTGACCGACGAGATGAGGGCGAAGATCCTGGAAGGCATTCCGCTCAATCGCCTCGGCACGGCAGACGACGTCGCCGGCATTTACACTTTCCTGGCCTCGGATCTCTCCGCCTACGTGACTGGTGCCGTGATCGACGTCAACGGCGGCATGCTCATCCACTGAGCGCAAGACAAGGTCCAGATCGATGGAAACGCTGACCAACACGCCCAAGCTGGCGGATCGCGCCTACAACATTCGCCGCAATGCGCTGCGCATGGGCGAGGTCCAGGGCCAGGGCTATATCGCACAGGCGCTGGACATCTCGGACGTCCTCGCCGTGGCCTATTTCCACGCCATGCGCTACCGGCCGGAAGATCCCTCCTGGGAAGACCGCGACCGCTTCCTACTCTCAAACGGGCACTACGCCATCGCCCTCTATGCGGCTTTGATCGAGGCGGGTATCGTCCCCGAGGAAGAACTCGAAACCTATGGTAGCGACGAGAGCCGCCTGCCGATGTCAGGCATGGCCTCCTACACGCCCGGAATGGAAATGTCGGGCGGCTCGCTCGGGCTTGGGCTCAGCATCGCCGTCGGCATGAGCCTGGGGCTCAAGCGCAAGAAATCCGAGGCGAGGGTTTATACGCTGTTCTCGGACGGCGAGCTGGACGAAGGCTCGGTCTGGGAAGCCATCCAGTCGGCGGGCCACTACAAGCTCGACAATCTGATCGGCATCGTCGACGTCAACAATCAGCAGGCCGACGGTCCTTCGACGCAGGTGATGGCGTTCGAGCCGCTGGTCGAGAAGCTTCAGGCCTTCGGCTGGTTCGTACAGCGCGTCGATGGCAACGATCTCGATGCCGTGGTTGCTGCGTTCGATGTCGCCAAGTCTCATCCCGCGCCCAAGCCGCGGATCATCATCGCCGACACGCTGATGGGCAAGGGCGTTCCTTTCCTGGAGCAGCGCGAGAAGAACCATTTCATCCGCGTCGAGCAGCACGAATGGCAGCTCGCGTTGGCCGCGCTGGAAGCCGGGAGGCAAGCATGAAGAGCGTCAGATCAGCACCCCAGCCGGGCAAGCCGCGCCTGACGACCTCGGCCATGATCGCCTCGATCGCGTCCGAGGGACAGAAAACGAAACCGGCGCCGTTTGGACACGCGCTCGTCGAGCTCGCGCGCAGCCGTCCCGATGTGGTCGGCATGACGGCCGATCTCGGCAAATACACCGACCTGCACATCTTCGCGAAGGAATTTCCGGACCGCTATTATCAGATGGGCATGGCCGAGCAGCTTCTGTTCGGCGCCGCTTCGGGCCTCGCCGCGGAAGGCTTCATGCCGTTCGCGACCACCTATGCCGTGTTCGCCTCACGGCGCGCCTACGACTTCATTCACCAGACGATCGCGGAGGAAGACCGCAACGTGAAGATCGTCTGCGCACTGCCCGGCCTGACTTCGGGCTATGGCCCGAGCCACCAGGCCGCGGAGGATCTCGCATTATTTCGTGCGATGCCGAACATGACAGTCATCGATCCCTGCGATGCTCATGAAATCGAGCAGCTGGTGCCCGCCATCGCGGCGCATCAGGGGCCGGTTTACATGCGCCTGCTGCGTGGTCAGGTGCCCGTCGTGCTGGACGAATATGACTACAAGTTCGAGCTCGGCAGGGCTAAGCTGATCCGTGACGGGAAGGACGTGCTGATCATCTCATCCGGCATCATGACCATGCGTGCGCTCGAGGCCGTGCAAACTCTGAAGAACGATCGCGTCGATGCTGCGGTGCTCCACGTTCCGACCATTAAGCCGCTCGACGGCGAGACTATACTGCGTGAAGCCGGCAAATCAGGCCGCCTGGTCGTCGTCGCCGAAAACCACACCACAATCGGCGGACTTGGCGAGGCGATTGCCGCACTCCTGATGCGTTCAGGCGTTCATCCGCCCTTCCGCCAGATTGCATTGCCGGACGAGTTTCTTGACGCTGGCGC
The DNA here is from genome assembly GCF_028128965.1 of Bradyrhizobium sp. CCBAU 25338. Lineage (NCBI taxonomy): Bacteria > Pseudomonadati > Pseudomonadota > Alphaproteobacteria > Hyphomicrobiales > Nitrobacteraceae > Bradyrhizobium > Bradyrhizobium sp. CCBAU 25338. The sequence goes on from NZ_LFKY01000031.1 coordinate 8,155, forward strand.
ATTACCGACACTGCACGACCGGTACGGCATTTCCACCGCTAAGGTCGCAAGGCAGATCAAGCTGTGGCTCTAGCGCACCGGCGCTAAGCGCCAATCAGGCCAAGCCCGAGTGAAGAGTTGCGTCCGCTGCATGATGCGGCGGGCGAGCGATGGCTCTTGCCCGAATGCGGCTGTCGAAGAGCCCGGAAAGCTGAAAACCAGCGCAGGCTGATGCAGCCGGCACAACGTCAATACAGGATCAGGAGGAAAACATGACTGTCTCGAAGTCCGGACGCATCAGCCGCCGTTCGCTGTTGCTGGCGGCCAGTACCGTACCTCTCTGCGGGATTCTGACCCGCCCGGTATCTGCCGCCGAATTCGTCTACAAGTTCGCGACCGGACAGGATCCGACCCATCCGGTGAATATCCGGGCGCAAGAGGCGATCGACCGTATCCGCGAAGCGACCAGCGGCCGGCTGGAGATCAGGCTGTTTCCGGCCAATCAGCTCGGCTCCGACACCGAGCTTCTGACCCAGGTTCGCAGCGGTGGCGTCGAGTTCTTCAATCAGTCGTCCTCGATCCTTGCCACCCTGGTACCTAGCGCGGGCATCGTGAATACCGGCTTCGCGTTTGCCGACTACGACAGCGTATGGAAGGCCATGGATGGCGATCTCGGCACCTATATCCGGGCGCAGATTGCCAAGACACCGATCATGGCGGTGTCGAAAGCCTGGGACAACGGCTTCCGCCAGGTGACCTCGTCCGGCCGCGAGGTGCGCACGCCGGATGATCTGAAGAATTTCCAGATCCGTGTTCCGCCCGCGCCGCTGCTGACCTCGCTGTTCAAGGCCCTCGGCGCCGGACCGACGCCGATCAACTTCAATGAGGTCTATTCCGCGTTGCAGACCAAGGTCGTCGACGGCCAGGAGAACCCGCTACCAATCATTGCGACCGCGCGTCTTTATGAAGTCCAGAGCACGTGCAGCCTGACGGGGCACGTCTGGGACGGCTACTGGATCCTCGGCAACAAGCGCGCCTTCGAGCGCCTGCCCAAGGACGTGCAGGGGATCGTGGCACGCGAGCTTGACCGCTCCGCCATCGATCAGCGCGCCGACATCGCAAAGCTCAGCCAGTCCCTGCGCACTGACCTCTCGGCCAAGGGTCTCAAATTCATCGACGTCGATCGCGCCGCCTTCCGTCAGGCCTTGTCTAAAACCAGCTTCTACGCCGACTGGAAAGCCAAGTTTGGCGAGGAGGCATGGTCCCAGCTCGAAAAAGCGGCGGGCCAGCTATCATGACCAGCATGAGCCATACGCCCCATGTCGATGCCGGTATGGCGGCCGGCGCGTCGCAGGCAGGCCGGCTCAGTTGGGTGATAACGGCGAACACGGCGCTTGGTCATGTCGTCGCGGTCCCGGCAGCACTGCTCGTGCTGGCGGAGATTGCGGTGCTGTCAGCCGGCATCGTGGGTCGATACGTGTTCCGCTCGCCGATCATCTGGTCCGACGAACTCGCGGGCATTCTCTTCCTCTGGCTCGCCATGTTCGGTTCCGTGATTGCGTTCCAGCGCGGCGAGCACATGCGGATGACCGCCATCGTCGGTGTTCTCGGTGTTCAGGTTCGTGCATTTCTGGACGTCGTCGCGGCTGCGGCGTCACTTGCATTTCTCGTCCTCGTCGTCTGGCCCGCCTATGAATTCGCCGCAGACGAGGCATTCGTCACCACGCCGGCGCTCGAGATCGTCAATAGCTGGCGTGCGGCCGCTTTGCCGATCGGGATCGGATTGATGCTGATCGCAGCGGTCCTCCGGCTCATCCGCATCGCGAGCCTGCGCAGCCTGCTGGCGTCCTTGGCGATCGTTGCGGGCATCATCGCGACGTTCGTTCTGCTGGCGCCGGTCTTGAATCCGCTCGGCAATCTAAATCTTCTGATTTTCTTCGTTGTCGTGGTTGGCGCCATGGTCTTCGCGGCCGTGCCGATCGCGTTCGCGTTCGGCCTGGCCACGGTCGGCTATCTCACCCTGACAACCAGCACCCCCGACGTGGTGATGATCGGACGAATGGATGAGGGCATGAGCCACCTGATCCTGCTTGCGGTGCCTCTCTTCGTCTTTCTCGGCCTTCTGATCGAGATGACGGGCATGGCGCGCGCCATGGTCAGCTTTCTGGCGAGCCTCTTAGGCCACGTACGCGGTGGATTGCACTACGTGCTGGTAGGGGCGATGTATCTGGTCTCTGGCATTTCCGGCTCCAAGGCGGCGGACATGGCTGCGGTAGCTCCGGTGTTGTTTCCCGAGATGCGGCAGCGGGGAGCCAAGCCAGGCGATCTGGTTGCGCTTCTCGCAGCAACCGGCGCGCAGACCGAGACGATTCCACCGTCACTGGTTCTAATCACGATCGGCTCGGTCACCGGCGTTTCGATCTCGGCCCTGTTCACCGGCGGCTTGCTTCCCGGCGTGGTGCTTGCCGTCATGCTCGCGGCCGTGGTGTGGTGGCGATACCGCCGCGAGGACCTGTCTCACGTCAAGCGGGCGACGGGACGGCAGATCGGCCGCGCGTTTGTCATCGCGATTCCGGCCATCGCGCTGCCATTCGTGATCCGGACCGCCGTCGTCGAAGGCGTCGCAACGGCAACGGAGGTCTCGACCATCGGCATCCTGTACTCAGCCTGTGCGGGTCTCTTCATCTATCGCCAGTTCGACTGGCGGCGCATCTATCCGATGCTGGTTGAGACGGCATCGCTGTCCGGGGCGATCCTGCTCATCATTGGCGCGGCGACGGGCATGGCCTGGGCGCTGACCCAGTCGGGATTTTCTGCCTCTCTTGCCAAGTTCATGACCAACCTTCCCGGCGGCGTGCCTGTGTTTCTCGCCGTCACAATCGTCACTTTCGTGATCCTGGGCAGCGTGCTGGAAGGGATTCCTGCCATCGTCTTGTTCGGTCCGCTTCTGTTCCCGATCGCGCGGCAGGTCGGGGTGCATGATGTTCACTACGCGATGGTCGTCGTCCTCGCCATGGGCATCGGCCTATTCGCGCCGCCGTTCGGCGTCGGCTACTACGCGGCTTGCGCAATCAGCCGCATCAATCCGGACGAGGGCATGAAGCCGATCGTGGGCTATATGATCGCGCTCCTGATCGGCACGCTGATCGTTGCCGCCTTGCCCTGGCTATCGATCGGCTTCCTTTGATAACGGGCGAGGCGCCCTCGCGGGAAACATCGCCAGGGCATCTCGTCAGGCGAATTTCGGCAGATGCAGCGGCAGGCCATCGCAGGCCATGTCAATCTCCTCGACCTGGCCCTTGCCGACCTCAGTGACGCGTAGCTTTCTGCCTTCGAGCGCAAACGCACAATTCGTCGGCTGCGGTCCGTCCAGGATCAGGCGACCGGCGACCTCACCCCGTCGGTCCAGCACCGTGACGTTCTTCTGGTTGTAGACCGTGCAATAGAGCCGGCCGTCGGTGCCGAAGGCCATCCCGTCCGGCCCTTTGAAATCGGGATTGGCGTCCGGTTGGAGGACGTTACTGAAAACCTCGCGCCTCGGCGATGACTCGCCGAGCACGTCATATCGATAGATTTCGCCGGTGAAGGACGCGTTGGCATAAAGGTGATTGTCGGGACCGAAAGCAATGCCGTTGGTAAAGCGAATCTTGCGATCGAGAACGCGCAGCACCTTCATCGCCGCCGGATCGATCTCATACACGCGGCCGTCCCAATCGAGGTCCATATAGCGAGCGACGAAGGCCTGGCCGTCGATAAAATCCTCGGCGGCCATGCCGGAATCGGTCATGTAGAGCAATCCGTTCGGGCCGAAGCAGAGGTCGTTCGGAAACAGAAAGCGCTCCGCGCCCTCGCCCTGCATGCGCCGGACCTCGTTTCCGTATTCGTCGATGCAGATCAGCGCCCGGAGGCCGGCTTCCGCGATCCAGATCCGGCCGTGGCCATCGGTCGTCAGTCCATTCGGACGGCCACCTGTCGTAAGGATCACGCGGCGATTGCCGCGGGGATCGAGCCGCGTGACGCAAAGGGTCGACGCGGACATCTCCGTGACATACATCGAACCGTCCGGCAGGCACACTGGACCCTCCGGCGCGCCAATTCCGGTTGCAAATAGTCTCGACGCCATTCATCCCTCCCGTTCTCGAATGTTACTCTCGTTAAGCGATGACCACACCGCTGACTGGATCGATCAGCACCACGCGATTGAGGTCGATGGCGAGATCGATCCGCTCGCCATGGCTGCTGACGTCATGGGCCTGCAGCTCGGCAACCGCATCCACGCCGCCGATCTTGATCGTGGTGAAGGTTCGGGTCCCTGTCGGCTGAATGAGATCGGCGACGGCCGAATAAGAAACCACCCCATTGCGGAGAGGTCCTCCGCCGACCCGACTGAAATGCTGGGGCCGAATGCCTACGAGAATCTCTCGCCCATGCGCTCCGGCCAGTGACATGGCCTTTGCGCTCGGAAGCTTCAGTTCACCGCCGGACTGAAACACCACGGCTGCGACGGGGCCGTCTGTCTTGAGGGTCGCCGGAATGAGATTGATCGAGGGAGAGCCGAGGAAGCCTGCCACGAACCCCGTACGGGGCTGCTCGAACAGCTCGAGAGGAGCCCCCTGCTGCTCGATCTTTCCGTCGCGCAGCAGCACGATGCGGTCGGCGAGCGTCATCGCCTCGATCTGGTCGTGGGTGACGTAGATCATCGTCGTCGTGATCTCGTGATGCAGGCGCTTGATCTCGGCCCGCATCTCGTCGCGCAGCTGAGCGTCGAGATTCGAGAGCGGCTCGTCGAACAGGAACAGGTCGGCCTTACGGACGATGGCGCGGCCGATGGCGACGCGCTGACGCTGTCCACCAGAGAGCTGCCGTGGATAGCGCTGGAGGAGATTGCCGATGCCGAGCATCTCGGCGGCTTCACTGACCCGCTTCCTGATTTCGATCTCTGGAGTCTTGCGGGCGCGCAGACCGAATGCGATGTTCTCGTTGACGGTCAAATAGGGATAGAGCGCATAATTTTGAAACACCATTGCGATGTTGCGCTCGCGCGGGCGCAGATCGTTGACCACTGCGCCGCCGATCGCGATCGCTCCGCTGTCGGGATCTTCAAGGCCGGCGATCGTCCGCAAGAGAGTACTCTTGCCACAGCCGGATGGCCCCACGAGCACGGCAAATTCGCCATCGGTGATGGTAAGATCCACCCCTCGAACCGCGTGCACGTTGCAGTAATATTTGTGCACGCCGGACAGCTTGACGTCAGCCACTCCAATCCCCCTAACCCTTGACAGCGCCCAGGGAGATGCCGCGCACGAGATAGCGCTGCATTATCGAGACGGCGACGAAGATCGGCAATGTGCCCAAGACCGACATCGCTGCGATCTTCGCCCAGAAATTCGATTGTCCGCCGAAATAGTGCGTCAGCATAACCGGAAACGTGATGACCTCAGTGCGTGTGAGCACGAGTGCGAACAGAAGATCGTTCCACGCAAAGACAAAGGTGAAGACCGACGTTGCCATGAGCCCCGGGCGCACCATCGGGAAGACGACTTTCCAAATCACTTCCCATCGATTGAGGCCGTCGACGAGCGCGCTTTCCTCGAGCTCCAGCGGAACGTCGACGATGTAGCCGCGCATCATCCAGATCACGTAAGGGAGATTGAATGCCGTGTAGAGCAGGATCAGCCCGAAATAGCTGTCTACAAGGCCGAAATAGACGTAGATCAGGAAGATCGGGAAGACGACCGCGATCGGTGGGATCATGCGCTGGGAGATGATCCACATCGCGAGGTTCTCGCCACCCGTGCCGAACCGGGCGAGGCTGTAGGCGCAGAGCGTCCCGAGAACGATTGCGATGCCGGAGCTGACGCCGGCGACGATCAGGCTGTTCAGGATCGCCAGGACATCGCCATCTCTAAACAGGACGTAATAGTTTGAGAACTGGATCTGCCCGGGAATCCACAAGGGCGGGACGTGATAGATCTCGTCCGGTGTCTTGAACGAAATCATGAACAACCAATAGACGGGAAACAGGAACAGCAGGGTCACGATGCCGGCGCCGAGATAGCGAAGCGCCAGGATGCGGGCTTTTCTCGCCGGAAGCTTGCTGACCCTCATCGCGCAAGCTCCATGCGCTTGAGGACGAGGGTGGTGATGACCGTGAGCAGCGCGATCACCAGGAAGGAGATCGCGGCCGTGTAGCTGGTCTCGAATTGCGAGAAACCCTGCACATAGGTGTAGAGCGAGATGGTCTCGGTCATCGACCCCGGCCCGCCTTCGGTTAGGGTCCAGATGATGTCAAAGATGCGAACAAGGTCCAGGCCTCGTATCAGGCAGGCGACGGCTATCACGGGCGCGATCGCCGGCAGAACGATCGCGCGAAGCACGCGCAGGTATGATGCGCCATCGATCTCCGCGGCCTCGAGCTGCGACGGATCTACATTCGACAGCGCAGCGAGCAGCAACAGGAACATGAACGGAGACCACTGCCAGACCTCGCAGATGATGATCGCGGGATAGACGTAGGCGGGATTGACCGTCCACAGAATCCGGACCGGTTCACCGGCGATGAAGCTCAGAATCTGACCAATCGGACCGAAGCGGACGTCGAACATCAAACGCCACGTCGCTCCCGCGACGATCGGAGATATCACCGTTGGGAGCACCAGCAGCGCGAGGAAGATCTGTCGACCGGGCATGCGGTCGATGAAAAGCTGCGCCATCAGGAAGCCGATCAACAGCTCCAAGGGGAGGGCGATCGCGGTGATGATGGCAGTATGACCAAGCGAGGCCCAGAGGCGGGTATCCCTGAACAGCTCCGCATAGTTCAAGAGCCCAACGAAGGTGGTGTCGTTCTCGGTCATCGTGATGCGCTGGAAGCTCACGATCAGCGAGCAGATCAGCGGAAACAGGCCGACCAGGAGAAGGATCAGAATGGCCGGCGCAACGATGAGATAGGGCAGGCGGTCCTCGAGCATGCGCCCGAGCCGGCTCGGGCGGCGTTGCTCGGCACCATTGAGACTTGCGGAAAGCGTCATTGTCAGTCCAGGAAAAGGTGTCGCACGGGAGGGTGATGCTTCCCGTGCTGTACCCAGGGCAGCTATCGCGGATAGGCGCCGGGCTTGGCTGCCCAGACCTTGTAGACGGCCTTTTGATTGTCGACGCCGACCTTCTCGGTGATGGCATCGAATTGCTGCGCCATGCGGTCGAGAATGGCCTTTGGGTCTTCGCCCGCCCAGAGGCTCGAGATCGCCTTGGTCATCGCCTCGTCGTACTTGTCCTGTTGCAGCAAGGAGAGATCGAGCAGGCCCTTCTCGCCCGACGTCTTGATGGTGTCGAGATAGGCTGGAGCATCGGGCCAGAGCGCACGGTATTTCTCGCTCGCGTAGTGCGAGAGGCGGAACGGATCGCGCAGCGTATAGGGCAGCTGGACGCGCTCGAGGCTGGTCTTCTTGCTGTTCAGCCACTGGATGAAGAGATAGGCAGCCTCCTTGTTCTTGCTGGTGGCCGAGACCGACAAGTCGAAGCCGACGCCAAGCTCGGGACGGCCGAGAGGGGTGAGCGCATAACCGACCTTGCCGGCGACCTGCGATTTCGGCACCCACTTCAGCGCTTCTTCGCCTGAGCCGTAGCCCGCGGCCCACCTTCCGTAAGGTGGCCAGGAGATCGTCATCGCGGTCGTGCCCTGGAGGAATGCCGCGAGATTGTCGACGAAATTCCACTGCTCGACGCCAGGCGGCATGAACTTGTTCTCCGCGAGCATCTGCTTGAACACTTTGAGACCGACCTCGCCATTTACTGTCGCCTTCATGGTGTCCGCATTGAAGAACTTGCCGCCTTCCATGCGGAAGCGCTCCTGAAACATGTAATGCGGGTAGGGCGCGGTGCGGAAGAAGCCGGCGCCGTAAACCTTCGGTGCCATCTTGTCCGTGATGAACTGGCCGATCTCGTCGAACTGTTTCCAGTCCTTTGGCGGGGCCAGCTCATAGCCGAACTTGGCCTTGAACTCGTCCTTCATCTTCGGATCGTCGAAGATATCCTTCCGGTAATAGAGCAACATCACGTCGCCATCGTCCGGGAAGCCGTAGATCTTCCCGTCATACTGCATCTGGTTGTCGCGATAGGCGGCCGCGATGTCCTGCAACTCGTCGCGATAACCGAACTTGTCGACATATTTGTCGAGCGGCTCGAGCGCTCCTGCACGCGCAAGGTCGGGCATCCAGGATGGAATGACGTTCAGCGCGTCATACGCTCCGGCGCCCGATTTAAAATCCTGCATGATCTTGGTGAACATCTGGTCGGTCGGCACCTCGACCACCTTCACCTTAATGCCGGTGAGCTTCTCCCATTGTGGGCCCGAATAGTTCAGGGGATCGAGCGACTGCAGGCCGGCCTCCCAGACGATGCTGATGGTCGTGCCCGCGTACTTCTTCGCGGCCTCGACCGCAGTGTCGGCCGCATCTTTGTCGCCAGCCGACGCCGAGGTACCAGCGAGCGCTAAGACAGCGACTGCGCCGAGAAATGTCCTAAACTTCATCCTTCCTCCTCCTCTCCTGAGCGTCCGGAGGCCGGTAACGGGCTTCGGAGCGCTTCTCACGTCATCCCAGGCCGGTCAGCCAACCGCAGGCACCAAGCGGCCGTGCCGGCCATCGGCAGGCGCCGGAAAGAAAATTCATCCATGTCAAGGATTGGCCGCCCAGGCATTGCCAGGCGAGGTTCGCCGCCTCCAGCTCGAATGAGCGTCGGTCGGCTTTGCAGCAGGTGTCCTCCCCAAAAGAGCTCAAGAGCTTTGATTTTGGGGCTAGTCTGCGTTGAGGCGGAACCGGCCGACAAATGAGAACTTTGCAATCATCGGTGAGCCGTATTCACCTGTGTGGGCAGCTTTCTCCTTTAAGGTCATTAGCCCGATCACCGACACGCGCCATGCTTGCCGACGGCCACCAGCCCAAATCTGGCCAGCCATGACAGTTTGGCGGCCGGATACAGTTGGATTTTTCGCCGTAAGCCGTTAATCTCCATGATGGAATTTTGGCCCAGTTGAAAAAGGTGTCGCGAATTTCTGGTTCAGGACACTAGCCGCTCGGAGCATCGAGCTTATTGGACTCGCCGTTGAACCGCGTGCGCCACCTAGAGAGAGCCGGTTTGCCAAGCCGCGAACGAACTTGGTCACGGCTTGCGTGCGAGTTTCGCGAATCGCGGACAGAGAGTTCGAGCCGCGAGGTACGTGCAGAATTGGCCGACGTATCGTCCGCTCCAATGGAATCCCGACGCCGCGATTTTTTGGGCAGGAGGCCCGCCAGCTTGTGCGCCTCGTATGGTGGTGACTTGGTCCTTACAGAGTGGGCTGCAGGCGGCGACGAAACTGGCTGCCTAGACGTAGCAGCGGGCGGTCCCAACCTTGCGCAGGCCCTCGCGCGTCGCCCAAAGTCGCTGCTGTCGGGGCGCGCGGCTCGAGCCAAATCCTTCGGCTAAGGCACATTGACGGGGGGCATCAACGCGGTCGGGCGAGGCACGAAACCGTCCTGGTGCCGGCTGCGTGCCGCCAACATAATTGAAAACGCCACAAGGATGATCAGAAGTCCACGCATTCCAAAAAATTACCCTAGACCTGTCGCGCAATTATGAAATGGCTCACGTCGGCTGCCTGGAGTGCCTGCGACCGATTTGCCCCGAGGGCGAGCTCCTCAGGTTTGAAATTCTCAAAAATGGATGGTCTCCCTCTTCGCCCTAAAACGGCGAACCAGCAGACGTTCACGCTGGAAAGTTGCGCTGTTTCAGCGCAACAGCAGAAATAGTGCGTCGATTTCGAATAATGGATTATCGGCTCACCGGTCGCACCGCGCAAGACCGCAACTAAGCACACCTATGCTGCACTCGAGGGCCTTCATCTAAGGCCGGCATGCAATTTATGCTTGGCGCCTCGCCGATACTGATCTCGTTGTCGGGCCTGTTTGATTTGCATGACCATTTTGATCGACTAAGGTTCAACTGGAGTGTAGGTCCTTTCAGTTGTATATGACGCACGAATAAAGCAATGGGGGTGGGTGGGCATGCTTAGAATATCTATACTGGCGGGTGGTTTGTTGACTTGGTCCATTGGTGCGGCGCAGGCGCAATACCTCGGTACTGGCTCTAACCCAAGCAGCCACAGCGTCTCGGGATATACTCGTAGCAACGGGACCTATGTGCAGCCGTACACGGCTACGAATCCGAATAGCACCCAGCGCGACAATTACGGCACCAGCGGCAACTATAATCCGAACAATGGCTCATTTGGCCATCGGTCAGCGCGCTACTGAATGAGGTCGGCCGAATGTCAAAGTCAACGCGCAACACCGGTAAGCCTTGGACGTCCGAGGACGTCAAGCAGCTCAAAGAACTGGCGAAGGGGAACACGCCGACACGCGTGATCGGGATAAAGCTCGGCCGTACGGAGGCTGCGGTCTACGGGAAAGCTTCATCTGAGGGTATTTCTCTCAGTCCCACCAACCAGAGTCCCTACAATCGCAGGAAGTAACGGGTATTTCGGCCCCGCTCCGATCGGGATGTGCGCGTGCCCCGGCAAATGAGTTAACTCAAGGAGCTGGTCGTCTGCACGACTTATTTACCGCGTGCATCCTGTAGGGGACGACGCTTTCAAACCAGGTAAGAAGATGATCGCCTCGCCTGGCAAAATGATTTGGTGTCATCTTGTCAGATTGATATGGAAATTGAGCCACGCATCCATCGGAACGGTATTTGCCAACTTGCTCCGGTGAGGTGAAGCCTATCTTTTGATGTTTGGTAAGGGATTGCGTGTCGGTGAAGTGCTTTTCGTCGTGTCATCCATCGGTGACGGACGATGACGAGGGCGACGTTAGATGATGCCCGCCGACGCTTTGAACCAGCTCTGCTCGCTCACCTTGATCGTCATCCGCCAGTTGGCGCACCGAGCGTATATGCAAGGTGCCATCGGTTCAGCCACAGAAGGAATCGACCAGGCCAAGCAACGCTGGTCTAACAGTTCTCCGAAGGTCGTCGGGGAGCGAATCGATGGTAAAAGTAGTTGGGGGAAAATATGAAGTTGGTTCGCTTGCGCCTAAGCAACTTTAGGTCGTTTAGCGCGGACTGTACCGAGCTTGAACTTGACGATCTGACGTTCTTGCTTGGGCCCAATGGCACAGGGAAGACCGCCATTCTCCAAGCCCTCGCTAGGATGTTCAGCCTCGACCCCGCGCAGCGCAAGGTGAAGAAGTCTGACTTCCATATTCCTCACGACGAGAAGCCGGAGCACAAGCCCGCACAGCGAGAGCTATGGATAGAAGCTGATTTTGAATTCCCCGAGCTCTTAGGCAAGAACGGCGGCAAAGAAGCACCCGCCGTTCCTGGCAATTTTGCCCATATGCAGTTGACCGGGGTCAAAGGGCCGGCACAGGTGCGGTTCCGACTGAAGGCCAATATCGATCAGGATGACGACATCGAAGAGAGTTTTACGTTCGTCATAAAGGTGGACGGCGATGGACATCCCGTCGAGGAGGGGCGCGTAGCAAAGCACGATCGAAATGCCATCCAAGTCCACTACCTTCCTGCCCGCCGCGATCCAGCGGACCACATCTCCTATTCAGCCAATGCGCTGCTTGGACGGGCATTGCGTTCGGCGAACTGGGCTGCGCAGCGGGAAAAAGTCTCAGATCTCACGGTACAGATCAACTCGACGTTGGCGGGAAACGGAGCCATCGAGGGCATAACAAGTGTTTTGTCGGCCAAGTGGACCAACTTGCACAAGGGCAACTACTTCGTAGACCCGTCGATTTCGTTCGCTCGTAGCGAGCTGGAAAACCTTTTGCGCCATCTGAGCATTGGTTTCGCGCCCGGCCACGGAGAGGAATTGGTCGACTTCTCAAGGCTCAGCGATGGGCAACAATCGATTTTATATCTGTCGATCGTCCTTGGCATGCATGACATCGGCACCAAGGCGCTCAGGGGAGAGCTGACCGATGCATTCGACATCGATAAGCTGCGACCGGCCATCTTCACTCTAATCGCGATAGAAGAGCCCGAGAATAGCCTGTCGCCGCACTATTTAGGACGCGTGGTCAGGGCGTTGCGGGAGTTCGCCCAAGATCAAGATGCACAGGCATTACTTGCTACGCACTCCCCTTCGCTGATGCGACGCGTTCCTCCGGAAAATATTAGGTACATGCGGCTGAGCTCGCAGCGTACAACGGTCGTTAAGCGAATCGACCTGCCTGACGACGAAGAGGCCCTCAAGTTTGTCCGCGAGGGCGTTCAAGCGTTTCCAGAGCTCTATTTCTCGCGTTTCGTCGTTTTGGGAGAAGGTGACAGCGAGGAGGTGGTCCTGCCTCGTCTCTTGGCTGCAAAAGGAATTCTCGCGGACGACGCATCCATCTCGGTCGTTCCGCTGGGAGGGCGACACGTCAATCACTTCTGGCGCCTGCTGCACGGGCTCGGGATACCCCATGTCACGTTATTGGACCTGGATCTCGCGCGGCATCAGGGTGGGTGGGGGCGCATGAAATATGCGGCGAAGCAACTGCTCGCGTACAGCGACGTCGCCAAGATCGACTTGAAAGAGGCGCAGGTGAAATCCATTCCGAAATGGGACGACGATCAGGGCCTGATGGTGAAAGATGATGGATGGTTTGCTCGTCTTGAGGAGCACGGCGTATTCTATTCCTCACCGCTCGATCTCGATTTTCTCATGATGACTGCCTACCCAAAGGCATATCGCGTTGCTGATGATGAGCTGGAGGAGCCAGACGAGGATGCTCTCAAAGCGGTGCTCGGCAAAAAACACGATGTGGTAGGAAACCAATACACCGATGAGCAACTGAAGTACTTCGATGCGTATAATTCGCGCTTTAAGCTTGGCAGCAAGCCGGCATGGCACATTCGCGCCATGGCGAATCTAGCAGATCAAGAACTGTTGGATGCGATGCCCAAGGTGCTCGAACGCTTGTTCAAGCGCATCCGTAAGGACCTAAAGGCCTTGCCCGAATGATCAGAGCTGACCGATGGGCGCCGACTGACAATCTCAAGCTCGAACCAAACGCTCTTGCTGCCGCGACCGAGATTGAACGAAGCCTGGCGCTGACCGCTGGACCGGGGGCCGGTAAGACGGAAATGCTCGCTCAGCGGGCCGACTTCCTTCTGCGCACTGGGACCTGTCGCTACCCCAAACGCATTCTGGCCATTTCCTTCAAGGTCGATGCGAGCCATAACCTGAAGGCGCGGGTGCGGAAACGCTGCGGCTCCGAATTGGCCGCGAGGTTTGACAGCCACACGTTCCATGCTTTCGCAAAGCGCATTATTGATCGCTTTCGGTTGGCGCTGACTGGCCGTGACGCTCTCGATCCCGATTACAGCATCGGTCCAGCCCGCATCCGCGGGCAGTCAATTACGTTTGGCGACATGGTTCCGTTAGCACTAACGATCCTTGGATCGAGTGAAATCGCGAGAAATGCCATTCGGCAGACATACAGCCATGTCTTCCTCGATGAGTTCCAGGACTGTACAAAAGACCAGTATAAACTGATTACGGCCTGCTTCCTGGGCACGGGTGCCAAGCTCGTTGCTGTCGGAGACACCAAGCAAAAGATTATGGGCTGGGCCGGCGCGCTCGAAGGTATCTTCAAAACCTACGCGGCGGATTTCAATGCAAAGCCGCTGAACCTCTACCAGAATTTCAGGTCGACGCCGCGACTTCGTCGAATGCAGAATGCGATGGTCCGTGTCATGGACCCCGCTGCCGCGCTCGACGAAAAGGAATTGCAGGGCGATGACGGTGAGATCGAAATTCTTCGATTCAAAGATGCGGTCGAGGAAGCTTCATATCTGGCGGATGCGATCGGCGGATGGATAGAGAGCAAGGCCATTGAGCCCTCGGAGATCGCGGTACTCGTCAGCAAACAGCAGAACCTCTATTGCCAAAGCCTCCGGGCGGCGCTGGGAGCGCGGAGAGTTCCCTTTCGCGAGGAAGATCAGACCCAGGATATCGCCTCCGAGCCAATTGCCCGCTTGATAACCGATTTCCTTTCCGTGCTCTGCGGCAGTGCCAAGCCCGAGGTTCATCGCCGGCTCCTGGAAACTGTCGTTTACAATGAAGCCCTCGACGACGAACAGGAACACCGTGCCCGCTCCCGATGGGATAGATTCATCGCCGATGTTCGTCGCCGAAATACGACAAACCAACTGAAGACTAGCGACCGTGACACCTTAGCGGGGCTTGTGGACGAACTCATCGGAGTGGTCGGTCGGGACGGTATCGTGATCCTTTCAGCCGATTATGCCCAAGGCAACAGGCTAGACCAGCTGATTGAAAACACGATCGATCGAATCTCAGATTTGGTGAAAGATGGAACAGAGTTGTCTGCAGCGCTGGCCGCTTTCTCAGCTGATCGGGCCGTCAGGATCATGTCCATCCACAAGAGTAAGGGGCTGGAGTTCGATAGCGTAATCATAATGGGCATCGAGAACGAGACGTTCTGGGGAAAGGTGGACGAGGAGCGCTCGACATACTTCGTCGGGATATCCCGCGCGAAGAAAAGGTTATTGCTCACCCTCTGCGACTATCGCGACAAGCCCCAGGGGGCCACGCGATGGTCTTCAGACCGTACAGCTCACGCGGAGTTTCTTGGATACGCGGAGAGCTACGCCTAGTCTTTGTCTCCTCAGTCGCAGGGCGATTGGTCGCGTACGGCTTCTCTGTGCAAGCTAGCCATTGCTGCCGACATGACGGTGTACCCATCGTACCTCGCCAGAGGTCATATAAACGACCGCACCCTTCTCGATACCAATCAGCTCGAGATACTCGAGCAATTGGCTCGCGTAGGCCTCATGAGCATCCGTAGTGGGAGCGACGTCGCTCTTCCAGTCGAAAGCAGCGATCCGGACGGCTTTTTCGAACGCGATAGCATCGGCACGCGCGGCCACCAGGACAGTGTCGGATCGCGCTCCAAAAATGGGTATCTCCGGAATAAGTTTTTCGATGTAGGGCTTGAGCTCTCTATGCGAGAAAGTACGCAGTGTAGTAGCCGCCAGTTCAGCTGGATCAGGTGCTGTCGCCCCGGGCACGACCGCTTCTTGTGTGAGAGTGGATGCCCGAGCATTCAGATCCGCTAGCTCTGGCCGCAACAGCCCCGTCAGCAGTTCCTCCATCAGCTTGTGGAGGATTATGCCCCGGAGCGCGCCGGCACCGACAACGACGGCCTTGTCGTCAGAATCTGCATCGTCTGCGCCAAAATCGATCGTTGCGCGGTCGAGCAGTTCCCGATCGATGTCCGCCAAACTCGGCCGACGCCACTGAATCCTCGGATTGCGCTGCTCAATGGCTTCCTGCTCATCTGTAAACATGGCGGCGGTCTGATGGTTCGCCGGCGAGAGAGAAGTTGGCGTGGACGGCTGAGGCGGCGGATGTCTGATTTCTTCAAGTGCCGATTGACCCAGATCGAAGAATTTCGCCCACCCGCCCTCGGGAGTCCAGCTAGGCGCTGGAAGAACGAGGAGGTCAAGAGCACGTGTGCAGGCGACATAAAGTAGCCGCTCCCGTTCGTCCGCGGCCTCAGCCCGGTCGGCCGCGACTGCCGCTTCAAGGGTGCTCGAGATGACGTCACCGAGGGTCCAGTGCACGCTGTTGTCGATCGAGCGAAAGAAGAAGTCCTCGCCATTCTCCGGCATGGTCACAAAGTTGATGGGGATAACGATGGGCCATTCGAGGCCCTTCGCCTTGTGAACTGTAACGATCTCGATGCTGTTGCCTTGATAGTCGGCCGGAGCTTCATCGGCTGCCAGCTCGACTTCCCATTCGGAGCTGAGATCGATCGCCAGTTGTTTGAGCCCGCGGACGTTATAGCTACGTGCTCGCTCGAGGAGGATGCTGACATTGCCAAGAGAGCGAGCTTGTTGATCTGAGTTCCGGCCGGCCATACTCGGGATGACGCGGAGCAGCTCGATAGCCTCGGACAGGAGGGCATAGGGCGTCGTTCCACGCCGCTTCCGCCACAGCTCCTGTAGGCCGAACATCACATGGTGCGCTACAGGGTGGTCCACGCGCGAGAGATCGGTATTCAGGTTTAAAAAAGCGCCTTCATCCTGCTCCCGCAGACGTGCAGTAATATCGAGGAGCTCTCGTTCGGCGAGACCAACAAGCGGCCCGCGAAGGACCGCCCCGAGAGCCAGGGTGTCGCGGCTGTCCGCCAGAGCGCGGACGAGGGCCACGAGGTCTTGGGATTCTTGTCGCCGATAGAGATTTTTGCCTGCCTGTGAAGACACAGCCAGTCCCTTGTCCTCCAGTGCGCGTTCATATCGCCAGAGTTGCGTCCGCCGCGGAGCCAACAGAGCGATGTCGCCCGGCTCGGCGCGCGCAATCTCCCCATTTGAGCGCCGGATCCACACGTTGCCGATAAGGCTCGCGCAAAGGTCAGCAACCGCCTTTGCTTCGAGGTCTCGGATCGGGTTAACGTAGGTGTCGGGTGGAACGTGGTAGCCCAGCTTTGCGATGCTTTGGATCCGGCTTGGATCTTCGGCAATGGTCGATTTTAAGGCAGCATAGCCCCCCTGTTGCTTTGCCAATCGTTCCGCGAAGATCCGATCGACATGTCCAAGAATGCTTTTTCCGGAACGGAAATTTGCCGAGATCTGAACAACGTTCCCCGGAAACTGCGCCTCGATCGCCGAGCGCGCACGAAGATACGATTTCAGATCGGCACGACGGAAGCGATAGATCGCCTGCTTGGGATCGCCGACCATAAACAGCGCTCCGTTGCGAAGTTTACGCCGGTCCCAGGACTCCGAGGTCCCTGGTTCGCTTGAGATCAAAAACAGGATCTCTGACTGGAGAGGGTCAGTGTCCTGGTATTCATCGATTAGAATGCGCTGAAAGCGCGCCATGACCGCTTCGCGCACCCTTTCGTCGGAGCGCAATAGATTGCGTGTGCGAATGAGGATATCGTCGAAATCGAGCAGGGCAGCATTGCGTTTGAACTCATCGAATGCGCCAACGAGTTCGTCGGTTTCGCCGAAGAAGCGGACCAGAAGCGCATCGGCTATTGCGCCCATTGAATCAGCAAAGAGCTTGGCGCACCGTTCATAGTGCTCCTTACCGGCTGCAGAGAGCTGTGGCCCATCAATTTTGCCAGCCGAACGGGACCAGAGGTTGATTCGGCCCTTATACCGGGACAAAGCATGTCCTCCGCGAGGGAGCAGCGCGTCGCTCTTCGGATGAACGAGGAGCCACAATTGCGAAAAATCGAGAGCGCCAGAAACCGCAGGCGCAAGCGCGTTAGCGAGTGCTTCAAGCGCCACGACGTCCTCTACGACTTCCTTGGGAGCCGCAATGCGATCGATCCAGCGCCGAAAGGTAGCTACAGCGTCAATCAGGTCATGAACGCTATCGGCATAACGCGGCGGCGGGAGCGGTCGTGCTTCGGGGTAAGAACGACGAAACGTGGCTAACGACTTCAGTGTCTTCACCGCGAGATCAGGGGCGTATGCCGCCATGACAACGATTGGATCATCCGGGCGTGCAGCGTGACCGAGCCGCTTGTTGAGCCAGGAATCGAAGATCGCCTGGAAGGCGAGGTCGCTCTGCTCCGAATCCATGACGACAGCGCCAGGATCTATTCGAGCTTCGACCGCATAGCTTTGCAGAATAGTGAGGCAAAAGCTGTGGATCGTGGAGGTCGTGAGTTCGCCCAGGCGGCTTCGTGCGTTGGAGAGCGCTTCGGCTTGATCATCGCTCAAAGGTCGCTCGCGGAACGCAGGCTCCAGGTCTTTGGGAATAGTGCGGTCGAGGAGCATGCCGGCGAACTTGTCCACACGTGCGCGAAGCTTGGCGGCCGCGCGTTCCGTGAATGTGATCGCAGCGATGCTCGAAGGAGCGCGTCCTGAAGCGAGCAGCATCGCAACGCGTCCGGCAAGAAGTGACGTCTTTCCCGTGCCCGCCGACGCTTCGACCAGAAGCGTGGAATTCAGATCGGTGAGTGCGCGCTCCCGTTCTTTGTCGTCAGGCCTCAGGCTCACTTCGTTCCCCAATAGGCTGCGAGCTCTCGGCCCGCTGCTTCACGAATGGCGCTGCTCTTGCGCTCGATGTAACTGACCGCGGCGGGTAGAGCGATCCTGCCGAAGCGCTCTGGCATGTTGGCTATACCTGGATAGACAAAGCCAGCCTCAAGGACGCTCCGTGCAAGCTTTACCCAAGCCGCGACCACATCAATAAAACCGTCAGGGTTCTTGAGCGGACACACTTTCACTGGCGGACGGAGATAGATCAGGCGAGCAATCAGCGGCTGCGTGTCGGGCAGCAACTGGCGGCATGCCAGGGAATAGAGCACGCGCTGAAGTTCCGCACCGCCGTCGACGCTCATTTGATCGGGAGCCTTCGGCCTCTGCCCGGTTTTGTAGTCGGTCACCCGCACCGCGGCTGCTGAAGCGCGAAGATCGAGCCGGTCGATGCTCCCGCGAATGCGAATATCTGTGCCCGGCAGGATCACCGGCTGGGCCGGATCCCATGGCAGAGAAGCGGGAGGATCGCCTTCGCGGACCTCGCCACCGAATGGCACCTCCGTCCAGGAACGTGTTCCGGCTTCCGTAAATGTCTCAAACGTGAGGCCGGCCAGGCTCATTTCAGCCGCCTGCCTGACGGTGTTGGCCCAGAGCACCGGAGGCGGCACATTGGTGACTAAAGGCCAGCTGTCGATCACATGAGCCGCGGCCATGGCAAGGGCTTCCTGGATCTCGTGCCGGGCGGCCACTATGAACCCAGGTTTCGGCTCGAGCTGATCGACTGTGCGACGCAGAAGTTCGTGGACGAGGCGGCCCATATCATCGGCCGGGAGAACGAGCTCACGTTCCTTGTGAACCAGGTCGCGCCAACCCAAGCCGTAGTACCAGACGTAGGCGAGAGGGTCTCGGAGAAGCAGGGACAGCGAAGTGGGCGACTGGGGTTTAGGAAGAAGTTCCGAAAGCCGGGGATGACCGTTTTCCACGAGTCCGTCGTGAGGCGTAAGCTTTCGCGAGCTCCAATCGTGCCAAGCTGCCATCGCCGACGTGACGATCGGATCTACGCCTCTGTCCTGTGGCCGGGCAAACAGACGATCGGCTTCAGTCAGCGCGTGACCGGCGGCCCTGTCACGTGAAAGAACGTCGATTTTCTCGCTCACGCGGATCAGAGCACTTAGTCCGACGCGTTTGCCTTCGCAGCTTAGTCTTCCCGCGGAGACGACTGTCTCTTCAGTGGAGGCGAGAACGATGTCGAAGCAACGGCGATCAGCTGCTTCTATCGGGTCTGGGTCCGTCAATTCGGATGGGACGATGTAACTGGGAAGGAGCGGGTCGAGCCCGCCGCTACGAGGCCATCCGCTGGTTGTAAGGCCCATCAGCCAGACAAACGGACGCGGTGCTGCGGCAAGTTGATCGGCGGAACACCACGCCACAGAATCGGCCGGATCTCGGTCCTCGGCAACGCGCAGGGACTCGAGCGAAAACATAAGTGCCGATGCAGGCGCCGATCGCAGCGCCTCATCCCAAAGCCTGCGGGAGCGTCCCCGGAGAAGCAATTTGGCCGCCTCTTCGGCAGCGTCCGTGCCCGATTCGATAAGCTTGAGCACGGGCATCAGGATCGATGCTGTTTCGGGATAAGGGGCGAGGGCCCGTTCCCAATCCGCGGCAGCGGATAAGGCTGCTTCGCTGGGTACTGGCAAGCCTGCAGGCAGGGCGTCCAGGACTGTGCCTTGGTCGGCAGCGAGGGAGAGAAGGCGGCGTACTCGTGCCTGGCTCAGTCCGCCACGCAGCGCATCTGCGAGGGCCGCGCAACGCTGACCGTCCCTTGTGGCAAGGGCCGGTCGGCCGTGGACGAAACATAGCGGAAGATTAGATGCCGAGACGAGGGCCAGCATGTAATCATCCCACGCGACAGGAGCCGTTGTAGCGATGGCGATCTCCGAAGCGCGAGCGCGGCCGAAAGCGAGCAATTCTCGGGCCCATCGCATGGCTTCGAGCGCCTCGTGATGCGGATCGGCGCAACTTGCGGCGCGCCTCTTACCAAACGTTCTCGGGGCGGCCCGGTTGAGCGTACCTTCAAACCAGCTGGCGTCACAAAAAGCGGGCGCGTCCCATTCAACTGGGATCACCTTGCACAGTTCGTTGATAAGCGGCCGCCAGATGGGATCGATTGTGTGGAGCTCTTGTAAGCGAAGCGGTCCCAGCACGCGCGGGGCGAGTGACACAGCCGCGCGAGCCAGATCGCATAGGTCGGGTAGGAGGCGTTCGCCGGGCTGCAGGTGAAGGCGCACCGTATCTTCGATCCGCGCAAGGTCTTGGATACGCGGCTGGCCGGCATACGGTCCGGTCCGAAGGTCAAAACCAGACCGCCAGATACTTCGGAGTGTACGAAATATGGCGCGGGTCGCTCCGGGCAGATCGCTTATCGGGGCAATGTCTTTCAAGAGGCCGGGGGCGCCCAAAGCTTTGCGAATGCCGATCTCGACACTCTCGCGAGATGCGGGATGCAGCAGTCCACCGGCCAGGCGTGCCGCCAGCTGCGGAGGCGTCAGAATCTGGATTCCGAGCTCACGGTCGCGCGCAGCCGCCGCACGACGCATTGCAAAGGCGAGGCGCCCCTGAACGAGCACACTATGAAGTATGGAGGCGGTGGTCATGCTTGCCGTAGGTAACAGACTCGATGGCTCTCGTCTGCTTTGATGCTGTGGACAGCTTCTCGATAGGCACGGGACTGCCAAGAATCAGTATTGGCTGCTGGTGTCAACCGGTTGAGGATCCTTGAGAATTCTCCCCAATGTTCCTGAATGATATGGTTCAGCCTCATAGATTCGGTTTGACTGTCATCCTCAGATAGATGCCTTCATCGTTCCCATACAGCGCCGGTCCTCGGCTTGCAGGTGAGCCGCGCGGAGACCCTGCTGCACAGGCAATCGCCTCACTGCGAGGCTACGCATATCAGCTCTACGCGAGTGCGCTGGCATGGCTCGATCTAGCGCCGGGACAAGAACTTCACCTCGAAGTCGCCAAAGATTACGCGACCGTTGCCGAAGACGCCCTCAACGCCGTGGAAGTGAAGGACACACGGGCCACCATCACGATCAATTTACAGGACGTCCGAGATACGATCGATTCGTTCGTTGACCTGGTCGAGCGCAATCCTGACCGCAACGTCAACCTGCAATTTCTGTCAACCTCCTCGATCGGGCAGGAGCGCAGCAGTTCCCATCGCATCGGTTCTGAGGGGGCGTTGATCTATTGGCGGCGCGCCGCGGCGGGTGCGGACGTGGCTCCGTTGCGCCAAGTATTGTCACAACTAGACCTCACGCCACGCGCACGTGCCTACATCGACACCCGCGATGATCCAGCCTTAAGAAAGGATTTGCTCCAGCGCGTCCATTGGCATTGTGGCCGCCCGGATCTGGATGCTCTTAAAAGCGAATTCGAATCGGCGCTCGTCACCTATGGATCGGAACGACTGCGGCTGCCGCCGGCTGAATGCGAGCGCTTGAGTGCGATCGTTCTACAGCACATATTGGCAACGGTCGTAAAGCCGCTCCCGCGTCGTTTGATCGCAAGCGATTTGCTTTCGCTGCTCGATGAGGCGACTCGGGTGTCATTGCCGCGCGGGGCGGTGGACGATCTAATCCGCGGGCTCACGAATCAACTCGCGGAACATGCCGGCGCGGTGGAAACATCGGTACCCGGCAAATTGCACGTTCTCGATCCCGAGCGCGAGATTCCATTTCCGGCATCGTTCGCCGAACGAGCTGGCCTCGTTGACGATATCCTGGGGCGCGCGACCCGTAGCGGCATCGCATTTGTGACGGGGGCTACCGGAGTCGGGAAGACCATGCTGGCTCGCCTATCCGCCCGTTTGCAGGGCGGCAGCTGGTATCTGGTCGACTTCCGGGATGGTTCCGCAGTCGAAGCAATCGAACGCATCCAGCACGCCATCGCCGATTTGAGCTCGCTAGGTCCGAACGGAGTCATTCTCGATGATCTTAATGAGCTGGAAGATCCTCGGGTTCGGCGGAGCTTGAACCGCTTCATCCTAGCGATGAGACGGCGCGACGGCTTATGTCTCGTCACCGCCTACCGGCAACCCTCCAGACGAGCTCTTTCGGAATTGGGCTTTGACTCCTCAACGCTTGTGCCTGTGCCCGACATGACGATCGCCGAGGTGGGTGAACTCGTGACTGCGGCCGGCGGCGATGCGGCTATCTGGGCCCGGTGGATTCATCTCGGTGCCGCATTTGGCCACCCACAGCTTGTGCAGGCGATGATCGCCGGCCTGCGCTCGCGCGCGTGGCCAAAAGAGGAGCTGCGGCGTCTGAAGGACCTCAATCCGGCTGAAGAGGTTGAGTTCGAGCAGCGCTTGGCACGACAACGCCTCGTGGCGGCGCTTCCGGACAATGCAAGGTCGCTGCTCTACCGGATGAGCCTCCTTATCGGTCGCTTCAACCGATCACTCATTCTGGAGGTCGCGGGTTTGCCTCCTTCCGTCAGGAATCCCGGCGAGCAACTTGACTCGCTGGTCGGACCCTGGGTCGATCAGGCCGCACAAGACGAATTGCGGATATCGCCGTTGCTCGCCAATGCAGGGACCGAAGTGCTCAGTCCTGACGAGCAGCGCGCGGTGCACCACGCTGTGGCAAATGTCATCTTGGAGCCGCGCGAACTCGACATCACCAAGGCCAATGCAGCCTTCCTTCATGGCCTCCTGGGCAAGTCCGAATTCGCTCTCACCAAGTTCGGCAACAGCATTCTCGTCGCAAAGCCGAGCGTGCGTCGCATGCTGCCCGACTGGATGACCGGCCTCCGCTTGCACCGCACGGATCGACCCATCTATCCGGACAAGCCGTCGCTGTCCTGCTTGCTGAGACTTGGACAGCTCCTCCTCCTTCTTGAAAAGAAGGATCTGCAGAGGATCGGGAAATGCTGGTCGGCTCTAAAGGAGGAGATCCAGCAGGAGCCCAATGCAAGAGCGAAAGAACGGTTTGAGCTCATCGTTCTTTCAAAGGTCCTGATTCACTCGACACTCTCTCGTGCGGTGCCTGATTGGATTGAGGCGATCTTGCGGTTCGAAGAACTCTGCGATCGCCGCCCCGAAGGCCGCCAGCTCTTGGCGAGCATCAATGAGCGGGTCAATGGAAAAGCCTCGCCAAAGCCGGTTGGAATGTTTTTCATCACCCAAGTTCTGGGTCTCGCAACGGTTGCCGAGCTGGGCGCCGCTTTCGATAGGCTTGACCAAGCGACGCCAGAGCAGCGAGAAAAACTGTTTGCCGACGTCCCTACGATGCCGAGCGATTTTTCTTTGTTGGTGAATCACGCCTGGCTGGAGGAGCACAGGCAGGGAAATATTGACTGGCTCAATTGTGCGCAACGGTACACACGGATGGCCGAACAGGCGCGCTCATGGGGCTATCGCGAGCTAGCGTTACGATGTCACGTCGCGTGCGGCGTCATGTTCGACGAATACGGTAGCGAAGATGACCGGGCATTGGACGCTCTTGAAGAGGCCGCTCGATTGCTTGGTCCTGATCCGATCTTGTCTCGGGCGCGTGCGAAAATCCTCTATCGGCGCAAGGATCATGCCGGTGCGTTGAAGCTGCTTACAGAAACAGCCGACAAGACGGCGCTCAATGATCCAATTGAAAGAGCCCACATGCAGCGTGAAGCCGGTATAAGCGCGGCTGAGCTGGGCGCCTGGGGCGAGGCCCACAAATGGTTCGCGGCAGCGCGCGAAAGCGCTGGCGAGGTCGGAGGCGAAGAGATGCGGCCCATGGCTATTGGATTGCGCGCCGACGAGGCGATTGCTGCATTCCGTGACAATAATCCCAGCATCGCGCTGCTCGGCATGGATCAAGTGCTCGAGGAGCTCGATGCAATCGATGCCGACCAGTCCATTAAGGCTGTCTATTGTCGACGTGTCGTTGGACACACCGTGCTCTGGCTCTACGGCCAGGCCACAGGACAGCGGGTCAGTATCGATGGTGAGCCCTTTGGTATGGTTCCCGGAATGTGCAGCAATTCCGAGCCGCCAGATCTCCGTGATCTCCCGCTCACGTCTCGCGATTACCTGAGGTATTTGCTTGCTGAAACCGAAGTTGCCGCCAATGCTGCCTCCGGACTTGTGCTGGGACTGCGGACGCGTCTTCGTGGCCGCGCTATTCCGGCAATGGAAATCCCATTGCGAAACGCGCAATTGGCTCGCGCAATTGCACATAGCGATCCGAGTTCCTTCATTTCGCATATGAGATCGTGGATTGAAGCGGATTTGTATCTGAAGGCCAACAACAAAGCCCTTGTGCCAGGAGGACCAAGAGTCCTGCCTACGGGGAAATCGAGCGTGTGACATCCGAACGCCTGCAATCGGCTGAAGCCCTTCTAACCGCGGAGGACGCACTTCTGGCATTTGGGATGTTTGCCGCCTGGACGGGCAATCAAACGGCTATCGCGACGCTCTGCGACCAGAGGTCGGGAGTATTTCCCTCCGGGTTTCCGGGCGAACGCCTTCTCAAACCCATGGTTTACGAAGAAACAGGCGGTGACCGTGTCGAGGATCGTATTGCCGCTCAGATCGGCAAGGTGTCGCGACGGACGGACCTTGACCCGGATGATATCTTTGTCGCCGGTGTGCGCTTCATCCAAGGAATTAACCGCTCCAACTTCAAACGGCACCTGGAAGTGCCATTCTCTGTTTGGATGCGGGAACGTTGGCAGTGGGCACTCGATCATCAGCGCTTCCTTTTTCGAGCTCCTTCGCAGAGCGGCGCGTCGATTGAAGCGGCGCTGGCTTCATATGGAACCGATCTCGCTGGTGGAGGAAGATTATTGCTGGCTGCGGAAGGCGCCGTGCGTACGAAGCTGGATCAGACTTTTCGTGACTTTCTCAGTTCGCTGTGACTTTCACTTCAGGATGCCAAGCTCCGATGCTTCATAAGTGGTACACGCCCCGGCAACCGTTGTCTTCGACTAACGCCGAGGATCAACGGCGATGCGCCACCCGCGGTGAATGTAGCCCTTGCTTTCGCCGTGACGTCGCCGCACCACAGAGGGAGTTTCGAAGTCGATGACGAGATCTTCTCCCTCTTGGTAAAATCGCGTCCCGAACATCTTGGCAGTCAGTCGGGCCAGAAGTTTATCTTCGGTTTGAAGGGGAATTCTGTGCCGGATCGCGGTCCCCAAAATGAGCGCATCGCATACCGTGTTGCGAAAGTGACCCTTCGGGGCGTAATCGCTGAGGAACCTGTCCAGGATATCTAGGCCGTAACCGACTGCATTCTCTTCAAGCGCTTCGCAGCGAATCCCGTTCTCTATGAGAAAGCGAAAGCGTTTCTCGAGATTGCGCTGTTCAGCCTTTCGCAAAACCATGACACCGGCCTTGAACAGGTCAGATCGAGCGGAGTTGATGGCACTTGCGATGGCATTGCTGCCAAACTCGACCAGACTCGGATGCTCTTGGTTGAAATCTATAAGCAGACGATCGGTGCCGATCCGGCGAAATGGGTGACCGGCGGGCATCTGAAGTACTGCAGGCGGGCCCATCAGACTGTGTCGACCAAGTCTCAGAGGCACGTAGTACCTGTCCCTGTCAGGTTTATTGCCGTACATGATCAGGAATTCTTTCGCCGAGACGGACGCAATAGTGGCATGGGCCGGCATCACGCGTCGGCCGGCCTGCATATGGACCAGTATTTGCGTATCGACCATTCGCATGGATTGCATGGTTGACGTTGTGAGCCGTGGTCTACTGCAGGAAAACGACTCTTTGTTTGGTTATGCCTCCAACACGATCAGCATCGAATATCAGTCACCTGCCGCGATACATACGCCAGCCTCGGATGATCGTGTATGTCAGATACGCAGAACCCAGGACGCATGCCAGCAAAAGCCAACTTTCGATTGGCGGGTAGATCCAGGGTGCGCCCTTTTTCAGATCGCCGATACAATATACCGACGGCGTCCCTCCGATAAAGGCGACGTCGGTCAGTTGGCGCCACCAATTCCAGTTTGGGCATCCCGGGCTTTCCGGGACAAGCTTCACCAGGAATTGAAATGCCAGAAATGCTGCGCAGCCGGCAGGCACGAGCATGAGCACATAGAGCCACGGGCTCGTTCTGAAAGCGTGTCTCGATCTGCCTGCTTCGTCCAGCACCGCCTCACGTGCGATGATAAGGCTATCAGCCTCGAGCTTCAGAGATGCGGTGACGAGGAAGGCCAGGACTGGCCCGACGCCGCGATGACGGCTGGATTGATATCGACGGATACACCGATGATCGAAGCCTTGGCTACGCTTTCGCCGGTTCGTGTGAAAGCGCACAGGAGTAGCAGGAGCAGGCTGCGGTTGCCGTATGACCGGATAAAGCTGCTTTCTGCCGTAAGGTAGGAAAGCACACGAGCCTCCTTGGTTGCGCTGTATAACGCTCATGCAAGAGCCTTCAGTGGAATGCGATCTAAAGAGAGTCCGGCGGAGCCAGCCAACTCGCGCCGCGGCGAGAGGGTAGGGTACCTCCCAGCCGGCAAAGTGTCGTTAATCTTGAGCCATCACTGCGGCCTAGCAAAATCCGCATAGAATCTGCTTCCCGAGATCAATGACCGCTCCTCCGGGATTTGTAACTGCCTTGGTTACGGACTTCGCGACTTCACCTGCAGCACGCCCGATATCATTATTCCTCGGGAAGGCATTTTTTGCTGCCTCGCCCACCTCTCCAGCCAGCTTCCTCGTCGCATCATCATAGTCTTTCGCCGCCCCATTTATTCTGTCCAGCAGCTTCACCACTTCGTTGTCTTTCCCTGGTCCCTTCGTGATATCGTTCCAGGCATTCCTTATGAATTTTATGATCTCGTTGTTGGATCCAAACTCGAGATCGCCCACGAGCACCCGTAGCGCAGGCTTTTCGGGGCAGTTCGGCTTCTGTGTCTTGCGCCAAAAGTCTTTGGCGGCGGCCGTCAGGCGCTGGATGCGTTCATCCACCGCTTTTGGATCCGGCGCTTGGTTGCTTGCCTTCAGGACGAAATCGCTGCCCACCACATATCCGGTACTTGCCGCATCCACGGTCAGCCTTGTGGCTTCGGCGGTCAAATAGAGTCCCTCTCTGATGACCATCTGATCAGGTGGAGCTACCGAGCCTTTCGCATCAGTCTTTGCCAGAACCGGGACCACGACGGGTATTCCTGAGAGGATTGTAGGATCCGATGGATCGGCTCCAATCAGCTCGCTCGTAATAACGCCGATCGAGGGGACCTTGGTCCAGCCATAGTCAGTCTTGAACGTTCCGTCCGTTTCGACTTTCAAATCAACGGATGTACAGCTCAAGACGGGAGACAGAAGCGCGACATCCTTTCCCTCAAACGTAAAGCTTGAAAACGCTATTCGTGCGCTGACAGTCGGATTTGTCGATCCCTTAAGGCCGGCCGTCGTTCCTATGCCGCCGCCAATGAGTGGATCGACATGAACGTGAATGGCAGCGTCCACGCTGATCGAAAGGCCCAAGCTTCCTTCCAGGCCCTTGCCAGGCACGTAGTTGAAATTCGCCGCCGGTACACTGATGGAGCCATGGATGCGGTCACCCCCTGCCGCTTCGACGTAGAAGCCGCCATCGCCCAAAATCTTGTCTGACCAATGCTTGTCAACGAAGCGACCCGACACTTCCGTGCTTGCCAATGATAGCGATAGCTTCCGAAGTGCGCCGAAAATTCCATCGGTGAGGGTGGCAATTGCACCTGTGTTGATACTGATCGTCAGCTGCTTGCCTGAGTAGTATTTATTGGCGAGCGCTATGCGTCCGGTCAGTTGTTGCTCAAGGCTGCTGATTTGCGTTGTCGGAATGGTATCATACTTCGACGGGTTCACGTCAAACGGCTGGGCAACTGTTTCGTCCAATGTCGCGGCGAGCAGAACTCCGCGATCGGAGAAGATCGGTGCAATGACGTGGGCCCAACGCTCAACCGAGATCGGCTCGTGCGTCACCCGGTACTTCAAGGTCCCCGTGTTGCCATCCCCGAATTTTTGCTCGAATGACTTATTCTCGTCGAGGGTGTATCGCAGCTGGGGTTGGTACGGAGCCGAAAGGGTCAATCTTTCGGAAAGTCCATTCACGACGTTGCCAGTGATAATGTCGCTGACAAAACCCCTGCCGACCAGATTGAGAAAGCCGAATGAAATTACCGGCTCGATGGAGACAGGGAGCAACCTGAAATTTGCAGCGAAGACAGCCGGTCGGTCGGTTGTCGCTGGCAAAATCTGGCTCACACCGGAAAAATACAGCGCAAACTCAACATCCAGGCCAACTGACAGAAACCTCTTGTCGCTCTTTACACTAAGTCCCAGGTTTCCGGCCAATCGGCCCATTTGCGGCGCGAACGTCAGGCGATCGACTGCTACGGTCAAGGTCTCACCCGGCAGAGAGGGGTGACTCAGCATAACCTTCTGTCCGACGAGTTGGTCGCCGATGTTTCGAAAGAGAGTGGCGTCTAGCGCAACGGCAACTGCTTTTTGATCTCCTTGCTCCAAGGCATCTAGTCCGCTCGCAGTTTGCTGCAGCGATACGATCCGCGCGCGATTGTGCTCATCTATCAGATAACGAGATTGGAACGTTGCATAGAGGCCAATTCCTATTGCAACAATGAGACCCAGAATTACCATCAATCCTTTGCGACGCATGGAAACCCCCATCGCTACCAATGGTTGAACGGTATTCCAGTTTTTGCCCGGAGTCTCGCGCTCGTCGATGTTTTCAAGAATTTTGAGTACGATGCTTCTGATCGGGCCTTATCCCTGTTCGCATGCCCTCGCGGCAATCATGACAAAGGCGGGTATTGTTTTCAGGTAAGCCTGAAAACAATCGGTCACTTGCGCGATCTACCCACTTGTCCGGCCGGCAACGATGTAGGTTGGGGCGATGCCCTTCTCGAAGCCAAACACGACCAACTTAAAAGGTCTGCAATAGACGCCGCCCCTGTGGCTGCATTGGCGGGGGCGATGTGATCTGCTGCTGGCAAACAGATACTCTAATACTTTCTCAGATCGCTTAGCTTTCGCATGTAATGGCCGTGCTTCTGAACAATCGACTTGATTTCATCACTGACGCTGATCACCCGTGCCTTCCTTTTTCGCCATTTCCTGAACGCACCGATGACGGGTAGTTGAGAGCCCTGCGGGACCACCAGCAAGTCATGTTTGTCGTTGACGTATACGTCGAACATGTTCGCCCCTCGATAACCTCGCCCATCTCGCAGGCTGGTCAAATTACCCCTCAACGGCGAACTGCGCAAAGTCGCCAACCAACGACCTTAGCGCCCCCTCCATCAACCGATGATATTATTCTTTTGAGTGCGTTCGCATTGTGCTTTTTTTGCGTTCCCATGCAGCATTCCTGCGTCGTCTCGATGATCGGGGAAGTGGCAACAGCCTCCGGCAGTTCCAGCGTGTCGAGATCGGCAATCCGATACGTAATGGCAGCGTCCGCCGTGTCCGCTTTTGCTCGCGCGATCATGTTTTGCGACAAATCGAGACCAGGACAGAGGCCGCCGCGCATCCAGCGGGAGAACTCCCGAAACCACACCCAGATCGACCACATGCTTTCGAGAAAGTCCGGCAGCATAGCCCGAAAGTCTGGCCATTCAGCAGCGCCGTCAAGCCCATGCACCTGCAGGGGCAATCGCTTAGCCAGCGAAGAAATTTGGAGCGTCGTAGATTTTCTGGGACAGGTGCTGATGATGGTGTGGTGAGAGGGGGAGACAACAACAACAACGACAATTCTGGTGGGCCCGCCTGGATTCGAACCAGGAACCAGACCGTTATGAGCGGCCGGCTCTAACCATTGAGCTACAGGCCCCGATCCTGGCGCCCCCCCCGAAAAAAAACGCCAGCAACGTTGCGGGACTCGTTTATCGGGTGGCTGGCATCCTTGCAATGCCAACCAGAAGAAGTGCGAGCTTAAGTCTCGCCCTAGCTCACCGCTGAACGGTACAGGCCCGTCGATCAGGCGAGCGTCTCGCCTGGCTACAGCAGCCGGCATAGTCGCCGAGATACGGCGACGACGGCCACTCATCGCGTCCTTAACCCACCGTAGAAGGTCGACGTCCACGGCAGTCGCATCCGCGGGGGCGAGCGAGCTGCGCCTCGGCAATGCAGAAGCTGCCGGAACGCCAGTGTTTAGCTACCGTATTGTCGGGCGGCGCGGACACCTACGCTCCATGCGTATGGCAGAGCTTCATCATTCAATTCATAGCCGCCGATTGCGCGGAGCTTGAAGTTCACTGGATTATGGGAAGCGATCGTACGCGCATTGCGCCAGTGCCTATCAATCGCGAGCTTCTCTGACGTAAGAGACGCTCCGCCCACCTCGAAGAGCTCGGCGGTGGCGTCAAGAACAAGCTTGACGACCACTGCCTGCGCCTGCGCTGCCGCGCGCTCGGACGCATCAAGCTGTTGCGGGTCTTGATGTCGACCTCCGAGTGTTCTTGCGAGCTCGTCGACGGCGGCGAGGACTGCTGCTCGCGCACCGAAAGCCGCGCTCGACAGCCTGCCGATAACCTGTTGCACGAGCGGATCGTTCCGTGGCAGATCGGCAACGGCATGTGTAAAGGTGCGGGCTCGTGACCTGATCCAGTCCGCGGTCTCAGTAGCCGCGCATCTCGCAATTCCAGCGAGGGTCGCAAGCAGGACCAGCTGGACAAAGGCCGTTCCAAACACCCGTCCTTCCGTTCCATATCCGGGACCAAGAATTCGATCTTCAGGTACCGCTACATTCCTGAAATGAGCTGTACCGCTTGCCGTCAATCTCTGGCCAAAGCCATCCCAATCGTCCTGGACGCTGACGCCGGGCTGGCTGGTATCGACAATGACAGCGATCCGCTTGCCGTTCTGGTCAGCCGCCACAATCAAGTTACAGCGTGTCGGTTGTGTAGTATTTCGTGCCATCGAGCTGTAGTCCGGCTCCGTTCGACGTGACCGCTGTCCGGTAGCGATCGACAGCTCCGACGCCTAGCTCGGTTGTCGCGACCCCGATCAGAGCGCCGTTCGCGATGGCTCTGAGCCACCGCGCCTTGGCCGCCTCATCCTTGGTCAGGCGCAGATCTTCGACCAGGTTGAAGTGTGCCCTCAGCGCCTGTGGCAGATTGGAGTCCGCGGCCGCAAGTGCGATGAGCAGATCGAAGGTCTGACGAAGTGATGCGCCGAGGCCGCCGAACTCCACCGGAACCCGCAAGGCTCCAAAGCCGACCTCTTTGAGCAGTGTTATCGCTTCGAACGGGAGGGTGCGGTTTCGCTCGCGCTCACCGCACCCACGGCGATTTTCTCAAAGACCGGAACGAATCGCTTTTCCAGTTCTTCGTCGCTGATGGTTGGGCTCGCGAGGTGAATGGTCATCGTCCTGCTTGTCTCCGCTCAACTCAGTAGATCGAAAATCATCGCTCACGAAGAATAGTGCCCTATTGTCGGAGAGCCAGACTGTATTTCGGCGGGATCCAAGACGATCGTTCGGAGCGTCGTACCGATGAAAGAAAAAATCTGCTGAGCGACACGGTCACCGCAGATTCGCGGCAACGCGTAGACCCGGATGCGATCAGGGGGCGACTTGCGGTAAATCTGAGTGCATTCAATTCGACCAAGACATTTCTCGCGCAGGGCCGCGCAACAGTTTGAGGTACCCGCAAGTGTGACCTCTGACCGTGGGGCGATAGGTCCTCGGCAACACGCGGTCGGAGCGAATGCAATGGTCCTAGATTTGTCCGCAATATAAGTGCTCTGCCGCGCGGAGGCGCCAAGTCGCGCTTGAAAAAGCGTTCCGCCGCGGAATGCCGCCGGAAGTCTGCTTCGAAATTCGAGCGAGTTTGCACCGAGGACGGTGGCGCGTGCTCCGCTCCGACCCCAACGTCTCACTGAAGTTTCGTGCTCGCCGTCACGGGTGAACCTTCTTTCTGGCGATAGACCGACTGGACCGGTTATTTGCCATTGATTAAGATCAAACGGTTCAATTCAGATCCTCTATCCTTCAGCGAACTTAACGGAGGCAAGAGATCTCATGCGGTACCTTCTCGTTATCGGAGTGCTAGCACTTCCCATTTTCGTCGGCTTTGGATCGCGTTCGAGCGCTGCTTCGCGGGTTCATCCTTATATCCCACCGGCTCGCCAGGACGTTTATTGCCTGCAGGGCCGTACTTGGGGATATCCGGGCAACTGCCAGTTCTCTACCTATAGCCAGTGCATGGCTACTGCATCCGGCACATACGCCTATTGCGGTATCAATCCGATCTACGCTTTCGAGCGACAAGGAAGACAGTTGCGCTGATGTGAATGAGAATTGCTAGATCAGCCAACGGCGGCGTAGGACGCAAGCGCGGACAGTCGAGGCTCTTATCGCCATTCGGCCGACCTCACCCTGATTCTGCGCTGAATTCCGCTGCTTAGGCCGTTTCGTTTGATTGCGCCTAATGCCAGGCGTGCTGTGCATGTCGGACAGCGGTCCGTTCATGCGAGTTCGATCTTGCCAATCACTTGAGAGTGCAAGTGACCTGAGAAGCCGGCGAATGCGATAAGAATATTCCAGCCAGTCGGCGAATTCGAATATCGAGTGGAGATGCTGATGGCGCCGATCGTCCGCAGCAATTGAACGAGCTTCTGCTGGCGAAGGAATGATTAGCTTGCACCGGCAAAGCAACAAACGATGCGTTCGCTGCGAAACAAAAGAAAGCTGTTTATCTCCGCGCAGCGAAAAATAGTGGGTCTTGGACTCGTAGGGTCGGACAATCTCTGAGAGGATTGGTCATCAGGCGATGGTGCCATTCAGGAGCGCTGATGATGCGCAACAACATGTTCGACAAGGTGAGGCATTCGGTTATGCGCGAGCTTGTCGATCAGTTGTGTTCGTGTCGTTTCTGAGTGGCGTCTCAATTCGCAGGAGCGATCTAGCCTGAGATCGCTCTAGCTCCTCGAAATCAATAACGTAGGCAGTGTCGGCACTCGCTCGTCCCGAGCGGCGTGGTCGCATGGTGCTGCCTCGCTGAAGCCGTCGCTCTTTCACCGCAAGCGTCATTCTCAAGGGACAAGCAAGATGTCTTTGAACAACAAACCGATCAAATTCGCCTACTGGGTGCCGAACGTATCCGGTGGCCTCGTGATTTCTTCGATCGAGCAGCGTACTAGCTGGGACATCGACTACAACCGGAAGCTTGCGCAAATCGCCGAGAAGGCAGGCTTCGACTACGCACTCAGTCAGATCCGGTTCACGGCCGGCTACGGAGCCGACAAGCAGCATGAGCCGGTCAGCTTCTCGCACGCCCTGCTGGCGGCGACCGAAAGGCTCAAGGTGATCGCTGCCCTCCTTCCCGGGCCATGGAATCCGGCGGTAGCGGCAAAGCAGATTGCGACGATCAGCCAGCTCACCAATGGGCGCGTTGCCGTCAATATCGTGTCAGGCTGGTTCCGCGGCGAATTCCATGCGATCGGCGAACCCTGGCTCGACCACGACGAACGCTACCGGCGCTCGGAGGAGTTCATCAAGGCTCTACGCGGGATCTGGACGGAGGAGAGCTTTACGCTCAAGGGAGATTTCTATCGGTTCAACGAGTACTCGCTCAAGCCGAAGCCGCTCGATCCGCTGCCCGAGATATTCCAGGGCGGCTCCTCGCGGGCCGCCCGCGATATGGCCGCTCGCGTGTCCGATTGGTATTTCACCAACGGAAATACGCCAGAGGGGCTGAAAGCGCAGGTCGAGGACATCAGGTCCAAGGAGAAGACCTTCGGCAAGGGGTGGCAGACCAAAATCGGCATCAATGCATTCGGCATCGTGCGGCAGACTGAAAAGGAGGCCAAGGAGGTGCTGCAGGAGATCCTCGACAAGGCGATCCCCGATGCGGTTCGCGGCTTCCACCATGAGGTCCAGAATGCGGGCAACGCCAGCCCCGAGCGCGAAGGCAACTGGGCCAAATCCACTTTTCAGGATCTCGTTCAATACAACGACGGCTTCCGCTCGAACCTGATCGGCACGCCCCAGCAAGTTGCTGAACGGATCATCGAGCTCAAGCACGCCGGCGCCGACCTGATCCTGCTCGGGTTTCTGCATTTCCAGGAAGAGGTCGAATATTTCGGCAAGCACGTGATCCCGCTGGTTCGCGAGCTTGAGGCAAGGACGCCTGTGCGCGTTCAGGCTGCCGAATAGGGGCAAAACGAGAGGCAGCCACGTGACGGCGATTGCGACAGGGGCGGGCGCGTTTCGGCTGGAGGAGATCCCTCCACGCCGATACGCGGATACATCCGCCGGAAGGCGCCAGGGGGCGCTGGAGGGGGACGCGGAGCGGACTGTGAGACCCGTACGGCCGGCGCTCGGGCTTTCGAATATTTCGCTGACATTTGGCGGCGTCGCAGCGCTACGTGAGGTCGATCTGGAGGTCGCCCAGGGAGAGATCCTGGCGGTGATCGGACCGAACGGCGCCGGCAAGAGCTCGCTCCTCAACATCGTCACCGGGCTTTACCGGCCGGACCGCGGGGAGGTGTGGTTTGGCGAGCACTCCTTTCGCGAAGTGCCGACGTCGAAGCTTGCAGCCCTAGGCGTGGCGCGGACCTTTCAAAATCTTGCGCTTTTCAAGGGACTTTCCGTTTTCGACAATGTCCTGATGGGACTGGCGCACCGCGTTAGGACCGGGTTATTGCGGCAGATCGTCGGCTCGCCACTGGCGAGACGGATCGAGGCCGAGAATCGCGCGGCCGCCGAAGACGTGATCGGCTTCCTGCATCTCACTGAGGTTCGTGACCGTCTTGCTGGAACGCTTCCCTACGGAGTGCAGAAGCGGGTCGAGCTGGCGCGGGCGCTGGTTGCTCGGCCAAAACTCCTGCTACTGGACGAGCCGTTCGCAGGCGTGACCCTTACCGAAAAGAGGGAGCTGTCGCAGCACGTGCGTAACGCTCGCGACAGCTTCGGCGCAACAATCGTCCTGATCGAGCACGACATCGGCATCGTGATGGGGCTGTCGGATCGCGTGGCCGTGCTCGACTACGGACGAAAGATCGCCGACGGCACGCCAGACCAGGTCAGCGCCGATCCGGCGGTGATCGATGCCTATCTCGGCGTCACACACGAGGACGAGACGGAGCTCGCGATCTGATGTTTGACTATCAGTTTTTCCTCGAAGTGCTGATCGGTGGCCTGCTTTCGGGAGTGATGTACTCCCTGGTCGCGATCGGGTTCGTGCTGATCTACAAGACGTCGGGTGTGCTCAACTTCGCACAGGGCGCGATGCTGTTGTTCGCGGCCCTGACCTTCGTCAGTCTCGTCGAGCGCGGCGCGCCATTCGTTGCGGCGCTAGCAGCGACGCTGGTCATCATGATCGCGCTGGGCATCGCCACCGAGCGGTTGGTGCTGCGGCCGCTGGTCAACCAGCCGCCGATCACCCTGTTCATGGCGACCCTCGGGCTTTCCTACGTCATCGAAGGGGCAGCCCAGCTTCTATGGGGCACGCAGGTTCATGGCCTCGACATCGGCATCAGCGACACGCCGTTCGAGGCGTCTGGCGTGCTGATCAGCCGGTTCGACCTGTTTGCCGCGGCGGTCGCCGGAAGCCTGGTCGCGCTGTTTGCGCTCTTCTTTCGCTACACCCGCACCGGACTGTCGTTTCGCGCCGTGGCTGATGACCAATTTGCAGCGCTTGCGGTCGGCCTGCGGCTGCCACGCGTCTGGGCCGCTGTGTGGACAGTGGCGGGGATCGTCGCCCTGGTCGGTGGGCTCCTATGGGGTGCACGGCTCGGCGTGCAGTTCTCGCTGTCGCTCGTCGTCTTGAAGGCGCTCCCGGTTTTGGTCCTCGGCGGGTTCGATTCGATCACAGGGGCGATCATTGGCGGTCTTTTGGTAGGTGCAATCGAAAAACTGGCGGAGGTTTATGTCGGACCGTCCTTTGGCGGCGGCATCGAGGCCTGGGCTGCCTATGTCGCGGCACTGGCGCTCCTCTTGATCCGGCCATCGGGCCTGTTCGGGCAGAAGCTGGTGGAGAGGGTGTAGGTCGTGCCAGTCCTCACTCCTGCCAAATCGAGCTGGTTCTCCGGCGAGACGCTGTGGATCGTCCTCGTGATCGTGGCCGCCTACGGCATCGTTCCGCTTGCAGGGTCGGATTATCTGCTCGACGCCGTACTCACTCCATTTCTGGCGCTGTCACTTGCTGCCGTCGGGCTCAACGTCCTGACCGGCTATGCCGGTCAGGTCTCGCTCGGCTCGGCCGCCTTCCTCGCTGTCGGCGCCTACGCCGCGTACAATCTTCATCTTCGTGTCCCCGCATTGCCGCTGCTCATCGATCTGGTGCTGGCCGGGGGCGTCGCGGCGGCTATCGGCATCGTATTCGGGCTGCCGAGCCTACGGTTGCGCGGGTTCTATCTCGCCGTGTCGACGCTCGCCGCGCAGTTTTTCGTACAGTGGGCGCTGACCAAGTTCAGCTGGTTCTCCAACGACAATCCATCCGGGGTAATAGATGCGCCGGTTCTCAGTATCGCCGGCAGCGCGTTCACCAGCGCCGCCGAACGTTACGTCTTCTCGCTGACGATCGTGGTCGTTCTGACCCTGCTGACGCTGCGATTGCTGCGTTCCCAATCCGGTCGGAACTTCATCGCGGTTCGCGACCATGAGATCGCGGCCAAGGTGATCGGCGTGCCGCTCTTGCGCACCAAGCTGCTCGCCTTCGCCATCTCGTCCTTCCTTATTGGCGTCGCCGGCGTGCTCTGGGCTTTTGCGTATTTGCGCACTGTCGAGCCAGCTGGCTTCAATCTCGATCGCTCGTTCCAGATCTTGTTCATCATTATCATTGGCGGCCTCGCCTCGTTGCGCGGTTCCTTTATCGGCGCGGCTTTCATCGTGGTGTTTCCGCTCTTGCTGTCGCGCGTCGGCGCGGCCTTGCTCGGCAGCGTGTTCGATTCCGGCGTCCTGGAGATGAGCCAGCGCATCGTCATCGGTGCGCTCATCATTGTCTTTCTCATCGCAGAACCGCGCGGGCTGATCGCCCTCTGGGACCGCGCCTTCGCCGCCGTCCGGCCGGCCAAGCGCCCGGCGTAACCGACCTGAAACCTGATTAACCCAAAGGAGCTTGCAATGAACATGATGAGACGTCTGAAGGTCACAATGGCTGCGGCGCTCGCCGTAGGCCTTGCCAATACGTTCACGGCCCATGCCGACGAACAGTTCTTTCCGCTGCAGAGTTATCGCGTTGGCCCCTATGCTGCCGGCGGTACCGGGTTCTTTGGTGGCTTCATCGACTATCTCAATCTGATCAACATTCGCGATGGTGGCGTTAACGGCGTCAAGCTGACCTGGGATGAAGGTGAGACCCAGTACGAAGTGGAACGCGGCGTCGAGGTCTATGAGCGGCTAAAGAGCCGTCCTGGAATCGCGGCCTGGAACCCGCTGTCGGTCGGCATCGCTTATGCCATGATCGACCGCATCACCAAGGACAAGGTGCCGCTGATTACCATCAACCATGGTCGTACCGATTCGACCGACGGCCGCGTGTTCCCTTATGTCTTTCCGCTGCTGCTCAATCCCTACAGCGAGACTTCCGGCATCGTGAACTACATTGCCTCCAAAGAAGGAGGTGCGGACAAGCTGAAGGGCAAGAAGATCGTCGTGCTTTATCATGGCTCGCCGTATGGCAAGGAGACGATCCCGATCTACAAGCGCCTGGCGGATAAATACGGCTTTGAGGTGGAACAGATCGAGGTCCCGCACCCAGGCAATGAGCAGCAATCGCAATGGCTCTCCATCCGCCGGGCGAAACCGGACTACGTGGTGTTGCGGGGCTGGGGTGTGATGAATCCGGTGGCGCTGAAGACCGCGCAGAAGGTCGGTTTCCCCGCCGACCACATCATCGGCAACGTCTGGTCCAACTCCGAGGAGGATGTCATTCCCGCCGGTGACGCCGCGAAGGGCTACATCGCGATCACGACCCAGGCCTCCGGCGCCGATTATTCCGTGCTTCAGGAGGTCATCAAGACCGTCTATGGCGCGAACAAGGGCAATCTCGATGACAAGAAGCGGATCGGCAGCGTCTATCACAACCTCGGGATCGTGAACGGCATCCTCAATGTCGAAGCTGTCCGGATTGCGCAGGCAAAGTTTGGCAAGCGCACCTTGACCGGTGACGAGGTCCGCTGGGGCTTCGAGCACCTGCAACTCGATCCGGCGCGGGTGGAGGCGCTGGGCGCGAAGGGTCTGTTCCATTCGATTAACGTCACCTGGGACAATCACGAGGGAGATGGCCGCGTCACATTCCAGCAATGGGATGGCAGCAAATGGAAGGTCGTCTCGGATTGGATTGCGCCGGATTGGGCGTCCCTGCGGCCCATCATCGAGAAGTCGTCGGCCGCCTATGCGAAGGAGCACAACATCAAGATCCGGACCTCCGGCGATGAACCGGTGAGCCAGTAGCGCAAGGCAACGCTTGGGTTACTGCGGGAGCCTCGGCTCCCGCAGTTTCAGACGGGGTGAATCCGGGCATGAGTGACGTTCTGCTTTCGGTTGAAGGGTTGGCGGCAACCTACAACCACGCCATCCGCGCGGTGAGTGACGTATCATTTGCGGTTCGGCGTGGCGAAATCGTCGCCGTACTCGGCGCAAACGGCGCCGGCAAATCGACGACGCTCCAGGCGATCTCGGCGCTGCTGCCGGCTCGGCGCGGCCAAGTGGCCGCCGGGCGCATCATCTTCGACGGCCGCGAAATCGTGTCCGCATCGCCCGCGAAGCTGGTCCGTGCCGGGATCGTTCCGGTGCTCGAAGACCGGCATTGCTTCCCCTCGTTGACCGTGGAGGAGAACCTCATCACCGGCGCCATTGGCCGCGGCGCAAAGTCTAGGGCAATCCGCGCCGATCTGGACGAGGTCTATGAGCTTTTCCCACGACTGAAGCGTCATCGCAGGTCGGTTTCGGGCCTCACCTCGGGCGGCGAGCAGCAGATGACCGCGATCGGCCGTGCGCTGATGTCACATCCGCGCCTCTTGGTGCTGGACGAACCTTCCATGGGGCTTGCGCCGCTCGTCGTTGAAGGCATTTTCCGCGCGCTGAAGCAGCTCAACAGCGAGCGGGGGCTTTCGATCCTGGTCGCGGAACAGAATTCAACGGTTGCGCTGCGCTTTGCCGACCATGCTGTCGTGCTTGAGAGCGGCCGCAGCGCGCTGTCCGGTGCATCAACCGAATTGCGCAGTCGCGACGACATCAAAACCCTTTACCTCGGCGGTTCGCCGCAAATCGATGTCGCCGAGAAGCCGCTGATCCATGCCGTTGTCACGGTTTGACGAACACAGGGGAGAATGACCAATGGCAAATAACAATCTGGCGCGCAAGACCGATTCTGACATCTATTCTCGGCTGGACGCCGCGATCGATGCGACCGTAAAGGTCAACGCCGATCGCAATGATCTGGAAAGTCGCTTTCCAAAAGAAAATCTGAGGGCATTGGCGGAGGCCGGCTGGACCGGCGTGTTGAACGAAACGCGCTTTGGGGGCCTCGGTCTTAGCCATGTTGATTTTGCCGAAGCCGCTTACCGCATCGGGCAGGCCGATGCGTCGACCGGCCTCGTCTACGTCATGCATGTCGGCGCGGCTCAGACGATCAGTCTGTTTGGTAACGACGACCAGAAGGAGCGCTGGCTCAAGGCGAACAATGGCGGCCTGCTTGGCACATATTCGACCAGCGAACGCGCCACCGGTGGGCACTGGTGGTATAACCTCTCCGAGGCTTCGCGCGACGGCGACAATTATCTTCTCAACGCAGAAAAGTCGTTCACAACGAGCTCCGGCCAGGCTGATTTCTATGTCGTGCAGACGCGCAGCCCGGGCGCCAAGGACCAGACCGACATCGTCTTCTTCATCGTTGACGGCAAGTCTGAGGGTATCGAATCCAAGCCTTGGGACGCGCTCGGTGTCCGCGGCAATCACTCAGGTCCGATCCGCTACAAGAACGTACGGGTGCCGCAGCGTGACCGACTCGGCGCTGAGGGACAGGGCAAGGAGATCATCTATGATGGCGTGTCCCCTGTCTATCTGATCGGGCTCGGTGCCGTCTGGGAAGGCGTCGCCCGCGGCGCATTGAACGCAGCGGTCAAACACGCCACGAGTTTCGTTCACAAGGATCGAAACAAGAGCCTGTCGGACTATCAGGCCATCCGGCAGGAGCTCGGGGCGGCCAAGGTGTTGGTCGAAACGTTGCGGCCGTGGCGCCTGGAGCTTGCGGCAAGGCTTGATGAGCTCTGGCGAGCCGGTAAGCCGCAGAGCGAGATCCTGATTCCTCTGACAGAGTTCAAGGTCCATGCCGCCGAGGTTGCGAACAAGGTCGCGGCAGCGGCACTCACGGTCACGGGAGGTTACGGCTATCACCGCGGACCCATCGAGCGCGCCTTCCGGGACGCGCGGGCGGCCATCGCCATGGGACCGTCGAATGTGATCGCTCGGGACTGGATCGGCAAGGCGCTGGTCGGGCTGCCGCTCGAGCTGTTCTACGACGGCGGAGAATAGACCCAAATTCGCCGAGCCGGCGGGGCGCTGGGCCCCGCTCGCTCCGGCCTCAGCGGCACGCGCCGCTTCGAAAGGGCGACTTCGTACCGTTCTGGAATCCTGCGCCACACGTGTGGGCTGCGCTATTGGAGGTGCATTTGGACGCCGGAGCCCACTGAGCAGCGAGAGTTCTCTTTCTCTGAAGAGTCGAAATCATCTGGATGAGCGTGTCTGCGAAGACTTTGCCGCAGCTGTCTATCTTGCCCTCTGCAAGCCCGCTCTCCATCGACCGCTTTACGCGATCGCTCGCTATACCGCCGAGCTTCCGCACGGCGACCGCGGCGGCAACGCCGAGATGCTCGTCCCTGCGTCAGCTGCGCCCACGCAGCGAGGACGTGCTGAAAGCTCTGGCGTGTCATGTTTCAGCACGCAAATCGGTGGAGCAATCTACGTCGGCCAGACATTGTCGCCAGTCTACGAACCGTGTCCGAATCGATCCGACCGATAATGTTGGTGCGGACGTAGATGGCAACATCCCCTTCGCTGAGAAGGTGCCGGGCAGCGCCTTCGATGAGACGCAGTCCCTTCTCCAGCTCAGGATCTGAGCCTGAAGATTGGCAGTGGCCCTCTGTAACCGTTGTAGCGCTGCATCCCGCCACTGCGTCGTGCGGAATAGGTTTTTCGTAGGGAATGTGACCTAGGCTTGGCGAATTTGCTCTGCGAAGCGAGCCAATCGGCGGCGTGCTTCCTGCGAAGGCAAGCGACATCGCGGATGGGAGAAGAGAGTATTCAAACCATCATGCAGCGTGCTGAAAGCCACGTGATTGCCGTCGGCGAACTGGTCGAATAGCCATAAGACCCCATGGATATCGATCCGTTCGGCGACGGCGAGCTCTCGCAATATCCCATCGCCGGTAAGCAAGGTCCATTGGCGGGACTCGGCGATCGCAAAGGCGAAGGTATCCGGAACAGAGAGACGTGCATTGCCCCGCCGAACTGTCGTGGCGCGGCTTAACTCGTCAGGCGTCAGGACCTCCACGCGAAGTCCCAACCCCACCAGCTCCTCGCCGAGTGCGCCGGTCAGCTCCCGATCAAAAAGTAGGTCGGGCACGGCAAACTCGAAAGGCAACGGAACAAATCCTTTAGGAGCTGCGCTCGCTCAAGGTCAATCAGGACCGATGTGTCGGAGACGAGAACTGGGACTTATCAAGCCGCCACCTGATCCAATCTGGCATCAAGTTCTCGAACCGATATCCCCAGTAGTTCAGCAGCCCGCGACTCCCCGATCATGCCTTCGGCCAGGGCTCGATAGCACAGCCGCTCAAAGCGCTTGGGTTCTTCCAGCTCCGGCTCCATCGTCTCCGGCTCCTGAAACGGCGCCGTCCTCCAACCTCGCTCTGCGAATATCTTGAACAGCCGGGCAAAGGCCGCCTGGCTGATAATTCCGAGATCCTTGCAACGATAGACGAGCGCCTGAATGCTCACGCCGAAGCGCTTCTTCAGAGCCACAAGCTCTCCGATGCTGATCGACGAACGATGGGCACCGATTTCGGCTCGCAGCACGTCGGCCGGCACCAAAAAGGCGCCGGCAAAGCGATGTGCCGCCTTTTCTTCGTCAATCCCTCCTGACGGCGCGATGACCATATGGCCGAGTTCGTGCGCGAGATTAAACCGCTTTCGCTCCGACCACGTGCTGC
Organism: Bradyrhizobium sp. CCBAU 25338; assembly: GCF_028128965.1. Lineage (NCBI taxonomy): Bacteria > Pseudomonadati > Pseudomonadota > Alphaproteobacteria > Hyphomicrobiales > Nitrobacteraceae > Bradyrhizobium > Bradyrhizobium sp. CCBAU 25338. The sequence continues at coordinate 50,288 of NZ_LFKY01000031.1, forward strand.
GCTTGATGACGATGACGCGCGCGGCCGCACGATCTTTGCGCCTGACCTTGGCAGCAAGGCCGTCGATATCGTCGAGATCGAACGAAAAGATCTTGATGCCACGCTCCTCGAGCAGTTCAGCAAGCTGGGGAATGGGGTCATTGCCGAGCCCCCAATCCTCGCGCACAGAGCGGGCCGCATCTTCTGCGTCGCGCAAGTCGGCAACGGGATGGGGCGCGCTGCGCGGCTGTTCCCAGTCGATACTGCGCATCTGAAGGAGATCCTCGACCGCGAGATAACGCTCGAGCATGTGAATGGCACGCGCCTCTAGGACGGCCTCCTCCTTGGACGAGGCTCCAACTTTCTTCCTGAAATCCACTCCCTCCAGGGCGATCTCATCTTCGTTAAGGAGATATTCTTCCGTCACACCGAGAGCCTTTGCCAGCGCAATGAGGACACGTGAGCTCGGCATGTCCTCATTTCTTTCATATTTTCCAATGGCTTGCGCTGAGACGATCCCGTCTATGGCGTCCGAGAGACCCCGCAGCGACAAGCCCGACGCCGATCGGGCGACTTTCAGCTTGTTTCCGATCATGGCGACCTCCTCTCGCTTTTGTTGGTTTCCAAGTCTACGATATATGTACAATTTTGTAAACTGGAAAGCCTTGAAATCGGGTAAACCAGCCCGCATATGAGGAACGATGTTGGCCCCTGTTGCCGGTTTTGTAAACCAGCCGACAACGGCGGCTCGCGGCATGATCGCGCCAGATTAGGGCGCCCGCCGGCTGTAGCCGAGCGGGAAGGAAGGGGTGAAATGGCGTTAAGCAATACCGAACTGCGTTACTACGACAGTAACGTCCTGCGCCTACCAGACGACAAGCGGAAGGAATATCACGAGCAGGTGGATCGCCTGATCGCCGAACTGTGCAAGGGCGTGCGCGACAAGACCGAGATCAAGATCACCAAGGTTGTGAAGGCGGGCTCGTTCGCCAAGTACACGATCCTGCGGAAGACCAGCGTCGATCCCGTTGATGTGGATGTCGTGTTCTACATTTCGGGGCGCGACGCCGACAAGGAGACGCTCGATAATCTGAACAACACTATCTACGACCTGCTGATCAAGCAGTACCCCAACAAGTCGGTTGAAGATTTCGAGATTCAGCGCAAGGCCGCGACTGTGACATTCGTCGGCACGGGGCTGAGCGTGGATATCGTCCCCGTCATCGAGGATGAAAAGCGGCCCGGTTACGGCTGGCAGTTCGATATCCATGATGGATCGAAAATCCAGACCTGCGCTCCCTGCCAGATCAAGTTCGTCCGCGACCGGAAGGATAAGGACACTGACTTCCGCACGCTAGTGCGCCTGGCGAAGAAGTGGCGCAATCATGCGGAGATCAAGCCGCTCAAGTCGTTCGCGATCGAGTTGATCATGGCCCATGTGCTGGAGACGCAGGGCAATTCCGGAGGCATCGAGCAGCGCTTCCGCAACTTCCTCCTCTATATCGCCCAATCGGGTCTAAAGGAGCAGATCAGCTTTCCCGAGAACAACCCGCCGTTCGGCACCTTTAATGATCCGGTGGTCATCCTCGATCCGGTTTACAGCCTGAACAACGTGACCAGCCGGATTTCCGAGGCCGAGCGCAAGGAGATCGTCGCGGCTGCGGACGCGGCATGGGAAACTGCCAATTTCGCATCCGCTGAAAATGACAATGAGGTCTGGAAAGAAATCTTCGGTCCTCGCTTCAAGACGGAGGACTGAGATGAGTCAGACCAGAACTGCGAGTGCCAGCGCTACCTATACATATGTCGACGTCGAAAATGTAGTGCGCCGCGTCAAGGCGGATCTCATCATGATCGCCGACAGTACCGGCGCCTGGACTGCCACTGAGGCAACGAATTACGCCCATGACATCGAGGTTTTGGCCAAAGCAGGCTATCTCAAATGGGTCGATGTCACGCTGTTCAGCCATGGCGTCGAAGTCAAAGCTGTCAGGTTCGAGGTCGATACCGATGCCGGGTCTCTGACGACGAGCCGGCCAGGCGGCGTCCGATGGCCGAAGGTCGAGGGGGCGCATCTTCGCATCGTTCTTAGTCATACCGATGCGTACACAAGCACAGCGCGCGAGGCCACGAAAGACAAGCTCAAGATGGGATGGGGACCGTCTTACGACGATACCAGTCATTCGTCGCTGACTTCTTCAGGCGGCCGCAATTACGTAAGCAACGCCTATGGCGTGCAAAGAAAGGATTGGGCGGAGTGAGTCAGCCGAGCATTTTTGATAGCGAAACCCCACTCCCAAGTGAGGCGCTCTCCAGGCGGGAAAACACGCTGTTGGGGTTTGCTGCACGCTATGCTCGCGTCCATGATCAGCTTCGGCTCTTGCTGAACGTGGGCGGTCTGGGCGAATGGAACCGCAAGCACCATGGCGGCAAACTGGCGATCTGTGATCTCGTCGCCGAGCAGTATCCGCTCGTGATCTTTCACGGCGATGTCGGAACCGGCAAGACGGCGATGGCCGAGTGCATTGCGAACAAGCTCGTGGCCGAGGCGCGAAGCGAAGATTCCATTCTCTTCAAGCTGTCCAACCGCGTCCGCGGCAGCGGGATGGTCGGCGAGATGGGAACACTCATCGCTGAGGCGTTTCGCAAGGTGATCCAGTCGGCCGGCAAGACTCGCCGGGCCATCCTGATCATCGATGAGGGCGATAGTCTCGGCGCCTCTCGGGCCCAGGATCATAGCCATCACGAGGACAAGGTGGCGGTGAACACCTTGATCCAGGGCGTCGACGATCTCCGGCAATATGGCGGCCGCATCGTTGTCATCCTTTGCACAAACCGGCTCTCGGTGCTCGACGCCGCACTCCGCCGACGCGCCGCAATCATCGAGGAGTTCAGGCGCCCGACGGATGAAGAGCGTCGGCAGCTCTTTCAGATGGATCTTTCTGGGCTGCGTCTCCCCCCGACCCAGATCTCGGAACTGGTGGCAGCAACGGGTGCGCGCGGCAGTTATCCAGCGTGGACCTATTCGGACATCCGCACGCGACTGTATCCCGCGGCGCTGGCCAAAGCCTTCCCACAGGAGCCGCTGCGGTTCGAACACCTGAAGTCAGTGGCTGCAGTGCTTCATGCCTCGCCTGTGATGGAGGACAAGTGATGGCTCGGTCTCCGCTGCTCGGTCGGCGCATCCATATCTCCGGCAGCATCGTTGAGGATGCGGCCGTAGCTACCGCTAGCGATGTCAACGCCGCGCGCGACCTGGTAGCCGCTTTGGTCAAGGAGCTCGTGAAGCGCGGCGCGAATTTCGTAATTCCAGTCGATGCTGAACCGGTGCGGAAATGCGATAGCCTGCCGATCTGCTTTGACTGGCTGATCTGGACGACGATCAAGAGTAATCTGACGCTGCGGCCTGCAAACGTACCGGGCCCGCTCGCAGTCGCAGTGCAGCATCACAAGTCAGAAGATCAAATTCCTGAGGAGTATGGCGCTCTCTGGGACGAGCTGCGCGCCTCGCCGCTGGTCAAGATCGAGAACGCTGCCCACTGGAACATGGCCAGCAAGCGCATGGAAGCGCAGGCGCGCTTCGGTGACATCTTGGTCGCGCTGGGTGGCTCCGAGGGGGTCCTCTTCCTGGCCAATCTTTATCATGATGCGGGCAAGCCCGTTGTTCCGCTCAACCTGGCTATCTGCCCCGAAACGACAGGCGCGAGACGCCTCTACAATTTCGGGCTGACCAGCAGCCAGAGCCGGCGGCTGTTTCAGATCGTCGAGGACGGAGACGTGCATGACTGGATCAACAAGATCCGCTTTCCGCCACGACAATCCATTTCCGATCGCGTTTCCGTGCTAATAGATCTCCTTGAGTCACTTGAGCGTCCCAAGGCCTTTGCCGTCCGGCTATTGAATCCTGATCTACCCGACTATGCTGACGTTCAGAATTACTTCGACACCGTGGTTCAGCCAGTGATCGAAGGCGAGCTGGGCTATCGCCTCGTCGTTATCGACGGCCGTCAGGCATATGAGCATTCCCGAATCGATCAGGAGATATTCGCGAAGCTCTATCGCAGTAGTGTGGTCCTCGCGGACATCACGGGGGCGCGGCCGAACTGCTTTCTTGAGCTTGGATATGCTCTCGGCCGCGGCCTGCCGACCATGCTAATGGTGCGAGAAGGCGCGAGTCTGCCTTTCGACATTACGACCTTCTCGGGACTGCATTGGAAGACAGCGGGCACTGTGGATGACAGGCGGCGAGCTTTCCGCGAACACTGGCAAGCCATCCGCAACCGACCCTCACTGGTTCAAGCGAAGCCTTTGATTTCATGAACAACAAGCGCGAGGTCTTCGTCTCGGTCGATGTGGAAGCCGCCGGTCCAATTCCCGGCGAGTTCAGTCTGTTGTCGATCGGCGCCTGCTCCGTCTACCAGCCAGAAAAGACATTCGCCTGCGAGCTGAAACCAACCAGCCAGAACTTCGATCCTAAAGCCCTGGAGGTGAGCGGGTTGTCTCTGGACGAACTCGCGCGAGGAGGGCTTGCGCCTGCCGATGGCATGCAAGCCTTTGCTGACTGGCTCTCGACGATCACCGGTCGAAATGAAACGCCGGTATTCGTCGGGTTCAACGCGCCGTTCGATTGGTCTTTCGTAAACTACTATTTCCATCGGTTTTGTGGAAGAAATCCCTTTGGCTTCACGGCGCTTGACATCAAGGCACTGTATATGGGGGCGACCGGCTGTCGTTGGGTCGATACCCGCTCGAGCAAGATTGCCGAAAGGCTGAAACCAGTCTTGACTGGGACGCATGATGCCCTTCGCGATGCATTGTATCAGGCCGAGATCTTTCGGCTAATTCGGTCTGAGCTCGTCGGCAGAAACTGATACGAGGTCTCAGCCCTGGCTGCTGTCGCGCATCTCGAAGCCGTCGTATTCAGAAGCTGCGATGACTGCGGTCGCGCCCCTATGCCGAGTATGCATAGCAAGACAGGCTAAGAACACAGCAAGATCGCCATGCACCTCTTAAGAACATCTTGGTCGGACTTTCGGTCAGCCGAACGACAAATCTCCGGAAAACGCGATACACCACTTTCGCCGATCAGGCCTTTTGACGCAATAAGGCAACAACCTGTTGCACAAATTCGGTCCATGCATCAGCGAACGTGCGCATATGCTTGAGGTTCGGGGCGGATAGCCCGGTCATCTCGGCGAACGCGCCGAAGGTCTTCGCCTAGGCGTCGATGACCTTCGCGCCCACTTCCCATATCGCGTCCGATGATCAGTAAGCGAGATCCAGTCACCGCGCGCCGGAACGTAGCTGTATGCGCATTCGGCTCCCCCTTCAGTCCGATATCGCCGAGGTTCTGCAGGCGAAACGCAGGCCGCGCATGCTATGTCCAATCGATGGTGATCTCCGGCTCGGTTCGGAGTGAGCTGTGGCCGCGCTAGCGGGTCGTCGCGAGAGGGGGATGAGGGGCGGACGCTTATGCGGCTTCTTGCAGCACGGTCTTCCGTCTCTTCTTGGCCAGCAATTCGCGGACGAACTTGTCCCACCTGATCATGGCCACACGCTTCTCCGGCATATAATTCCAACGGTCGTAGCTCTTGGAGCTAACATCCTGGAGGGTGTGGTTTTGCAATCGGTCTCGGATCTCTTTCGACAGGCCGGCCTTGCCGGCGAGTGTCTTCCATGTCCGTCGAAGGTCGCGGTTCGTCACCACAGGAATGACTTCGCGGTCCCGTTGGCGCCACATGAATGAATAGAGCGTACCGTGGCTGACTGGCTTGTTCGGATCGGTCGCCGACGGGAAGAACCACCCATGCTCATTCGGTTTGATCGCCTCTATGAGCTCGGCCGCAATTTTTGGCACGGGAATGGCGTGAGGTTTGCCATTTTTCGTCTTTGACCAGTCGATTATTCGCTCCGCTGCATCCCATTGGTCGACATGCAATCGAGCGATCTCTTCGACGCGCTGACCGGTCAGCATGAGAATTCTGACAGCGCGTGTGTAAGGCGGGTGAACCGGCGCATCGGGGCATTCGAGCCAACGATAGAGACGCACGAATTCTTCTTCGTTGAGCCAGCGCGTGCCCACGTTTTTGGGTTCTGTTGGAATGCCTGCAGCCGGATTGTAAGCGAGACGAAAGCGGCGGGGTGACGTGGTGCGGTAGTCGTGTTCGGACTTCAAGCCCCAGCTGTAAGCCGATCGGATGTAGCTGCGAACGTGATCAGCCATTGAACGTTTGCCGCGTTCATAGATCGGGCGGATGACCTCTCTGATTTCGTCAGGCTCGATGTCGCGGGCGGGGCGGTTACGGCCGAGAATATCGGCGATCTTGTTCAATCCTTTTTCCGCTTCCTTCCAGGAAGGCTTTCCTTCAGCCTTGAGCGAACCGACGTAGGCTTCGAATAGATCGGCAACGGTACCGGGCCGCGTGTCGCCCGCGATCTTAATGCTCCGGCCCTTTTGGATCATGTCGGCGTAGTCGCGCTTGAATACTTCGCGCGCCTGGCTCAGGCTCATCGAGGGATAGGAGCCAAGCTTTTTCTTGAGGCGCTTCTGGTCTCGCCACTGCTGCGCCATCCAATCCGCCGTGACGCGGGTTGGCATCGGCTTCATCACAAGGATGAGGCGACCCGTCCCGTGACCGTCGCCATCCACAAGGCTCAGCTGCTTTCCGGCCTCTTCGACCTGCTTAAGAGCGCGGCGTATTTGGCCATCTGTGAGGCTCGGCACTGGGGTCTCCCTTGGGCTTTGGAGTGGGGTCAGCAGATGGGTTGCAGGGGTCTGCAACTGGGGTCAAAAAGCGCTTCGATCCCCCTTAAAACCGACCCCAATATGCCATAGTGTGCGACTCTGCGACAAGCCGAAAAATCGTTGTTATTCAAAGTGCTGAGGCGTGATCAGGCGTGATCGAAAAGGGCCGAGTGGGATGGTTGCCCGTAAGCCTTCGTGGCGGGGCTAAGCTGAACCATCGCCATGCTGGCTGCCCGATGATGCGCCTGGCACGGCTGCTGCCAATTCGTGCATCATTTGTCGGCGGTCAGCGGCCGCCAATGCGCAAAGCCCAGATGCGTTTGCCTGACTCGCCATCGAGAGTGATGGCGCACTCGACACGATTCGAACGTATCGGAGGGCGCTCTATCCAGCTGAGCTAAGGGTGCATTCCACTTGTCGTCTACGCCGGTCGACCAGCGATGGTCAACTGCGTCGGCTCGCCTCCGATCTCCTTCGCGGCCCAAAAGAACTTGACACCTGCCTTCGAAGAGCAAAGCCAATCCGTCCAAGCACCGAGCAACTATCAAACCTCAGAGGTGACGGACTGAAACAGCAGGCGTATCGAGGCAAGGTGATGATCGTCCGGAACGGGATTGTTTGGGCGCCATGAACGAGCCAAAAAAATGCCGCTTCGTCAACGAAACAAGCTTAGTGTCCTCGGCGAGATCGGGCATGCTCGGCGCGGCGGGTTCAGGAAACGCTGTCAAACTCGCTTTCTTCGACGTGGGGAACTGGATGTGTGACGAATACGTTTGATCGAGCCTAACCCGACGACAAGGTTATCTGCACGGTGGAAACGGCTGCCGACTGAAACCGCAGCGCTCAGGAGATGTCACCGCGTTCGGAAGGCGGTGTTTTCGGCAAACTGAAGGTTCGCGACTTGCTAGGTACAGCGGGACTCGGTCCCCTTCGGATGAACGCGAAGAAACGGCTGACGCTAGCGCCGAGGCACGAGCGATCTCAGTGCAGGCTTGACTCATTTGCTTAAGGCACCGGACGTGCGTTCCGTTCGCCGCAAAAAAACAGTTCGGCGGGTTGCATGTATGACGTGGTTGGTATCGGAATTGGTCCCTTCAATCTCAGCCTTGCCGCTCTCGTAAAGCCGACGGGCCTGCGGTGTGTGTTTTTTGAAGATAAGCCCGGTTTTTCCTGGCACGCCGGCATGGCCTTTTCCAGCGCCAGGTTACAAGTGTCACATCTCAAAGATTGTGTGTCGCTCGTAGATCCAACCAGTCCGTTCTCATTTCTCAATTTTCTGCTTCAGACCGGACGACTCCATGCGTTCGTCAATCGACGGTCCGGCGGGGTCTCCCGCAATGAGTTTGGTCAGTATTACGCCTGGGTTGCAGATCAGCTTCCGTATCTCAGATTTGGACAAAAAGTACTGGACGTGTGCTCCGAAACCACACATTTCCGCGTCTTGACAAGCCAGACGGAATGTCGCGCTCAACACGTCGTGCTTGGGCTCGGAATCTGTCCTGACGTCCCGGATTGCGCGCGGCCGTTGTTAGGCGAACGTGTCTATCACGTAGCAGAGTATCTAAATAGACCGCCGCTAGCCGCGGGAGAACGGGTCTTGCTCGTGGGTGCCGGGCAAAGCGGCAGCGAGGTGATGGAACAGTTGCTCTCCGGCCCACCCCTGAAGCAGATACTTTGGGTTACCCTCTACGATAACCTCGAACCAATGGATGATTGCGCATTCACGAACGAGTTCTACACGCCCGCCTATTTGCGCCACTTCCAAACTAAGGCCCTCTCGCGTCGACGAGAATGGGTGCAGGCCAAGAGGCTGAGCAGCGATGGAGTGTCGCGGGATCTCGCAAATCAGCTATTCTCCCAAATATATGAACACCGCTTCGTCGAGAACAAGAACGCCGGCGTCCAGCTGGTTGTCAGTGCTCGCCTTGACAGCCTGCGGCAGAACGATGCGGCTTTCGAAGCTGTCCTCAAGTGTACCGAGACAGCAGTAACGCGCAGGGTGGCGGTCGATCGTGTGATCCTTGCCACTGGTTTTGTGTCAAACACTGCGCCATTTCTTGACCGGATCATGCAGCTCGCCTGCACTGAGAATGGTTTGCCCAAGATCAGAGCAGATTGTTCACTGGAGAGTCGGATTGCCCTACCAGGCAAGATCTACCTCCAGAACAGAACACGCATCCAGCACGGTTTACAAAACCCGAATCTGTCTCTCGTCGCGTACCGCAACGCAACCATCATCAACAGCATCATGGGAAAGGAGTTCTATCCGCTGAACTCGAACCGCTCAATGCTTTCGCGTGTGGCCGAATTGCGAGAGGAGCGATGAAAAAGCTGCGCGACAACGTGGCTACCCGCCACTTCAACGCATCGAAGTTCTCTCTCGAGAGAGGCGAGTCCACAAGCTTTGACTGCCATGCCGATCACGAGATGCTGTTCGTGTTCTCCGGCGTCGGCGAGGTTACCTATGGTGACGGAACGCTTTCCACGGAGCAGCTCACCCCCGGAGACATGATACTGATGCCGCCGTTCGCTGCCCATCTTATAAAGAACACAGGAGCAGAAACCCTTGTGATGGGAAATGTGTGGTGGGAGGACCGGCAGACCATTGACGAACGGGTCAAGGCACCGAAAAGCGAGCGCCGTCTGCGCGTGGTTCTGCCAAGCTTTACGACACCCAATGGACGCATGCATCTCGGCCATCTGGCCGGGCCGGTCGTCGCTGCTGACATATTTACCCGGGCGCAACGGACACTCGGGTTCGATTGTTACCAGCTTTGTGGCTCATTGGGCTTTCAGACGCATGTGGGGATAACCGCTGCGCGCGAAGGGCGAAGCTATCGTGAAACGTCGCGAATGTACTCGGATGATTTCCTCGCCAATTACCGTCTGCTGAAAATAGATTTCGATGTGTTCGCGACGCTGGATGAGCTTCCGCGGTTCGAAGAGATCGCGCGCGAGTTCTTGAGCGCCCTGGACGCCTGCGGCCATCTGATCGAGAAAACCACTCGCGTTCCGTACTGTGAGCATGGGCACGGATACCTGTTTGAAGCAAACGTGCGAGGCTTGTGTCCGCACTGCGGCGAAAAAATAAGCTCGGAATGTGAGAACTGCGGGCTGTTTGTGCCTGATGAAGAACTGGTGGATCCGGTGTGCAATCACTGCGACCGCGCAGCAGCATGGCGCCCGCTAAAGCGCATGTTCGTGCCACTAGAGCCGCATCGGGTCGTGCTCGAGCGGCTCCTGATGTCGGGGGCCTACGTCGGCAAAATGCCGGATTTCGTCGCCAAGGTGCTGCAGCACAAGCTACCGAACATTCCACTCGGAATCTCTTCATCGGAGGGAGTCGCTCTCCCGTTCCGCGGGCAAGAGGACCTGAAGCTCTATTCGGCTGTTGAGCTCGTCCCCCGCTTCTTGACGGCACAGGATATGCTCGCCTCCAGTGCGGAACTCGGCTCGGGCGAAGTAGAGCTTGCGCTGTTCTTTGGCTCCGACAACGCGTATCTGCGCTGCATCATCTTTCCGATTTTGCTGCACCTTTTTGATGCCAGCAGATTTCGCATCGTGGGGTTTTTTGCCAACGAATTCTACCAACTTGACGGCTACAAGCTCTCCACCTCTCGGGGCCATGTCATATATGCTGATGATCTCATTCGCCGGGGAATTCCCGCCGACTGGCTGCGCTTATATGTTTGCCATACGCGTCCTGCGGTTGCCGCGACGAGCTTTAGCCTTGGTGAAGCGTTCGATTGGATCGAACGGCGCCGCAGACGACTCGCATCCGTCATTCAGATTATCAGCAACGCGGTCGAAACGCATCACCGCGGGACAGTGCCGGAGCCCGGCACTTGGGAGCGCCTGCATCGCGCATTTTATCAGCAGCTTTGCGAGCGCCGGCATGAGGGCGGGCGGCTATTCTCGGTCGAAGGTTTCGAGCCGCGGCAGATCGCAGAGTTAATCGATCGCTTGCTTCGCGATCTTGACAGGTTTGCAGTAGAATCGCTGCACTCTCGCTATCATCCGGGCATCGAGCGCGCCGCTTGCGCTCTCAGTCTTGTGGGCCTGCGGCTGTGGGCGACGCTTGCCTGGCCTGTGATGCCTGAGCTGTGCACCGCAGTCCTAGCGCGCCTCGGGAGCCGAGAAACGCCATGTCTGAACCGCGCCTTGCAGTGGGTTCCCGCCGGGCGATCCTTTGACATTGGAGGCTGGGCTGCATGACGGAGTTTCTACTCTATATCAATTATCGCCGACTCATACGAGAAAGCATTCGTGCATTCGAAGCGGCGCATCGGCTCGGTTACCGCGTTGCCGTGCTTGGTCAGCCGCTGCCCCCGGAACTTGCCAGCTACGTCGACGAGTGGCGTCAATGCAATCCGGCGAGCCTTGACTCGCTTGAGAGCGCGGTCGAGGAGTTCAGAAACTCTATCCAAATCGCCGGTGTGGTCTGCTTTACGGAAACTGCTGTCGAAGCCTGCGCCATCGTTGCCGCGAAATTGCGGCTGCCCGGGTTGCCGCGGGCATCCGTGTCTGGGGTGCGGGACAAATCGATACTGCGCGAGCGAACCCAGTCGGTTTCCGGCGTCACGCACCGCCTTTTGCACAATGATAGCGATCTGGAAGAGTTCATCGGTGTGGCGGGGCTCCCCGTCATCGTCAAGCCGTTGAATGCCTCGGGCAGCACCGGAATTTATCTCATTCGCGAGTCTGCCGACCTGGATGTCTTTCATTCCAGTAGCAAGAAGATCGGAAATCCGACGTACGACCCGACCTTGCGCCGGGAAACGCTCACGTTCCTGGCCGAACGTTATATCGCCGGGCAGGAAGTGAGTGTGGAAGGATACGTCTCCCACGGTGAAGTCACCGTTGTCGGGATCACGCACAAGCTCACCTCGGATCCTTATTGCCTAGAGGTGCGGCATATCTTCCCTGCCGACCTCGACGGTGAGATGCGCGGCATGATTGAAGAAAAGGCCAAAGACTGCGTGCTGGCGCTGCGTCTTGACAATGCATCCTTCCACCTCGAAGGCAAGTACGACGGCCCGCAGTTCACGGTCATTGAGGTCGCTGCCCGGCCGGGCGGGGATTACATCGCGTCGCATCTTGTCCCGCTTGCGTTGCAATATGACTTTTACGAAAACCTTGCTCGCATTGCAGTGGGCACGGTGCCTCTCCCCCCGCCCGCGCCGCAGCGCGTGGCAGGGATCCATTACGTCTTGGCCCAACAGGAGGGGCGGCTGCTCGGCTACCATGGCCTTGAGGCGGTTCTCGATCACCCTTGGGTTGAGCAGGCGATCGTCGAAACATCGGTCGGTACACACATTGTGCTTCCGCCAAACGATTTCCGTCTTCAACGTCTGATCGCGGTGATCAGCACCGCGCCGAGCCAAGCACTGCTCACAAAGCATCTCGATTGGGTATCGAAGACGATCACCCCGGTCTTCGCCCGCGAGTGAAACATGCAGGCTGACGTCATAGGCGCTGGTACGATGGGCAGGGGAATGGCGGCGCTCCTGCGCGAAGCGTTTCCGCGGTGGACGGTCCGTCTCATCGATCGCGATATGAGCGCGCTCACAGCTGCGCGAGACGCGTGGAGATGCGAGATCTTGTGCACCGACCAGCCGCAGCACGCAGGCCTCGCACCCGTCGTAATCTGTGCCGCCACGTGGCCGGTAACGCTCGGCGTGATCGAGAGCCTGGCGGGCCGCGCTGCACGTGGCTTGCTTGTGAGCATCAGTCGGCCCGCTAACAAGGACATGCCACGCGTGCAGCAGGCGCTGATCCAAGCTCCGACTCTTGCGGTGGTTCTGCCCTGCGGGCTGGAGCCGGGGCTGACGGAGATCCTGGCCTGCTATTTGCTGGAATCCACTCAGGAGGTGCAATCCCTTCGTATGTGCTGCGGTGGGATTGTGGTGCCACGCCCGGCCAATCCTCTCGGCTACAAAAGGCTCTTCGGAACTTCCCACCTCCCGCTCGCGAAGCGCGACGCCTATTGCATCCGCGATGGCGCCCTCTGCGTCGTTCCGCGCTTTTCCGATGTTCAGCAGCTCGCCTGGCCCGACATCGGAGTTCTTGAGCACTGGCATGACGGGATGCAACCGAGGCTATCGGAATATCCGAAATTGTCTCGGCCGGGAGCCAATGTCGACCAACGCACGTTGCGTTGGACGGGACATGCCGAAGTGGTCGCGTTGCTACACCATCTCGGCGTCCTGGCCGAGGATGCCGTAGATAGAGATACCGGGCTCACCTCAAAGCAGCTTTTCGAACGCGCCGCTCAGCGGACTCTTGGCCTGGCCGAAGGCGAACAGACAGTGACGCTTCTAGCAATCGATCTCGCCGGGCTTCGGCACGGACGACGGCACATGCACAGCTTGCGGCTTAATTTCACCGACCGCCCCGATATACGCTCGATGGCTCTTGCTACCTGCTTGCCAGTGATCTTCCTGATCAACTGCCTGATCAGCGCCGGAAACGCCGTTAGCGGATTGCATTACCCTGAAAACATCATCACGCCCCGGATGACGCCAGGCCTGCTCAGATGGCTGGCGCATCAAGGTGTGGCGATAACAATGGATAGATCCGGTGACAATGCAGAAAGAATTGCTGGTCTTGGGTGGAGTAAGCTCGATTCAGTCCCGCCACGTTTATGATCAGGCGCGCGCGCAAGGCCTGCGGGTGGTGTTGACGGACAGGCCCGAGCGTCTTGAGCCGGCCGGTCAGCTGTCGGATTTCGCCGATGAGGCCCATCCGCTCGATTTCGAGGATGTGAGCGCCTGCCTCGACTGGGTCAGTACCTATCCCCGGCGTGAGCTCCTTGCAGGAGTATTCAGCTTCAAAGAGAAAGCGCAGCCGGCGATCGCCGGACTTGTTCGCCGCTTTGGATTCAGGGGCCCGGGTGAACGTGCGCATGAGTGCACCACCAATAAGTCGGTTTGCCGCGAAACGTTGCGGGCAGCCGGGTTTGCGCAGCCGGAAATGGTGGTGTGCCGATCAGGCGAGGCGGTCGATCGAGCGTTCGCCGAGCTCTCGCGCCGGTATCGCAGGCTTATTCTCAAGCCGATGACCGGTTACGGCAGTGAGAGCGTCTTTCTGCTGGATAGTGCGACGTCTGTTGCCGTTGCGTTGGCGCAGGTTAGGCCGTCGGCCGAGCGACCATTCCTGCTCGAATCGTTTGTCCAGGGGCGAGAGTTCAGCGCGGAAGGGGTGTGTGTCCGTCGCTTGCCAATGGTCTTGAGTCTGACCCGAAAATTCCTGATCGGTGATCGCAATTTCGTCGAGTGCGGCCATGTCGCGCCGGCAGATCTCGCACCTTCCCTGAGTGAGCGCGCGATCAGCCTTGTGCAGGGCGCCGTTCACGCCGTCGGGCTGACTTTCGGCATATTCCATGCGGAATTCTGGGTTTGCGATACCGGTGAGATCGTTATGGGCGAAATTCATTCGCGACCCGGAGGCGATTACATTACGCACCTGACCCAGTACGTGACCGGCATCGCGTATTACGGCAGCGTCTTCGCCCAGATGCTGTGCCCGGAGGCCGGCCTGGTGATGCTTTCATCGGAAAGATACGGCGCGGCCGGCATCCGATATTTCCTTCCGCCCGCTGGCAAGGTGCGGCAAATAGCCGGATATGACCGGTTGGCCGAAATGCCCGGCTATGCCGGTGCCGAGTTGACGATCAAGGTCGGCGATACCGTGAAACCTGTCTGCCACTCGTTCGATCGTGTTGGTCATGTGCTTGCCACCGGGGCAAGCGCTGGCGAAGTCGACGACCGGCTCGACCGTATGATTATGACGGTCACCATCGCCGTTCAATAAAAAGCCTGTGCGCCACCATGCTGAAACTGAAACCCGCACAGCGAAAATTCTGCAATGTATTTGCTCTGAATTTCCTCAACAACTACGGCTACTTTGCGCCGCTCTCCGCGCTTGGCCTCTATCTTCTCGATCGATCCCTCTCGGCGGCTCAGGTCGGTACTCTCTTGCTGCTGCTGTCCGCTTCCGGGCGAGCCTCACGTGCCGTGTTCGCTCCGCTGCTTGATCGCACGCCCACCCGTTATGGTTTGACGATAGCCTATCTCGTGATGGGCGCGGGCCATATAATGGTGGCAGAGAGCGCCGCGCCTGTCGGAACCGCGCTCGGACTGGTTTTGGTCGGCACTTCTTACGGCGCCTGCAGCCTCCTGCTGCGGCTCATTACGGTCCACCTGGTGGAAGATCGATCAGTCCGTTTGACGCTGGCGAAGTTCGCCGTAGGAACGAATATCGCCGCCACGCTCGGACCGTTGCTCTCTAGCCTGATGTACGTGCAAATCGCACCAAACGCTCCTTTTCTCTTCACCGGCGTGGTGATGTTATTGGCTGGACTGCTCTGCCATGCCTCGTTGGGCAAGGGTCTGCACGTTCCGGATCGCCCTGGCAGTTGGTGGAAGCCACTGCTGCACAGCATAACGCGGTCCGACCTCCGTCTGGTATTCGTTGCAACTGCCTTTACTTGGTTCGCTTTGGCCCAGATCTTCTCATTTGCACCGATCGTACTCGGCCGCTTGCTGGCAGGCCCGCAGATTGTTTGGACGATTGCCGCCCTCAATGCAGCCTTGGTAGTTGGGGCATCGATCCCGTTAATGAAGACGCTCGATCGCGCGCATGCAGAGGACGTCGACATGTTGATCTTATCGGCCGTCCTGATCACGGCGTGCTTCGCGCTGTTATCAGCCCTTCTGAACTTGTTTACGCTTTACCTCGCCGTCGTATTGTTGACAGTTGTGGAGATTGTCGCCCTGCCATCGTTGTCTGTATTGCTCGTACGGAATACCCCAGGAAGGGATCACCTCGCCTTGCTAGGCATTAACGCTGTCGCTATGGGTATTGGAGAAGCGCTCGGCACATTTGCTGGCGCTCTGCTCAGCACATCAGGGCTTCAAAACACGTTCGCTTTCGCGGCGATCGCCGCCCTTTATGCCCTGGGCACGATTTGGCTCTACAGCTTTCGCGGTGAGATGCTGGGCCGGAAACCCACGCAGGACGGCGTTGACCTCGGGTAGCAGTTGAGGAGATTCCCTCACCCTAGAATTACGAAGCTGCGCATACAGCAAGCGACATTTGTACATCCGTGCATGCCGACCTTACACAGTCCCGCGGCTCGCACCATGAGTCTTGCTCGCCGGAAGCGCATCGCCGAAGTCGATGAGCAGCTCGATCGTAATAGAGTATGACGTTTACGGTTTTTTCTTCACCGAGCGTCCTGTGCCAATCGCGTCGTTGGCACCAACCCGCTCCTTCTACGTCACGTCCTACTCCAAATGTCTTGCGCCAGCCTTTCGGCTGGGCACATTGACGGTCCCGGCAGCCTACACTGCTCAAACTGAGCTCCTTCTGCACGCCTCCGCCTGGTTTGTGGCTCCGATACCGAGTGAGGTGGTGGTGCGGCTGATCGACGGCGGTCAGCTTGAAACGCTTCTGCGCGAGCGGCGCCTGCAGGCGCTTGAGCGCTACCGCGTGATCCTGCATATCTTTCCGAAAGCCGCAAAACTCCAGTTTCCGGCCTTCTACGGATGGTTGCCATTGCCTCAGGAGTGGTCCGCAGATCAATTTGCCGCCGCCGCCGCCCGCGGTCGCGGCATACTTGTGATCCCACGCATTGCGGCCGCGGTTGGGAAGGGCGACCCCGGCGCAAGCCGCATTTGCCTTGGCGCGCCTAGAGATGTTGTCGCACTGTCTGATGTGCTCCAGACTCTGCGGAATATCCTGGCTCGGCACGCAATAACGTTGTTTCTGTAGCCTGACCTGGGATCCCGTCGGCCAGAGGAAAGACTTACGCTACGCAGCCCGTCGCGGAATCGTACTCTCGACCAAACGCAAGAATCGGGTGTTGCGAGCCCCGGCAACCACCAACTCTTGCGTAACCGGCGACGGCACTCCGGAAAAGGCGCCGCTCGCGTCCCGAGTTCCATTTCGCAGCGATCGGGTGTTGCGGCTCCCCGATTTGAACCTATCGATCGATGGCTGGTAGTCGCAGTTGACCCCTGTAAAGTCCGAGTAGCGCGTGTTCGGATATCCGGCAGTGCAATCACTACGATCGTGCGACGAATGCCCACTTTCAGTCGGATAAGCCCAGTGGTGCGACCAGTAAGTCATTGATTGTTCTCAACCCAGGGCTGACTCTTAATCAGCGGGTCCCAGGTTCGAGCCCTGGTGCGCCCACCATATAAATCAAAGACTTACCTGAGCTGTGCACCAGAACGGACCTTTCAGTTGGGAGGTCAGTTGGGAGTTTTTGTTCGGTTTTCGTGCCCGTCGACAGTGCCTATCTGCTCAACAATTGACTGGCGGGATGGCTACGCGTTCCCGCAGCATTCCCGGCGGAGCGGAGCGCTCTCTCACGCAGAAGCCTTGGCGCCGGTGAACGCCTTCACCTGGAACCGTGCACATCTCAAATCCTCGCTGCTGCTCTATCCGTAGACCGCGCTCAGCTTCTTGATCGCTGATTCCGCGAGTTCGACGCGACCCCCGAGGTAGTGTGCGTCCAGTATCTGCTGCACCGTAGCCATGGAGTGTCCAGTAATCGCGGCGATCTCGGGCACCGAGCAATTCGACAGCGCAAGCCGGGTGACCGCCGTTCCGCGCAAATCATGGAAGTGTAAGTCTTTCAGCGACGTCTTTTTGAATGCCTTGTCCCAGCTCGTTCGGAAACCGTCCTCCGTCCACGGCCGACCAAACGAGTTGACCAAAATGGTGACGGCTGAACGCTCCTCCTTAAGCGCAGCATCAAGGGCCTCCTTTAGCGGCGGTCCGACCGGTATTGTTACGCGCTGTCGCCCCTTATTGCCCCGTCCCTTTGACTGACGCATCCGGATATAGGTGCCGTCGTAGTGGCTCCAGGTCAGCCGAAGCAGATCTCCCTGGCGCTGGCCTGTCCATAGTGCAAGCAGGAGAGCGGCCTGAAGTTCAATGGACGCCACACCGCAAAAGGCACGGATGTCGTCGGCGGTCCAGATTATCTCCGAGCGATCGGATTCATAAAGCCTACCGCCGCGTTCGCAGACGTTTACGCCGATCTTCCCGTGGTCCTTTGCGACCGAGAGCACACGCGCGATAGTCGTCCAGACGTAATCTGCCTTACGTGGTGTGGACGCGAACGTATTACGAAATGCCTTGAAGTCTCCCCGAGCACGTCTGTCCTCAATCGCGCCAAGCGGCATCGCGCCAAACTGGGCATCGATCAGCGCGAGATACTGATCGTAGGCGCGTTTGCTCTTGTCGCCAAGACCTGTGTATTCGCTCTGGTCCTTGAAATAGTCGATGAGCGAGCGAAAGGTTTCTGCGTCCTTGTTCGGTTTGGCCGCGATTGCCTCACTATACAGCCGCATGAAATCCGGTGTGCCAGGCTCTGCATCGATACGTGGACCACCCTTCCAAGCGTACCAGTACGTCTTGACCGTCCCGTCAGCGAGCCGCTTTGTTAAGCTGTTGATGCCTCTGAGCCGCATCCGCATTTTGCGAAGCCTTCCATTCGTCGTAGGGTGACAGCTGCGGTCGAATTTTAGAGTCGAGACCGGACATCCGGTCAAGGGCTGCGTCGATTGCTTTTCTATCCCATTTGCGTGTTCCAGGAATCGACTTCGGCATAATTCCGCGTCGGACCCAGTCGTTGAACGCCGAAATTGACTCGCAACCTGCGTAGGCGGCAGCCTGTTCTTTCGACATGCCACGGGACTCAATCACTCGTCGCGCTCCATTGCCACTTTTGAATGGTGTCGAATTTCGGCAGCTGTTGATCAATGCCGAGAACGTGGGCGGCAAAACAGTGGAAGGCTAAGCATCGCAAATTCGGCTAGCGCGGAGTGGGAATCGGATAGATCAATTCATGCGAACTACTCCAGAATTGACTTTGTTTTTCTGTGCGGTGAGCCTAACCCGCGTGCGGAAATCCTGTCTCAACGAAATGCACTTCGGAGGGCGCCGCGGAAAGTTCGCAAGAGGCGGCAGCGAAAGGGGCGGCTGTCCGGTCCCTGATGGATCGTTCGCACGAAGCGAAAAAGTGCCGGCCAGCCCTTGACTACATACGGCCCCTCTTTTTTGAAAGGCGGCAACGTCTGAGTAGGCTGGGTATCCCGGCCGCGCCGCCCTTGGAGGCGGTTAACCCTCCTCGGCACCCTATCTCGAAAAATAGCGTCAGCCCTTGATCTCGCGCGGCAGTTGCGTTTGGATATATCGCCTTTGGGGGAGAGGAAATGCGTTGGCCGAGTATTGCGGTGCTCTGTGTGGCACTGGGGGGATGTTACGCAACAGGCGCAGACGTTCGCGCGAAGTTAGGCCAAGAGTACGTCGGGAAAAACGTTGATGCTCTTGTCGTGCGGTGGGGGCCGCCCGCAAGCAGCTTCAAGATGAACAGCGGCGAAACCGCCTTTAGCTGGCAGCTAGCGAGTGGGAGTTCTGTTTCTGTCTCTCGTGATGGTCCGTCCAGCGCATCGGGAAATTCGCGAGCGTACGCTTGCAAAGTCAACGTCGTTGCAGCGCCAAACGGAACGATCAAAAGTCTCGATACCGAAGATAAAGACAGCAGCCTTTACTACGGGCCTATTCCCACTGGCGTCCAACTTGGCAGTGTTTGCGCAGAGCAACTTGGAATGAAACAGCAGTAGAGGCTGACGTTCCAGCCTCTTGACCTACTGACAGGCGGATGATCGCCTATGCGTCAAACGTCATGGCTCGTTCTTATTGGTCTGATTGCGATCTTCTCGCCAGCTTCAGCGGCAATCAATCCGATGGCTAGCTCCATGCACCTGGGCTACGCATCCGGGGCCGGTGATCAGTGGCAGCGGATTTATCTACGGCTTTCGGGCCTCTCCCAGCGAAATAGGACAGAGATCAAAGTCATCATCCGCACCAAGGGTCCCAGCATGCAGGGCTTGATCCGGGTGCCAGGTGCACCAGCATCCAACTTCGACACCGGCAACGGTATGACCGCTGTTGATCTAATCAACGTTCGAAGTGACAGCAGCGAGTATGCTGAAATTGCAATTCTAGAAATACTGTTCACCCAGTCGATGCCTGGGCAGTTCTATGAGGTGTTTGCCGTCGAGGACAGAGACCAAGCCAAGTAGATTTGCTAAAGTGCCATTAATGCGGACGTGCGCCGATGGCAAACTCGCTCGTCATACGCCGAGGAACGAACTTAGAGAAGCGTACCCGGGCTTTGCGTGCAGCGCAGTACGTCCGAATGTCGACTGAGCTTCAGCGGTATTCGATACAGAACCAAGCTGTTGCCATAGCCGCATATGCCCAGCAACGGAATCTCACGATAGTTCGAACCTATGTTGACGAAGGCCGCAGCGGCCTGAGGATCAAGGGTAGGCCGGGCCTTATTGAACTGATTGAGGACGTCCAATCTGGTAACGCGGATTTCGGTCACATCCTCGTTTACGATGTCAGTAGGTGGGGTCGCTTTCAGGATGTTGATGAAAGTGCGCACTACGAATTCATCTGCAAACAGAATGGCGTTTGCATCGCCTACTACGGACATTCATAGAGGACGAGCCCGCGTCCCTCGTGGCACGCACACTGCGCGCGATGTGGGCCTACCGTCAGGCCATTGCCTTTACGCCTTACGGGGCGACCCCAGAGGACTGCAAAAGGCAGGAAACTAATCTCTTCGGCATTATCAATCGCATCGAATCCGGTGGGGGAACGCCTGCGATCGATGCCGTGGTCGCGTTCACGCACGACGAGACGCTCGAGGAGCTGGTGCAGGCCATCCGCAGGGATGCTGAAGCGGACAAACCCCAGGCCGCTCTCGATCGCCTACACACTTATTCGATGAAGAAGTTTGCCCACCTCCTCAGGCTGCATGGCGCTCCAACCAGCCAAGAGGAGCCGCTGCATAGCCGGGTAGGGCGCTATATCAAATTGCTGGAAGCCGAGCGTGAGTTGAAGCCGATCACCAAGCAGATTTTGAAGAACTGCATCGGCATTTTCCAAAGCTATAACGACGTGCGTAACTCCCACTCGTTCGCGCACGACAATACGGTCATCGAGAAAGAAGAGGCCCGGTTCATTTTCGAGACCGTGGTTTCGATGTTGCGCTTTGTCCGGTCCGTCGAGGCTGCGAAATTCGAAGCGGCTAGCTAATAGTCAAAACCGCAAACGCCGCCGTACGGCTGTTGGAGCATGCGCCTCGTTCAATCAGCGTTCAGAAACTCATGGCGGTCATAGTTCCACTGGTCAAAGTTCACGCCGCTGAACGTTAAGCTGCTGGCTGCGCGTGCTTCGAGCGGATTGGTGCCTGACTGCATACGGTTCAACAGGATCTTGTGAATGATGGGCTTCTGCTCGTTCCACCAACTCATGCTCACGCACGTATTTTCAAGGTATTCGAACGCCGTTTGGATCGCCAAGGCGCTGTATTGCAATGAGTCTTGGGCAATGAACGAATCGGCGAACTGCCGACCGATCTTGGGCCGCCCTTTGGGCCAGAGCATGATGACAGCGGCGTGGTCCTTTGCCGCAAGAATATTGAAGCAAACAATGTCGGCGATGGTCTCAAGATCGTAGATGAGCTGTAACGGCTTTGCGTTGTAGTCATATAGAGGAAGAACGCTTCCCACAGCCATGATTGAGGGTAGCTTCTTAAAATGAACGACAAGCGCGCTGACTTGGTCGTACTTTTGTCCGAACAGATTCGTGGCGCATGCGTCGAAAGCTGTGCCGATATCTCGAACGCTGGCAAACGTGTTGATAGCCTGAGCTTTGAGAAACTCTATTGCTTCTTTGTCTTTTGGCTTCTTTGATTGCTGCTGTTCGATCTGATGCAGTGTCGACTGATAGCTGCTCACCCTCCGATAAAGTTCCGACGCCAGCGTTCGATATTGAAGGAGTGTCAGCTGATGGCTGTCAAAGACAAGCTCATCATCTTCAATGTGAGCGAAGATCTTCTTGTCATGCGTGGCGCAGAAGCAGTTCAAGACCGAGAAATTCCGGATGCCGTATTTCTTCATCGTGAATTGCCCATCTGATCGGGCAAGGTCTGCGAGAGTGGCGCCAATGGCATACACATGGCCATCAGACGCGATTTTGGCGAGTTGACTGTACGGAATGGTATGCGCGGCGATGATTTTCCCCTGGCAGGTCTCGGACGAGTGAGGCTTTGCCAGGCACGTCTTCGTCTCGAAGATGCCCTTCATGACCTCGGCAGTGGTCCAGTATTCGTTTGGCATTTTTGGTTCGGCCATCAGCCCAGCTCCCGTCTTCAGGCCGCCCTCCGACCGAGCGTCCCATTGGCTCAAAATAACCGGCTACTTAAGGTGGTCAACCGGAGCGCACCATTATGAAAGAGAATTCAATGGCTTAAGCGATGGCAGGGCGGGCCTGGGTGATTGTTGTCGGCTACTGTCGGCATTCTGCCGTGTTCGACCCTGGCGGGCCAGGCCTATGATCTGGGTCACAGGAGAACGAAATGAACATCACCTTGCTTGACCCTAAAATGCTCGGCTTTTGGGCCCGTTGCGTCCGGGACGCTCAGCATCTTTCCCAGGATGCGCTAGCCGCGAACGCCTCCGTCAACATTCGGACGGTCCAGCGATTTGAATCCGGACAGCCCATCAACGTGATGTCACGTCGCGCGATCGCCAAGGCGCTCGGCTACGACGATCCGGATATCTTTGATGACCCTAAATTCATCGAGAGCGTCCTGAGCTTCTTCGATAACCTCAAGGACGTGAAACAGAAGCAGCTGGATAACCAGCACCCCGATCAGATCCGGGTCAAGGCAGAGATCATTGCTTCTGGCGAAGACGCCGTCGGATTTGCGGATACCGTCAACGCGGCGTCGTTCACGATCGACGCCGACCTTGGTGAAGAGGCCAAGGAGCTCGGGGCTGCATTCTGCGACTATCTCCGGGATCTGATGGACGTGGACGATATCGCGATGTCGGCCCGCCTGGCGTTCGCGAAGGACGTAGGCGAGATGTTGGATGATCTTCGCAGCAAGGGGGCGTCGGTCTACAGTGCCATACGCGACCACCAGCTCCGTAATGACAGCTGGAATGACCAGTCTCCTTGGCCGGTCAAGGTCGGTTTTCTGGCCGTCGTCCCTGCGGACCGGCATCTCGAAGTCCTGTACGTCCCTAAGCGCACCCGCTTCGCCTAACGCGAGTCGCAGAGCCAGCGCTTAAAAGCTGCTTAGCCTTTCGGGTACCTGGGGTTATTCTGCTGCGGTTGGGGAGGCATGCGATGTGGTACGACGAGCTAGCAGGGAAATCTTGGTTCAGTCTCTGGTCCGGCTACATGTTGTGTGGAGGCGATTGTCCGGGTATCCGTCGGCACGAAGGTCCGTGCCCTGCCTGCGGTGCAGCCCCGGCTGATTTCTCGTCGACGAGAACAACCAGTGATGGTCGAACAACGTTAGCTTATATCGTCGCCGGGGCCGAAGGTCGCTATGAGGACTATATCTACCTTCAGATGCTTCAGCGTGAGTGGGAGCGACCGGTTGTCGAATTCCAAGCGCTTGCACACTCTTCCAATGTCGAGCGTCCATCTGCGCAAGCGGCCCTCGTACTGCTGTTCTGGGGGTACTTTGAGACCCGGAT
Source organism: Bradyrhizobium sp. CCBAU 25338 (assembly GCF_028128965.1). Taxonomy (NCBI): domain Bacteria; kingdom Pseudomonadati; phylum Pseudomonadota; class Alphaproteobacteria; order Hyphomicrobiales; family Nitrobacteraceae; genus Bradyrhizobium; species Bradyrhizobium sp. CCBAU 25338. The sequence continues at coordinate 73,592 of NZ_LFKY01000031.1, forward strand.
CGAGAGACTTCATCGCTCGGCGATGCGGAAGCTTCCACAGCGCGTTCTAGAGGATCAGCTGAAGCGCCATTCCGGAATCGGAAGCCGTCTGTTCGATCTGTACAGGATATTCTTCGGTACGACCTATTTCGATGATCTCCGCGACCAAGGTTTTGCGGCTGTTGCCGATCTGCTGAGCGACATTCACAAGCGCCGGAACGAGTTCAGTCACGGGAAGCCTCAGGCGATTAACGACGCGACCGTGAAGGCCCTGGTCGAAAATCTCAAGGCCGAGCATGAGGCCTGGATCGCGGTTTACAATAATCGTGTGAGGCCCTGAAAAAGTGGGCGAAGCGAAGCGAAAAAGAGAGGCGGTACTGAATGGCCCGTGCCCGTGCGGTTCAATGCGCCCTGGGCGGTCATGTTGTTTCAATGGCAAGGACTGGTACAAGCCATCCGCGGTCCTTGCGTTAAGGGCACTTCCCCAAGCATCAAGCGTCGCCAAATGCTATATGCGCGACCTTGGTTCGTGCGTCGGCCCTATTTCGGGCGAGCACATTATTTCGGAGTCGGTCATCCGCGTGTTGATGGGCGACGGCGATTTCTCCGTCGGCGGACTCCCGTGGCTCGCGCCGGACGAAGAGAGGGTACTCGCGCCCCAAAATCTGCGGACGAACTGTCTTTGCGCTAAGCACAACAGCACTCTTCATCCACTTGATGATGCCGCCAAGTATTTCTTCTCTTCGCTCAAATCGTACCTGGAAGTGGATGCGGGATCGCGACACGCCCTCGTGTCGGGGCATGACCTGGAAAGATGGCTGCTCAAGACGGCCAAGGCGGCGGCAGTCTCGAAGAATCTCGCAAGGGGAAGGGCGCCGCTATCTGGCGCCTTCTCGCGCGACGCAACGCTATTGGACATGCTCGACGATCCCCGTCATTGGCCGGAAGGTGCTGGGCTCTACTGCACCATGAATACGGGTGACCGAGCCCTCAACCATAAGCGCTTCCAGCTGCAGCCGCTCACAAATGCACAGGAAGATATCGAAGCGCTGGCGCTGAATATCTTAGGCCTAAGCTTTGTGTTGATGCTCGAACCTCTGGATGAGGGCAAGTATCCGTTTCTGCGCGGTGCTCGATATCGGCCGGGAAGAATCATCATCGCGTACCCCGCCTCGACCAACTGGCTGACAATGAGCTGGGATGACGGTAGGGCGCACGCGCCCCTGACGATGCAATTCGTGCGGCCGATATCCTAGGGGTTCAGACGATTTGCGAGGCGTGGGCCGACTCGTAGATCTTTTTGCCTTCTTGGGTTTCAAGGCGGAGCAGGCAGTAGAGCTGCCAATATTGGCCCCAACGCGCATCATCCGGCGAGAGATACTCAATCGGCAGACCAAGTTGCTTCGCATCGGCGAAGTCGATCGGCTGACCGTGGGTCTTCCATTGGCTGGCGCTCATCAAGGCTTGAGAAATCGTCGAACTCGGCGCGCCACGTCTCTTGAGCATATCCTCGGCAAACGTCCTCACGCGGTCGCGGATGCCCTGGAACTTCTTAACCGTCCTGGCGTCGAAGCTGTCGAGCATCAGCAGGGCAATTGGATCGTTAGGATTTTTGCGCATCGCCTCGCAGTGTTCCTCGTAAGCCTCCAAATAACCCATGACAGAATAGGGCAGGTCATTGCCGCGCGAGTCCTTAAGGAAGACCTGCGGATCGATCATGCCAAGCTCGGAGGTGTTGCTCATGATGATCTTGCTGGCGGCAAGCGCCATCAGGGTGCCGGCGCTCTTTGCCAAGTCGGGGACGATCACCCGGAAGGGCTGCGTGCCAGCTTTTGCGAGCATCAGCTTGACCAGCTTCTCGCAGGCATCGACGTCACCACCACCGGTGTTGAGAAGCAGATCGATCGCCGAATTTTCGCGTATATTGTGGAGCATCTCCACAAAGCCCATGACGTCGTTGCGATCAATCTCGGCTTCCAAGCTCGAAACGTAGCAGATGAGCTTTGTGCCCTCGGATGCGTTTATCTGCTTGATGAGTTCCTGCCGTTGGTAACGGCCCGCGTTCATTGCCGCATACATTGGCGTCTTTGTAAGTGGACGCTCGGTTTTGTGCGGTGCGGCTTCGGACGCCGGCAAGGTCTCCTGACCGTTATCGCTCACCAAATGAATCCCCCATCCAATCAACTTTTCCGTTTTTTATGAAGTAATGGCATCTGCGCCGACCATTATGGTAGTTCACGCTCGGCGAAAGCGACAGAGTACCCTCAACCGTAGATAATTGCCAGAACGGGCTGCGACCGCGATCGAGGTTCAGCATGATGCGATGGCCGCTTCTGCAGGGGCAATCGAACGCGATCCATTTCAGTCGCGAGGCGTCGCCGACAACGACTGCGGTATTGCTTGGCAGCTTCTCAGGTATCTCATCGGCTGATTCGACCTGACCGATGCAGTACAGCGGCGGCTGATCCGTTAGCCACTGAGGAAGCCAGCCGAGCTGTAGCCACTTCCATCGCGGCAAATGCGCCAGGCGCGGTGGAAGCCAGTCGGTCCATCGCCACTGCCACCAACGAATCTTCATGCGCCGGGCCACGCCTGTTCGAGGAAGGGATCGCCATCGCCCTTGCCGATCTTCTGGCTTTCCGGGTTGCAATAATGACCCGGCCGCGGCTTAGCGTTGTTGGTCGAAATTTCCCTCTCGTGCCAGCGGAAGAGCACCTCCGTCGGCCTCGGGCTCGGTCCAAACCCGATCAGGCGCTCCAGAAGCTCGTTAATGGCGGCTGAAGCGATGCTGGTCGTGAAGGTCACCACCGCTGGTTCTATGCCTCCCAGGACGGGCGCATAGCCCTCATTTTCAAGCCGTATCCGCTCCTCCGGCGTTCGCAGCTCTGTTTGCGCGCGCGCAAGGTCGATCCGGTCGCGGCAGACGAGGCAGGCGCCGCCTGGGGTGAGGGTGGTTACGCGGCCATTGATGCTTGCCAAGGCCCCATCGCCGCCCAGCAGCACGCCGCAATCGATCACGGGGGTAGCCAGGAAGGTCGAGAACCGCGACAGAACCAGGCGGCCGGCGTTGTCATCAGTGCAACCAAAGACAACGTCGCACGGGATCAGTTCGCGCGCCGTTTTCTCAAGGGTCACCATCGCCGGCACGGTATGGCAGTCGAGATCGGGTGCTATCGCTGTCAGATGGCTTTGCAGCATCTCCGTCTTTGGTTTGCCGACTGCGGCAGGCGTGGAGCCGTAGACACGGGTGACATTGCTCTCGGTCAGCGTATCGGCGTCGATCAGCGTAAGATGCCGCACGCCGATACGCACCAACTGCTCGGCGACCGCCGAGCCGGTGCCACCGCAGCCAACGACCCCTACTCGCAACGCCCCGAGGGTTTGCTGGACATCGGTGCCGAACGCACGGACGCTCCGGTCAAAGATCGCAGGGATCTGCGGCGCGCTCGAATTGAAAGAATTCACAAGCTGCCATTTGTCGCCGACGCGCCAAAGGCGATCGATCGGCGCTTTGCCGCCGTCGCCGAAATGTACCTCGCCGGTAAACGTGATCCCGTCGTCGCGCGGCGACGCGATAAGCGTGACGTACAGTTCCGAGCCCGAACGCAACCGGAAAAGGTCGGAGATGTCCTGGTCGACTTTGCGGTCGGCCATGCTCGGTGTGGGGTGACCGACCATGCCAGGATGCGTGTGAAACCAAATCGGAATGGCGCCAATGCTCTCGGCTTCGGCAAGGGCAGGCACGTACCCCTGTGACGCGATCGCGAGATGGTCTCCTTCACGCGCGAGATAGGCGTCTTGAGGCACCCAGCGCATTCCACGCCCGAGGAGCCGGATGTCGCCGTTCGGCGCGCGGGCGATACCCGCAAGCAGCACGCCCGCGGTTTCCACCGGAAGTCTAGCGGTCTGCTCGATCTCCTGGAAAAGCGGTTCTATCAGGACCAGTGTAATTGTCATGATGCTCCTGGGGCCGCTTTCAGCAGCTCATTTCTGATCAAGGCGAAGTAGCTTTGAAGCGAGTCGATGCCTGAGCGCCATTGGCCCGCTGTAAAATGCCGCGACCAGCGCTGCCATTGGCGCCCGAGATGGCCCTCGCGCGCTTCGGTAGCTGGAATGACAACACCGTCGGTTCGGCGTACCGGTGGGTCGAACCACCACATATCCGGCGGTACATCGGGATAACCAGGGGCCAGGCGAATCAGCAGGTCGCTGGCCTCCTGGTCGAACCCCTTAGGAAGCGGGTACGATGGAACGAGGACGCAGATGACGCCGCCTTCAGTCGTGACCTGATGGCCGGGGGCCTTGGCGCTCAGAAATTCCATATCGTGTGAAGGCAGCACGGCGGTCGTTCCTTAGACGAGGCCCGGATTGATCTGCGCGGGCGCGGTGAAAAAGCGCAGGCCGTCGCGCATTTTCACTTTCTGAGTGTCCGCGATCTTTTCGTCGGAGCCGCCCGGCACGACCTCGAACAGGTCCCGGTCGGGGCCGATGGGCGGATTGGGCAGTGCCCGCAGTTGGGCGCCCGTGAGGAAGTGCTCCGTCACCTTGAACTCGGTGCGGTCGATCTTGATCTCGTAGGGATGCTGACGCTCCTCGAACTCCTTTAGCTCTTCCAGCTCATGGCGCTCGAACTGTTCCAGCTCCTGTTTCTGGCGCTCCTCAAACTCCCGCAGCTCACGCAGCTGGCGCTCCCTGAAGGCTTCCAGCTCCTTCTCGCGGCTTGTCGAAGCGCCGGTCTCGTCATGCTCAGTCATCGTGGTACCTCCATTGATTGATACCAAGATACCACGATACTGTGGCGCTTGACAAGCCCGGTGTTAAGGTGCAGATTTCCCGCATGAAAACCACGAAAGCCATGACGATCCGCCTGACCGACGAGCAGGCCGAAGCGCTCGAAACCGTCGCATCGGTCGAGCAGCGGGCTATTTCGGATGTGATTCGTGCCGCGATCAGCGAGCACATCGAGAGCCGGCGCAAAGACCCCGCCTTTCAGGAAGACCTGAAGGCCCGTTTGGCCCGCGCGCGCAAACTCCTGGCGCGTCAGGCCGGCGAGTAGCTCAAAGCAGTTTCCGCAGCTCGTTTTTGAGCAGACCGATCTTACCGTGGAAGCTCGCGATCATCGCGGGCATGAAGGTTTCGGCGTCAACTCGATCAAAGTTGAGCGGGTAGCCGACATGGCGGCTGAAAAGATGCATGAAGGCCAATTGGGATCTGCCGTTCCCCTCGCGAAATGCATGAATGGCGTTGAGCTCAGCCAAAAAATCCGCGGCTGCATCCAAGAAGTCTTCTGCGGTTGTGCCACGCTGTAGCGCCGGAAGCTCAAGCTTCTTGAACAGCTGGTTCATGCTTGAGGAGATGTGTTCGGGGTAGCAGAACCAGTTCCCGCCCTTTGCCGTGCGGACTGTCCGGTATTTCCCGGCCCAAGTATAAACGTCCTGGAACAAATGGTGGTGGATGCTTCTATAATGCGTTGGCGTGAAGCGCCCCTCAGGCAAGGGCTCTCGCGACCTCAGCGCCATCATTTCGAGTTCAAACGCATCCAGGGTTTTCGCATCCCTGAGGCGGGCTCGGTTCTTAAGGACCGACGTGCCTTTGTAGCAATAGGGGTCGTCGGATACGTCGTAGCCGCTCAATTCGGTTAGCGGCCTTTGGGCTGAACGTACGCCCTCAATACCTCAGCTCGCTTTTGAGCGGGCGTCAGCTTCGATTTGTTGAGGGCTGACAGGCGCTCCTTAGAAGCTTTGCCAAGCTTCAACCCTTCGACAGCCGAAATGGCCGCAAAAGTCTTGTCTCCCAAAATGCGGGAGGAAGAATTGATGCTGGAGCCTTTGCGCTTGTCGGTCATGGGCGAACCATATCACGGATTCTAGGGGGTGGTGAACACGAACTTTCAGATACGCCATCAGGCGTTATCGCTACCTTATCGAAGATATAGGGGTGATCTTGCTAGGCGCACCACCTCGTATTTGCGATTTTGCGCCGCCTGCTGTGAGGGACAGGTAATGGGCCCGGACTTGCCAAGCCGCGCCAAAGCTTGAGTTGAAAGAGCTGGCTTGGCGTTGGTTGAGAGGCAGAGTTCGGACCAGGGGCTAAGGATGCCATCCTTTCCTTACTGTTCGCGTAAGGAAAGGAAAATGGACTTTCCTTTCCTTATTCCATCCTCGCCGTGAAAACGTGCAATCGCATTTGCGGGTTTACGACGTGCGCACCGAGAAAACCTCTGTGGCTCTGGCCATCGCTGATACGTCCACATTTGCCGCTTCCTCTGTCGCAAAATATCTCAGTAGAAGCAGAGCTTAAGGAATACCTAGGGTTGCCGGCTTGCCGCTTTGTTTGCCGGTTGGGTTAGCGGACCACACCTGCCGATAGCGGGAAATCAGTGGATTTCCAGCTGAAAATGCCCGGAAGCGATGCGTATCGCTTGACCGTCCAGATTGGCTTGTTCTAATTTTGTTCTCAAATGTGCGGGGGCGATTCTGTCAGCCCCGCAGCCAGCTTTTCAACGAAAACAGGAAACGCCCAGCCGGGCAGGAACCATGCACGAGATCATCTGCCCCCACTGTACCAAGGCCTTCAAGGTCGATGAGTCCGGTTATGCGGATATCCTGAAGCAGGTCCGTGACGGCGACTTTGAAAAGCAGCTGCACGAACGGCTGGAGTTGGCCGAGCGCGACAAGCAGAGCGCCGTAGAATTGGCCAAGGCCCAGGTCAGCGGCGATCTGCAGAAGACCGCCGCTGCCAAGGATGCCGAAATCCAGGAGCTGAAGTCCAAGCTTGAGGCCAGTGGAGTTTCGCAGAAGCTCGCGGTGAGCGAAGCGCTAAGCGCCGTCGAAAAAGAGCGGGACAGGCTCGCGAACGCGCTGGCCGAGTCCGAGCGCGAGAAGAAGGCGGCCTCGGAGCTTGCTGAGGCGCTTTTGGCCAGCGAGCAGCACAAGATCACGGCCGCCAAGGAAAAAGAAATCCAGGAGCTGAAGGCTAAGCTTCAAGCCGTCGAGCTGGAGAAGAAGCTCGCCGTGACCGAAGCCGTCGGCGCCGTCGAGAAGGAGCGCGATGAGCTGAAGAACGGCATCAAGCAGGTCCAGCTTGAAAAGCAGCTGTCCGAGCAGTCGCTCAAGGACAAGTACGAAACCCAGATCAAGGATCGCGATGACGCGATCGAACGCCTGAAGGATATGAAGGCCCGCCTGTCGACCAAGATGGTCGGCGAGACCCTCGAACAGCACTGCGAGGCCGAGTTCAACCGGGTGCGCTCGATGGCGTTTCCTCGGGCGTATTTCGAGAAAGACAACGACGCCCGGACCGGCAGCAAGGGCGACTACATCTTTCGCGATGCGGACGAATCCGGCACCGAGTTCATCTCGATCATGTTCGAGATGAAGAATGAAAGCGATAGAACCGCAACGAAGAGCAGGAACGAGGATTTCCTAAAGGAGCTTGACCGCGATCGCACCGAGAAGGGCTGCGAGTACGCGATCTTGGTCTCCTTGCTCGAACCCGACAACGAACTCTACAACACGGGCATCGTCGACGTCTTCCACCGCTATCCCAAGATGTACGTCATCCGGCCGCAGTTCTTCCTGCCGATGATCACGCTACTGCGGAATGCCTCTCTCAATTCCTTGAAATACCGGACTGAGCTGGCGCTGGTTAAGGCCCAGAATATCGACATCACCCAGTTCGAAAGCCAGTTAGAGACGTTCAAGACCGCGTTTTCAAAGAACTACGATCTCGCCTCTCGAAACTTCCAGACGGCAATTGCCGAGATCGACAAGTCCATCGACCATCTGCAGAAGACCAAGGATGCGTTGATGGGTACGGATCGCAACCTGCGCCTTGCGAACGACAAGGCGCAGGACGTGACGATCAAGAAGCTGACGCGGGGCAATCCCACGATGGCAGCGAAGTTCGCGGAGCTGAAGAGCTCGCCTGCGGAAGCGGCTGAATAGCTGATTCACGACTTCAAGATTCGTCTCTGGAAGGTCAGCGTTTCTAGGCTGAATAGACGTGATCCGTCCGGCCTAACGTCTATTTGAGTGTGGGGTGGTGTCTTGACAACCGAAGTCGAGCGCTCTCCATTGATGCAATCCATGATTTTGCATTTCCAGATATACAATTTCCGCCGGAACGCATATGGCAAGCGATAATGAACTATTCGATTGGTGCGTTGCACGCCCGCGCTGGCAACAGGAAGCCATACGGCTCCTCACCACCAAGCCGGCTCTCGACACAGATGAACTCAAACAGCTAGAAGATGCGGTAAGGGCGGAAGCAGGGATTACCGCCGGAAAGGCGCCCGACTGGCCTGCGCTGACGAAAACTCACCTCAAGGCGGGCAATCAGTTCGCGCCGGTCACCGTCCTGGGCTCGATCGGGCCGTTGCGCAATATCGACCGGTTGGCTGCGGCACAGCCGCCGCTCAAGTTTGCCATCAACGGCGTGACGCTGATTTACGGTCCGAACGGTTCGGGTAAGAGCGGGTATTGCCGTATTGCCAAGAAAATTTGCCATTGCCTGCACGACGTAACCCTACGGGGTAACGTGTTCGAGCCGGCCACATCCAATCCCCGGGAGGTGAGCCTGACCTTCCGCGTCGATGGTGACAAAACCCGCAGCGTGCTCTGGGATGACAGAAAGGCGGCGCCGCCGGAACTGGGCCGAATCTCGGTCTTCGACAGCGATGCTGCAGGACTGTACGTCGACGCCGAGCGCAACATCGAATTCTTGCCCTTCGAGCTTGCTCTGTTGACCAACCTCGCCGAGGTTCTGCGCATCCTGGACGCCCGCTTCAAGGCTGAGGAAGCGGCCTTGAACAAGGTGCATCAGGCGCCGTTGCCGCTCGGATACGAGAAGCGCACCAAGGTATCGGCGCTGATTGGGGCCTTGAAGGCGGACCAGAACCTTCCTGACGCCCAGGCGTTGCGGGCGTTGGCCGCTTGGACTGAAACGGACGAGTCTGCCTTTCAGGCGCTCGCGCTCGAGCTCAGCAAGGACCCGGTTCTTCTGTCGAAAGTGAAGGAGGCCACCAAGTCGACCGTCGAGACGCTGGTTGCTGATGCAAATACCCTCGTCGATGGGATCGGCAATGCCGGCCTTGCGAAACTGAAGGACGCGCGGGAAAAGGCAGCGGCCACGCGCGAGGCGGCGAAGGCAGCCGCTTCCTCCTTGGCCGAGGATTCGGCGGTTCCGCAGCTGGGCAGTGAGACCTGGCGCCAACTGCTGAGGTACGCGCGCGACTTCGCCGCCGAAGCATACCCGGACCTTCAGCCGCCCCAACTGGCTACCGCTGATACCTGTGTGCTCTGCCATCAGCCTCTCGATGGACCTGCCCGCACGCGACTCGTTGCTTTTGATGAGTACATCGAGGGCCGAGCTAACGCGGACGCCGAAAAGGCAAAGAAGGAGTTCGGGGATGCCGCGCGCACCATCCTTGAACTCAAGATTCTCAGCAGTCAGGAGATCAGGAGCCGCCTCGTCAACTTCGTCGAGGGCTCGCCGCCCCGTCAGGCGCTGGCGGACAAGCTTGAGCGGTTCTACGGCGTCTGCCAGGAACGTCACACTCTGGTTTCAACAGCCATCAAGACAGTCGAGTACGCAGGTCTTGAGGTGCTTGCGGATCTCGACCGGTCGATCATCGACGAACTGCTGGTTGAAGTCACCGTCCTTGCCAACGAGATCAAGGGGCTGAAACCAACGACCGACGAGACCGCCAAGCGGCTGAAGCGTCAGCAAGAGTTCGACGAGCTGGAAGCGCGGAAAAAGTTCTCGGCTGACATCGACACCTTCGTGGCGCGACGGAATTCACTCGATCTGTTCCTGAAGACCAAAGCGTGCGTCACCGCCTGTTCTGTCGCCGGGATTACCTCCCACATCACCCGCATCAGAAGGAAGGTACTGACCGCGTCCCTCCAAACCAGTCTTGAAGACGAGATCAAAGCCCTCGACCTTCAGCATCTACCCCTAAAACTTGCCGACCGAGGGGAGGTCGGCAAGAGCAAGGTGCACATTGGACTGGATGCCCAGCAGAAGGTCGGGAAGAACAGTGACATCCTGAGCGAAGGGGAAAAACGGGCGCTCGCCCTGGCAGGCTTCCTCGCCGAATTGAAAGAGGTCGGCGCCAGGCACGGAATCGTGGTCGATGATCCGGTGTCATCGCTGGATCATGCCCGTATGGAAGCGGTGGCGAAACGCCTGGTCAAAGAGGCCGCCGCCGGGCGGCAGGTCATTATCTTCACGCACAATCTCTTCTTTCACCATGCCGTGTTCGAAACCGCGCGGGACATGAAGGTGCCTCTGCGAGAGGAATGGATCGCCAAGCATGCGGACGGACGGTTCGGCATCATCGACGTCGGTCAGGAGCCCTGGATTTCCATGGGTGTGACGAAGCGGATCTCAATCATCGACGGCTTACTGCAAAAGAAGAAGCCGACCTATTCGGAAACCGATGAGACAGAGCGCTCGTTTGTCACCGATGTGTACAGCAAGATGCGCGAAACCTGGGAGCATGCCATCGAAGAAATTCTTTTCGCGGGCGTTGTCGGCCGCTTCCGCCCCAATGTCGCGACCCTCAAATTGAGGGCCGCCCGCGTCGAGCAAGCGGACTACGAGGCGGTGCACGCTGGCATGACGCGGTGTTCTAAGTATTCCGGCCACGACCAATCAGCGGGAGTGCCGGTTGATCTTCCCAAGTTTATTGAAATAAAAGCCGACCTCGACAAGCTAAACGCCTTTGTCACAGCCGCGAATACTCGTCGGAAGACACTCGAAAAAGAAGGTCAACTCTATGAGGCGGGACCCGTGACGGCCGAGGTTCTCGACTAGCAATCGCCGCCAGGTCACATCGCTTCCTGATTTTGCCGCAGCGGGCCGTGCCAGGGTTCAAAAACGAACGATCGGGGAGTGTGATGGTGGAAGCATGGTTTCCAATGGTCAGAGATGTGGTGCTATTCGCCATTGCTGTTTACGGCGCGGTGCTCTCGACATTTAACTGGCGGCAAGCGGCGCGAAAGGATCGCCGCCAAATCACCATCAGCGCTTCGACTGCAATGCCGACCTACGGCGACCAACTTGGAGCGCCTTACGCGAAATTGGAGGCGCTCAATACCGGCCATCGCGTCGTGACCGTTAAAACCCTGACGTTCGAGACCACTAGCGGCGCCCGCTTGGCACCCATGCTCACCGATCGCTCTCCAGGTATGCCGGACACCCGATTGACGGTGACGTTGTCAGATGGCCAGAGCGCGCATCTACTGTTGCCCTATTCTGACATCGCAGAAGCGTTGATGGCGAATCGCCAGGCCGGCGTAGTGAAACTTACGCCCATTTGCGTGGACTCGGCCGACAACGTCTATCGAGGCGAACCATGGGACGTTGATCCCCGCGAATTTCTGCAGATGGGTGTCAGCTAGGCGTCGCACTCCCCCATGAAGATCTGCACCCACCCGGCCGGTAAGGTCGGGTGAATAGGTCAGCAGCGCAACCCATCAAGGCATCCACGCGGCGTTGCACGCGGAGCCTCCTTGACTGGTCGCTCAGGCCTGCTGCCCTCGAATTCTCCCGACCGGCCGCGATGGAGCAGCCGATAACCAAAGGGAGATCCTCACATGACCGACACCATCAAAATCCGCAGCTTGAACGACAGCTTCCGCCAGACACTCGTTTTCGGCGGCACAGTTCTCGTCACGTCCGGTGTTACCCGCCTAACTATCGAGCGCCAGGCCAAATTGCTGGAGCTGGTACGGACGTTCGACCGCTTCACCCTGGGCAACGATTCCCATGGAGAGCACGACTTCGGCAGCATCGAGCTCGATGCCACGCGATTCTTCTTCAGGATCGACTACTACGACCGCGATGGCAGATTTGCATCGCCCGATCCGGCTGACGCGACCGTTACCAGGCGCGTGATGACGATCATGAAGACACTGCGGACTTCGCCACCCTGGACAATGCCCGGCGATGCCGGCGCCAAGGGCATTTCGCTGATCGTGGTCGAGACATCAGGTGCGGACGGCTACAAGCGCGGGCGCAACCTCGACAAGATCGGCCTGCACGCCTCCGACACCTCGGAGCTGTTCTTCGACAACGTGACCGTTCCGCCTGAGAACCTGCTGGGCAAGGAGGAAGGCCAGGGCTTCGTTCAGCTGATGCAGCAATTGCCGCAGGAGCGGCTATCGCTCGCGGTCGGCGCCGTCGCCTCGATGGAGCGCGCGGTCAAGCTCACCGCCGACTACACCAAGGAACGGAAGGCTTTCGGCAAGCCGCTGCTGGAGTTCCAGAACACCGCCTTCACGCTCGCCGAGCGCAAGACCGAGGCGATGATCGCGCGCGTCTTCGTCGACTGGTGCATTGAGCGCCTGGTCGCCAAGGACCTCGACACCGTCACGGCCTCGATGGCGAAATACTGGTGCTCGGACAAGCAGGTCCAGACCGCCGATGAATGCCTCCAGCTGTTCGGCGGCTACGGCTACATGCAGGAATATCCGATCTCGCGCATCTTCGTCGATTCCCGCATCCAGAAGATCTATGGCGGCACCAACGAGATCATGAAACTGCTGATTGCGAGATCGCTGTAGCGTCCTTCCGATCGCAGGCAGGATGTGGGCCCCGGTGAACTCATTTCATTCCGTTCCCGCTGGTTGTTGCGCCGACATCTCCATGAGGCCGTGGCTGATGAACTTACGATAAGTCTCTATTGCATCAGACATGGCGGCATCAATGTCTCGGCTGCGTGAGACCTGTTGCGAGAATACGTAGTCGCGGGCGGAGATCAGCAGATAGGCGAGGGTGTCGAGCTCGCTCTCCTTGTATTGCGGCAGCTCGCCATTGTCCCAGCTACGTTTCAGCGCGCGCCGGAAGCGCGACAGGATGTTGTCGATGTGCTTTCGATAGGCGGCCGGCGCGGCGACGGGAGCCTCGTGCAGCAACCGGAAAAACCAGGGATGCTGCCGGGCGTATTCCAGGAACCCGACGAATCCGCGGATCTCCATGTCGACGAAGCCCGATGCACCCTTGACCCGGGTGTGCAGGAACTGAAGCACCTCGCCACCCTTGATGGGCAGGAGCTGATCGAACAATTCGTCGCGGCTGTTGAAGTAGGCGTAGAACGTTCCATGGCCGAGGCCGGCCCGCTCCATGATCCGGGAAATGGATGCCTCTGTGTAGCCGTATTGCCCGACGATCTCTGCCGCCGCATCGTAGATCGCCTGCCGTGTTCGCTCGGATTTCTCTGCCCGGGTCAGCTTGCGAATCCGCTCGTTGGGTGCGCGCGACGCGGGGATACGATTGATCGGCCTGATGCCGCGCGCAGTCTTCGTTCTCGCCATGGTCGCGGTTCAATTGCCTCTGGTGTCGGCCTGGATGCTCGCCCAAGGACCGGGCGGGCATCGATACTCTAACCGCCCCGATCGGGGGAGGCCAGCCGCAGGCAGGCTCGACCATACGACGGCTCGGACCCGAGAGACGACATCATTTGATCAGCGGACAGGCCTTGTCGCTCAGGGGGCGCCAGGTGGCCTCGGGCGCGATCTCGGAGACGATCTTGTAATAGTCCCACGGCTCCCTCGACTCCTCCGGCGACTTCGTCCGCGCGACATAGGCCTTGCGCGGCAGCCGGCCGTCCTCGCGCAGCTTGATGCCGTCGGTGTAGAAATCGTTGACGGGAAGCTCCCGCATCTTCGCCATGACCTTTTCGGTATCGGTGCTGCCGGCAGCACTGACGGCTTTGAGAAGATGCATCGTCGAGCTGTAGACGGCCGCATGGGCTTCCGCCGGCATCACCTTGTTGCGCACAAAGAACCGTTCGGACCATTCGCGCGCCCGCTTGTCGAGATTCCAGTACCACACGGTGGCGAACAGGATGCCTTCGGCCTGTTGGGGACCGAGACCATGGGCGTCGGCCAGCAGGAAGGCGAGCGCAACGAGTTGCTGATTGCCGTTGGCGAGCCCGAATTCGTGCGCCTGCTTGATCATGTTGGTGAGGTCCTGCCCCGCCGAGAGAAAGGCCACGGTATCGGCCCCGGAAGATTGTGCGCGCACGAGAAACGAGGAAAAGTCCATGGTGCCCGGCGGATGGCGGACGCTGTCGACGATCTCGCCGCCATTCTCGGACACGACCTTCTTGACCTCGCTTTCCAGCGAATGGCCGAACGCCCAATCCTGCACGATCAGGAACCATTTCTTGCGGCCCTGCCGCAGCAGCGCGGCTGGAAGCGCGTGAGCGAACAGGTAGGAATCGTGACTCCACTGCACGGTGTTCGGCGAGCACGACTTGCCGGTGAGGTCTGCGCTGGAAGCGCCGGAATAGATGGCGATCTTGTTCTTGCTCTGGACGAGCTCGCGGACCGCAAGCGCGACCGCGGAGTTTCCGATGTCCATGATCGCGTCGACGCCGTCGACATCGAACCATTTCCGGGCGATTGCGGCACCGATGTCGGGCTTGTTCTGGTGATCGGCAAAGACGAGCTCGATGGGTTGACCGTTGACGGTCTTGCCGAAGTCCTCGATTGCCATGCGTGCGCCATCCACCGAGCCGGCGCCGAGCGATGATGACAGGATCCCGGTCATGTCGGTGAGCACGCCGATCTTGTAGGGCCGCTTGTCCTGGGCCGTGGCCGAGCCGGCCAGCAGCACCAGGCTTGCAGCGAACGCGGCCGTCCAGATTTTCATGATTTTACCTCCCTGCATTTTGTTTCCAACAAATCATCATTGTTTCAATGCGTTGTCAAATGATTTGACTTTCGAATCGAAAGTCGAATATCTCGTCATCAGAAACGAAAAGGGAGACGTGCATGGATGGGGCGGCACGCGGCGCCGGCTTTCGGATTCCTGACGCGGCTCGGGAAGCCACGGTCTTCGATCTGGTGCGGCGCCAGTCCGAGCAGCGGCCCGACAGCGTCGCGTTGATTGCCGCCTCCCGGTTCGGAGGCGAGCACCACCTGAGCAATGGCGCGCTCCATGACCGGGCCACGGCGCTTGCCGCGGGACTGCGGCGACTGAATCTTGCGCAGGGCGATCGTGTCGGGCTGATGTTCGACAACGAGTCCGGCCTCGAAGCCGCGGTGACGATGATGGCGCTGCACCGGCTTGGGCTCGTCGTCGTGCCCGTCAACACGCGCTTTGCGGCCGAGGAAATCATCTACGTGCTCAACAAGGCGGGTTGCGCGGCAATCGTCGCCGCGCAGGAGTTCCTGGCGCAATTGACGGATCTGAAGCCGCGAATCCCGTCGTTGCTCTCGATCGTCGGTGTCGGAACGAGCTTTCCGGGCAACATAGTCGATTGGCGGGAGCTGGCCTCGGCCGATGCCGCCTCGGTCAAGTCCTGGCCGGAGGTCTCGCCGGATGCGATCTCGGAGATCCTCTTCACATCCGGCACCACCGCGCACCCGAAAGGCGCCGTGATGACGCACAGCCGCAGCGTGACGTCAGCCTACGGCTTCGCCGATGCGCTGAGCCTGGAAGCGAGCGACGTGTTCGGGAGCTTCTTTCCGTTCTTCACCACGGCTTCGCTGCATTGTCTGCTGCTGCCGTCATGGTGGGCGGGCGCGACCGCCGTGCTCGATCCGCGCTTCGACGTGCCGGAGATCATCGCCCGCATGCAGCGCGAGCGCAGCACGAAATATATCGGTGCGCCGACCTTCTACGTCTTTCTGCTCGATGCCTATGATCCCGCGAGGCAGGACCTGTCGTCGATACGGATGTTCGATTATGGCGGTGCCTCGATGTCGGTCGAAGTGATCCGCAAGCTTGCCGCCACGTTTCCGTGGGTCGAGCTGCGCCAGACCTACGGGATGACCGAAAGCGGACCATCCGGCACCGTCATGCATGGCGAGGACAATCTGACCAAGTTGGGCGCGGTCGGCCGCCCCTGGGCCCTGACCGAAGTTCGAATCGCCGGCGAGGACGGCTCCATCCTCGGACCGGGCGACAAGGGCGAAATCGAGATCCGCAGCCCGGCCGTGATGCGGGAATATTTCGGCGAGCCTGGGCTGACCGAGCAGACCTTCCACGATGGCTGGTTGCGCACCGGTGACGTCGGTTACCTCGACGAGGACGGCTACCTCTTCCATGTCGATCGCAAGAAGGACATGATCATCCGCGGCGGTCACAACATCGGCTCGCTCGAGGTCGAGGAGGTGTTTTTCGCGCACCCTGCCGTTCGGGAGGCGGCGGTGGTCTCGGTGCCGCATCTCAAATTGGGCGAAGATATCTGCGCCTTCGTTGTCCTGCAGGCCGGCCAGGCCGCCACCGCGGATGATCTGCGTGCGTTCTGCGCCGACAAGCTCGCCGACTACAAGATTCCCCGTCGCATCGAATTCGCCAGCTCATTGCCGCGCGGTCCGATGGGGAAGGTGTTGAAGACGCTGCTGCGCGATCAGGTTCAGGGGCGGCTTGCGGAAGGAGTGTAGGAATGCAGTTTCAGGATTACAGCGCTCTGCGCTTCGATCGGCGCGGTCGCGTGCTCACCATCACGATGAACAGGCCGGAGACCCTCAATGCGGTCGATGCGACCTTGCATCGCGAATTGTCGCGCGTTTTCGTCGATGCGGCGCTCGATGCCGACTCCGACGTGATCGTGCTGACCGGCGCCGGACGGGCGTTCTGCGCGGGCGGCGATGTGGCCTGGATGCAGGACGCCATCGACCATCCGGCGAGTTTCGAGACCACCGTCTCGGAGGCCAAGGCGATCATCTTCACGCTGCTCGATTGCGAGAAGCCGATCATCGCCAGGATCAACGGCCCGGCGGTCGGACTTGGCGCCACGCTCGGCCTGTTCTGCGACGTGATCTTCGCCGACGAGGCGACCTACATCGCCGATCCCCACGTGTCGATCGGGATGGTGGCCGGCGATGGCGGTGCCGTGATCTGGCCGCAGCTCATCGGCTTCGCGCGCGCCAAGGAATATCTGCTGACAGGCGATCGCATCACGGCGCGTCGCGCGGCCGAGATCGGCCTGATCAACCACGCGGTCCCGGGCGACGCGCTGTCGGCTGCGGTCGACGCCTTTGCCGACCGGCTCGCCAGCGGCTCCACCAAGGCCATTCGCTGGACCAAGGTCACCGCGAATATCGCATTGAAGCAGCTCGCCCACGGCATGATGGATACGGGCCTGGCCTATGAGGCGCTGACGAATATCAGCGAGGATCATCGCAAGCGCGTGGACGCTTTCCTCAAGCGTGCCGCGACCGGGAGCAAGGCACGATGACGGGACGTCTGGAAGGCAGGACGGCTCTGGTGACTGGCGCCGCCGGCGGCATCGGTCTTGCGATTGCCCGCCGTCTTGCGGCTGACGGTGCGCGGGTGGCGATTGCCGATCTCCAGGCCGAACGATTGGCGGTCGCGCTGAATCAACTGCCGGGCACGGCGGTTGCGCTGGTGGCCGACATCTCCTCGGAAGCCGGCGTGGACCGGATGATCGCGGAGGCGGAGGAGCGGCTCGGTTCGCTCGATATCCTCGTCAACAATGCCGGCGTCGCGGAGCCGATCGTCCGCACCGTCGACCAGAGGCTCGCCGATTGGGAGCGCGTCATGGACGTGAATCTCCGCGGCACCTTCCTGGCCTGTCGCGCCTTTGCCGCACGTGCACTGCCGCGCCGCAAGCCGGGCGCCATCGTCAACATCGGCTCGGTGGCGGGGCTGGGTGGCATTCCTAGCTCCAACGGCTACGGTGTCTCGAAGGCGGCGATCGCGCATCTGACGCGTAATCTCGCCTGCGAATGGTCCGCGAAGGGGATTCGCGTCAATTGCGTCGCACCCGGCTACATCGAGGCGCCGATGTCTGCCGAGATGTTCGCTGAATCGCGCGTCGACCGCGGCCGCATCGAGCAGCGGCTGCCGTTGCGCCGCCTTGGCGCCGCCGATGAAATCGCCTCCGCCGTGGCATTTCTCGTGTCCGACGATGCGTCCTATGTGGCCGGCGTCGTGCTGCCGGTCGATGGTGGCTGGTGCGCTTATGGCGGGCCATAGCAGGGCGACAAACCGACCGTCATTCTCGGCTTCGCCAACTGACACGGTGTCCGTATCCCGAGTGAGCGATATTTCACTAGCTGCGATCAACTAGGATAGGATGTCTGTATCGAAATGAATGGGCAAGCCCAAAGTTGCCTTTAGTTACCTCCGACTCGAACAGCGTATTGCGGCAACTTTGGATCAAATTCGGCGGTCCGGATCGGTCGCAATGCGCTTCCGGCTTCCGCCCGACAGCCGGCACCTAGACGAGCGTCGCGCAAATCCAGTGCGCAACCACGATTGCAATAAGAGTTAGCGCATATGCGAGCAGAATCATCGGTTCTTCAACAGGATCAAACAATGTCGTCGCGTGGCGACCCGCTTGCGGGAAACTACCTTGCCTTCATCCAACTCGCATCTATCCAGCTTTGGCTGGCCGCACGTTTTGAGTCCAGCCCCTAGCACTACTTTGGCAGATTGTTGATTTTGTCGCGTTTTATAGGATTCCCGAATCGATTTTTCAATGATTCATGAGTGGTCGGCTCTTGGAGGGCTGACCATGCCGGGATGGGAAGACGAACTCGAACGCTGGCTGATGCCGTTCTTGGACCGGCTGGGTCATAAGACCCGGCAGCGGATGTGCCCTCTGTATGTTGCGGGATTGATCGGTCCTGGCGATCGTAAGAGCGTTCAGCCGATGGCGGAACGCCTTGCCACGGGCAACTACGATCAGCTGCACC
Source organism: Bradyrhizobium sp. CCBAU 25338 (assembly GCF_028128965.1). Taxonomy (NCBI): domain Bacteria; kingdom Pseudomonadati; phylum Pseudomonadota; class Alphaproteobacteria; order Hyphomicrobiales; family Nitrobacteraceae; genus Bradyrhizobium; species Bradyrhizobium sp. CCBAU 25338. Next base: position 92,251 of record NZ_LFKY01000031.1, read on the forward strand.
ATTTCATTGCGGACGGTGTCTGGGACGCGACGCCGCTTGAAACAGAGTTGCTCAACCAGGCGAACCGACTTGTCGGTGGCAGAGATGCGGTGCTGGTTATTGATGACACCTCGCTGCCGAAGAAGGGGGAGCGCTCAGTCGGTGTCGCAGCTCAATATGCGTCGGCGCTCGGCAAGACGGCAAATTGCCAAACGCTGGTGTCGCTGACCCTTGCGCGCGGTGAAGTGCCGGTAATGGTCGCGTTGCGTCTCTTTCTGCCCGACAGTTGGACGAGCGACGTGTCTCGTTTGAAGCACGCTCGCGTGCCCGTCGAACACCGAACCCCACGGTCCAAGCCGGAGATTGCTTTGGCCGAGATCGACCGCGCGATGGCAGCCAACGTGCGCTTTGGATGTGTGCTGGCGGATGCAGGATACGGCCTCAGCGCACCGTTTCGACAAGGGCTAACAGAGCGCGGGCTGGCCTGGGCTGTCGGCATTCCTCGGCACCTGAAAGTGTATCCGGTCGATGTGAAGCTCATTTGGCCGATCACCAAAGTCCGCGGGAAACCACGAAAGCACCACGTGCCCGATATCTTATCGATTGCGGCAGAACAAATGCTGGCCAGCGCCAAATGGAAAACCGTGAGTTGGCGTAGCGGGACGAAAGGTCGGCTCAAAGCCCGATTTGCTGCTCTCCGTGTCCGGACCGCCGACGGCCCTCCGCAGCGGATATGGGATAAAGGTCAGCAGCATCTCCCAGGCGACGAAGCCTGGCTCATTGGCGAGCAACGTGCCTCCGGGGAGAGAAATACTATCTCGCCAATCTTCCGGCGGCGACGAATCTGCGCACGCTGGCCGCCACCATCAAGGCACGGTGGATTTGTGAGCAGGCGCATCAGCAGTTGAAGGAAGAGCTTGGACTTGATCACTTCGAAGGGCGATCATGGCAAAGTCTTCATCGCCACGCCCTTATGACAATGATTGCCTACACCTTCCTGCAATATCGTCGCCTCGCGTACGCGGGGCGGAAAAAAAAGAAGCAACGGGCCTCCGCCCCAACCAACGATGCCCGCCGTACGTCACGCCATCGTCGATCCCATCCTCCGGCCGTCGCCTCAGCGGTGCCCATATTGCCGAAAGCAGATCATTGAAAAACAGCGACGAAAACACATTCTGCCAAAGTAGTGCTAGATTGGCTCTTGATGGCCTTGGCTTCCCGCGAGATAGCGAAACACGCCTCGTCAAGTCCTCGGAGGCGTGGGGCAGATTGTTACAATGCGCCCTCTTCAACCGCCTGGAAGGTCGTTCGAATCTCAGGCTTGAAACCCAGGTCTTGCGCCAGCGATCCATCAAGAACGCCCGACCAGGGATTGGTCAGCGGCGTTGCGATCGGGTCCATCGGAACGCCAGCCAATCAATTCAAAGATGGTCATTGGCTCATCGTCCACTGTGTTAACGACGCGGCCGTCCAGTTTGCCGTTTAACCCCATCTTCACGAACGTGGCGATGTCGCGGTGGTGGATCATGCTCAGCCGGTTGGCCGGATGCAGTTTGAGGATCTGCGCGATATGAGGGATCTGCCCGATATGTCCATCGCCGTCGCCATAGACGAAGCCAAAGCGCAGGATCGACCAGTTAAGACCACTCTCGCGCAACACTTCTCGACCGCAACCTTGCTGGCGGGATAGTCGCGCTCTGGCGCCACCTGGTCGATTTCTAGCGAAGGCCTGGAACTGTTTGCGCTATAGACGAGGCCAGTGCTCGCCATGATGAAACGCGCATTGGGCGCATGTGCGGTGGCCGCCGCGATCAGGTTGCGCGTGCCTTCTAGGTTGACGGTCCAGATCTGCTCTGGCTGCGGCGTACGAAGGACGGCGGCGAGGTGGACGATGGCTTCCACCCCCTGCATTGCTGTCGCCAACGAGGCTGGATTGTCAATCGGCCTGCAAATTTGGCGCTGACTCAATTTTGATGATGAACGTTCAATCTCGTCGATAAACGTAGCGGTCGATCGTGCTGAAAAAACTCCCGATTTTCGACGGGCCCGCAGCCAATTGGAGTCCGATCGGTAGAGTCATCGCTATTCAATCGTGGCGGCAACCTAACTTGTTGATCGGACTCATTGAATGCGTTTGTGAAGCGATGGAGCATCATCAAAAGTGCGTAAGAGCCCCCTTTGGATGCCGATCGGGGGTCCCAGTCCAAAGCCGATTGACAGTTGAGTCGGCAACCAAGTTGGTAGGCTGTCATTTGCGCTTGCCAGGTCATTCTCCTGGGCGCGACGATCCATTCTCCTAGCGAGCATATTTTTGCCGGCGCACACTTGGGTCACGTCGCCGGCCTGTAGTCGTAGGCATCTCCGTGACGGACCACACGCCCGATGCCCGGCCAGCCAAGATGGGCGCCTGCAATCCAAGTCCCGGTCGCAACCGCCTCGTCGAAAACCCTGCGGCGGGTCGCGCGCGCCGTCGGTTGATCGTCGTCATAGCTCCAACTGAACGCAGCATTGGCGAACTGAAGGGCCGGTACATGAACGACGTCGCCGAAGAACAGGAAACTGTTTTCGTCCGTGCGAAACGCGTAACCGGTGTGGCCGGGAGCATGACCGGGCAGGGCGACAGCCGTGAGCCGCTCGGCCACGTGTTCGCCATCTCGAATAGGCGTCAATAACGGCCTGAACTGAGCCAGCTGGGCTTCGGCATGAAAGCCGCTCACCGCCGCCTCGGGTATCACGATCGACTTCAGATTCGGAAAAAGAACACGGCTGTCAGGGGTTAGCAAGCCGTGTACATGATCCTGATGGGTGTGTGTAAGCGCTAAGACCGTAATCAGCGCGGGATCAATTTCGGCTTCGATCATGGTCTTTTCGAGACGACCCAAAGTCGGGGCCCATCCTCCCCCGCCGCTGTCGATGAGAATCCCTTCGACGCCCGGGCCGGCCAGTGCGAAACAATTGACCGATAGACGGAGCGTTTCATCCGCCTTCGCGTCGGCATGGACCGGATTGTTGTCGGCGTCTCGCAGAAGGCTCGCCGGCATATCGAGGTAGCCGTCAGAGAGCGCCCAAACGTGCCATGAGCCGGACGTCGTCTTGAAGACGTTTTCGTTCGAGGATGTCACGATCAAAGGATCACCTGTCGCAAAAGCAAATGTTTTTCCTCTGCAAGATCGGCCGGAACGATGACGAGCAAATATGCGAGGGTCCGCGTCCGACGCATCGGTCAAAGCGTACGATTCAGTTCGAAGATGGCGTCGACTTCGACGACCGCATTTCCGGGCAAGGCCGAGACACCCACTGCCGTTCTCACGTGGCGTCCCGCGTCTCCCAGCAGATCGATCAGCAGATCTGACGCGCCGTTGCCCACCGACGGGCTGTCGGCGAAGCCGGGCGGAGCGTTCACGAAGACTCCGACGCGAAGACATCTGCCGACCAAGTCGAGATCGCCATCGCATGCGTCGCGCAGGTGAAAGAGCAGGTTCAACGCGCAATCCCGGGCGGCCTCGCGGGCCCGTTCGACTGTGACTTCCTCACCTGCCCTACCTTTCGCCGTGATTGTGCCGTCCCGCTCGCAGATCTGGCCGGCCAGCAGGACTAGCCTGTCCGACCGGATCCATGGGAGAAAACGACCTCGCGAGACGCAGCTTCCGGGAAGGGACAGGCCGAGCTCAAGCAGCCGGCGCTCTATCGTGCTCGTCATCGATCTTCTCGCTTCAGATGGCGCGGCCGGTTTCTTTCCAGAAGTGGGCGCGGATATCCTTCTTGAGCACTTTGCCGACGGTGCTGCGGGGCAGAGCGTCCCAGATCACGATCTTCTTGGGCGCCTTCACGCTGCCCAGCTGCAGCCGGCACTGCTCGATGAGCTCCTGCTCGACAAGCGTCTGGCCCGGCTTCAGTTCGACGACGGCTGTGACCGCTTCGCCCCATTTCTCGTCGGGCAGGCCGACCACCGCGCAATCCTTAACCGACGGGTGCTTCCAGACGATCTGTTCGACTTCGCCCGGGTAGACGTTGAAGCCTCCGGAGATGATCAGATCCTTCTTGCGGTCGACCAGGTACAGATATCCGCTTTCGTCGAGATATCCGATGTCTCCGGTCCGGAACCAACCGTCGCGGACGGCGGCGCCCGTCGCTTCTGCGTTTCCGAAGTAGCCTCGCATCAGCGCGTTTCCGCGCAGCGCGACCTCGCCGCGTTCGCCGACCCGAACGGGCTTTCCGTCGTCGTCGACGACGCCGACCACGATCGACGGGCTGCCCCGGCCGCAGCTGGCCAGGCGGGCAGGACACTCGCGCAGCGCGGCGTCGTGCTCCCCGGGCGACATGATCGCGGCGGTGCTCGTGATCTCGGTGAGCCCGTAGATCTGCGTCATCACGGGGCCGAACACTTCCCAGGCCTCCCGCAATTTCGCCAGCGACATCGGCGCCGAACCGTAGATGAGATATCTCAGGGACGAGAAGTCGCGCGTTCGCACGCCGTCCTCGGCCAGCAGTCCGTAGGCGAGCGTCGGCGGAAGGAATGCCGTGCTTATCCGATGCTTCTCGATCTGATCGAGTACGGTGCCCGGCTTCGTGTCCGGACACAGAACGACCGTGCCGCCCTGCGCGAAGGTAGCGAGCGCAATGTCGCCGGCGACGTGCGACAACGGCGTGACAGCGAGGTTGACCGGCGGCGCGTCGAGAGGCAGCGCCATCCGGTAGTTGGCGATCATCGTCGTCCAGTTGAGGCTCGTGCGCTCGACGCCTTTCGGCAATCCGGTCGATCCCCCGGTCGTCAGAAGCGTGACGAAATCGAGCGGTCCGACGTCGGCGTCCCGATAGGCGTCGGCTTGAGATCCGATCCAGTCCGCAAGCGAGGGATAGGCGCCGACTGTGCCGCCGGCGACGACCAGGCCCACGAGGCCGGGGACTTGAGCGCGTATCTCGTCGAGCCGAGCGGCAAATCCGTGGTGGACGACGAGCCAACGCACCCCGAACGCGTTCAGGAGCTCGACCGCTTCGTTGCGGGTCGCCCGAGGGCTGATGGGCATCCACACCTTCTTCGTCCGATGCGTGCCGTACTGGCAGACGAAGAACGACGTGTCGTTGGGCAGCCAAGTCGCCACGATCGCGCCGTCTTCCAATTCCGAAGCGTTCAACGCATTGGCGAAACGCCGACTTTCGGCCGCGAGCTCGCCGTAGCTGACGGTCGTCTCGCCTTGCACGATCGCGACCGACGTCGGGGCGGCCTCGGCCGCCTTGTCGAGATAGTCGAATAAACGCATGGGGGGTCCTAATTGCTCGCCTGTCGATCGGACAGAAGACGTGCGGGAATCGCGACCACGAGCAGAAGGGCCCCGAAGCAGAGCAAGACCGCGAAGAAGTATAGGCCCAGGTTCACGCTGCCGGTCGTGGTCTTGATCCACCCGAGGAGCGAAGGGCTCGCCATGCCGGACAGCTGTGCGATAGTGTTCACGAAGGCGATGCCGGCGGCGACCGACACCGAGTCGAAATAGCGCATCGTTATCGCCCAGAAGACCGGGTACGCGCCGAACAGACCGAACGACGCCAGCGACAGCACGACGAGGCCGAACGGCAGGTTGTTCGTGAAAAACGTGCTGGCGACAAGGCCGGCTGCGCCGAGCGCCATGGGCACGGCTGTATGCAGGATGCGTTCGGCCCGCCGATCCGAGCTACTGCCGAAGAAGAGCATGCCCGCGCCGGCCGCGACATAGGGAACGGCCGTCAGCAGACCTATCGTCGAAGGATCGGCGACGCCGTATTCCTTGACCAGCGTCGGCAGCCAGAAGCTGATGATGTAGATGCCGCTCGCGATCACGAAGAATGTCGCGCCGAGCGCGTAGGTGCGCGGATCGCGGACGACGTCGCGGAGGCCGCTTCCTTCGTTCTCGGACGCCGCGCCGACTTCGGCGATCACGCGGGCACGCTCCTTCACCGTCAGCCACGAAGCGTCCGCGGGCGTGTCCGTCAACGTAAAGGCCGCAACGAGACCAAGCAACGCGGTCGGAATTCCTTCGATCAGGAACATCCACTGCCATCCGTGCCATCCGTTCATTCCGTCGAGATGTCCCATGACGAAGCCCGAGAGGGGAGCGCCGAGGACTCCCGAAACCGGAATCGCCAGGCCGAAGGTCGCCACGATGGCGCCTCGCATCTTGTCCGGAAACCAGTAGGTCAGATACAGCACCACGCCCGGACCGAAGCCGGCTTCGAAAGCGCCGAGAAGAAAGCGGACCGCGTAGAACTGCATCGGCGTCTGCACGAACATCGTCGAAGCCGATAGGATTCCCCAACCGATCATGATGCGGGTGAAGGTCTTGCGGGCGCCGATGCGCGCCAGAAGGATGTTGCTGGGCACTTCGCAAAGCACGTAACCGATGAAGAAGATGCCCGCTCCGAAGCCGTAGATCGCGGCGCTGAAGGAGAGGTCGGACTGCATGCGTACGGCGGCGAAGCCGACGTTGACGCGATCAAGGAAGGCGAGGATGTAGCCGAAGAAGAGGAACGGCAGAATCCGCCAAGCGATGCGGCGATAAACATCAGGCTCTATGCCGACGACCGGCCGTTCGAAATTTGTGGCGACGATGGACATGTCTAAGACCCTCTTGTCACGAGCGAAGGCTGCCGGCGAACTTCGCGTCGGCTGAGAAATCCGATGGGAAGAGAAGAATCCGATCGGTCGATCGAGACGTTGGGGTACGCTTACCGCCGGGACAAATACGGATTTCCGCTGCGTCCCATAGGTCCGGATTATGTGCAGCACGCTGCTCATCGAAGCGGCGGCGATCTGCTCATGCCGTATGCATTGATGGGCTTAGGCAGCCCGCGCGCCGACCCACCGACCGTTCGCGAGGGCTTCGTGCGCTACGCCGCGAATTAGATGCAGAACGGCTTCGGTCGCCCGTGTTGGAGAGCGCTTCGGCGACGTCTCGATCGTCGTCGCAAGCGCGATGTCGGGCGATACGATTCGGCACGCATGGCCGGTCGCAAGAGCGCTCGGCGGAATGGAAGCCAACGGAAAAACGGTGATTCCGTTGCTGCCCAGAGCCATTTCGTTCAAGCGAACGATCGAATCGACTTCTGCGACGACCCTCAGCTGCACTCTTTTCGAAGATGCCGCACTCATGAGTGCTTCGCGACAAACGTGCGAAGGGGATGTGTGATAGATCGCCAGACTTTCGAGTTCGTCGAGCGGTATCTCCGCGCCGAATTGCTCGAGAGTAGACTTCCTTCCGAATGCCCAGAGGTCTTCGACAACCAAAGGAACGACTTCCTCGTCGTAAGCCGGCGTAAACCGGTACAAAACCGAAAGGTCGAAGCGACCATCGACGTGCCACCGCGCTATTTCGCCACTCAGCGCTTCGACAATCGCGAGCTCTATATTCGGATGCTGCGAGTTTACCGCCGCAAGTATAGGTCCCGTCAGAACGTTCGCTACCGTGATCGGAAGACCGATCGTTACGGGACCGCCTATCTCCTGGTTTAGCGTCTTAACCGCGTGTTCTGCTGCCTCAAATCGCGCTACGATTAGGTCGGCATGTACGCTGAAAACCTCGCCGTGAGGCGTTAAGCTGACGCCTCTAGCGTGCCTCGAAAAGAGTGGTTGTCCCAATTTCTGCTCTAGGCTCATAATCTGTGCGCTGAGAGCAGGTTGAGCGATGTGAAGCTTTGCCGCCGCGGCAGAAATGCTCCCGCAGCTCGCTACAGCCCTGAAGTAAAGAACCTGGCGATATTCGAACATCGTCCTCGGGCTCGAATTTCAGAACGAATCCGGCCAGCTTGAGCCGTCGTTCCGTTAATCGTGACGATAGCGTGAAAGGACTGGTTGGACGTGCTCAAAGGTCGTGCATCTATGCTCGTTGCTGCCTTTTAATCGTGCTGTCGAGGTCGGCTGCGGGAGACAGATGCGCGCCTCGCGCTGCGTTGAACGCTAGTTCGATCTCGCGTCCGAGTTGGCTAAAAGATCGACGATCGCGTGGGCAATCGCACCTATTTCTAGGCCTGCGGTCGATGTGGCAAATGTCTTGCAGTATCTACTTGCCACTCGGAGATCGCCGACATGAAACTCGAGCTACCTCAGATTAAGTCCATAAGCGTGCCAAGCGAGCCGCCGATGGTTCAACCTGCTGAGGCATCGAAGATCGGCTATCGGCCAGAGGTACGCACGGCCGAGGGGACCGCAGTCGTGGAAACGGACCCTATTCGGTATCTGGTGCAGCACGGCGCGCCCTTGGCCTTCTAAGGCCAAGGGATCGGCACACCATTTGCTTACTCGTCCGCATGGACATCAAACAAATCCTGTACTTCAAGGCGGTCGCCGACGGGGGCAGTTTCGCCAAGGCGTCCGACCGTCTGCACATCTCCCAGCCCGCGATCAGCACTCAGATCAGTCAACTCGAGGCCGAATTGGGCGCCGATCTCCTCGTGCGACATCCGCGTGGCGTGCGCCTGACGACGGCCGGGGCTGTGTTCTTGGAACACGGGTGCGATATTTTGGCGCGGATCGAGCAGGCGAGGATGGCCGTGCGCGAGCTCGACAGCGAGGTGTCCGGTAGCGTGACGATCGCGATGATGACCAGCATCGCCAACATCGTGACGCCGATCCTGATCGAGCGGGCCAAGCGGCTTCATCCCAAGCTCGACGTGAAGGTCTTCGAGGCTCTGAGCGGCGAGGTCAGCGCCTGGCATTCGCACAGCCGGTTCGACCTGTCCGTCCTGTACCTTCCGGACTCGCACAACGTCGTCGGCGCGACGCCGTTCGCGAAGGAGTCGCTTTATCTGCTCGGACCCATCGTCAAAGGATGCGGGCTTGGGCGGCCGATCGATTTTTCGGATCTGGCCGGTCTTCCGCTCCATCACACTTCCCGCATCCACGGCTGCCGTCTTCTTCTCGACCGGACCGCCGACGAGCGCGGCATCGATCTCGACATCGTCGCGGAAATGGACTCCATCGCGCTCCTCTACGACTTCGTCGCGTCGCGCGGCGCCTTCAGCGTCTTTCCGAGCGTCGGCGTTCCGCCGCTCACGCAGCGGGGCGTCGACTATCGTCTCATCCGGAATCCGGAGATGGCGCTGCAGAGCTACATCGTACGCGGCGCAAACACACCCAAGTCCAAATCGGTCTCGGCGGTAGTGGCCATGCTCGAAGACATCGCGCGCGATATAGAGACGCCGGCGGCGGCCGCGAGGGCCTGCGCCTGACGGCCACGCGGACGAAACGTCGTTTCTCCGCGTGGCCATCGTGCCCAAGACGTTCGCATCCTGCACAGCCTTAACGAAAACCTTTCGATGCCTTCGGAAATCGGTATTGGCGCCCATGCACGTCGTCGTGTGAGGCTTTTCCGGTCGGGACCGTATCCGGAGAACACGTGATGAAAGCCATCGGCGCAGCGGCGTTTGCGATTTCCGCCATATGTTCGTGGAGCGCTTGCGCTCAGGACGTCGACCTCTCGGTACCGATCATCGTACCGATCACCGGGTTGCTGGCGCTCGAAGGAACGTCGCAACTGAACGGCGCCAATATGGCCGTCGCGCACGCCCCCCCAGGCCTGAAAGTCAAATCCCAAGTGATCGATTCCGGCACCGCGGCCGAAGGCGGAGCGAACGCGCTCGAGCGCGTCGCCGCCGGCAAGGACGTCGACTTCGTTGTGGCTCCGCTGTTCGGTACGCAGGTCCTCGCGATGCTGCCGACGGCGCTGGACTACAAGATGCCGATCCTCGCGCCGACGGGCACGGGTCCCGTGACGGAACAGGGTAACCCCTACATGTTCCGCCTCTATCCGAGCGATGCGATCTCCAAGGCCGCGCACATCCGCTACGTGGTCGACGATCTCAAGCTGAAGAAGGCCGCCATCCTCTACAACACGACCGGATACGGGCAGAGCGGCTTCAAGTACATGTCCGAATACATCGCGAAGCTCGGCGGTGAGGTGGTGTTCTCCGAAGGAATAGATCTCAGCACCAAGGAAATCTCTGCGACGCTCGCCAAACTGCAAGCCGCGAAGCCGGACGTCATTCTGGTGCAGATGCACAGCGCATCGATCGCGATGGTCGTGAAGCAGATCGCGGCATCCGGCATCAAGACGCCGGTAGTCGGCAACACCACCATCGCCATGCCGGCGACCGCGGCGCTGCTGCAGCCTTCCGACCTCAAGGGTGTGTGCGCCGAAAGCGCCTCGTGGATCGAGAAGGGCAAGGACGCAACGTCCGGCAAGTTCCTGGAGGAATACACCGCGAAATACGGCTTTGCGCCGGACGCCTACGCGATCCAGCAGTACGATGGCCTGATGATGGCGCTGACGGCGGTGAAGAACGGCGCGCGTTCGGCCGAGGACGTCAGGAAGTACATGTCGTCCAACAGCTACCAGGGCGTCGCCATGACCTACAAGTCGGACGGGAAGGGCAACCTGGCGCACTCGGTGGTCATCGTCTGCTACGACGGCACCTCGCTGACGCCCAAGCTGGTCAAGCGCTACGACGACGTCGCCGCATTCTGACGGCAGTCCGGCATCGATGGGTCGCTCGGGGCAACCATGATTCAGCTTCTGCTCAACGCTCTATCGCTGACGGCCGCCTACTCGCTGCTGGCGATGGGCTTCGTGCTGGTGCTCAACGCGACCGGTGCCGTCAACCTGGCGCACGGCAGCTTCGTGATCGTCGGCGGATTGATCGCTGCGGCGCTCGGGTCGTGGCTCGGTCTTCCCGGCATCGCGCTTCTGCCCTTCGTGCTCGTGGGGATGATCGTGATCGGCGGCGGTCTGGCGCTCGTCGCCTACTATCCGCTGCGGGACCGACCTGCGGTTTCGGTCTTCATCTCCACCATCTCGATGGGAGCGATCCTGGAGACCGCGTCCCGCATGCTCTTCGGGCCGTCGCCGCGCGTCGCACCGCCGATCGTCTCGTCCGGATCCTTCCAGTTCGGAGGCGTCACGATCGGCATCCAGGCGATCTCGATGGTGGCTCTCGCCGTCGTCCTGGTGGGCGCGCAATACCTGATCCTGTCCCGGACTACTCTCGGCAAGCGCCTCAGGGCGGTGGCCGAGGACCGAGAAATCGCGGCCACTCTCGGGATCAACGTCAACGCGATGATCCTCGTGACGTTCGGGATCGCGGCAGCTCTGGCGGGCAGCGCTGGCCTGATGTTCGCCAACACGTTCTACATCACGCCCGGCGACGGCGAAGCATACATGATCAAGACCTACGTCGCGGCGACGATGGGCGGGTGGGGAAGCCTCCGTGGAGCGGTCGCCGGCGCGCTCATCGTCTCGGTCTTCGAGGTCCTGGTCCCGTCCTTGCCCGTAATCCTGCCGGCCGTCGCCGGCGCGCAGAGCCTGTTCTCGCCGACTGCTTCGACGATCTGGCTCTATCTCGCCTTTCTCGTCGTACTCTTCTTCCGTCCACAGGGACTGTTCGGCGAAGCCGTCCAGCAACGCGCGTGAGCCCGATGTCCCGATTGCGTCCGTTTCTCGCCGTCCTCGGCCTGGTCGCGCTCGTGGCGTGGCCGCTTGTGATGTCGTCTCCCTACGATCTGCGTCTCTTCACGCTCGCGGGGGTGTTCGCGATCCTGGCGATCGGCTACCAGTTCATCTTCGGATATGTCGGCGAACTGTCGCTGGCACAGGGCGCGTTCTTCGGCTTTTCCGCCTACGTCACCGGGATCCTCGCCGCCAAAGCGGGGCAGGGATTCCTGGCGACCTTCCCGGCGTCGATACTCGCATCCCTGCTTCTGGCTTCGCTGGTCGCGGTGCCGGTGCTGCGGCTCGCCTCGCACTACTTCGCGCTGGCCACCTTGGGCATCGGCCAGGTGCTTCTGCTCCTGGCGATCGATTGGCAGTCGCTGACCGGCGGCGCCATCGGGTTGTCCGGCGTGCCGCTTCCGAACGTGCTCGGCGCCCAGATCGGCCGGGGATGGCCAATGCTTCTGCTGGTCTGGGCCTTCGTGGGCGTGGCGGCTCTGGTCGCCTTCCAGACGAAGCGCGGCCTTTACGGCCTGGCCTGCCACGTCGTGCGCCAGAACGCTGTCGCGGCGAAGGCGCTTGCCATCGATCCGAATGCGCTGCGTTTCGCGATGTTCCTTCTGAGCGCTGCCATGGCGGGCATGGCGGGCGCGCTGTACGCGCACACAATCCGGATCGTCTCGCCCGAAGGCCTCGACTTCAAGGTCATGATCTCCTGCCTGACCATCGCGGTGATCGGCGGCCGGACCCACATCTGGGGCGCCATCGCCGGTGCGCTGATCGTCGTCCATCTGCCGGAATGGCTGCGCTCGTTCGAGCAGAGCTATCTGATCATCACGAGCGCAGTGCTGATCCTGATCCTGATCGTGGCGCCCGAGGGGCTCGCCGGTCTCGTCGACCGCCTCCTGCCTCCGCAGCCGGGCGTACCGAACACGGCGACGACCGTCGCTGCCGCAGCGGAGAGCACCGGATCTGGCCTCCTGATGCCGTCGGAGACGCCCATCCTGACCGTCGACGGCCTGACGAAGACGTTCGGCGGCGTCCACGCGCTCGACGCCGTCAGCTTTTCCCTGATGCGCGGCTCGATCACCGCGGTGATCGGCCCCAACGGCAGCGGCAAGACGACGTTGGTCAACTGCATCACGGGTCTCTATCGCGCGAATGCGGGTGCGATCACGCTCGGCGGCGGCGCGATCACGACGCTCGATCCTCATCTGATCTCCGGTCTGGGCATCGGCCGCACCTTCCAGAACCTACGGCTGGTCGAGGACATGAGCGTTCTCGACAACGTCGCCGTCGCCCGCTTCCAGGCGGAGAAGGCATCTTTCCGCGAAACGCTTCTCGTCGGCGCGCGCGACCCGAAGCTCGATCTGGCCCGACACCATGCGATGCAGGCGCTGCGGCAACTGAGGCTGGAGAAGATCGCCGGCGACAAATGCGGGTCGCTGGCGCACGGCACCAAACGGTTGGTCGAGATCGCTCGAGCCCTATGCCTCGATCCGGCAGTTCTGCTGCTCGACGAGCCGGCGGCCGGACTGAACGAGACCGAGCAGGCCGATCTCGCCGTCCATCTCGAAAGCCTGGCCGCGCGCGGGCTCACGATGCTGATCATCGAGCACAACATGGAATTCCTGCGCAGCCTCGCGACGCAGATGATCTGCCTCGACTACGGCCAGCTGATCGCGTCCGGACGGCCGAAGGAGATCTACGACAACGAACGCGTCATCGAAGCTTACGTCGGCCGGCGCCAGGCGGCGGAGATGACCGCGTGAAATACATCCTCGAAACCCGCAACCTGCGCGTTCAGTATGGAGAGATCGCCGCCCTTAGGGACGTGACCTTCCGGATCGCCCCCGGCGAGGCCGTGGCTCTCGTCGGCGCGAACGGGGCTGGGAAGTCCACCCTGATCAAGACGATCACCGGACTGCTGCGCCCCAAGGACGGCCAGCTGCTGCTCGACGGCGCCGACGTCAGGACGGTACCGGCCAATCGCCGTGCGCGCATGGGCATCGGGTACTCGCCCGAAGGCCGCCGCGTCTTTCCGGGGCTGTCGGTCCGCGAAAATCTCGAGGTCGCCTCGTTCGGCTCGCGGCGGGAAACGCGCCGGCTGATCGACGACATGTACGCGATCTTTCCGGCGCTCAAGGAGAAGGAGACGTCGCTCGGCTGGACGCTCTCCGGGGGCCAGCAGCAGATGCTGGCCATCTGCCGCGCTCTGATGAGCCGGCCGCGCCTGCTGCTGCTGGACGAGCCGTCGCTCGGACTGTCGCCGAAGCTGACGGACGACGTCCTGTTCCGGATCCCGGAGATCGCGAAGGCGGGTACCGCCGTCGTTCTCGCCGAGCAGAACCTGACAAAGGCGCTCGAGGTCACCGACCGTGCCTACGTGCTGCGCGTGGGATCGATCGTCCTCGACGGCGCATCGAGCGACCTGCGCTCCAACCCGACCGTCCGTAGCAGTTTCCTCGGCGGTCTCTGAAAAGGCGAATCCGATGAGCGTCGTAGAAATACTGCACCGTAGACGATCCGTCAGGGGCTTCCTTCCGAAGCCGGTCCCGCGGGAGACGATCGCGAAGCTGCTCGAAGCCGCGGCACGGTCGCCGAGCGGCACCAACATGCAGCCGTGGCGCGTCTACGTTCTGACGGGCCCCGCCAAGGAACGCCTGACCCGCGACGTGTTGAAGATGCGCGAATTGGAGCCTCACCGCGAGAAGCCTCCGAAGCCCTATGGCGAATACGACTACAATCCAGAGCCGTTGTTCGAACCCTACCTGACCAGGCGCCGTACCGTCGGGTTTGCGCTCTATCAGCTGCTCGGCGTGGAGCGCGGCGACCGGTCGGCGAGCTGGGCGATGGCCGGCCGGAATTTCGAGTTCTTCGGGGCCCCCGTCGGCCTGATCTTCACGATCGACCGTTCGCTGCAGCAGGGCAGCTGGCTCGACTACGGAATCTTCCTGCAGTCGTTCATGCTGGCGGCCCACGACTACGGCCTGGAGACCTGCGCCCAGGCCGCCTGGCGGCACTATCACGACGTCATCCGCCCGCTCTGCGGACTGCCTGAGCGCGAGATCGTCGTATGCGGAATGTCGCTCGGCTACGCCGACGAATCCGCGCCCTCCAACAAGCTGATCACAGAACGCGAGCCGGTCGAGAATTTCGCGACATTCGTCGAATTGCCGAACCTGGAAGTCGAAGGAGGGCCCGATGCGTCTGTACGAGTTCTTTGACAAGCAGACGGACGCGACCCCCGACGCGCCGGCCGTCGTCTGCGACGACCGCGTCACGACCTACCGCGAGATCCGGGACCAGAGCCGCAGGATCGCGCGTGCGCTCGCGGAGACGGGCCTGACACCGGGCGCCAAGGTGGCCAGTTGGCTGCCGAACTATCCGGCGTTCTTCTCGGTACAGCTGGGCATTCACCGCACGGCGTTCGTCTGGATGCCTGTGAACCCGAAGGCGACCGCCGCAGAGTGCGCCGGCAACATGGAAGCGTTCGGCGCCGAATGGCTGTTCGTCGACGTCCAGTTCGCCGAACATCTCGCGATGATCCGGACGAAGGTGCCGACGCTGAAGGGCGTGGTGGTCGTCAACGGGGAAGCGCCGGGCGAGATCTCGCTCGGACGGTTCTGCGCCGACTTCTCTCCCGGGCCGTTCTTCGCCGCGATCGATCCGGCCGCGCCCGTCACGCTGATCTCCACGGGCGGTTCGACCGGCCGGCCCAAAGGCGTGCGCCGCACGTCCGCGAATTGGCTGACGCTGATCGTCAACTACCGTCTCAAATGCTTCGCCGGCACCAAGCCCATCAACCTGGTCGCGACGCCGCTGTCGCACGTCGCCGGCGAGGTCGCGCAGGGCGTGTTCGCCGAAGGAGGGGTCAACGTCATCCTCCCCAAGCCGGATCCGGCGTTGATCCTGCAGGCCATCGAGACCCACAAGGTCACGTGTCTCTTCGTACCGCCGACGCTGCTCTACATGATGCTCGCCCGGCACGTCGAAGGCAGGCACGACTACGGTTCGCTACGACATCTCATGTACGGCGCGGCCCCCATCTCGGTCGAGAAGCTGAAGGAAGCATGGACCGTCTTCGGTCCCGTGATGACGCAGCTGTACGGCCTGATGGAGGCGACCAGCACCGTGTCGATCATGGCTCCTTCGGAACACGCAGCCTCGATCGAGACCGACCGTTTTTCGAGCGTCGGCCGCGGGAGCCCGCTCGTCATGATCGACGTCGTCGACGAGAACGGACGGATCGCCGCGACCGGCGAAAAGGGCGAAGTCGTCTGTCGCGGCTCCAACCTCTGCGACGGTTACGAGAAGAACCCAGAGGCGACCGCCGCCGCCTTCAAGGCCGGTTGGTTTCACACGGGCGACCTCGGCTTCCGGGACGAGGGCGGATACGTCCACCTGCTCGACCGCAGCAAGGACATCATCATCAGCGGCGGCTTCAACGTCTATCCGGGCGAAGTCGAACAGGTGATCTGGACCCATCCGGCGATCCAGGACTGCGCGGTGGTCGGCGTTCCGCACGAAAAATGGGGCGAGGCGGTCACGGCCGTCGTCGAACTCAAGCCCGGAGCGACCGTGCAGGAGAACGATCTCATCGAACTCTGCAAGCGCCAGCTCGGAAGCATCAGGACCCCGAAGTCCGTCGAGATCTGGGACGCGCTTCCCCGCAGCATCGTCGGCAAGGTTCTGAAGAAGGACATCCGGGAACACTACTGGAAGTCCTCTGGACGTCGCATCTAACGAAATCGCACAACAGAGGAGACCCAAGGCGATGACGAACACGACTACCGTCGAACAGCAGAAGCAGGCCGTGAACGAGGTTATCTCGAAATATCTCACCGCGGTCAGGACGTGGGACGAGAGCGGATTCCGCGAAACGTTCCATCCGAAGGCCAACATCCAGCACTATTACGTCAAGGGTGACGACATAAAGACGATCACGCTCGACGAATTCGTCGCCTCGATCGCATCGCTGCACTCGAAATACGACAACGCCGAGGAGAAGGCGCGGGAGATCGAGATCCAGATGGTCGACCACCTAGCCAGCGTCCGCGTCGCCTTCAGCTTCGTGATGGGGCCGCGCACGATGGACGGTCAAGATCTGTTCAATTTGGCCTTCTGCAAAGGCAAATGGGTGATCGTCCACAAGAGCTACTACCTTTAAGAGGCGCCCACATGCACGTCTATTCCAAGGTTCCGCAGGGCGCGGGATCCACCAGTTTCTTCCGTCTGGGCGATGCCGAACCGTCGATCGATCCGACGGCGTGGATCGCACCGACCGCCGCGATCATCGGCGACGTTAGGATCGGTGCCCGATCGGGCATTTGGTTTCACTGCGTCCTTCGCGGCGACGCCAACTCCATCAAGATCGGTGAACGCTCGAACATCCAGGACGGCACGATCGTCCACGTCGATCCCGGCGAGTTCTCGACCGTCATCGGCGACGACGTGACGGTCGGCCACGGATGCATCATCCACGGCTGCCGTCTCGAGGACAAAGCGTTCGTCGGCATGGGGGCCACCGTCATGAACGGCGCCGTCGTCGAAGGCGGAGGCGTGTTGGGCGCCGGAGGCCTGCTGCTGGAAGGCCGCCGCATAAAAGCAGGCGAGCTCTGGACCGGAGCGCCGGCGAAGCTGCGTCGCGTGCTGACCGACGAGGAACGCGACGCCTTCATCTCTACGGCCGCTCACTACGCACGCAACGCAGGGCGTTTCGGAAGCGCGCTGATACCTGCTTGGACGTGATTTCTCCGGACCGGCCTCGCACGCCAACCACTCTCGAAGCCGCTCGAAGAAAGAACGCCGCGCCGATGATTCCATCGCGCGGCGTTCTGCCGACTCGTGCGGCTTTCCGAACTCGGAGCTGTCCTCGCCGGTAGCGCTACGCGATCGCGGGTCGCGTCGCGCCACCGCATCCGAAGAGCATTCGGAAACCGACGCGCATCGGGAATGAGCAGAGCCGTGCGACTTCCTTATGCAGCGAGTCCCACATAGCGAAAGCCTCTGGGACGTAGCCGAAATCGGTATTTGTAGGGCCGATGGATAATTCCCAATGTGCCCTCGAACCGGCCGAACGAAGCTTCGACGGCGCCGACCAACGGTCGGCGCCCAGCGAGAGCGGCGTTCGGGCCGCTCTCAAAATCATCGGGGGTCGAAGATATCATGATCAGATGTTTCCTATGCGGCGGGGCCGCACTGGCGGCGCTCGCATCGTCTTCTTCGTACGCGACCGAAGGGGGTCTTCCCCTCACGAAGGCGGGTATTCTCATAGGCGCAAGCGCAGGCGTTCCAGGTCCAGGAATCTATGGGTTCGACCAAGTCTTCACCTATCAAGGAAATCTGACGGGGCCCGGGACCAACGCGCTCAACCCTCCCGGCACCGGCAAGACGGGAGTGCAAGCAGCCGTAGCTGCACAGGGCATCCTATTCGTGCCGGGCTGGTCATTCCTCGGCGCCACGTACGACGCTGTCATCGTTCAACCGTTCGTCATGCAGAGCGTGGGTTCGCCCGTCAACGCGCAAGCCGCCGGCGTCTTCAATACCTACGTCGTGCCAGTGGAATTGAGTTGGAAGCTTGGGGCCAGCGGCTTCGTCGTGAAGGCCGGCCTCGGGTTCGGCCTGGACGACGGTACGGTGACAGGTGCCAACGGGTTAGGCAACGTCGCGAATCCCTATTGGACGGTCCAACCCGAACTGATCGTATCCTATCTGAAGGATGGCTGGAACGTCACCGCCGCCATGTACGAGGAATTCAACACGCCGAACAGGATCACCCATTATACGACGGGAAACATCCTTCACGCGGACTTCACCGCGACCAAGACCATCGACAAGTGGACGATTGGTCCGGTCGCCTACTATATCGGCCAGGTCACCGACGACTCCTGCCCGGCGTCTTGCGCCGCGCTCGGCGGCAGCAAGCTGGCTCACGTCCAACGATACGACACTTGGTCCGTCGGGGGGCTGGTGGGATACGATTTCGGTCCGGCGAGCGTCTCGGTATGGGCGACCAAAGAGGTGTACTCCAAGGCGTCGAACGCCGCCGCATCGCCCGACCCTTCGGTCCAGCCGATGGGAACGACGGTGCTTGCCACCCTCAGTTATCGGATCTGGGCGCCGGACGCGCCCGCGCCCACGCAACCCAAGCTGTTCCACAAGTAGGGTCCCGAGAGGGATTCCGACGATCAACATCTTATGAGCACGTCGAGGACTTCATGATGCAAAAAGAAAAACATCGGATTCGCATCGAATCCGGAAAGCCATTGTGCGACCAGCCATGCTGCACGGGGCACAACAGATGGCATCCCGACATCGAGCCCGCGATAACCGTTTCTTCGGGATCGACGGTCGAGATCGAAACGCTCGACGGTCTCGACGGGCAGATAAATCCCAAGATGACCGGCTCCGATTTGGAGAGCGTCAATCTGAACCGAATCCATCCTCTCACCGGACCGGTCTATGTCGAAGGGGCCGAACCCGGCGACCTGCTGGCCGTGAAGATCGAGGCGGTGGAGACCGCGGATCGCGGCTTCACGCTGATCTCTCCAGCCTTCGGGTTTCTGCGCGATCATTTCCAGACCCCTCATCTAATCCATTGGGAAATGTCCGGCGGGTTCGCACGCTCTCCCGGTCTGCCCGGCGTGAAGATTCGCGGCGCCCCATTCATGGGCGTGATGGGGGTGGCTCCGTCCCACGATCTGCTGAACAAGATAAACACTCGGGAGAAGAATCTGCTGGGGCGTGGCGGCTTCGTGCTGCTCTCCGAACCAGACGCAGCGGTGCCGTCGATCCCCTCGATAGCGGCGAACGCGATCCGGACGTTCGCGCCACACGAAACCGGCGGAAACATCGACATCAAGCAGATGACCGTCGGCACGACACTGTATTTGCCGGTATTCCAGAAAGGGGGCCTGTTCTCGGTCGGCGACGCGCATTTCGCGCAAGGCGACGGCGAATCCTGCGGAACGGCGGTCGAGACAAGCGCGACCTTCGCGGCGAAATTCGAGGTGCTGAAGGGCGAGGCGAGGCGGCGCAAGCAGAACGACCCGTCTTTCGAGCGCTCGGACTACTTCGCCGAGCCGTCGATGGCGGTGCCGAAGCGCTTCTACGCGACGACGGGGACTTCGGTGAGCCGCGACGGCCTGCACAACGAGTCCGAGGATCTTACGATGGCCGCGCGCAACGCGCTGCTGAACATGATCGAATACATCGTGGATACGCGCGGCTTCACGCGGGAGCAGGCATATTGCCTGACCAGCGTCGCCGTGGACCTGAAGATCAGCCAGGTCGTCGACGTTCCGAATCTCATCGTTTCGGCATTTCTCCCTCTCGATGTCTTCGATGCCTGAACGGCTTCGAAGAATGCGCGGCGCCCGGCGGGCTGGGCGACAGTCGCGTGACGAAAGCACGCCGTTCGCTCGCACGTTTCATGATCAGCAAACATAGGGGTAACGAGGATGACTTCGTATGACAGCAAGTTTCGTGCGGCCGCGATCCAGGCGGAGCCGGTCTGGATGGACGTCGACGCGACGATCGACAAGACAATCGCCATGATGGAGGAGGCTGCGCGCAACGGCGCGCAGATCATGGCTACCCCCGAGGTCTGGCTTCCCGGCTATCCTCAGTTCATTTGGGTGAACGACCAACTCGGAGCCTACAGCCATTACCTCAAATACCACGAGAACTCGCTGGAGCTCGGCGACGAGAGGATGCAACGCATCCAGCGGGCCGCGGCCTTCAACAACATCGCCATCATTCTCGGATATTCCGAGCGCGAGGGCGGCAGCCGGTACATGGCACAGGCCTTCATCGACCAGACTGGCGAGATCGTCGGCAACCGACGGAAGCTCAAGCCCAGCCATGCCGAGCGCACTCTGTACGGGGAAGGCAAGGGCATCGACTTCTTCACGCACGATTTCCCGTTCGGGCGCGTCGGCGCGCTGCAGTGCTGGGAGCACTTTCAGCCTTTGAACAAGCAACTCATGTACAGCCTCGGCGAACAGGTCCATATCGCGTCCTGGCCGGCCCTGTTCGCGTTCAGACAGCACGTGTTCCAGTTCGGCCTGGAGGCGAACGAGACCGTTACCCGGTCGTACGCGCTCGAAGGCCAAGTGTTCGTGATCGCCGCCTCGCAGTTGATCGGAGAAGCGACGCTCGACTACTTCGGCAACACCGAGGAGCGACGGGGATACCTGGCGGGCCCTGACGGCAAGTCGCCGGTAGGGGGCGGCTGGGCCCGCATCTTCGGGCCCGACGGATCTTCGCTGGCCGATCCGTTGCCGGAGCACATCGAGGGCATCATCTACGGCGACATCGACCTGAGCGCCATCATTCTGGCGAAAGGGGCCGCGGACCCGGTGGGACACTACGCGCGGCCGGACGTGCTCTCGCTGAACTTCGACAACCGCGAACACCGTCCGCTCCGCTACGTCGGCGACAACGGCGCGGCCGCCCCCGCAGCGCTGAGCCGGGTGGAGATGTATCGGCAGAAACTTCTCGCCAAGGAAAGCCGGCAGAGGCACCTCGCCGTTCAGCATGAGAACCATGCCACCATAGGTCAGTCTTCGCCCATGCTTCTCGAACGCCCCATGTCCGCAGAAATCGAGCCGGAAGAGAGCAAGGCTCCCAGGCGGGCAGGCGCATAGACGCGGTTCTCGTGGACGGATGGAGCATCCGTCCACGGCAATCGACTGCCGGATGCCGAATGAGAGCATCGACCCAACGTTTGCACGTCGGCGATCGGGCGCCGCCGACGCACGTCGCGATGACATAGATCCGTCATCGTAGTCGGAAGATGAATTCGGTCGCGGTCCTGCGGCTATCGACGGAACGGACGGCAGACTCGACGTCGGTCCATGCTCCTCGAGCAACCGTCATCCTATGTCGGGCATCAAACACTGCTGACATATCACTGGCAGCAGCCGAGGATTACGCTGAAAGCCGCGAGGAATCGATGGATGGCTTATAGGCTGCATTGCGTCGGAGCTTCGGGCAATTCGTTCAAGGTCGCATTGTTCCTTAATTGTGCCGGGCTCGACTGGAAGCCGGTCGGTGTCGATTTCGCCGGTGGCCAGACTCGTGGCCCTGCCTGGCGCGCCGCAACGAGCGGGATGGGTGAAATTCCGGTTCTCGAGTGCGACGGTAGGCGGATGAGCCAGTCCGGGGCGATCCTGATCGCCGCCGGCGAAGCTGGCTTACGGTCTTGCAGTATCCCGTCCGGTCACCGGGCGCCGATCCAATCCAAAATTGATTGCGCGCGTGCGCTGTGGAAGCGCCACTGCTGTCAGAGCGGTTCAACCGGGAACGCAAAGACGTAGCCGACCCCACGCTTCGTTTGAATCGCACGGGGTGCGCTGGGATCGACTTCCAGCTTGCGCCTCAACCGCAGCACCTGGACGTCGATGCTCCGATCTAAGATGTCCTTGTGAATACGTGTGGTCTGCAGCAACTGCTCGCGCGACAGTGGACGCTGCGGCGCTTCCAAAAATGCCAGCAGCAAGGCGTATTCACCTTTGCTCAGCGACAACGGTGCGCCGGTGGGATCCAGCAGCCTACGACGGCGGCACTCGAGCTGCCAGCCCCCGAATCGGTAGCCGCCCCGTTCGGGGACGCGCACACGCGCGACGCGCCCCATTTCCTGTCGCCTCCACACAGCCCGCACCCGCGCCAGCACTTCTCTCAAGCTGAAAGGCTTGAGGATGTAATCGTCCGCTCCGAGTTCGAGACCCGTGATGCGATCCATTTCATCTAGGTGGCCATCCGCTGTGATGATCACGGGAACGTCGGAGTGCGAGCGGATGGCCCTAAGGAGATCGAGGCCATCATCCTGTCCGAGCCTCCTGGCCAGTATGATCAGGCTAGGATCGGAGCGGGTACAATGTCGGTTCAGTTCCGTGCGATTCGATG
Source organism: Bradyrhizobium sp. CCBAU 25338 (assembly GCF_028128965.1). Classification (NCBI taxonomy): domain Bacteria; kingdom Pseudomonadati; phylum Pseudomonadota; class Alphaproteobacteria; order Hyphomicrobiales; family Nitrobacteraceae; genus Bradyrhizobium; species Bradyrhizobium sp. CCBAU 25338. The sequence goes on from NZ_LFKY01000031.1 coordinate 114,594, forward strand.
CAGAGTAAGTGGGGACGCCGTGATCCGCGAAATAGCCGGCCACCATCTGCCGCATCACCGCGTCATCATTGGCCACAAGGATATAGCCCGACTTACAGATGTCGTCACTAAAGTCATCACCGCCCCTTGCACACAAGCTGAGAGCAGCACTCCTCCGTCCGGCCAAGTCGCCGAGGTTGTTGAACTGATCTTTCATGCTGGGTCCAGTTCGATCTTACAGTTCTCGTCCTAGGTGCTTTCCCGCACGCAGATCGCAAATGCGGCCGGATTGTCCAGCGCCCTTTCGCCGGTGGCTTATAAAGCAATGATTCCAAGCGACGGACGGCCGGAAGCTGACCGACTGCTGAGGCAAGCGGCGTACGATGGTGATTTGTGGGCAATTTGTCGCGGTGTCTATCGTTTGACCTGCGGGCCGGCAAAGCCATTCCCGCGGCGGCGAGCGACGCCACCGCGGGAATCCCGATCTACTCGACGATCAACTTTGGTCGGAGCGTGACGGGCTTGGTAAGGTTGTAGAAATTCGGCGAGGTCGCCATCACAGCCTCATGAACTTCTGCAAACTGCTCCGGCGTGCCATCACCCTTGACGCGAACGATGTAGTCGATGTTCTCGTATCCGGCGCGAACTGCAGGATCCACGCCCAGGAAGCCGCGCAGATCGATCTCGCCACGGGTCTCGATCTCGAGACTTTCCAACTTGATCCTGCGGATCGAACACTGTGCGACATAGTCGATCATCATGCAGGCGTTCAACGCGGCCAGGAGATGATCTTGCGGATTGGCGTGATCGTCCGCACCCAACAATTCCGGCGGCTCGTCGATATCGATCGAAAAGCCGCGTTTGGACGACTTGCCGCCCATCGAGAAGCTGTCCACTTTAGCGTGGATATGGGCTTGGCCTTCCCAGCTGCTGGTGACCTGCCATTTGGTGATCGCGGCCGTCGGGTCGGCCTTGGCTCGATTGATCAGGCTCTCGAGGCCTCCCACATCGAGCCCGTTGACGATCTCAAGGTTGGGGATATTGCGCGCAACAGTCATACCTTCTTCTCCGTTTCTGAAATAACGCTGCTGTGATCGGAAGACATTCCGTCCTTCGGGGCAATGCGATCCCAAGAGAGGAACATCGCGCCTTCTTGATCAACAGAGCGTGGGGGGAGATTGATATGCCGCAGCCATTGCACGATCTATGATTGGTCCACCCGATCTCATGATTGAGACGCCAAATCCGCCGACGATGATTGAAGGAGCCTGTGATGGAGGAGTTGCCCGACATCGTGCCTTTGTCGAAAATCACTGGCGCGATCTATCTTCATGCGCAATTCAACGCGCCTTGGTGCTTGACTTCGCAGGTGCTGCCCGAAATCTGCGCACCTTTGCTCGGTGCGAACTCATATCTCATTCCGTATCATTATATCATGGAGGGCAGCGTACGCTTTCGCATTGACGACGATGCGCAACACGAGGTGTTTCTGAGGCAAGGCGACGTCATCATGCTTCCGCACAATCAGCTGCATCGGATGGGGAGTGATCTCGATCTCCCGCCGGTGGCGGTTCGCGATATCATCGAGGCTTCGCCCGGTAAACGCTCGTTTTCGATTAGGCATGGTGGGCAGGGCGCAACCGCGCGAATGGTATGCGGCTTCCTAGGCTGTGCTGACGTTCATAGTAATCCCCTCATATCGTTGCTACCTTCATATTTGAAGCTCAACTTCAACGACAGCGGCAGAGCGGATTGGATACGTTCAACGTTCGAATATGCCGCAGACGAGGTTGATGCGGGGCGGCTAGGCACAAGAACCATGCTGACGAAGCTGTCCGAACTGTTGTTCAGCGAGGCGCTCCGACAGTATGCTGGGAACTATCAGGAGGGGCGCGGATGGGTCGCCGCTCTGCGCGATCCTTATATCGCGAGATCACTGGCTATGTTTCATTCCAATGTGGCGCACCCCTGGACCGTCGAAAAGCTCGCACGAGGAGTCGGTCTTTCGCGGTCGGCGGTAGCGGGCCGCTTCGTGCGACTCATTGGCATGGCACCGATGCGTTACCTTGCATACTGTCGCATGCAAGTTGCTGCTGGCAAACTGGCCGAGGGTCGAGACTCGCTTTCGCAAATCGCCGACGCCGTCGGCTACGGATCCGAAGCTGCTTTCTCGCGCGCATTCAAGAGCGCCTTCGGATCAGCGCCAGCGAGGTGGCGGCAGAGGTCGGCCAGCATCAGCGTCGAGAATACCCATCCTCGGTTCGCGGGCTAGACGTACCTTCTTTGCTTCGTAACGCGATCAGCGCGGTCGCAGACGCCAATTCTCCGCGTTGTCGCCGGGCAGGCCTAGGCACTGTCACGGTAAAGCATATGGGGACTCCGATCCGGGAAGTACGAACGACCGGGCTCCCGCCTTAGGAAGCAAGGGAGATGAACTTGGTAGACGCTTTCGGTGCCGCGCCCAGTTGAGCCGAATTCATTCTTTCAATATTCGGCGATAACCACCATTTCTTCAGCGCGTCTATTGCACGACACGTGAGGAGAGTTGGGGTCGGCTCGGTGTCACCGCAAGGTAGCTCAACGTTTAACGTTTCCAGTGCGGCGGCAGCAGACGTAATCTGCCGTGAAATCGCTTTTAAGCTACAGCGGAAATATTCCGATAGAAATTGTTTTGCTATCACGCATCCCCGGCCTATCGTCGAGAGCACCTAAGAGCGCTTAGGCCCGCGCCAGGGCGAGGAGTTTTGGTTTATGGGGCGTCAGAACAAAATCGTCGTTAGAGCGGGGCAACACATTGCGCCGGTGGAGGTGGAGAATGCGCTCATAGCCGCCAGTCCTGCCGTCCTGCGGGCTGCAGTTGTAGGTTTGCCAGATGGCGCGATGGGACATCGCGTCGTCGGCTTTCTTCAGCTTGCGTACTGGCAAAGTGAAGAGCTTCTCGTTTTCATTCTCTCGACAATCGCCAATAATCTTGCAGACTACAAAGTCCCGGAAAGGCTGATCGTCATCGATGCTTTGCCTCTCGATGCGCTCGGAAACGTCGACCGCGAGGCGCTCGCTCATATTGCGTTGGAAGACAATTCAACCGGCTTATATGCCATCAACAAATCGTCGCGGTCGCGCCCGTCTTCATACAGGAAGGGATCTCACTTCTTGCCGCGCTCACAGCAACCACCTCGCCGGGCCTGAGCAGAAATGATGATCGCGGAAAATCAATCCTCAGGACGATGTGTTGCAGAGATCCTGCAAGAGACAGATCGCCTACTATATTGACCGACCAATTGCTGCGCTGTTTACCGCCAAATATTCTGCTATCCGGTCCTACCGTGTGATCAATGCAGGCTACTGCGCACGACAAGTGGTTACGTCTCATGAAGATTACCCTCTATCATTACCCTGGGACCAGAAGCGCCCGTGTCGCCTGGTTGCTCTACGAGCTCGGGGCGGATGTCGATCCCGAGGTCGTGCGGGTCGACCTCTATCGGGGAGATCAGTATCACGCCGATTACATAGCGCGCTCTCCTCTTCACGCCGTGCCTGCTGTTGAGGTCGTGATGGATAACGGATCTAAACTCTCGATGACAGAAAGTGGCGCGATCATTGTGATGCTTGCCGATGCGTTCCCATCCGCAGATCTAGCACCGCCCCCGGCGCCGCTTACGCCGGCACGCGCAGATTATCTTTCGGTAATCCACGCATGTGGAGCATCGTTTGACATGATGCTTTGGCAAATCCGCATTCATAAGCACGTTCTCAATGCGGATCAGCGCGATGTACGCACAATCGAGCGATATCGTAAGAAGTTCGCCACGGAAGCACTGCCAATGATCGCGCGACGGCTCGCGGAACAGCCATTCATATGCGGTAGCCGCTTCACTGCTGCTGACTGCATGGTTGCGCATGCTCTCCTTTGGGCGCGTAGCTATGGCCTGGATGATAACCAGAGCGTCAAAGCATATCTTTCCCGCATAGCGCAGCGGCCGGCCTTCCAGAGGGCCTTCGCTGATGCGCAACAGTTCGAGCCGCTCGTCCCTCAAGACTCCCTGGCGAGGGTGCTATTTACCGGGTAACTGCTCAGTTCAAGGGATCAGACAGCCGCGTCAGCGCCTGAAAAACGAGCTCAGATAGTTTTGTGTTTTTGGAGCACTTCCGAAGCCTTATCCCGGCATGAACATCGGTCGCGCGGTGCCGATCTTCCAGAACATGCGGGCACTATCGGCTCCTGGCTTGGCCGCCGTGGGCAAGCTGCCCTCCGCGTTTGCAGCCGGATTACCCGGTCGATACCACGATCACATCCGCGGGCCGCAGCTTACCGTCCGAGGTGACGATGCCATTTCGGGTAAAATGGTCGATCGGATCGGTGACAGTTCGACATGGGCTTGGTCAGGGCCTTGAACCAGCCATTGTCGAGCAGGATGCGCTTGCCACAGGGCGGGTAGCTCGGAACGCATTTTTCGATTGAGTTGGGCCGGTCCTTCAATTCGGACTGGATGAACTCCGTAAGTTCCAGACGATGCCGGTCATTGCTCTTGCTGACGGCGCGATCGGGGTGCGGCCAGTTAGGGTCCTTGCGTAGGAACGGCAGCACCTCTGTATCCCTCCATTGAAGGCCGCCTTGTTTGATGAACGGGATCGCTGCAGGTCCTAGGGGTAATCCCAGGAGAAGCGCTATGACGATTTCGAGGACGGAGGTAATCACATTGGTCGAGCGGCGGTGCCGGTGGTCGCAGGACGAGAAAGAACGGCTTGTTGCAGCATCGCTCGAGCCCGGCGCCAGTGTTTCCGAGGTGGCTCGCGCGGCCGGGCTTCATGTGAGCCAGCTGTTCAGGTGGCGCAAAGGAGCTTTGCACGGCGAAGCGAGCATGGCTCCGTTTGTCTCGGTGGAGATTGGGCCGCCTGCGTCGCCGCGGGAGCTGGCCGGAGCGCCGTTGACGACGATGGCGCGGCGACGCAAGAGCGATGGCATCATCGAGATCGATCTTGGTAGCGGGCATCGCATCCGGGTCGATGGCGACGTTGATGGAGCCGCGCTACGTCGCGTTCTCGATGCTTTGGCCTACCGATGATTCCGGTTTCAACGGGCGCGCGAGTGTGGCTCGCGACAGGCCGCACGGATATGCGCCGGGGCTTTCCGTCGTTAGGACTCCAGGTGCAGGAGGTGCTGCGCAAGGATCCGCTCAGCGGTCATTTGTTTGTCTTCCGGGGTCGCCGCAGCGATCTTGTGAAGGTGATCTGGCACGATGGCCAGGGGCAATGCCTGTTCACCAAGAGACTGGAGAGAGGAAGGTTCATATGGCCATCGCCCTCGGCAATGGCCGAAGACAGATCGAGCTTTTTGCGCGGCGTCTCGATGTTCATGATTCTTGCGCTCCCGGCACTTCCCGCATTCCGCCATAAGCGTCCCAGGTTGAGCCTGCGATAAAGCCGGCATCGACCGGCAGATTGATCCCGGTTACGCCGCTGCTCAGCGGTCCGAGCAGCCACGCAATCGCCTGGGCGACTTCGGATGGTTCGACCAGACGGTTCATCGCGGTGTTGCGGGAGAGCCGGTCCTTGTCCAGCGCGCCCGATGCTATTCCAGCCTCCAGCGCGACGGTGCGGGTAAAGCCGGGAGACACGGCATTGACCCGCACTCCGGCGCGGCCCCATTCGGCGGCGAGGGTCTGGGTGATCTGGATGACGCCGGCCTTGGCCGCGGTATAAGCGTGGATCGGGCCGGAGGTCATGCCCGCGACGGAGGCGACATTGACGATGGAGCCCTGCCGCCGTTTTGTCATTTGCACGCCGATGCTGCGCGCAACGAGAAATGTGCCGCGCAAATCGATGTTAATTTCGCGATCCCAATTGTCCATTCGCACGCGCTCGGCCGCATGCATCTTGCCGAATACCCCGGCCGCATTGACCAGTCCCGATATCGGTCCATGGGCGGCTTCGATGGCAGCGATGCCGCTGATAACAGCATTGTCGCTGGCGACATCGAATGGATCGGGCCATAATATCGCCTGCGTTCCCGGCATGGCGTCGGGCGCGATGTCGACAACGACCACGCGCTGGCCCTGCTCGGCGAGCAGCGTCGCGGTCGCGGCCCCGATGCCACGGCAGCCGCCGGTCACCAGCACAATGCCGTCATGCGCGGTCATGGTCGCTTGTCCCGTTGCCAAGAGTCTGACTCAATTTTCAAGCCCACCGGTGACGTAAACGATACCAGCGATCCGGCGGCCAGAAATTGCAAGCTGCAGGCCAAGGCAATTCTAAGCCGAAATTGGCGCGTGGACGAGATAACTCCTGACAATCTAAACATTCTCAGCGGTTCCAAGCTTGCTATCATCTATCAAGATTGTTCGCGTCATCTAGCCACTAGTCGATGACGCAAAGAGCTGCAAAATTCGAACTCAACGTCCCGATCATTGGACGATGGTGCCCTAAGCCGGACTATCCGAACAGCCGGCGCTCGTGTCAAAGAGGCGGCGGGTCGAAGTTCCTTGATGGTTGGTGCTTTATCCAACTGAAGTATTGGGACTCTACGCCGCCCAACGCTGATGATCACGTCCGGCATGGCGGCGAGATTGTCCTCGACTTTGCGCTGGCCACGCTGCCTTTGCCGCGGATCAGACATTTGCCCGAAAATGTTTATCGGGCGGCGCTTGCGATGGTTCTCGCATCGTCACGAACTCCTCGGCGGAGCTAGGATGAATGCCGACGGTGCGGTCGAACTGCGTCTTCGTGGCGCCGCACTCAAGCGCGATTGCCAGCCCTTGCATGATCTCCGCCGCATCCGCACCGACCATATGGCAACCCAGGACCATGTCGCTTGCCCGGTCAACCACCAGCTTCATCATCACGCGGCGGTTGCTGCCGCTCAGCGTGTGCTTCAGCGGGCGGAAGCAGTTGTGGTAGACGTCGATCGCATGGCCCCGCTGCCGTGATTCCGTCTCGCTCAGGCCCACCGTGGCGACCGGCGGCATGCTGAACACAGCGGTAGGCGCGCGTGACGGATCAAAACGTGTCGGATTGTCGTTGAATGCGGTTTCCGCGAAGGCGCGGGCCTCCGCGATCGCGACGGGCGTGAGGTTCTTCCGGTTCGTGACGTCGCCGACCGCGTAGATGCCATCGACGTTCGTGCGCGACCATTCATCGACGGCGACCGCGTCAAGCGGCCCGAGTTCGACTCCGACATCTCGCAGACCGAGCCCACCGGTGTTGGGGATGCGGCCCACCGCGTACAGGATATGGTCCGCCTCGAGAACCTTCACCGAATTGTGGAGATGGGCGCGGATATCGGTGCCGGCTCTCTCGATCCTATCGACCGCGGCGCCGGCGAGAATGGTCATGCCGGATCGGACCATCTCCTGTGTCAGATGCGAGCGGACGTCATGATCGAAGCCCTTCAGCACGGCATCGCCGCGAATGACGAGCGTCACCTTGCCGCCGAGCGCCTGGAAGATGCCCGCGAACTCGACGGCGATGTACCCTCCACCGACGATGACGAGCCGCTTCGGCAGCGCCGGGAGGTTAAGCGCCTCTTCCGAAGTGATCGCGTGCTCGATGCCAGGTATCGGTGGCAGGACGGGCCGGCTGCCAGTCGCGATCAGGATGCGTTGGGCGGTGACGATGCGGTCGCCGACCTGAACGGCGTGGGGGCCGACCATCCGGCCACGACCCTCCAAAAGCTCCACGCCGGCACCATCCAACATCTGAAGATAGATGGCGTTCAGCCGATCGATCTCTCGGTTCTTCGCCGCGATGAGGTCCGGCCATGAGAAAGTCGGCACGGGAATCGTCCAGCCGAAACCGGCGGCTTCCTCGATCTCCTCGGCGACGTGCGCGCCATGCACGAGTAGCTTCTTGGGGATGCATCCGCGGATCACGCAGGTTCCGCCCACCCGGCTGTTCTCACAGATGCCGACCCGGCCGCCGTAGGAGGCAGCACGCCTCGAACCCGCTATGCCACCCGATCCCGCACCGATCGTGAAGAGATCGAATTCGAATTGCTGTGCCATCGTTCAACCACTCTCGGGAGAATAGGAGATCGCGAGGACCGATCGGCGGGTGCGCCGTCGCCGACAGGGGAGGGCGGCCGGGCGAGGTCCGACCGATACGTTCAGCCAATCATGCAAATACGTTGGTATCCGCCATTGACGGATAGTCGATGTAACCTTCCGCCCCCTGAGTGTAGAGCGTGTCGTTCTGCACTTCGTTGAGTGGCAAGTTTCCAATCAATCGCTCGACAAGATCCGGATTCGCTAAGAAGGGACGCCCGAAGCTGATCGCATCAGCAAGCCCGCTGTCGAGATCGACCTGCGCGCGTGCAAGGTCATAGTCGCTGTTGAGGATCATCGGGCCCGCGAAATGGGCTCGCATCATAGGCGACTGTCGTGGGACGTCAGTCGAAATAAACGTCCCGTTGGGGCTGGCCTCCTTTAATTCCAGAAACGCAATTCCGATGTCGTTAAGCACGCGGGCCGCGGCGATGAACAGCGGCGTTGGATCGCTGTCGTCGACGCCGTAGGTTTCGCCGTTGGGAGACAGGCGGACCGACGTGCGATCCGCGCCCACCGCGTCTGCAACCGCGCGTGTCACCTGCTGCAGTAGACGCAAGCGATTGCCGATGCTGCCACCATACTCGTCCGTTCGCGCGTTGCCGTTGTTCCGGAGGAATTGGTCGATCAACTGGCCGTTTCCCGCGTGAATCTGAACTCCATCAAATCCTGCGGTGATCGCATTACGCGCGGCCCTAACGTAATGCGAAATGACGCCGGGTATCTCACCGACCTCCAGCGGACGAGCAACTTCATAAGGCTGCTTGCCGTCATAGGTGTGTGCCTCTCCTGGTGTAGCAGTCGCGCTGGAGGATACCGGCTGCTCGCCGGTCAAAGACGAGTGCGCCATCCGCCCCATATGCCATAGCTGCGCTACGATTAAGCCGCCTTTTTGATGCACGTCTCGCGTGACAGGCCTCCACGCCTCAACTTGCTCGTCCGACCAAAGCCCCGGCGCATATGGCCAGCCTAGTCCTTGACGCGAAATTCCAACTGCCTCGCTGATGATAAGTCCAGCCGCAGCGCGCTGCGCGTAGTAGTCAGCCATCATCGCGGTCGGAATGTGGTCACGCGTAGCACGTCCCCTGGTCATCGGCGCCATTAGAACGCGGTTGGTGAGGTTCATCGCACCAAGAGTTAGCGGATTGAAAAGCGTCGGCATGGAACCTCCTTAGTCACTAGTCAGCGTTGCGGCTTGCATGGCGATGTAACTAAGGGGGGCCTACTGCCTGTTAAACAAGCTCTTCTTCCGAACATTGCGGACGAAACAGAATTCATGTGTGCAAAGAAGCAACCACGGGTTCGATGAGGCTACTCGAAGCAATACGGACGGCGGTGTTGCATGTCGCAGCCGCGAGCGACGTCCCCAGTTCTGCAGTAGTACAGGACAGATTCCCGATCAGGCCGACGGACAATCGGTTGCTCCGAGCCGTGCTTCTCACAACGCTTAAAGCGGCCCATTGAAGGTCGGTCAGCCGTCCAATGCCAAAGAGTGCAGGACCCGCGTGGAGCGGTGCTCGCATAACGAAAGGTTGAGAGGTCGCGAAGGTATCAAGTCGGCGCAAGAAACGTATGTGGGGTATGTGAATGTGCGGCGCCGAACCGCCTGTATAAAGCGGGATACACAGCACAGGTTATAAACGTAGCAAGTTACCAACGTAACAGGGAGAAAACGCGGCATTCGTATTGCGACGACGGATGGCGGAATAGAGTTGAAAATGAGTGAGATATCGACAAGCCAGCGGGTAACGTTCAAATTTGGACCCTACCGGCTGTCGCCCGAACAACGGCGCCTCTGGCGAGGCAACGACGAGGTGAAGCTGGTGGGCCGCGCGTTCGACGTATTAGTCGCGCTCGTCAAAAATGCCGGCAGCGTCGTGACGCATAAACAGCTGATGGATCTGGCGTGGCCGGGAGTTTATATTGACGATAGCAATCTGAGGGTGCAAGTCGCGGCATTGCGGAATCTGCTGGGGGATTGTAACCGCAACCAGACTTACATTAGGACCGTTCCGCGACGTGGTTATTGCTTTGTTGCGCCGGTCGAGGCGGAAGAAGTGTTCGACAAAGAGCCCCCCTCTCTGCCTGCCGAACCGAAATCGTTGGTCGCTTCGTCCCTTCCTCCAAAACTACGGAGAATGATTGGGCGAGCCGACGACGTGAAATGTATATGCAAAGCACTTTATGACACGCGTTTCGTAAGCATCGTAGGAGATGGCGGAGTTGGCAAGACTGTCGTTGCGTTAGCCGTCGCTCACGCGGTTATGGAAAAACTCGATGGGGTGGCTACGTTCGTCGATCTTAGTGCAGTGATTAGCGGGGAGCAGGTTGACGCTGCAGTGGCGACGGCGATGGGTCTCGCGCCGCAATCGGAAAATGACATTTCCGATGTGTTGGACTATGCCCGGGACTGCCGAGGATTGATCATCTTGGACAATTGTGAGCACGTCATCGAAGCCGCGTCGGCAGTGGCCGAACGGCTTTCCGTGGTCGCGCCAGGCATGTTCATTCTCACGACGAGTCGTGAAGCATTGCGAGCGGAGGGCGAGAACGTATACCTGCTTCCCGGGCTTGCCACGCCTCCGTCTGAAGCGTGTCTGAGTGCCGAAGAAGCACTGACATGGGCCTCCGTAGAACTCTTCATGGAACGCGCGGCCGCCAACGGTCATCGGGTTCCGCTTCTCGACGATCAAGTCCCAACGGTTGTGTCGATCTGCCAACGACTCGATGGAATAGCGATGGCCATAGAGCTTGCTGCTGGCCGAGTCGTCGCTCACGGCATCGACGGAACCAATGAACTCCTGAACCACAGGTTGAAGTTGATGTGGCAGGGGCGTCGGGGGGCCGACCGGCGACAGCAGACGATGAACGCGATGTTGGACTGGAGCTACAATCTTCTTGGCGATCTTGAAAAAAAAGTCCTCGTGCGCTTATCCGTGTTTGTCGGTACGTTTTCAGTAGTGGCGGCGGAAGAAGTTGTCGGGGACAGCCTTGTCGATCCATCACAGGTGGCTGGCTTGCTGTCGGGTCTCGTGGAAAAGTCCTTAGTTCGAACCGAGGTGAATCAGGGGACGGTACTCTTCCGGGTCCTCGATATGACAAGAACGTATGCCGCGGCAAAGCTTGAGGAAAGCGGCGAAAATACTGACGTTGCCAGACGTCATGCCCGGTACGTCGCGGCCTGTCTCGTCGCCGCCGTACGGTCGGCCCGATCCCCAGCAGAAGCGATGCACGAGACGGCCGCCGGCTTGGTGGGTAACTTGCGCGCAGCTCTCCAATGGAGCGCTTCAAGCGAAGCAGATTCCGGTAAATTTGTCGAACTTGTTGGCTATTCTGTCCCTTTGATGCTGAGTCTTTCCCTTCTAAGGGAATGCGGTCGGTGGTGTGAACTGGCGCTAGCCGAACTTGATCCCTCGCAACACGGTTCAGAAGTAGAACTGATCCTGTGGGAGGGGCTTGCTGCGTCAACGATGTTTACTCGCGGGAATCGCCACGAAGCCGAGTCTTCGATCGAGCGCGGCCTGTCGCTTGCCAAGGCGTTGGGAAGCGACGAGCAGGAAATCCGTCTGTTGTCGGCGCTCCACATCTTCAAGGCGCGTATTTGTGACATCCACGGAATGTCGGAAGTGTCGCGTCGAGCGACGGAACTGGCCGCCCGTACGTCCCGCGACGATCTGCTCGCCATGACCGAATGGATGCAGGCTACGACATACCACCTTGGCGGCGATCAACTGAGTGCGCAGAGGTCTTGCGAGTCGGCTCTGGAGCGTGCTGCGCGAGTAGAGCCGTCCCGCTTTAATGCATTCGGTTACGATCATCGGGTACGCGGCAATATTGTACTAATGCGAGCGCTTTGGCTGCGCGGATTGTTCGACCAAGCTGCGCATCTCGCCGAGGAAGTATTGGTGGATGCTGCGAACAAGCGTCAGCCGGTGGCTCTATGCATCGCCTTGATTTATACGAGCACGATTGCCATTTGGTCGCACGACATCAAGACAGCGGAAAATCGCATTGCCCGTCTAATGTCTTACGCGACGGAGCACTCGCTTGAGCCGTATTCTGCCGTGGCCGTTGCGATGCGAGGTCAAACAGCAGTGCTGCGCGGCGACTTAGCCAGCGGGATTTCGGATATCCGATCGGCTACGGCAGAGCTTCGGAAAGAACGGCACCGGGTGCTTTTGACGGGGCACCTGTGCTCGCTTGCTGAAGCTCTGGGCGAAACGGGGGAGGGCGGAGAGGCGCTTGCCATTCTGGACGAGGCCGCGTCCCGCGCGGAATGCGACGGGGAAGGATATTTGTTGCCTGATCTACACCGGGCACGCGGAGAAATCCTAAGCAAGGCTGCGACCCCGGACTTGGCATTGGCGGAGCGCCATTTGCTTGAGGCGATTGCAGTAGCGCGACAGCAGTCGGCTAAAGGTTGGGAGTTGCGGGCAGCGATATCGATGGCAAGGCTTCTGATTAATCAGGGGCGAACTAAAGAGGCTGCGTCGACTATCGAAAGCGCATGGAGCGGAATGTCGGAAGGATCCGATCATCCGATTATGCGCACTGCCATTGAACTGCATTCCAAAGCGATCGCAGCGAATATGCCCGGGTAGACTGTTAAGTTTAACTCGATTGCGCTGCACGTAGCTGGTCGTCCTACGGCTTCGATTGGAACGATTTGTAGGTATTTGCAAGCATTTGCGAGTTTTGACCCCGCTGAATTTAGTTGGGGTGTAACCTGACATGAAAGGCGCCCGTGACGATTATGTTGCGGAGTCCAGGCGTTGTTCGCTGCATCTGCAGAACGCCTCGTATCGTCGCCGACAGAAAGGATACGACGATGAATAAGCTGAACTATTTCGGTATGAGAGATGGTGGGGCGTTTCACGACGCGGGCCTTGCTCCTGCGTCACGGAAAGTCTCGACAGATGCGGTACTGCTCACAAGGCTAATGCGGGCGGAGCGAGAATTCGATAACGCCGTAGGAGCCCTAAGCAAACTTAGCGATGACACGTTGCGCCGGCTCGGTATCCCGCACCGTTCACTTATAGAGGAGACGGTGCGATTTTGCCACGAGTGCTGAGGAGCAGGAGGAGATTCGGCGTTAGGAGCCGGGCTTCTATCGCCTTCAACAGAACATTCCAGTTTGTCTCAAAATCAGGAGCACGTGATGTACGTCGATAAGAAAGACTTTTGGGTCCAAACTTGCAAGTCTGGCGCTCGGCCAACGCAGGGTATGGAAGGAAAGTGTCGAGGCCGTGATCCGCGCGCTTCCCGGAACACGAACGCAGTCCACGACCTGAGAAGAGAGATTGATCGATTATCGGATGATTGCGAGATTAGATCAATTCGATCGCCAACGTGCGGTTCTCTCCGTCCCGTTGGAGCCGCAAAGGTCATCCTGCCGATCAGCGGCAGAACGTGGGGCACGTTTCGGTCCGATGCAGTCACGGCGAAGCGATATGTCCATAGCTATCGTGGTTGCCTCGTAGACGACCTTCTCCGATCAATGGCAAATGCCATCTTGTGGATATTGACGCACATTCTTGCGGGCTATTTCGCGTATGTGCAGGCAATGCACCCTGTTGTTAGAAGCGATCCTCCGGGCCCGGACCGCGACGATCAAACGGGCCCTTGCAAGGCGCCCAGGACTTCGTCGTAATGAATCGTCGGCCTTCAACTCTCCGAAACACGCAAAGAACTGGATGCAACAAGGTCGTCTCTTTCGATCCAAGTTCGTCACGATTGCGGCTTAGGTATAGATAGGCGGCGTAGGCATACGGTCCGTGAGCGAGCGGGCTTACCAGAGGCGGATAGCCGACTTCACCTACATCTTGACGGCGAGGGCTGGCTCTACGTGTCAACCGTGATCGACCTGTTCTCGCGCCGGGTAGTCGGCTGGTCGATGAGCGCCAGCATGACAGCGCAGTTGGTTGCGAACGCCCTGCTGATGGCAATCAGGCGCCGCGGCAAGCCGGATGCCCTGATGCATCACTCGGATCGGGTCAGCCAATACGTCAGCGAACAGTTCCAGCGTCTCATCGGCAATGTTGAGCCGGAGGGCTGCCGCACAACGCCGAGCTTGCTGAATTCCGGCAGGCAGCCCTCCAGCAAACTGAATACGGATTCGTAAAGTGCTACATCGACCACGCGTCCCCTCCCGGTGCCGGAGACATCGCGCTCGTAGACCGCAGCCATCAATCCGAAGACGGCATAGAGCCCGGCTAGGCTGTCGCCGAGGCTGATGCCGTACGAACGGGTGGAAGATCCGTTTCGTCGGCGGGATAGGCCGTGAGGTAGTGGCCCGGGAGTGGGTGGTGATAGAGCTTCGGTTGATGTCCTCAAAATCGTGGTCGGATCGATTCTCGATCCGCAGAGGCGGGTTGCTCGAACATTCACTCGCCGAGAACGCTCGGTCTGCGCATTTCATTATTGCAGGTGACGAAATCGTCCTGGTCGGCGGAACGGGCACCGGCAAGACCCATCTGGCCATCGCTATCGCGCGAAGCTGCATCCGATCCGGCGCCCGTGGCCGCTTCTATAACGTGGTCGACCTCGTCAACCGCCTCGAGACCGAGACCCGCAACGGGCGACAGGGCCGGCTTGCCGAGCACCTAACCCGCATGGACTTCATTGTCCTGGACGAGCTCGGATATGCCCTTTGCCCAGTCCGGCGGTCAGCTTCTCTCCCACCTCGTCAGCCGGCTTTATGAGCGCGCCTCCGTCCTCGTCACCACCAATCTGGCATTCGGCGAGTGGCCGAGCGTGTTCGGCGATGCCAAGATGACGACCGCGCTGCTCGACAGTCTGACTCATCACTGCGACATCGTCGAGACCGGTAACGACAGCTGGCGCTTTAAAAGCCGCGACGGCAATCAAACAACCCGCGCTCGCGCCGTCTCCGCAACCCCGGCCAGCTCCGACGCCGCGAGCGCTACCATCATGACACGCCGATCAAAGGGGTCCCCTTTGGATGCCGATCGGGGGTCCCAGTCCAAAGCCGATTGACAATTTCGACATATTGGAATCACTGGCCAATCCCTACGGACCCGCCGGGCGAACGATTGCAGAGCTCTTGCGGCCGTCCGCATAATTCAAGTACTTGCACATTTGCCTCGCGGCATCGAGATGCTTAGGATCTTGCCCCTTCAGTGATCCTGCATTGTATAGGGGGTGAAAATCGGCTTCAGTGCATGTTCTGCAAGACTTTTGGATTTGACGATTCGAACGCCGCCCGGCCGCTTGCAGGGCTGACATACCGCACACCGACCAGCGAGGCGCTTCGGCGGCGCGCGCTTTGAATTACGTCGGATCGGCAAACATGATTCGTGACCGGGCCGACTTCTGTTCAAAGCAGACCTTGTCTCCTGCGCGTTACTTGGCAACTTCGCTCAACGAGCTTCTGAGGGATTCTGTCATGAATTTGACGAACGCAGAGACTTTTGGCAGCGGGAAGTTGCTGCGCGGCCATAGCAGACGGAGCGCACGGTTTTTCTTCTTGGCGCCGGGAAGTACCTCGCGGAGAGTCCCGGCAGTCATCAGATCGGCGACAGCAAAATAAGGTACCGATGCGACTCCGTAGCCCGCCTCCGCAAGGCGGATCAACGGTTCTAATGAGGTGGTCGCGAGCGCCACTGGCAAAGCCGTGCCCTCTGGAAGGGTCAAGTCCCAGTCGACGAGCTTTCCGGTTTCATAGATGCGATGATGCAGCAGGCGGTGCTTGATCAAATCCGAGGCCTTTCGGGGTACGCCTGCTTTTGCGAGGTAGCCGGGTGAAGCGACCAGCCGAGACGAGAAGTCGCCCAGCTTCACGTGCATAAGGCGGCTATCGCTCACTTCGCCTGTACGGATGACCGCGTCGAAACCGTCTTCGATCACGTCGACGAGCCTATCGTTGTAGTCGAGGTCAAGTTCGATATCCGGAAATCGCGCCGAGAATTCTCCGAATAGCGGCGTTAGCAGGTCGCCAGCGAACGGAACACCGACGCGAAGTCGTCCTCGGGGAGACGCCGTTGTTTGCGCCAACTCGGCTTCGGCTGCTTCCAGTTCCGACAGGACCCGGCGGCAGCGATCGAGGAATATCTCGCCTTCCTGAGTCAGCGCGATGGCCCGGGTCGAACGATGAAAAAGCCGGACGCCCAGCTGATCTTCCAGCTTGGCAATGGTCTTGCCGATCGCGGAGGATGACAGTCCGAACTGTTGCCCCGCCAGCTTGAAACTCCGCAATTCGGCGGCCTGCACAAATGCCGACATGGCGCCGACGCTCTCGGTACGGATGCTCATAAAGTCACTTTTTTCCGCAATGTTCGGAATAACGGCTTATTTATTTGGTGTGTGAAGTTCTCTAGTCAAGTCGGCATCGCCCCCCGCCGCGAGTTTCTCATGCCGTTTTCGGACCTATTCAAACCGCTGAGCTTTCTGCACGGCCCGGAAATGAGGAATCGCTTCATGCTCGCGCCCCTCACCAATCAGCAAAGTGAACTGGACGGGGTGGCGTCCGAGTCCGACCGAGATTGGACCCGGCAGCTTTCGCGAGGCGGCTACGGGCTAATCCAGACCTGCGCGGCGACCGTCGAAGCGAGCGGCATAGCGTTCGAGCGTCAATTGGGCATTCACAGCGATGTCCATTTAGCAGGCCTAACGGAGATGGCAAACTCAATCCGGGAAGGCGGCGGTCTATCCGCGGTGCAGTTACATCACGCAGGACATCGCGCGGATCCGCGATTGGGAGGAATTCCTTCACCTGCCTCCAGCCGGACATTGCCAGGCATCAAGGCGTTGACGACGGAACAGGTCGAGCGGATTCGCGACAGCTTCATCACGGCCGCGAGGCGGGCGGAGCGTTCAGGCTTCGATGGCGTCGCGATCCACGGCGCTTTCGGCTGGATATTGTCGGAGTTCATGTCCCCTTTGTTGAACGATCGCACCGACAGGTATGGCGGTAGCATCGAGAATCGAGCCCGGCTCACCATCGAAGTCATCGAAGGCATTCGCCGAACGTGCGGCCACGATTTCCAAATCGGCTGGCGCTTGTCGATCGAGCGCTATGGGCTGCTCCTGGAAGAGCTGCGTGAAATCACTGCGGCGATCCTTGACCGGGAGCTGATCGATTATCTCGACCTGGCCCTTTGGGATTCCGCTCAGGTCGTTCGCGAAGGTGCGTTCCAAGGACGCACCATGCTCAGCGTTTTCACGAGTCTCTCTCGAAAGGGAGTGCGGTTAGGAGCCGCAGGAAAGATCATGAGCGCCCAGCGTGCAGCGCAAGTTCTCGACGAAGGATGCGACTTCGTATTGATCGGTAGGGCGGGCATCCTTCGGCGGGACTTCCCCCTCCAGGTAATGACAGACGACCAGTATGAAAGCCCGAGGCTGCCCGTGACGGCCCAGTACCTGAGGACGGGTGGACTGAGCGAGCGCTTCATCGACCACATGCGGGGATGGCCCGCATTTGTCCACCCCGCGAGCAGGTGAGCGCAGCTTCCTTCCGACGCTTGTCGGAAGCGGGACGCTGCCACCTGCACCACCGGTCTCCTCTTTGTGCTTCCGGGCCCATCGATGATGCGATGTTCGGGGGGCAATATCGTCGATCTCTAGATGGACAGGTCGACGAGATGCCCAGCGTGCGAAATGCGGGAATCGGCGCCCTGCCATTTCATGTAAACTTGGCGACACACATTAGGATAAATTCCATTCTGTCCGCAATGTTCGGAAAAGCGGCCTGTTTATCACTAGTTGGTTCTTCATTAGATCAGTGA
The DNA here is from genome assembly GCF_028128965.1 of Bradyrhizobium sp. CCBAU 25338. Classification (NCBI taxonomy): domain Bacteria; kingdom Pseudomonadati; phylum Pseudomonadota; class Alphaproteobacteria; order Hyphomicrobiales; family Nitrobacteraceae; genus Bradyrhizobium; species Bradyrhizobium sp. CCBAU 25338. Next base: position 132,355 of record NZ_LFKY01000031.1, read on the forward strand.
AGTCGCCTTTGGCGTCACGAGTGTCATGAAGGAAATTACCATGCCCACGCTTTTCGATCCGATCGTGCTCGGCGCGCTGAACGCTCCCAACCGCATCATCATGGCGCCGCTGACTCGCAGTCGCGCGACCCGGGACTATGTCCCGACTAAGATGATGGTGGAGTATTACGCGCAGCGCGCTTCCGCCGGGCTCATCATCAGCGAGGCCACCGGCGTCTCACGCCAAGGCAACGGCTTCACTTACACGCCGGGGCTCTGGTCCGACGAGCAGGTGCGCGCCTGGAAACCCGTGACCCGCGCCGTGCATGACAAAGGTGGCCTGATCGTTGCACAACTCGGACACACGGGCCGCGCGGGGCATCCGTCCGTGATCGGCGAGCAGCCGGTGTCGTCGAGCGCAACCATCTCGCCGGTCGATGCTTGGACCTACGACGGACCGAAGCCTTCAGAACTCGCGCGTCCGCTGACCGTTGCGGAGATCTCCGGCGTCATCGCCGACTTCGCTCGCGCGGCGCACAATGCAATGGCCGCCGGCTTCGATGGGGTACAGATTCACGCCGCGAACGGGATGCTGATTGACCAATTCCTGCGCAACAGCAGCAACCTGCGTACAGACGAGTACGGCGGCAGCATCGAGAACCGCGTGCGCCTGCTGGAGCAGGTGACGCGGGCCGTGGCCGGTGCCGTCGGAGCGGACCGCACGTCCGTCCGCCTATCACCAAACGGCGAGACCTGGGGCGTGGACGATAGCAATCCGACGCCCTTGTTTATCACTGCGGCGAAGACCCTGAACGCTATCGGCATCGCGTTCCTGGAATTGAAGGAGGCCAATCCTGACGGCACGTTCGTGTCCAGCGATGTCCCGCACCAGTCGCCGATGATGCGCCCGCACTTCGAGGGGCCTCTGATCCTCAACAGCGACTACGACCTCGCACGCGCCCAGACCGATCTCCGCAGCGGGCTCGCCGACGCAATCAGTTTCGGGCGCGCCTTCCTAGCCAATCCCGACCTGGTCGAGCGGCTGCGCGGCCGTGCGCCACTGAACGAAGCCCAGCGGGAGACCTTTTACAGCCAGGGGGCGGAAGGCTACACCGACTACCCCGTGCTGGCGGACGTGAAAGCTGTCGCCTGAGCGTCCAGACGAGAACGGTCGGACCTAGTTGTCCGACCTCGACCCACCTTCTCGAAGATACCCCCTTCGCCTCGACGCCGTATCGACGGCTCTCCCATGGAGTTTGAAATGGACTGGAATGCCAATCGCGATGATCTCATGACCAACGTCGGCAAGCTGCAGCAGCTTTCCCCCGACACCCTCAAGGGCTATCTGACCGCCTCCGGCGCGGGCCGAAAGACCGCGCGTCTGGACGAAAGGACGCGCCAGCTCATCTCGCTCGCGGTCGCCGTGACTACGCGATGCGACGGTTGCATCTCGATCCACAGCAACGAGGCTTTGAAGGCCGGTGCTACACGCGAGCAGTTGGCTGAAGCTCTCGGCGTCGCCGTCGCGATGAATGCGGGCGCCGCTCTCGTCTATTCGACGCGTGCGCTGGAGGCGTTCGACGACTCGACGGGCGCGTAGGCACTTTGGGCGGTCCACGACTGACGCTCGGCCGCGATCGCATCCGGGCGTCACCACTTTAATCGGAGGTTCCAATGAAACTGTACTACTCGGCCGGATCCTGCGGGCTCGCTCCGCAGATCGCATTGCGGGAGGCCGGGCAATCGTTCGATCTGGTCGCGGTCGACTTCAAGACGAAGACAACGGCCGAAGGCGACTACCGTCAGGTGACGCCGAAGGGATTCGTACCTGCCTTGAAGCTCGACGATGGCGACGTCATCACGGAAGGCGCGGTCATCCTTCAATGGATCGCCGACCACAATACGGACCACGATCTGCTTCCGCCCTTCGGCAGCCGGCAGCGCTACGAAGCCCTCGAGTGGCTGAATTTCGTCGCGACCGACCTTCACAAGAACTTCGCGGTCATGTTCTCGCCGGTCTTGGATACGGAAACGAAGGCGAAGTTTGCCGAGAAGAATCTGATCGGAAAATTCGATTACGTGGACCGGCACCTCTCCACGCACGACTATGTCCTGGGCGCAAAGTTCACCGTCGCGGACACCTACCTTTACAACGTGCTCTGCTGGCCCGAGCGCGTGGGCCTCGATATCTCCAGCTACGCATCGATCCGCGACTTCATGGCTCGCATGGAGCAGAGGCCGAGCGTGCGCGCATCCTTGAAGGCGGAAGGATTGCTGTCGTGATCGAGCTCCTGTGCGCCATCAGGCACGCTGTCTGTCACACGGTACAGAAATTGAAAGCCAAGGCTTCGGGAGCCGGGGCTTCCGATCCTCCGATGCGATCGCATTCCCGATATACTGATTTCGGCCCGGAGTGACACATGAACGATCCCATGAACAACCAGCCTCCCGGTTACGTCCCGCCCAAAGTATGGACCCAGCATAAGGTCTACGGCGGTGCGTTCGGACGTTCGAACCGCCCCGTATCGGGCGCCACTTTCGAGCAAGATCTGCCGGTGGGCAGGCATCCGCTGCAGCTCTATTCGCAGGGGACGCCCAACGGCCAGAAAGTCACGATCATGCTCGAAGAATTGCTGGCGGCTGGGCATTCGGACGCCGAATACGACGCTTGGCTGATTGACATCTTCAAGGGCGACCAGTTCGGGAGCGGCTTCACGGAGGTCAACCCGAATTCGAAGATTCCCGCGCTCGTCGACCGCTTGATGGATCCCGCCATCCGCGTGTTCGAGAGCGGCTCGATCCTCGTCCACCTGGCGGAGCGGTTCGGCGCGTTCCTGCCGACCGAGCGCCACGCGCGGACCGAAACCTTCAACTGGCTGATGTGGCAGATGGGAACGGCGCCGTTCGTCGGGGGCGGCCTGGGACACTTCTACGCCTATGCGCCGCTCAAGATCGAATATGCGATCGACCGCTACGCCATGGAAGTGAAGCGCCAGTTGCACGTCCTGGACACGCATCTCGCGAAGCACGAATTCCTCGCCGGCGACCAGTACACAATCGCGGACATGGCGGTCTGGCCCTGGCATCCCGGCAGCCTCTACGGCGTCTACAACACGCACGAATTCCTCGCAGTTGAGAAATACCCGAATTTGCTACGCTGGTACCGGTCAATTGCCTCCCGGCCGGCTGTAGCGCGGGGGCGCATTGTCAACCGCACCGGCGGGACGCCGGGCGAATTCTTGCTCGAACGCCATGACGCATCCGACTTCGATCACTTGGCGATCCGGCAGGATGCCTTAGGCAAGGTTTAGCGGTTTGTTCGCCCGTATTCGGTGGAACGGCGATGCGATGCCGGTAAAGGCCCATGCTTGGCCTGATCCTAAGCACCCGAGATCCCGAATTCAGTTCCATGCGACAAGTTGCAGTGGCTTCAGTTCAGCAGCCTGTTCCCCCTTAGGCGCGCAACCGCAATATCGGTAAAGGCCCGCACCTTCGCCGGCGCGTGGCGCCCTTCCGGATAGATGACGTAGATTGGCAGAGACGGCTCCTCGAACTCGCTGAGCACAACCTGTAGGTGGCCGTCGAGCAGTGCCTGGCCGATCTGATAATGCAGCACTCTGGTCAGCGCCCATCCCGACTTTGCGGTCGCTATCACGGCTTCGTTCGTGTTGCTCTGCAGTGCGGGATGGATAGTCACTCGCTCTTCCTGCGCGAAGCGCCATTCCGGCGAGGCCCATGCGCTGGTCGATACAGCGATCCGGTGCCCCTTCAGGTCGCCCGGCGTCTTCGGTATGCCGTGCTTGGCGAAGTACGAAGGTGCTCCGCAGATGACGCGGCGGACGGAGCCCACCTTGGTTGCGACGAAGCCGGAATCCGCGAGGTTTCCGATGCGGACCGCGACATCGATGCCTTCCTCAACGATGTTTACCGAACGGTCGACGAAGAATGTCCTGGCTGCCATCGTCGGATGCGCGTCCAGATATTCGGTCACGATCGGCAGCACGAACAACTGTCCAAAGAGGGCCGGCGCGGTCACCGACAGGGTGCCGGAGGGCTTCGCATAGGAACCGGCGGCCGCCGCTTCGGCCTCGGTGATATCAGTCAGTATTCGTCGGCAATCCTCGAAGTAGCGCGCCCCGCCTTCCGTGAGCTTCACCGATCGCGTCGTCCGAACGAAGAGACGGGTGCCAATGGTTTCCTCAAGTGCGGCGACTGCCCGCGTGACGGCAGGTGCGCTCATGTGCAGGTCTCGCGCGCTTTCCGCGAAGCTCCCGGTCTCCGCGACCCTCACGAATATACGCATCGCCTGCCAGCGGTCCATGCCGTGTTCCTGCCATCTGCTAAAGTTGTCTCGCCTGGCCGAAGCGCGTTCGCCCCGGCGGTCGCGTACAATCGGAAAATAAGCCGCGGGCGCGTCGCGGGCGAGGGGGCGGAGTTATCCGCTAGAATCGAATGGTGGAATGGTAAATGCCTGAATTTGGAGACAGATCTCTTCGGAGATGCCGGCCCGCAGCGCCCTCTCGCGTGCGATCGCGAGATGCCCAGCACCCTGCCGGGACGCGAGCGCCAGAGCTACCGCTATCGACGTCATTGCGTCGAAGCTTGAGCCCCGACGGGCGACGTCGACCTCGGCGCCGGTCATCCCGAGGCTTTTTGCGGTGTCATTCTGCTGCTGTCGCCGTAGCGGGTCCAGGGCACCGGCCGTCAACGCCAGCTCGATCGAAAGACGCACTCGTTCGCTGATGGCGAAGTTCGACATCGACCTCTCCCTGTTGCTCCTGGCTCGGCGCGGGGGGCGTTTCGCTGCGATGCGGTCGTTAGATGGCAAGCTGGATCCGATCGTTTTCGTCGCCCTCACGGGCCGCCGGGACCGCGCAGCAGATCAGGATCTCGTCGTCCGCTACCGCGACGGCTGGCTCCTTCAGATAGGTGATTACGCCGGTCAGGAGTTTTGTCCGGCAGGTGCCGCAACGTCCTTCCCTGCAACTGAACTCGGGACTGAGCCCCCGGGATTCCGCGAGGTCGAGCAGAGTGCCGACTTCCGGCGTCCATCTGGCTTCCTTTAAGGACTCCGTAAATACGACATGCACAGGCCTGGTTGACGGCGGCCAGCGCGCCGGGGCGGCTGCAGGACCATCGACCGTCCGGACAAGCGACGCGGGCCCAAACGCCTCGGCATGAATTCGGGAGTCGGGGACTTCCCGTCCACGGAGGCCGTTGTAGATCGACTGCATGAACTGCGGCGGTCCACAGAGATAGTAGTCGTAGTCGGCAATCGGCATAAACCGTGAGAGGAGCTCCATGTCGATGCGGCCGGCCGCGTCGTAGTCGGCGCCTTCCTCGGCTTCCGCGACATCGCTCAGGATTCGAAGGAGGCGGACTTCGCCTTTCGCCGCTTCGACGAGTTCGTCCAGTTCGTTCCCGAAAGCGCGCTCGGCCTTCGAGTGGGCCGCTTGGACCAGAACGATCGGTCGCATCCTCAGCGTCCGGAGCCTCTCGTAGACGACGTGTCGCAGCATCGCCAGGATGGGCGTGATGCCGATGCCGCCCGCCAAAAGGATAGCCGGCCGCTCCTCGGAGATATCGATCTTGAATTCTCCGGCCGGCGCCCTGGCTTCGATGATATCGCCGGCGCGGACGCGGTCGTGCAGTCGCTGCGAAACCAGGCCGTCGCGCTTCACGCTGATGCGGTAGACGTGATCCGAAGGCGCGACGGAGAGCGTGTACGTTCGGATCGCCGCTCTCTCGACCCCTTCTACCGGCATTCTGATCGTGAGGTATTGTCCCGGCTCATGCGGCAGCAGCCCTGCACCGTCGTCCGGCTGTAGGTGGAGCGAGCGGATCGAAGAACTCTCGTCGACGACTTTGACGACCTTGAACGGCCTCCATCCAATGGCGAGTTCCGCTGCCCGCAGGCGACCCGCCGCCTGCTCCCAGTCGCCGGTCATCAGCGTCGTAGGAGCCCAGCCGTCCCGTTGCAGCGCCCACCGTAGCGGCATCGCACCGCGCCTGAGCACGACGCGACGCGGTTTGAACTGCCACAGTCGCTCAGCGCCCTGGAAGGCAGCGATCTCCGGCGAGTCCAGGATCACGACCGCGTCGCCGGTCATCTGGATCACGTCGCCGGTATCGAAATCGACGAAGAGCAGCCCGGCCTTCCCGTTCACCAGGATGTTGCCCAGCGTGGCAAAGAACAGATTGCCGGCGAAATCGGGAATGGTGAGAGTGCCGTCGTCGCTGATCCGGACGAAGCCGGGCCTGCCGCCACGGTTCGATACGTCCACCTGTAGGCGGTTCTCGCGCTCGACATAGGAGGCCACGAAAAAGGTATCGGCGGCTTCGATCATATGGCGCGCGGCACGATCGAGTTCCGCCCGCTCCTCGACATCTCCAGAGAAGGGCTCGCGCGGATCGCGGACTAACCGGTAGTCGCGTAGCTGGATGTATCGCGGGCAGTTGCCGAAGCTCTGATCCACCTCGAAATGGATGACGTGGTCGTCTGACGGTCCGACGAGGCCGTTTACGCGGTTGCGGCGGCGCGAGTCAAATCCGATCCCGAGCAGACCAATCGCGTTGCCTTCGGCGATGCCTTCGCTCGCCGGGTCACTAGGGTCCCTTACGACATCGATATCAAGCGTGCGGGCCGTCGGCGATGAGATGAAGCCCGGCTTGCCAACGGCGAGCGTGGCCCATGCGTCGCCTTTGAAATCGACGCTGCCCAACGCGATGAACGGGATCTGCGAGTAAAAGTCTCGGTGCTGGGTCGGCATATGATCGCGTACCACGCGCTTGCCAAATTCATCCATGTGGGCCGACACCCCCACCTTTTCCTGGATCGTCTTTTCGCCGAGGTGCCATAGTGCCAGCTTCGTCTGCAATCGCTTGTCGGTCATCCGTCCATCCTCGTTGGAAGGCTGGGGCGCACACTTAGGTACGCCCCAAGGTGTAGGATCAGGCCGCTGACGCAAGGCCGGCGGGCGTCTTCGCGAAAGGTACGAAGCCAGGCAGCGCCTCGATTCGGCGCAGAAAGGCGTTGACCCTCGGATAGCCGGACAGATCGACGTTTCCTTCCGGGGCACGTGCGACGTAGCTGTAGAGCGCGACGTCCGCGATCGTCGGACCATTGCCGACGAGCCAATCGCGATCGGCCAGATGGGATTCAATATGCCCGAGCAACGCATGAGCGCGGGAGATCACTTCATTCGGATCGAAGCTTGCGCCGAACACGGTGATCAACCGCGCCGCGGCGGGGCCGTAGGCCACTTCGCCGGCAGCTACCGAGAGCCAGCGCTGTACGTCGGCGCTCCCTTTCGCATCGTCCGGCAGCCATTCCGTGCGGCCCGCCTTCTTCGCGAGATAGACCAGGATCGCATTGGAATCCGGAACGATGTTGCCATCGTCTTCAAGTACCGGGACCTGGCCAAACGGATTGAGCGCGAGGAAATCTGGCTTCTTGTGGGCGCCGGACATCAGGTCAACTTCAACCAGTTCGTGCGGAAGGCCGAGCAGCGATGCAAAAAGACGAGTGCGGTGTGAGTGGCCCGACAATGGATGGTGATAGAGCTTCATGATCTTTTCCCGAATTCGCGGTCGGGTCGATTCCCGATCGGCGACCTCAGGTTGCTCCAAGATGGAGCAAAGGAGAACGCACACTCTGCGCACTTCATTGTTGCGCAGAACGAAATGTCAGCCACGCCGTTTCAAAACAGCGCGCTCGCTTCGTGGGTAAAGCTGACTTGGTGGTGGGCTCGGTTGAACAGCGCAACAACCTAGTCTTTTGGCAAAGATGGATTATGGATATGAAAAAGCGACATCGCATTTATTACCCGCTGGCCTTCGCCTCGTTCATATCTCGCGGCGATTCGGCCGCGCGGGCGGCGTAAATTGTTATATAGGCGGGTCTCGCCCCCGCAACGTCAGAGCTTGAGGCTCAACTTCGCTGTCATAAACCTGAAGGCCGGCTTCGATGGCCTCGATCGAATCGGCGTAACCGACCATTCCGTGAACGCTGAGCGGTGTCGCCCACTCGGTTGGCGACATTTATCGGTCGCAGTGACAACAATCGCGCTCTTGAAGCTTTCAAACAAGCGAAGTTGGCGAATTGATACGGTTCGCCTATCAGTTGGCTTTCGCTGCTCCACGAGATAAGTGACCGGCGGCCGTTGCGTCCCGCCGCGATGCTGTCCCAGTTGAATTCGTTGACGCGGAACCACTTCGTACGGCTTCTAAATTCTCGAGTTCAGCGCGTTGAACTTAGCATAGATCTGCTCTGCGGCCTCGAATGCTGCGTTTTAGTAGATAGAAGCGCTTGACCGCGACCAGGCGCTTCGCCTCGATTGGATTGTCATGATCGCATTTTGCAAGGGTCCATGAATTGACGGTAGCTTTCGCGGCTTCGCTCACCGCCTGTGCGGAATTTCAGGCATTTGAGATCATCGAGGGCTTTGATCTCTTTGCGAAACGAGCCGGCGCATCTGTGCGCCGGTGTTGCCACAGGGAAAAGCCCAGGGGCGAGATCGTGTTTCGGGCCGAACCCTCAACTGCTCCGCATCTCAGCCAACAGGCTGGGATCGAGATAAGTCGAATAGTCCGGGATAACGGAATCAGCTCTCGCGACACCTTCCGCGATCGCCCATTGGGCCTGCTCGGACATCTTGTTGGAAAGGGCAGGAACGTCGAGCTGAAGACCAAAGCGCATTCGTTTGATGGCCGCGGCTGCGACTTCGGTATCCATCTTCGAATATTCGGCGCCGATCCGCAGGGCTTCCTGCGGGTCCGTGTCGATAAATTTGCACCCTTGTTCGGGCGCACGCAGAGCTGGCGATTGCTGAACCTTCCATGAAAGCGGCTCTGGAAGCGTGGGGCGCAGACAGCAACCTCTTCCACCAGGGCGCGGCGAAGGAAAGCGACGATCCGGACGTTATCGCAGCGGCCATGGCAAAGCCCGGCGTCGTTCTAAGGCGCCCGGTCGGAACCGACCGACCTTTCAGCGAGCATGCCGAGCTGCCCACCTATCTTCGCGACGGCGGACCAACGAAAGTCGCCCGCAAGTTGAAAGGCCCAAAGGCAAAGAACCTTTCCTCTCGCCCCGTCGACAAGGCTGCCGAACGAAAGGCCGCTCTCGCCTTCGAAAAGGAGCAGAAGCGGCGCCAGCTTGAACAGGCAAAGGAAGAGGCTGCCAGGCAGAAGGACCGTGAACGCCGTCAGCAGGCTGTCGACAAGGCGCAGGCTGCGCTAGACAAGGCTGAGCAAGAGCATGCGAAGCGGGCCGCCGCCATCGAGGCCGAGCTTGAGGCTATCGAGGAGAGATCGCAAGCCGAACAAGCCCGCTGGCATAAGGAGAAGGAGCAATTGGAAGCTACGCTGCGGCGCGCCCGGGGTTAGTTTCGGTCGTGCTCGGCGCCCGTCCTTCTAATCAGGAGGGCATTCTGGGCAGGTATCACCAATCGAGTTCAGCACGTCGTGAACTTCGGCCGCCGCTGCATCGGGGGAGACGCCTGCTGGCGGGTCTCCACGGGCGATATCGAAGGCCCGCTCTCTTGCATGCGGATCGGCGCGGTCCTGCATCCAGCTGTGTTCCTCGCACTCGCGGATGGCGCCCGCTTCCTGGAGAACGTGGATCGCCCACCCGCGCAGCGTCCGTATCGGCGGCCTTCGTTCACGCGTCATCAGCATCGAAATGGCTCCTGATAGGACGAATCGTTGTGTCCGCCATTCGTTCCGGCTGGCAGGATTTCGCAATGGCAGGAACTCAGGGTTTGGAGTGCTAGCGCAGTGTGGGCGACTCACGCTACCCATCATTCTCAACCACCTCACTGCACAATGGGAATGATATGGTTGCTGCCACCCGTGAACTGCCTGCTTCTGGTTATGCGCTTGAAGTGGACGGCCGACTGAAAGCCGAATTTGCAACCAGAGACGGCGCCAGGGCAGGTGGAGAAGAGCTCAAGAAACGTTTTCCCATGCTTCAGATCAGGATCTATGACGCGCAGACGAATGCGCGCGAGGAAATCTAGTTCCTCCGCTCAAGTCTTCGCGCCCCTTCTTGCGCGCGTGCGGCTTCCGCCGCACCGGGCTCTCGTGAACCGAGCCGCTCCGCGTCTCGGCCATCCGGCTTCGATCCCTCGCGCGATCATGAGTCGCTCGCCGTAGGCACTCGCGTTAGGGGCCGCCGTCATTTCATGCCGGCGCCGCTATCACTGCCCCGCGCCGGGTGCCTTTGCCTTCCCTTCGCTCCGCGCTCTTCGGGCTTCCATCACTTTTGCGAAAGAAGGCTGCGGTGCCGCGAAAACCATTCTCTCAGAGAATCGTGGCGTCACCGTCGCAGGAAGTGGCGGTATTGATGCTTCGCGCAAGAGCAGATCATGCCCTCGCCGGGCAGAAACGAAAAACCGGCCCTTTATGCAGTAGCTAGCTGCACAAAGGGCCGGCCTTATGTTGCCTTGCCGCGCCAGAGAAACGGATGCAAAGGACATTTCAGATCCTTTGGACAGGCTCGCTTTGCGTCCGGGTTGCGGCGACCCGCAGGCGGCAATCTCTCAGTCGCGGATAGGACTACTTCTTTTTCTTTGAAGTCTTCTTTGCCACCTTCTTGGTGGCTGCCTTGGCGGTCTTCTTTGCCTTCTTCGCTTTCTTGGCCATGTCGTCCTCTGTAAAAAACTGGCTCAGTGAACATGCGCACGCCGTGAATCGACGTGCGCAACATTGAGACGATATCACAAATGCAAAATTGATACCAACGAGTGGTGAGATCGCTCTTGAGCCGCTCGCCGGGCTTCCATCCCTAACGCCAAGACGCCGCGCGACCGCGAACCCGCTTCTCAAAGAGCGCGTGGCGTCACCGTCACTGAGAGTGAGAGTGCGGGCCGGGTCTGCCGCGACGGGTTGAAGATCGGAGGAGAGGCTTCCGGTGCCCGTCGCGGAGAACCGCGATGCCTGGACATACCGCCCGAGTTCGCGCCGGCAAAGACCGCGCGAGCCTTTACACCGAAATCACCGACAAGATCATCGCCGAGCTGGAGGCCGGCCGTATCCCGTGGGTGCAGCCATGGGGGACGGCGGCGATCAAGGCGCCGCTCGCCATGCCGCGCAACGCGTCGACGCAGCGCGTATATTCCGGGATCAATGTGCTGATCCTGTGGGGCGCCGTTATCGAGCACGGCTTTTCCGGACAGAGCTGGCTCACCTTTCGCCAGGCGCTCGCGCTTGGCGGCAACGTCAGGAAGGGCGAACGTGGAACAACCGTCGTCTATGCCGATCGCTTCACCCCGGACGACGAACGTCGGCGCGCCGCTGAGGCCGGTAAAGAGCCGGGCGCCATCCCGTTTCTCAAGCGTTTTACCGTCTTCAACACGGACCAGTGCGATGGCTTGCCCGAGGGGGTCGTTGCCTCGGTCGTCCCGGCGCCACCAGATCAGATTGAGCCCCGAGCCGAGGCGTTGATCGCCGCCACCGGCGCGGATTTCCGTATCGGCGGTGCGCGCGCCTACTACAACATGGTGCGCGATTTCGTGCAGGTTCCACCGCCGGCTGTCTATTTCGAGCCGATCAATTGGCACCGGACCGCATTTCATGAGCTCGGTCATTGGACCGGGCAGGCGTCCCGCCTCAACCGCGACCACTCCGGTTCGTTCGGCTCAAAATCGTACGCGCGAGAAGAACTGGTCGCCGAAATGGCGGGTGCCTTCGTTTGTGCCTCGCTCGGTATCGTGCCGACCGTGCGCCACGCCGACTACATCGGTTCCTGGCTGGAGGTGCTGCGCGAGGATAATCGCGCCGTCGTGCGTGCCGCGAGCGCGGCATCGAAGGCCGCTGATTTCCTGCTCGCCTTTCTGCCGCCCGCGATCGATTCCATCGTTGAGGGCAATGAGGAGGCCGCGTGATGCATCCGCACGTCGTCTCAGTGTCCGCCTACAGTTGGTGCTGCGCGTCAGAGAGTGAGAGGAGCGCCGGTTTGCCTGTGACGGGTAGGAGGTCGAGAGAGAGTCTTTCGGCCGCCCGTCGGAGAATCCGACATGGCAAGCGTTCAGAAAATCAAACTCAGTCCCTCCCGCGATATCCCCTTCAACAAACTGGTGCTCAGCCAGTCCAACGTCCGCCGCGTGAAGGCCGGCGTCTCGATCGAGCAACTGGCGGAGAGCATCGCTCAGCGCACGCTGTTACAAAGCCTGAGCGTCCGTGCGGTCGCCGATGCCGACGGCCAGGAGACTGGTATGTTCGAGGTGCCGGCTGGTGGACGCCGCTACCGCGCGCTCGAACTGCTGGTCAAGCAGAAGCGTATGGCGAGGACGCAACCTGTCCCCTGCGTTATCAGGGATGGTGGCATCGCCGAGGACGATTCCCTCGCGGAGAATGACGAGCGGGTCGGCCTGCACCCGCTGGATCAGTTCCGCGCTTTCAAGGTGTTGCATGACGGTGGCATGAGTGAAGAGGATATCGCCGCGCGGCACTTCGTCCCGCCAGCGATCGTCAAGCAGCGCCTGCGTCTGGCATCGGTGTCGCCGAAGTTACACGACGTCTATGCCGAAGATGGCATGACGCTCGAGCAGTTGATGGCCTTTTCCGTCACGGCCGACCAGGCGCGTCAGGAGCAGGTCTGGGATAATGCCAGCAGATCCGGCAACGACGAGCCATATCAGATCCGGCGGATGCTGACGGAGAATACCGTGCGCGCTTCCGACCGTCGCGCCCAGTTCGTCGGACTTGACGCTTACGAGCAGGCCGACGGCACCGTTTTGCGGGACCTTTTCGAGCACGATGACGGCGGCTGGCTTCAAGATGTCCCTTTGCTCGACCGCCTTGTGACAGAAAGGCTCAAGGCCGAAGCCGAGACCATTGCCGCCGAGGGTTGGAAGTGGATTTCCGTGGCCGTCGATTTCCCCTACGGCCATGCGACAGGCCTGCGCGAACTGGAGGGCAAACCTGTCGACCTGTCCCCTGACGAGCAGGTCACCATCGACGTGCTGGTCGCCGAGCAGGGCAAGCTTGAATCTGACTACCAGGATGCCGACGAATTGCCCGACGACGTCGATCAGCGTCTCGGTCAGATCGAGGCTGCACTGACTGCGCTCGAAGACAGGCCGGTGCTCTACGATCCGACCGAGATCGCCCGAGCTGGCGTCTTCGTTAGCATAGATTCCGAGGGCCGCCTTTCCGTGGACCGGGGTTACGTCCGGGCAGAGGACGATAAACCAGCAACCGATGCTGATGGCGGGCAGGCCGCCGATCCGTTGTCGACCGAAGGGCAAGAGGCAAGCACGTCCGTCCAGCGCACGGTGATCGCAGTCGCCGGTCAATCGGTCGATCCCGAAGAAGATGATGACGATGCGGCCAAACCTCTGCCGGATCGGCTCATCACCGAGCTGACGGCGCATCGCACGCTGGCATTGCGGGATGCACTGGCGGAAAATCCCGCCATCGCGTTCCAGGCGGTATTGCACAACTTCGTGCTGACCGCATTTTACCGGTTCTCGTCTTCTGGAAGCTCTCTTGAGATCGGACTTCGTACGCCGACCCTTCCCGCTCAAGCCCCCGGCCTGAGGGAGAGCGCGTCCGCGAAGGCCGTTGAGGTTCGGCACGAGTCCTGGAAAGCACGGTTGCCGAAGGCCGAGACCGATCTTTGGGATGCGCTCACAGCTCTCGATGGTGACGCGCAAGCATCCCTGTTCGCTCACTGTGCGTCATTTGCGGTCAACGCCGTCTATGAGCCGGCCAATCGCTACAATCAGGGCCGTGTCTCCGCCCACGGCGTCCAGACGCGTCTTGATCAGGCCGATGTGCTGGCGCGCGCCGTCGGGCTCGACATGGTGCAGGCCGGCTGGCGCCCCACCGTCGACAACTATCTCGGCCGGGTCACCAAGCCTCGCATTCTGGAGGCGGTGCGGGAAGCAAGAGGCGAGTCTTCCGCGCAACTGATCGACCACCTGAAGAAGACCGACATGGCCAAGGAGGCTGAGCGGCTTCTCGATGGTTCGGGTTGGTTGCCGGAACCGCTGCGTCTCGTCGATCCCAGCGTGTCGTCGGTGGAGCAGGAGGGTGAAGCCAGCCCTCTGCCCGAATTCCTCGCCGACGATGAGGATCGGGAGAACGCGGGCGACGACGACCCGCAACAGCTCGACGCGGCTGAGTAACGTAGAGCGGGATGGCTCCGGCCGTCCCGCAGTTGCTTGGGGACCGGCGTGCCGCGCCGGTCCCCATTTTTGTGGGCGAGCGCCGAGAGGGAGAGCCGGGCCGGGAAGGGTTTGAGCCGTCGGGTCAACGGAGAGCGCCTGATGGTTCGACCTGTTCCCGCTCTCCGAAAGAAATCCTGCCATGACCGAATCTCTCGCCGGCGGCGCTGCAGTCGCGCCGCTCTCGATGCGCGCCGCTGCCACTCTCACCTCTGCCGCCGTCAGGGCCGCCCGCCGGCTCCTAACGGATCTCGAACGCGGCCGTCGCATCGATGCCGCCGTCCTGCGAAGCGCCATGGAGGCTGCATTCGGTGGCTCGGACGCGGCCGGCGCCTGGAATTGGAAGACTGCCTATGACGTCTGCGAGGCGGCAACAGTTCTCTTCCTGCGCAAGTTCGGCCCGGCCATCCGGGCGAAGGCAGGCTCGACGGCCGCCATGCTGCCGATGCTCGCGAGAATCGCGAGCTGTCTGCCGACCCATACGCGGCGTTCCGAGGACAGTCAGGCGCTTCAGCAATTCTCGACGCCGATCCCGCTTGGGCTGGCCGCATGCACCGCAGCCGGTATTACGCCTGCCGACCGCGTTTTGGAGCCCTCCGCGGGGAGCGGCTTGCTCGCTATCTTCGTCGAGCTCGCTGGCGGCTCTCTGATGTTGAACGAGTTGGCCGAAGGCCGCGCGGCGCTGCTCGATCATCTGTTCACCAACGTTGAGGTCACGCGGTTCGACGCCGCGCAGATCGATGATCACCTCGACGCGAGCGTTGTGCCGAGCGTCGTTCTGATGAACCCGCCGTTCTCCGCGGTGGCGAATGTCGATCGACGCATGGCGGATGCCGCCTTCCGACACATCGCTTCGGCGCTCGCGCGCCTTTGCGACGGTGGACGCCTCGTCGCCATCGCTGGCGCGGGCCTTGCGCCGGATAACCCGGCGTGGCTAGAGGCCTTTGTTCGCCTCCAGGAGCGTGGACGGATCGTGTTTTCTGCCGCAATCGACGGCGCAGTCTACGCCAAGCACGGCACCCAGATGGACACGAGGCTGCTCGTGATCGACAAGCGGCCCGCCGCCGATCCGAAGGCGTTTCCTGCCTCGCAAGACATGGCCGGCGATGTCGCCACCTTGCTCAACTGGGTGACCCAGCACGTACCTCCGAGGCTACCCGTCGCCGCGCCGGTCGTGGCCGACATCGTTAGGCGCCCTGCAATGCCCCGATCGGCCGGCGGCATTGCACCAAGCCGCTCGTCGACTTCGCGGAGCGCGCCAGAAGGTGTGGAACTTGCGTACGAGACCGTAGAATGGTCGCCGCCGGAAGGCGCCCGCCTCACCGATGCGCTGTATGAGGAGTACGGATTGCAGTCGATCCGTATTCCCGGATCATGCGCACATCCGACCAAGCTCGTGCAGTCCGCGGCGATGGCCTCCGTTGCGCCACCGAAGCCCTCCTATCGTCCGCATCTGCATCCAAATCTGGTGGCAGATGGAGTTCTCTCGGACGCCCAGATCGAGAGCATCATCTATGCCGGCGAGGCGCATTCCGAGTTTCTCGCGGGCTCCTGGACGGTCGATGCGACCTTTGACGTTGTGGCGGCCGCACGCGACGACGCCGAGACTGCCGTCCGCTTTCGCTGCGGCTGGTTCTTGGGTGATGGCACCGGCGCTGGCAAGGGACGGCAGGTCGCTGGGATCCTGCTCGACAATTGGCTCAAGGGCCGCCGCCGGGCGGTCTGGATCAGCAAATCCGACAAGCTGATTGAGGACGCCCAGCGCGACTGGTCCGCGCTCGGCATGGAGCGACTGCTCGTTACGCCTCTGTCCCGGTTTCGCCAGGGCACACCGATCCGGCTTTCGGAAGGCATCCTTTTCGTCACCTACGCCACGCTACGCACCGACGAGCGTGGCGAGAAGCTGTCGCGTGTCAGGCAGATCGTTGAATGGTTGGGCTCCGACTTCGACGGAGTAATCGTCTTCGACGAGAGCCACGCCATGCAGAATGCGGTCGGGGGCAAGGGCGAGCGCGGCGACCAGGCGGCCTCTCAGCAGGGGCGCGCGGGCCTGAGGCTCCAGCACGCCTTGCCCAATGCTCGCGTGGTTTATGTGTCGGCGACGGGCGCCACCACGGTCCACAACCTCGCTTATGTTCAACGCCTCGGCCTTTGGGGCGGTGCCGACTTCCCATTCGCCACACGTGCCGAGTTCGTCGAGGCAATCGAGCAGGGTGGGGTCGCGGCAATGGAGGTGCTGGCGCGCGACCTCAAGGCGCTCGGCCTCTACGCCGCCCGCTCATTGTCCTATGAGGGCGTCGAGTACGAGCTCGTGGAGCACCAACTCACGCCGGAGCAGGTTCGCATCTACGACGCCTATGCAGATGCGTTCAGCATCATCCATAACAATCTCGACGCAGCGATGCGGGCCGCCAACATCACCGGCGAAACCGGAACGCTGAACGGGCAGGCAAAATCTGCGGCCCGATCCGCCTTCGAGAGCGCCAAACAGCGCTTCTTCGGTCATCTGCTGACCTCGATGAAGACGCCGTCGCTCGTCCGATCGATCGAGCGCGATCTCGACGCCGGCCATGCCGCTGTCATCCAGATTGTCTCAACGGGCGAAGCACTGATGGAGCGCCGGCTCGCCGAGATCCCGACCGAAGACTGGGGCGACGTCCAGGTCGACATCACCCCGCGCGAGTATGTGCTCGACTATCTCGCCCATTCCTTCCCGGTTCAGCTCTACGAGCCCTTTACAGACTCGGAGGGTAACCTCTGCTCTCGGCCGGTCTATCGCGATGGCCAGCCAGTTGAGAGCCGGGAAGCCGTAGCACGGCGCGGCCGCCTCATCGAGAAACTCGCTTCGCTGCCTCCGGTACCCGGCGCGCTGGATCAAATCGTGCAGCGCTTCGGCACCGACATGGTCGCCGAAGTGACCGGCCGCTCGCGCCGTATCATTCGTAAGGGCGACCGATTGGTGGTCGAAAATCGCGCCGGTTCGGCCAATCTCGCTGAGACCTCTGCCTTCATGGACGACGTCAAGCGCATCCTCGTGTTCTCCGACGCAGGCGGCACGGGGAGGAGCTACCATGCCGAACTGTCGGCTCGAAATCGGCGCTTGCGCGTCCACTATCTGCTCGAACCCGGCTGGAAGGCGGATGCTGCGATCCAGGGCCTCGGCCGGACCAACCGGACCAACCAGGCGCAGCCGCCGCTGTTTCGGCCCATCACAACCGATGTGAAGGCCGAAAAGCGCTTCCTCAGCACCATCGCGCGCCGGCTCGACACATTGGGGGCCATTACGCGCGGCCAGCGCCAGTCGGGCCGGACTCTAACTCCTTCTGGAGGAAATACGCAGTGGCAGGTCAACCTCACTACACAATGGGAATGAAATGGTTGCAGCTACCCGTGAACCGCCGGCCTCTGGTTACGCACTCGAAGTGGATGGCCGACTCAAAGCCGAATTTGCAACCAGAGACGGCGCCAGGGCAGGTGGAGAAGAACTAAAGAAACGTTTTCCCATGCTTCAAATCAGGATCTATGACGCGCAGACGCATGCGCGCGAGGAAATCTAGATCTTCAGACTAGCGGAATTTTCCGCTTTGCGCGTGCGGCTTCCGCCGCACCGGGCTCTCGTGAACCGAGCCGCTTTGCGTCTCGGCCATCCGGCTTCGATCCCTCGCGCAGGACTGGGGAGTTCCTCGCCGGGGGCACTCGGGAAAGGGGCTCGCCTCTCGGCGATCGCTATCGCTGCCCCGTTCCCGGGTGCCGCTATTGAACCGGTCTCGTCGCTGCACTCGGACCCGCGTGCCCCTTCGGGTCGCTATGCTCACGCTCTCCGGGTGCCATTTTGCGTTGAGGCGATGCGCCCTTGGCGCGCGCCGGGTGGGGCCTGCGGCCCCTAAAGCACCTCGAGGCCATCCCGAAGAATGGAACGAAAGACGGAGCGCGTCGCAGATTTCGCATTCTGTCATCTGTGTGCGTGAGGAGCTCTCGCAAATCACGCGCCCTCGATTTCCCCTAAAAAAGCTTAAAGTGAGAGTGCCGGCCGGGTTTTGCCGTGACGGGTTACAGGCTGCGAGAGAGGCTCGCGGCGCCCGTCGCGGAGATCCGTTATGTCCAGACACTATCTTCGGGCACGCGCCGGCGAGGACCGGACCAGCCTTTATGACGAAATCACCAACAAAATTATCGGCGAGCTTGAAGTCGGCCGCGTCCCGTGGGTACAGCCTTGGGGTTCGACGGCGGCGGCGTCATTGGCCATGCCGAAAAGCGCCGCCACTGGCCGTCAATACAGCGGCATCAACGTCCTAATCCTTTGGGGGGCTGCCACCGAACACGCATTCACCGGTCAGAGCTGGCTCACCTTCCGCCAGGCGCTCTCGCTTGGCGGTCACGTCCGCAAGGGCGAGCGCGGCACGAGCGTCGTCTATGCGGACCGCTTTGTGCCGGCCGACGAAAAGCGGCGCGCCCGCGAAACAGGTGACGAAGCCCAGGCCATCCCGTTCCTCAAGCGGTTCACGGTCTTCAATATCGACCAGTGCGAGGGCTTGCCTTCGGAGATCGCAACGACGCCACCTCCGCCGCCTGGCCTGATCGAGCCAAAGATTGAATACCTGATCAAGGCGACCGGGATCGACTTCCGCATTGGCGGCAACCGCGCCTTCTATATGCCGGCAGAAGATTATGTGCAGGTACCGCCACCACAAGCCTATTTCGAGCCGATCAACTGGCATCGGACGGCCCTTCACGAGCTGGCGCATGCTAGCGGCCATACATCGCGTCTGAATCGCGATTTGTCGGGAAGCTACGGAAGCAAGAAGTATGCCTTTGAGGAATTGATCGCGGAGATATCGTCCGCATTCGGATGCGCCTCGCTCGGCATCGTGCCGACGGTGCGGCACGCCGACTATATCGGCTCCTGGCTTGAGGTGCTGCGAGAGGACAATCGTGCCATTGTGCGAGCTGCCTCGCAAGCCAGCAAGGTTGCGGACTATCTCCTTGGGTTCTTGCCGGAGGAGGTTGGCGACATGACGACGGAGAGAGCGGAACAGGAGGCAGCGTGAGGGTCTCCTCGGCCACCGCGAGTAAGCGAGTGAGAGGGCAGGGTCGTTTTTCGCGACGGGTTGAAGGCCGAGAGAGAGGCTCACGGCTGCCCGTCGTGGAAGAATCGACATGACGAAGGCTGTCCAAAAGATCACCCTGTCGCCCTCACGCGACATTCCGTTCAACAAGCTGGTGCTGAGCCAATCCAATGTTCGCCATGTGAAGGCGGGCATTTCGATCGAGCAACTCGCCGAAAGCATCGCGGCGCGCACGCTCCTGCAGAGCCTCAACGTCCGTGCCGTCGTTGATGCCGAAGGGAACGAGACGGGCATGTTCGAAGTGCCTGCAGGCGGCAGGCGCTATCGCGCCCTCGAACTGCTGGTGAAACGAAAGAGCATGGCGGAAACGCAAGCGGTTCCGTGCGTCGTCCGGGACCAGGGTATCGCGGAAGACGACTCGCTCGCGGAGAATGACGAGCGAGTCGGCCTCCACCCCCTCGATCAGTTCCGCGCGTTCCAGCGCCTCCAGCAAGGTGGCATGAGCGAGGAAGACATCGCTGCCAGGCATTTTGTGACGCCGGCTATCGTGAAGCAGCGACTTCGACTGGCCTCGGTTTCCAACAAGCTGCACGAGATCTATGCCGAGGACGGTATGACGCTCGAGCAACTGATGGCGTTCTCGGTGACAGCCGATCATGCTCGCCAGGAGCAAGTCTGGGAGCAGGTCAGTCGTTCGGGTTACGACGAGCCATACCAGATCCGGCGCTTGCTGACAGAACAAACGGTCCGTGCGTCCGATCGCCGCGCTCGGTTCGTGGGCCTTGAGGCTTACGAACAGGCAGGCGGCGGCGTTTTGCGTGATCTGTTCGAGCATGACGATGGCGGATATTTGCAGGACCTTGCCTTGTTGGACCGTCTTGTTACCGACAAGCTGAAGCTCGAGGCGGAAAGGATCGCGACCGAGGGTTGGAAGTGGATCTCAGTGGCGGTCGATTTCCCCTACGGCCATACCAACGGCCTCCGCGAACTCGAGGGCAAACCTGTGGATCTCACCCCGGAGGAGCAGGCCACCATCGACGCACTCAACGGCGAGCATACTAAGCTTGAATCGGATTATCAGGATGCCGACGAACTGCCCGATGAGGTCGACCAGCGGCTCGGCGAGATCGAAGCGGCACTGCTCGCATTCGAAGACCGATCGATGATCTACGAGCCGGCCGAGATCGTCCGCGCTGGCGTCTTCGTCAGCATCGATTCCGAAGGGCGCCTATCGGTGGATCGGGGTTATGTCCGGTCGGAGGACGACATGTCCGCGATCGATCCTGAAGTCGAGCAGGGCACCGATGCGCAGCCGGTCGAGGGGAAGGAGGCAGGTCGCTCTATTCAGCGCACGGTCATCGCGGTCGCAAGTAGCGCTGCTGACGCTGCAGAAGATGATGAGGACGCGGCCAAACCTTTGCCGGATCGGCTGATGATAGAGCTGACGGCGCATCGCACGCTCGCATTGCGGGATGCGCTGGCGGAAAATCCGGCGATCGCGTTCCAGGCGGTGCTGCACAATTTCGTGCTGACCGCCTTTTACCGGTTCTCGTCGACGGGGAGTTCCCTTGAGATCGGACTTCGCACGCCGACCTTTCCCGCTCAAGCCCCCGGCCTGAGGGAGAGCGCGTCCGCGAAGACCGTCGAGGCGCGGCATGAATCCTGGAAAGCACGGTTGCCGAAAGGTGAGAAGGACCTGTGGGATGCGCTCACAGCTCTCGACGGTGCCGCTCAGGCGTCCCTGTTCGCTCACTGTGCGTCATTTGCGGTCAACGCTCTCTACGAGCCAGCCAGCCGCTACGATCAGGGCCGTGTCTCCGCCCATGGTGTTCGCGCGCGTCTCGACCAGGCCAATGTGCTGGCGCGCGCGGTCGGGCTGGACATGGTGCAGGCCGGCTGGCGACCCACCGTCGACAACTATCTTGGCCGGGTCACCAAGCCTCGCATTCTGGAAGCTGTGCGAGAAGCAAGGGGCGAATCTTCCGCGCAGTTGATCGACCACTTGAAGAAGGCCGACATGGCCAAAGAGGCCGAGCGTCTTCTTGATGGTTCAGGCTGGTTGCCGGAACCGCTGCGTCTCGTCGATCCCAATGCGGCGCCAGTGGAGCGGGAGGTTGAAGCAGGCCCGCTACCCGAATTCCTCGCCGACGATGAGGATCGGGAGAACGCCGGCGACGATGACCCGCAACAGCTCGACGCGGCTGAGTGACACAGAGCGGGATGGCTCGGGCCATCCCGCAGTTGCCTGGGGACCGGTGTGCAACGCCGGTCCCCATTTTTATGGGCGAGCGCTGAGAGGGAGAGCAGGGCCGGCGAGGTTTGAATTGCCGTGGTCTTAAGGGGAGCGCCGCGCGGTTCGACCTGTTCCTGCTCTCCCGAGAAATCCTGCCATGACCGAATTTCTTGCGGGCGGCGCTGCCGCCGCGCCGCTCTCGATGCGTGCCGCTGCTACTGTCACCTCTGCCGCCCTCAAGGCCGCCCGACAGATCTTGACTGATCTTGAACGCGGCGGTCGCATCGATGCGGCTGTCCTGCGTAGTGCCATGGAAGCTGCCTTCGGCGCCTCGGACGCGGCCGGCGCATGGAACTGGAAGACCGCCTATGACGTCTGCGAGGCGGCAACCGTTCTCTTCCTGCGCAAGTTCGGTCCGGCCATGCGCGCCAAGGCTGGCTCGACGGCTGCCATGCTGCCAATGCTCGCGAGAATCGCGAGCTGTCTGCCGACCCATACGCGGCGTTCCGAGGACAGTCAGGGGCTCCAGCAATTTTCGACGCCGATCCCGCTTGGGCTGGCCGCATGCACCGCAGCAGGCATTACGCCTGCCGACCGCGTTCTGGAGCCATCCGCGGGGACCGGCTTGCTCGCCATCCTGGCCGAGCTCGCCGGCGGCTCTTTGATGTTGAACGAGTTGGCCGAAGGCCGCGCGGCGCTGCTCGATCATCTGTTTGCCAAAGTTGAGGTTACGCGGTTCGACGCCGCGCAGATCGACGATCACCTCGACGCGAGCCTTGTGCCGAGCGTCGTTCTGATGAACCCGCCGTTCTCCGCGGTGGCGAATGTCGATCGACGAATGGTGGACGCCGCTTTCCGGCATATCGCTTCGGCGCTCGCGCGTCTTTGCGATGGTGGGCGCCTCGTCGCCATCGCCGGCGCGGGCCTTGCGCCGGATAACCCGGCGTGGACCGGTGCCTTTGTTCGGCTCCAGCAGCGGGGACGGGTCGTGTTTTCTGCCGCGATCGAGGGCGCCGTCTACGCCAAGCACGGGACTCACACGGACACGAGGCTGCTCGTTATCGACAAGTGGCCCGCTGCCGATCCAAAGGCTTTTCCCGCCTCGCAGGGCATGGCCGGCGATGTCGCCACCTTGCTCAACTGGGTGACCCAGCACGTGCCTCCAAGGCTACCTGTCGCCGCGCCGGTCGTGGCCGACATCGTTAGGCGTCCTGCAACGCCCCGACCGGCCGGCGCCATTACACCAAGCCCGTCGTCCAGTTCGGAGAGCGCGCCCGAAGGTGTGGAACTTGCGTACGAGACCGTCGACTGGTCGCCGCCTGAAGGCGTCCGTCTCACCGATGCGCTCTATGAGGAGTACGGATTGCAGTCGGTCCGTATTCCCGGATCGTGCGCACATCCGACCAAGCTCGTGCAGTCCGCTGCGATGGCGTCCGTTGCGCCACCGAAGCCATCCTACCGTCCGCATCTGCCTTCAAGTCTGCTGGCAAAGGGAGTTCTGTCGGACGCCCAGCTCGAGAGCGTCATTTATGCGGGCGAGGCGCATTCCGAATTCCTGGCGGGCTCCTGGGCCGTCGATGCGACCTCTGACGTTGTGGCCGCCGCGAGCGACGACGCAGAGAATGCCGTCCGCTTTCGTCGCGGCTGGTTCTTGGGCGATGGCACCGGTGCGGGCAAGGGACGGCAGGTCGCAGGGATCCTGCTCGACAATTGGCTCAAGGGCCGCCGCCGTGCGGTCTGGATCAGCAAATCCGACAAGCTAATCGAAGATGCCCAGCGCGACTGGTCCGCGCTCGGCATGGAGCGGCTGCTCGTTACGCCCCTGTCCCGGTTTCGCCAGGGTACCGCGATCCTGCTTTCGGAAGGCATCCTTTTTGCCACCTATGCCACGCTACGCACCGACGAGCGTGGCGAGAAGCTTTCGCGTGTCAGGCAGATCGTTGAATGGTTGGGCTCCGACTTCGACGGAGTGATCGTCTTCGATGAGAGCCATGCCATGCAGAATGCGGTCGGGGGCAAAGGCGAGCGCGGCGACCAAGTGGCCTCTCAGCAGGGGCGCGCGGGCCTGAGGCTCCAGCACGCCCTGCCCAATGCTCGCGTGGTTTATGTGTCGGCGACGGGCGCTACCACGGTCCACAACCTAGCTTATGCCCAACGCCTGGGCCTTTGGGGCGGCGCCGACTTCCCATTCGCCACGCGCGCCGAGTTTGTCGAGGCAATCGAGGAGGGTGGAGTCGCGGCGATGGAGGTGCTGGCGCGCGACCTCAAGGCGCTCGGTCTCTATGCCGCCCGCTCATTGTCCTATGAGGGCGTCGAGTACGAACTCGTTGAACACCAGCTTACGCCGGAGCAAGTTCGCATCTACGACGCTTATGCAGAAGCGTTCAGCATCATCCATAACAACCTCGACGCGGCGATGCGGGCCGCCAACATCACCGGCGAAACCGGAACGCTGAACGGGCAGGCAAAATCCGCGGCCCGATCCGCCTTCGAGAGCGCCAAGCAGCGGTTCTTCGGTCATCTGCTGACCTCGATGAAGACGCCGTCGCTCATCCAATCGATCGACCGCGATCTCGACGCCGGCCATGCCGCTGTCATCCAGATTGTCTCAACGGGCGAAGCGCTGATGGAGCGCCGGCTCGCCGAGATCCCGACCGAAGATTGGGGCGACGTCCAGGTCGACATCACTCCGCGCGAGTATGTGCTCGACTATCTCGCCCATTCCTTCCCGGTTCAGCTCTACGAGCCCTTTACCGACTCGGAGGGCAATCTCTGCTCTCGGCCTGTCTATCGCGATGGCCAGCCGGTCGAGAGCCGGGAGGCCGTCGCACGACGCGGTCGCCTCATCGAGAAACTCGCCTCGCTGCCTCCAGTACCTGGCGCGCTGGATCAAATCGTCCAGCGCTTCGGCACCGACATGGTCGCCGAAGTGACCGGCCGCTCGCGCCGCGTCATCCGCAGCGGCGATCGGCTGACGGTCGAAAACCGCGCCGGCTTGGCCAATCTCGCTGAGACCTCGGCCTTCATGGACGACGTTAAGCGCATCCTCGTGTTCTCCGACGCCGGCGGCACGGGGAGGAGCTACCATGCTGAACTATCGTCCCGGAACCGCCGTTTGCGAGTCCACTATCTGCTCGAGCCCGGATGGAAGGCGGATGCAGCGATCCAAGGGCTCGGCCGGACCAACCGCACCAATCAGGCTCAGCCGCCGTTGTTCCGGCCCATCGCGACCGACGTGAAGGCGGAAAAGCGCTTCCTCAGCACCATCGCGCGCCGGCTCGACACATTGGGGGCCATTACGCGCGGCCAGCGCCAGACCGGAGGGCAGGGGCTGTTTCGGCCCGAGGACAATCTCGAAAGCCAGTACGGGCGTGATGCGTTGCGTCAACTCTACACGTTGCTCGCCCGAGGCAAGGTCGACGGCTGCTCGCTCGAGAGGTTCGAGGATGCCACTGGCCTGAAGCTGACAGATGCCAATGGGCTCAGAGATGACCTGCCGCCGATCACGACATTCCTGAACAGGTTGTTGGCGCTCACCATCGACCTGCAGAATGTCCTGTTTACCGCCTTCGAGCAGCTCTTGACCGCTCGAATCGAGGGCGCGGTAGCATCTGGCACCTATGACCTCGGACTGGAAACGCTCCGCGCTGAAAGCTTTGTGGTCAGCGGCCGGCGGACGATCTATCTCCATCCGCGCACAGGCGCCGAGACACGGCTGCTCACCATCACCCAGCGCCAGCGCAACCATCCTGTTGGTTTGGATGACGCCCTTGCTCGTCTTTCCAATCATGCTGTCCTGCTGATCAACGAGCGCTCGGGACGGGCCGCCGTGCAGGTTTCGGCCCCGAGCGTCATGCTCGACGACGGCGAGATCGAGCGCCGCGTCCGCCTGATCCGGCCCATGGAACAGCACCAGGTCCCCTTGAACATGATGGTGGAGAGCCACTGGATTGAAGCGGATCGCGAACGCTTCGCCGCGGCCTGGCTGGAGGAGTTTGCCGAGGTCCCCAAGTTCACGGAAAGCACGATCCACGTCGTGGCCGGCTTGCTGTTACCCATCTGGAAACGATTGCCGAACGAATCGACCCGCGT
>NZ_LFKY01000032.1:0-199072 GCF_028128965.1 Bradyrhizobium sp. CCBAU 25338
ACCGCCGCCCGTTGCTCGACCGGCGCCGCCTCCGCCTGCGATGGCGCGTCCTGCACCACCTCCACCTCCGATGGCGCGACCCGCGCCGCCGCCACCTCCGGTTGCGCGGCCTGCACCGCCTCCCATGGCGGCCGCGCCGCCGCGTGCCGCGCCGCATCCCCCGCCACGGCCAGCCGGCCCGCCACCAAAGGCCTGTCCGCCCGGCCAGCCCAAGTGCTAGGAGGCTGAAGGGCAGGGACGTCGGGAAGTGACAGGGAGCTTGCGGGCGTCCCGGATGGCCCCTTATTTCCTTGCTTCTGGCCGAAATGGCGCTATATAGCGCGCCATCTCACACGGAAACATGGCTCACAAGGCCGTCCGGTGGCAGCCGGGGCGAGAACGCTCCGTTTTGCTCACACGTTTCCGGAGGAACCAACCGGAGAATTAGAACGATGGCGCTACCCGATTTCACCATGCGTCAGCTGCTCGAAGCTGGCGTGCACTTTGGTCACCAGTCTCACCGCTGGAATCCGAAAATGGCTCCGTTCATTTTCGGCACCCGCAACAACATCCACATCGTCGACCTCGCCCAGACCGTGCCGATGCTGCACCAGGCCCTCCAGGCCGTCAGCGACACGGTGGCCAAGGGCGGCCGCATCCTGTTCGTCGGCACCAAGCGCCAGGCGCAGGACGGCGTCGCGGACGCGGCCAAGCGCTGCGCGCAGTATTTCGTCAATTCGCGCTGGCTCGGCGGCACGCTGACCAACTGGAAGACGATCTCGGCCTCGATCAAGCGCCTGCGTCACCTCGACGACGTGCTCTCGGGCGGCGAAGCCAATTCCTACACGAAGAAGGAGCGCCTGACGCTTCAGCGCGAGCGCGACAAGCTCGACCGCTCGCTCGGCGGCATCAAGGACATGGGCGGTCTGCCCGACCTGATCTTCGTGATCGACACCAACAAGGAAGACATCGCGATCCAGGAGGCCCAGCGCCTCAACATCCCGGTCGCCGCGATCGTCGACACCAATTCGGACCCCAAGGGCATCACCTATGTGGTGCCGGGCAATGACGACGCCGGCCGCGCCATCTCTCTGTACTGCGATCTCATCGCGCGCGCTGCGATCGACGGCATCTCGCGTGCCCAGGGCGATTCGGGCATCGACGTCGGCGCTTCGGCTCAGCCGGTCGCCGAAGAGCTGCCGGCGCCCTCGTCGAGCGGTTTCCAGGGCCTTGCGGGTCCGCGCGGCACCGCCGACGACCTCAAGAAGCTCCCGGGCGTGTCGGGTGCGATCGAGAAGAAGTTCAACGACCTCGGCATCTTCCACTATTGGCAGCTCGCCGAGCTCGACCACGACACCGCGCACACGATCGGCGAAGAAGTCGGTCTGCCGAGCCGCGCGGACGCCTGGGTGGCCAAGGCCAAGGCGCTGACCGCGGAAGCGGAATAGTCAAAAAGAGCGATGGGTTGGCCGGATAGGATCCGGCCACCATTCCAGTTGACGCAAATTGCTGAGATGGAGCGCGGCGGGGCGCTACGATGCCACGCTGCGGCAAACCGGCAGGCACAAAGGATTTCAACGATGGCAACGATCACAGCGGCGATGGTCAAGGATCTGCGCGAGTCGACCGGCGCAGGCATGATGGACTGCAAGGCCGCGCTGACCGAGAACGACGGCAACATGGAAGCGGCGCAGGACTGGCTTCGCAAGAAGGGTCTGTCCAAGGCTGCCAAGAAGTCGGGCCGGGTCGCGGCAGAGGGCCTGATCGGCGCGCTCACCAAGGGCACCAAGGGCGTCGTGGTCGAGGTCAATTCCGAGACCGACTTCGTCGCGCGCAACGGCCAGTTCCAGGGCCTCGTCAAGATGATCGCCCAGGTCGCCTTCGACGTCGGCGCCGACGTCGAGAAGATCAAGGCCGCCAAGGTCGGTGACGTCACGATCGAAACCGCGATCAATGACGCGATCGCCACCATCGGCGAGAACATGACGCTGCGCCGCGCCGCCCAGCTCGAAGTGAGCCAGGGTGTGGTGTCGCACTATGTCCACGGCGCCGTCATCGACGGCGCCGGCAAGATGGGCGTGATCGTGGCGCTGGAATCGCCGGGCAAGGCCGACGAGCTTGCCGCGCTCGGCCGCCAGATCGCGATGCATGTCGCCGCCGCCAACCCGCTGGCGCTCGATCCGTCCGGCCTCGATCCGGCGGTAGTCAAGCGCGAGAAGGACGTGCTCGCCGACAAATATCGCCAGCAGGGCAAGCCCGAGAACGTGATCGAGAAGATCGTCGAGTCCGGCCTCAAGACCTACTACAAGGAAGTCTGCCTGCTCGAGCAGGCCTTCATCCACGACACCGGCAAGTCGGTGGCGCAGGCGGTGAAGGAGGCCGAGGGCAAGGTCGGCGGCGCTGTGAAGATCGCGGGCTTTGTGCGCTATGCTCTCGGCGAGGGAATCGAGAAGCAGGAAAGTGACTTCGCGGCCGAGGTCGCCGCGGCCAGCGGCAAGAAGTAAGCGCCGGAACGTTCCTTCCGGCGTGCCGCCGGAAGCGGCGCCCGGACAAGGAAGGTGCTCATGACTGATCCGGTCTACCGTCGCGTCGTGATCAAGCTGTCCGGCGAATATCTCGCGGGACAGCAAGGCTTTGGCATCGATCAGCCGACCGTCGACCGGGTTGTGGACGATCTGATCGCGGCCCGCCATCTCGGCACCGAGGTCGCGGTCGTGATCGGCGGCGGCAATATGGTCCGCGGTGTCGAGGTCTCCTCCCGCGGGGTGTCGCGCACAACCGGCGACACCATGGGCATGCTCGCCACCATGATGAACTGCCTCGCGCTGGAAGCGGCGATCGAGCGCAAGGGAACGCCGGCGCGGACGCTGTCGGCCTTCGTCATGCCGGAGATTTCCGAGCTGTTTACCCGCACTGCGGCACACAAATACCTGGCCGAGGGCCGGATCGTGCTGCTTGGCGGCGGGACAGGCAATCCGTACTTCACCACCGACACGACCGCGGTGCTGCGTGCCGCCGAGATCGGGGCGCAGGCGGTCCTGAAGGCGACCAATGTCGACGGCGTCTACTCGGCAGACCCGAAGACGGATCCGACCGCCACGCGGTTCGACCGTCTGACGCATTCGCAGGCGATCGAGGGCGGCTACAAGGTGATGGATGCGACCGCCTTCGCGCTTGCCCGCGAGACATCGCTGCCTATCATCGTATTCTCGATCGCGGAGCCGGGGTCGATCGGCGCGATTCTGCGTGGCGTCGGCCACGGAACCATCGTCGCCGGCTGACGGCTCGTCTTGCGTGCCCCGAGGGAAGGGCGCGGAGCGGTTGCCGGGATTTTGAAGGAGAAACGTGATGGCCACGGGTAATTTCGACCTCAACGAAGTGAAGCGCCGCATGCAGGGCGCCGTCCAGTCCCTCAAGCACGAACTCGGCGGCCTGCGCACCGGCCGCGCCTCCGCCTCGATGCTCGATCCGGTTCAGGTCGAGGCCTATGGCAGCCATATGCCGCTGAACCAGCTCGCCACCGTCAGCGTGCCGGAGCCGCGGCTGATCTCGGTGCAGGTCTGGGACAAGTCGATGGTCAAGGCGGTGGAGAAGGCAATCGTCGATTCCAATCTCGGCCTGTCGCCTGCGACCGAGGGCCAGGTGCTGCGCCTGCGCATTCCCGAGCTCAACGAGGAGCGGCGCAAGGAGCTGGTGAAGGTCGCGCACAAATACGCCGAAGCCGCCAAGGTCGCCGCGCGCCACGTCCGTCGCGACGGCCTAGACGTGCTCAAGAAGCTCGAGAAGAATCACGAGATGTCGGAGGACGATCAGAAGCGTCACGCCGACGAGGTGCAGAAGGCGACCGACGGGACCATCGCCGAGATCGACCAGTTGCTGGCCGCCAAGGAAAAAGAAATCCTCACCGTCTAAGGCCGCTTCCATGTCCAACGCCGCCGCGCCAGCAACGGAAGGACCCGACCGGTCCGAGGCGCCTGCGCATGTCGCCATCATCATGGATGGCAACGGGCGTTGGGCGGCCGCGCGCGGCCTGCCGCGTGCGGAAGGGCATCGCCGCGGTGTGGATGCGCTGCGCCGCGTGGTGCGCGCCTCGCACGAGCTCGGCATTCGCTATCTCACCATCTTCTCGTTCTCTTCGGAGAACTGGTCGCGCCCGGCGAGCGAGATCGGCGACCTGTTCGGCCTGCTGCGGCGCTTCATCCGCAACGATCTGGCGAGCCTGCATCGCGACGGCGTCAAGGTTCGCATCATCGGCGAGCGCGAGGGGCTCGAGAGCGACATCTGCGGGCTCCTCAACGAGGCCGAGGAGCTGACACGCGACAACACGCGCCTGACGCTCGTCGTCGCCTTCAACTACGGCTCGCGGCAGGAGATCGCGAAAGCGGCGCAGAAGCTCGCCCGCGAGGTTGCGGAGGGCAAGCGGGATCCAGCCACGATCGACGCCGAGACGCTCGGGGCGCATCTCGACGCGCCCGACATTCCCGATCCCGATCTCATCATCCGCACCAGCGGGGAGCAGCGCCTGTCCAACTTCCTGATGTGGCAGGCCGCCTATAGCGAGCTCGTGTTCGTGCCGATCCACTGGCCCGACTTCGACAAGGCGGCGCTGGAAAGCGCGATTGCCGAATTTGCCAGGCGCGAACGCCGTTTCGGCGGCCTGGTCGCGAAAAACGCCTCGTGAGCGAACCGGACGCCGCACCGGCGGGCGCTCAGCCTGCCCCGAGCAATCTCGTGCTGCGAGTCCTCGCAGGGGTGGTGCTGGCGCCGCTCGCCATTGCGCTCGCCTACGCCGGCGGCTGGCTCTGGGCACTTCTCGTCACCCTGGTCTCGATCGGACTGTTCGCCGAATGGCTGATGGTGGTGGGCGCGAGCTCGGTCGCGCTGACGGGCGCGGGGACGATCGTCATTGCCATCGTGGGATTTTGCACGGCCTTCGGTGCCCTCAAGACGGCCGTCATCAGCGGCTTCCTCGGCGGCGCGATCGTCACGCTGATTGCGCGGAGGAAGTTCTTCTGGGCGGCGACCGGGTTTGCCTATGCGTCGGCGGCGCTGCTGGCCTCGATCCTTTTGCGGCAGGATCTCGTCAACGGTTTCGCCGCGCTGATGTTCGTGCTGCTCGTGGTGTGGGCGACCGACATCGGCGGCTATTTCGCCGGCCGCAGCATCGGCGGGCCGAAACTGTGGCCGCGCGTGAGCCCGAAAAAGACTTGGTCCGGAGCGCTCGGCGGCTTTGCGGCGAGCCTTGCCGTTGCGGCCGGCTTTGCCGCCTGCGGGATCGGAAAGGCGGTTCCACTGCTGCTCGTCAGCGCCGTCCTGTCGGTGGTATCGCAACTCGGCGATCTCTTCGAATCCGCAGTGAAGCGGCGCTTCGGAGTCAAGGATTCCAGTCACTTAATTCCCGGCCATGGCGGGCTTATGGACCGCCTGGACGGTTTCGTCGCCGCCATCCTGGCGGCATGGATTATCGGCTTTCTCCGCCACGGTGTGCATAGCGCCGGAAGCGGTCTTATGGTTTGGTGAGGATATGAGCGCGGTCCCATTGCGTAACAACAGGCTTGCGGCGTCCGGCGTCCGCAGCGTCACGGTTCTCGGCGCCACCGGCTCGATCGGCGACAGCACGATGGACCTGCTGCGCGCCTCGCCCGAGCGCTACCGTGTCGAGGCGCTGACGGCGAACGGCAATGTCGCGGCGCTGGCCAAGCTCGCCAGGGAATTCTCCGCGCGCTATGTCGCGATCGCCGACACCTCCAAGCTCGGCGAGCTCAAGGCCGCGCTGGCGGGCACCGGCACCGAATGCGGCGCCGGCGAAAGCGCGGTGATCGAGGCCGGCGCACGTCCGGCCGACTGGGTGATGGCGGCCGTGAGCGGCGCAGCGGGACTGAAGCCGGCGCTGGCGGCGGTCGATCGCGGTGCCCATGTCGCGCTCGCCAACAAAGAGTGTCTGGTCTGCGCCGGCGATTTCTTCATGCAGCGCGCGGCAAAGGCGGGCGCCTGCATCCTGCCGGCCGATTCCGAGCACAATGCGCTGTTCCAAGCGCTGAGCTCAGGCAATCGCGACGAGCTCGTCCGCGTCATCATCACGGCCTCGGGAGGTCCGTTCCGGACCTGGAAGCCCGCCGACATCGAGCAAGCCACGCTCGAGCAAGCGCTGAAGCATCCGAACTGGAGCATGGGCCAGAAGATCACGATCGATTCCGCCTCGATGATGAACAAGGGGCTCGAAGTGATCGAGGCGTCCTATCTGTTCGCGCTCGCGCCCGACGAGATCGACGTGCTCGTTCATCCGCAGTCGATCATTCACGGCATGGTCGAGTTCTCCGACTGCTCCGTCGTGGCCCAGCTCGGCGCGCCCGACATGCGGACGCCGATCGCGCATTGCCTCGGCTGGCCCGATCGCATCAAGGGGCCGGCGGCCAGGCTGGACCTCGCCAAGATCGGCCAGCTGACCTTCGAAGCGCCGGACTTCGAGCGCTTCCCCGGACTTCGGCTGGCCTACGATTCGCTCCGGACCGGGAAGGGCGCGACCACCGTCTACAACGCCGCCAACGAGGTCGCGGTCGCCGCCTTCATCGCCGGCAAGATCCGGTTCGGCGCGATTGCCCGGCTGGTCGAGGCGACCCTTGACGATTGGATCAAAGGTGGGAACCAGGCGCCCCTGACGTCCGCCGACGATGCAATATCCGTTGACCATGTTGCGCGAAATAGGGCTGCCGCCCTATTGCCTCAAATTGCCTTAAAGGCATCCTAGCTGGTTCGGTGCCAGGGCCTTGCGGCGCTGGGTGAGGGAAATCGATGATCGACTTTTTCGTCCATAGTTTCAATACGTTGAGCCATGGGCTCCTCGGTTACGCAGTCCCCTTCTTGTTCGTCCTGACCATCGTCGTGTTCTTCCACGAGCTTGGCCATTTCCTGGTCGCGCGCTGGGCGGGTGTTCGCGTGCTGACCTTCTCGCTCGGTTTCGGACCAGAGCTGGTCGGTTTCAACGACCGCCATGGCACCCGCTGGAAGATCTCGGCAATCCCGCTCGGCGGCTACGTCAAGTTCTTCGGCGACGAGAGCGAGGCCTCGACACCGTCGTCCCAGACGCTCGCGGCGATGACGGCCGAGGAGCGCGCCGGCAGCTTCCACCACAAGAAGGTCGGTCCGCGCGCCGCCATCGTCGCGGCCGGACCGATCGCGAATTTCATCCTGGGCGCGCTGATCTTTGCTGGCATGGCGCTCTACTATGGCAAGCCGAGTACGATCGCGCGTGTCGACGGTGTGGTCGCCGACGGCGCGGCGGCTGCGGCCGGCTTCAAGGTCGGCGACGTCGTCATCCAGATCGACGGCAAGCCGATCGAGAGCTTTGCCGACATGCAGCGAATCGTTGCGATGAACGCAGGTTCGGCGCTTGCGTTCCAGGTGAAGCGGGACGGCGCCATCGTCTCCCTGACCGCGACCCCGGCGCTGCTGGAGCGCAAGGATCCGTTCGGCAACAGTCATCGTCTCGGCGTTCTCGGTATCGAGCACAAGTCGCAGGCCGGGGAGGCCTCGACCACGCCGGTCGGCGTCGGTGAGGCGCTCAAGATCGGGGTCGAGCAGGTCTGGTTCATCATCACCAGCACCTTCAAGTTCCTAGGCTCGCTGTTCGTCGGGCAGGGCAATCCGAACGAGGTCAGCGGCGTCCTGGGAATCGCGAAGATGTCGGGGCAGGCGGCCAGCGCCGGGTTCCAGTTCGTCATCAATCTCTGCGCGGTGCTGTCGGTCTCGATCGGCCTGTTGAACCTGTTCCCGATCCCGCTGCTCGACGGTGGCCACCTCATGTTCTATGCGGCCGAGGTGGTCCGTGGCCGGCCCTTGTCCGAGCGGACCCAGGAGATGGGGTTCCGAATCGGACTGGGCTTGGTGCTGATGTTGATGGTGTTTGCGACCTACAACGACATCCTGCGGATGGCCGCTTCCTGATCGAGGCTTTTTTGTGGCGTTGCTGTTCAGCAACGTCCTGGAATGAAATTGAAATCACGGCGCTTTCGGCCGTTTGCGCCGTCGGTGAAATTGGCTACAAGCGGCCTGAACTTGGGGAATCTCCAGACCGGCGTTGGGGTTGGGTCTGGCAGGGAATGATAAGGGCGCGTTGCGCGATGAAGTTTGGACTGCGACTCCGGGGGGGCTTGCTCGCAACCCTGATCATGTTCGGCGCGCCGGTGATTGCCCCGGTTGGGGCTGTTTTCGTGTCTTCGTCTGCATTCGCTCAGACCGTCCAGTCGATTTCCGTCGAGGGAAATCGCCGGGTCGAGGTGGAGACGATCCGCTCCTATTTCAAGCCGGGTCCGGGCGGCCGCCTGGATCAGGCTGCCATCGACGACGGCCTCAAGGCGTTGATCGAGACCGGCCTGTTCCAGGACGTCAGGATCAACCGCGGTCCCGGCGGCCAGATCATCGTCTCCGTGGTGGAGAATCCGGTGATCGGGCGCCTCGCCTTCGAGGGCAACAAGAAGATCAAGGACGAGCAGCTCTCCGCTGAAGTCCAGTCCAAGGCGCGCGGCACTTTCTCCCGCGCCATGGTGCAGTCCGACACGCTGCGAATCGCCGAAATCTATCGCCGGTCCGGCCGCTACGACGTGCGCGTCACGCCCGAGGTCATCGAGCAGCCGAACAATCGCGTTGACCTGATCTTCACGATCGAGGAGGGCGCCAAGACCGGCGTCAAGTCGATCGAGTTCGTCGGCAACAACGCGTTCTCGTCCTACCGCCTCAGGGACGTCATCAAGACGCGCGAATCGAACCTGCTGAGCTTTCTCGCCAGCGGCGACATCTATGATCCCGACCGCGTCGAGGCCGACCGCGACCTGATCCGCCGCTTCTACCTCAAGAACGGCTTCGCCGACGTCCAGGTCGTGGCCGCGCTCACCGAATACGATCCGGAGAAGAAGGGCTTCAACGTCACCTTCAAGATCGAGGAAGGCGCGCAGTACCGCGTCGCCGCGGTCAACTTCCGCTCGAGCATTCCGAACTTCGATCCAACCTCGATGCGCGGCTATTCGCGCGTCAATGTCGGCTCGCTCTACAACGTCGAATCGGTCGAGAAGTCTGTCGAGGAGATGCAGATCGAGGCCTCGCGCCGCGGCTATGCCTTCGCCGTGGTCCGGCCCGGCGGCGACCGCAACTTCGAGGCACACACGGTGTCCGTCGTTTTCAACATCGACGAGGGCCCGCGCACCTATATCGAGCGCATCAACCTGCGCGGCAACACCCGCACGCGCGACTACGTGATCCGCCGCGAGTTCGACATCTCGGAAGGCGATGCCTACAACCGCGCGCTGGTCGATCGTGCCGAGCGGCGCCTGAAGAACCTCGACTATTTCAAGAGCGTGAAGATCACGACCGAGCCGGGCTCGTCGAGCGACCGCGTCATCCTGATCGTCGACATGGAAGAGAAATCGACCGGCGACTTCTCGATCTCGGGCGGTTACTCCACCACCGACGGCGCGCTGGCCGAAGTGTCGGTCTCCGAGCGCAATCTGCTCGGCCGCGGCCTGTTCGCCAAGGCGTCGGTGACCTATGGCCAGTACGCCCGCGGCTACTCGCTGTCGTTCGTCGAGCCGTATCTGCTCGACTACCGCGTCGCGCTCGGCCTCGACCTCTATCAGCGCCAGCAGCTGGCCAACAGCTACATCTCCTACGGCACCAAGACGCTCGGCTTCTCGCCGCGCCTCGGCTTCTCCTTGCGTGAAGATCTGGCGCTCCAGCTGCGCTACTCGATCTACCAGCAGGAAATCACGCTGCCGAGCTACCTGGCGAACTGTAACAACGTGCAGTTCCTGCCCGATGGCAGCGCGAATCCGTTGTTCAATCCGAGCCCGGCCTTTGCCAATGCCAACGGCATCAACCTTGCGTCGACGAACGGCCTGGGCTGCTACAACGATGGCGAAGCCTCGCTGCCGGTGCGCAAGGAGCTTGCCAACGGCAAGACCCTGACCTCGGCGCTCGGCTACACGCTGACCTACAACACGCTGGACAACAACAAGAACCCCACCGACGGTCTGCTCATCGACTTCCGGCAGGATTTCGCCGGCGTTGGCGGCGACGTGAGCTATCTGAAGACCGTGGCGGACGGAAAGTACTATACTCCGCTGGTGTCTGACATCGTCGGCATCGTCCGTCTGCAGGGCGGTATCCTGACCAAGGTAGGCAGCGATCTGCGCATGCTCGACCACTTCCAGATGGGTCCGAACCTCGTCCGCGGCTTTGCCCCGAACGGCATCGGCCCGCGCGACCTGAATCCCTTCGGTACCCAGGACGCGCTCGGCGGCACCAAGTACTGGGGTGCTTCGCTCGAACTGCAGATGCCGTTCTGGTTCCTGCCCAAGGAAGTGGGTCTGAAGGGTGCGGTCTATGCCGATGCCGGCGGCCTCTTTGATTACCAAGGGCCAACGAGCTGGACCACGACCAACGAGGTCAATGCGCCCGGCTGTATCCCGTCGACCATCAATCCGTCATCAGCGGGCACCTGTACCGGTCTCGTGTTTGACGACAGCAAGGTGGTCCGCACGTCGGTTGGTGTCGGCCTGATCTGGCAGTCGCCGTTCGGCCCGCTGCGCTTCGACTACGCCGTGCCGCTCACCAAGGGCAAATACGACCGCACGCAGGAGTTCCGGTTCGGCGGCGGCACCACGTTCTAATTCGATCAGCACGGCACGATCCGGATCACTGGAGCCGGTTTCCGAAAGGGATCGTGCCAATCCAAGACATGAGGCATGATGCGGCCCGACCGCTTCATGCCGAAGCCGGACCGCGACGGGGTGGAATGGCGCAGCCGATCTTCTTCACAAAACCGCCTGCCACAGCGTTGGCCGATATCGCCACGCTGACCAAGGCGCAGCTGGTCGACCCCGCGAGGGGCGGCCATGTCATTACGGGCCTGGCGTCGCTCGACGAAGCCGGCCCGATGCATCTGGCATTCTTCGACAATCTCAAATATGCCGAGCAGCTCAAGGCAACCAGGGCGGGCGCTTGTCTGGTCAGTCCGCGTTTCGAGGCGGAGGTGCCCGCACATGTGGCCGTGCTGCGGGTGGCGCAGCCGTTCCGCGCCTTCGTCAGGATCGCGCGCGAATGGCACGGGGACGCGCTGAGGCCGCAATCCTGGGTCGGCAATGACGGTATCGCGCCCTCGGCGATCATCGATCCCTCGGCCCGGCTCGAGGACGGCGTGATCGTCGATCCCCTGGCCGTGATCGGCCCGGGCGTCGAGATCGGCAGCGGCACCGTGATCGGCGTCGGAGCGGTGATCGGCCCCGGCGTCAAGATCGGCCGGGACTGCAACGTCGGCGCCCGCACGGCGATCCAGTGCGCCCTGATCGGCAACAACGTGCTGATCCATCCCGGCTGCTCGATTGGCCAGGACGGTTACGGCTTCATCTTCTTCGGCCCCGAGGGCCATCTGAAGGTGCCGCAGACCGGGCGCGTGCTGATCCAGAACGACGTCGAGGTCGGCGCCAACACCACGATCGACCGCGGCTCCTTGCGGGACACCGTGATCGGCGAGGGGACCAAAATCGACAATCAGGTCCAGATCGGCCACAATGTGACGATCGGCCGGCACTGCCTGCTGGCGGCACAGATCGGCCTCGCCGGCAGCCTGACCATCGGCGACAACGTGGCGCTTGGAGCGAAGGTTGGCATCAACAATCACCTCAAGATCGGCGACGGGGCTCAGGTCACCGCCATGAGCGCGGTCAAGGACGACATTCCGCCGGGCGGCCGCTGGGGCGGGCATTTCGCCAAACCGACCAAGCAGTGGTTCAAGGAGATCATCGCGGTGGAGCGCCTGGTACGCGACAGCAAGGCCGAGCCGAAGGACGAGGGACGGGAATGACGGCGGAATCACCTGTTAAGTTCGAGCTGGTGGATATCAACGCCATCCTCCAGACCCTGCCGCACCGTTTTCCGATGCTGCTCATCGACCGCGTGATCAACATCCGCGCCGATTACAGCGGCATTGGCATCAAGAACGTCACCTTCAACGAGCCGGCGTTCCAGGGGCATTTCCCCGAGCGCCCGGTCTATCCCGGCGTCATGATGATCGAGGCGATGGCGCAAACCGCGGGCGTGATCGGCATCAAGTCGGTCGAAGGCACCGAGAAGCCGCGGGCGGTGTATTTCCTCACCATCGACAAGTGCAAGTTCCGCAAGCCGGTGCTGCCCGGCGACACCATCGAATATCACATGCGCTCGCTCGGGCGCCGCAAGGCCATGTGGTGGTTTCACGGCGACGCCAAGGTCAACGGGCAGGTCGTCGCGGAGGCCGATGTCGGCGCCATGCTGACGGACTGAGCGGCCAGATGCTCCCGCATGGGCCTCACGCGCGACAATCGTAACGGCTGCCGGCCGTCTCTCGCCTGATATTCTGGTTGAAGAACTGGCCCATGGACGGCGCGCCCAGGAGGCGTTCGACCGTGTCGGCCGTCACGCCGCAATAGCGGTCATAGGCGCCGTCAGCCGCGACGACGAGATCCTGCCGCGCGCGATCGTAACAGACCCGCTGAAGCACCGTGCTCCTGGTGATGTCGCGGCACTCGAACGTGCCGAGATCGATGAGCTGGCGTTCACCGGTCTCGACCGTCTCGGACACGATCGGTGTACCGGCGAGCTGTGCAAGCAGAAGGACCAGGGCCCTGACCACG
Organism: Bradyrhizobium sp. CCBAU 25338; assembly: GCF_028128965.1. NCBI lineage: Bacteria > Pseudomonadati > Pseudomonadota > Alphaproteobacteria > Hyphomicrobiales > Nitrobacteraceae > Bradyrhizobium > Bradyrhizobium sp. CCBAU 25338. Next base: position 12,642 of record NZ_LFKY01000032.1, read on the forward strand.
ATAGCTGAAGCTCCGTATGAACATGTTGATGGGCCGGCAGGACCGCTTCATCCGGCACTTGAAATACGCCGAGATGATACGTCACTGGACAGATCGGGCATAGTCGCGCTAACGAGCGGAAAACCAAGCGACTTCAACACATAACCAGACCTTCTTGACGAGTAAGATTGGCTTGATGAGCAAGATTGATCCCACCGCACGGATCGCGGACGGCGCCGTGATCGGCGAGGGCTCCGAGATCGGACCCTATTGCATCATCGGCCCGAACGTCGTGATCGGCGCGAATTGCAGGTTGATCGGACAGGCCACAATCATCGGCCATACCTCGGTCGGGGACGGCTGCGTGATTTCGCCGTTCGCCGTGCTCGGCGGTGCGCCTCAGGATCTCAGCTATAGGGGCGAGCCGACCCGGCTTGAGATCGGCTCGGGCTGCACCATCCGGGAAGGTGCGACGATGAATGTCGGCACCATCAAGGGCGGCGGACTGACGCGCGTCGGCAGCGGCGGTTACTTCATGAACAACAGCCATGTCGGCCATGACTGCATGGTCGGCGACAACGTGATCTTCGCGACGTCAGCAACACTCGGCGGCCATTGCGAGATCGGCGATGCCGTTTACATCGGCGGCCTGTCTGCTGTGCACCAGTTCACCCGCATCGGCTCCTATGTCATGGTCGGAGGTGTCTGCGGTGTGCGCGACGACGTCATCCCGTATGGGCTCGTCAACGGCCAGTACGCGGTGCTGGAGAGCCTCAACCTGATCGGCATGAAGCGTCGCAAGTTCACCAGGCAGCGGCTCGCGACCGTGCGCGCGTTCTACCAGAAGCTCTTCCACGGGCCCGGCACGTTTGCGGAGCGTCTGGAGGCGGCGCGGCCGCTCGCAGGCGAAGACCCCGCGATCGCCGAAATCCTCGACTTCATCGGCAAGGGCAAGCGTCCGCTCTGTCTCCCCGCCATCGCGAAGTGAGTCCGGGATGGCCGCGGGCATGACATCGGCGGCTTCGCAGGTTTCATCACCGGTCGGCATTGTCGCCGGCGGCGGCGCCATGCCGTTCGCGGTCGCCGAGTCGCTCGCCGCGCACGGCATTACGCCAGTGCTGTTTCCGCTGCGCGGGGCCTGCGATCCCGTGCGGGTGGAGAAATTCCGCCATCGCTGGATCTCGGTCGGCCAGCTCGGCCGCGCGATGCGGCTGTTTCGCGAGGAGGGCTGCCGCGACCTGATCTTCATCGGCACGCTGGTGCGGCCTTCGCTGTCGGAGATCCGTTTCGACGTCAAGACGCTGCGCCTGCTCGGCAACGTCATCCGCGCCTTTCGCGGCGGCGACGATCATCTGTTGTCCGGTGTCGGCCGCATGCTCGAGCAGGACGGCTTTCGCATGGTCGGCATCAAGGACGTCGCACCGGATCTCCTGATGCCCGAGGGCTGCATCAGTCGCGCCTGGCCCAGCGACACCAGCAAGGCCGACATCGAGCGCGGGCGCGCGGTGCTGACCGCGCTCGGTCCGTTCGACATCGGCCAGGCTGCCGTGGTGATCGACGGCCATGTCGTAGCGGTCGAGGACATCGAGGGCACCGACGCGCTGCTCGCCCGCGTCGCGCGGCTGCGTGAGGAGGGCCGCATCCGTGCCGCCACGGGTCGCGGCGTGCTGGTGAAGGCGCCGAAGAGCGGCCAGGATCTACGTTTCGACCTGCCGACGATCGGCCCGCGCACGATCGAGGGCGTCGCGGCCGCCGGCCTTGCGGGCATCGCCGTCATTGCCGGCAACACCATTGCCGCGGAGCCGCAAGCGATGATCGCGCTTGCCGACGCCAAATATCTCTTCATCATCGGCCTGCCCGCGTGATGCAGGGGCGCGATCCCATGCGCAAGATCTTCCTGATCGCCACGGAGGAATCCGGCGATCGGCTCGGCAGCGCCTTGATGAAGGTGCTGCGCCAGCGCTTCGGCGACGGTGTGCAGTTCGTCGGCGTCGGTGGCCGCACCATGGCGCGTGAAGGGCTCGAATCGCTGTTTCCGATCGAGGAGCTCTCGATCGTCGGCTTTGCCGCCGTGGTCCAGCAATTGCCGAAGATCCTGCGGCTGATCCGAGAGACCGCTGACGCGGTGGCCGAGGCCGCGCCCGACGCCCTCGTCATCATCGACAGCCCCGACTTCACCCATCGCGTCGCCCGGCGCGTGCGTTCGCGCAGTCCCGGAATCCCGATCGTCGATTACGTCTCGCCGCAGCTCTGGGCGTGGCGGCCGGGACGCGCACGGACCATGCTCGGCTATGTCGACCATGTGCTCGGCCTGTTGCCGTTCGAGCCGGAGGAATACCGCAAGCTCGGCGGGCCGCCCTGCAGCTATGTCGGCCATCCCCTGATCGAGCAATTGTCCTCGCTGCGGCCGAACGCAGAGGAGCAGGCGCGCCGCGACGGCGCGCCGCCGGTGCTGCTGGTACTGCCCGGCAGCCGCCGCAGCGAGATCCGGCATCACCTCGACGTGTTCGGTGCGGCGCTCGGCCGGTTGCAGGCGGCGGGCCGCACGTTCGAGCTGATGCTGCCGACCATGCCGCATCTCGAAGCCACCATCCGCGGGGGCATCGCGAACTGGCCGGTCAAGCCGCAGATCGTGATCGGCGAGAACGAGAAGCGTGCCGCTTTCCGCATTGCCCACGCCGCGCTGGCCAAGTCCGGCACGGTGACGCTCGAGCTTGCGCTGTCGGGCATTCCGATGGTGACGGCCTATCGCGTCGGCGCGATCGAAGCCTTCATCCTGCGCCGCGCGATCCGCGTCTCCTCGGTGATCCTTGCCAATCTCGTGATCGGCAAGGATGTCATTCCCGAGTATCTGCAGGAGGACTGCACGCCGGAGAAGCTGGCGCCAGCGCTCGCCGAGCTGCTGACGGATTCGCCGCTCCGCCGGCAGCAGGTCGAGGCCTTCGCCCAGCTCGATCAGATCATGTCGACCGGCAACAAGTCGCCGAGCGTGCTCGCGGCCGACATCGTGCTGGCAACGATGCGCAAGGGGCGGCGGTAGACGAGGGGTCTTGCAGGGGGCGAGCGCCAGGGTGGCCGGATCACATTCTACGTAAGTCCACCATCGACCCGGAAACACTGGCTGGTGATGCGCCGGCTTTCGTCGGAAGCGAGGAACAGCGCCATATTGGCGATGTCATCCGGCGTCACCGCATCCGGCACGGCTTGGCGCGAGCGCATGCCCGCAATCACCCGTTCGTCCGGATACCACAGCCGGCGCTGGCGCTCGGTGATCACCATCCCCGGTGCAATCGCGTTGACGCGAATGCGGTCGGGGCCGACGATCCGGGCCAGCGAGTTGGTGAAGCCGACGATCGCGGCCTTCGCCGCGGCATAGGCCGGCAGCGCCGGCGCGCCGCGCATCCAGGCGACCGACGACATGTTGATGATCGAACCGCCGCCACGCGCCTGCATCTGCGGCACAACCGTCTGCGCTGCGAAGAAGACATGCTTGAGGTTGACGCCGATCGTCCAGTCGAACTCGGCCGGCGTCACCTCGGAGAGCACATGGCGCTGATCGTTGGCGGCGTTGTTCACGAGGACGGCGGCATCGCCGAGGGAGCGGTGGATGTCGATCATCGCGGTGCGCAGGGCCTCGATGTCCAGGAGATCGCAGGGCACGAACAACGGCGCGGTCCTGCCTGCGGCCGCGATCTCTCGCACCAGCGTTTCGCCGGCATTGGTGTCGATGTCGAGGAAGGCGACGCGCGCGCCCTGAGCCGCGAAGGCTCGTACGAAAGCGGCACCGATGCCGCTGGCGCCACCGGTGATCAGCACCACGCGGTCCGCGAGGCCGGCATAGCTCGTCTGGGTCATGCGATCAGTCGCTCCGTCTCGGGGTCGAACAGGCAGATGCGCCGGGTGTCGAGCGCAAAGGGGGCGGGGGAGCCGGGCGTCGGGCGAACGTCCGGAGAGATGCGCGCCTGCGCCGGCTCGCCGCCAAGCCGAAGCAGGACGATGGTCTCGGCACCGGTGGGTTCGACCATCTCGACCGGCGCGGTGACGACAACGGGCGAGCTTGCTGCGCCGGAGAACACGCGGTCCCCCTCGGCGATGCATTCCGGTCTGATCCCAAGCACCACCTCGCGGCCAATATAGGATGCGGCGCTATCGTAGCCCCGCAGCTGCAAGCGGACCTCGTCCGGCCGCCCGGCGCCGACCACGACCACAGGCCCGCCGGTACCGGTCTCCAGCCGCGCCGGCATGGTGTTCATCGGCGGCGAGCCCATGAAGCGTGCGACGAACAGGTTGGCGGGGTAGCGGTACACGGTATCGGGGTCGGCGAATTGCTGCACGCTGCCCTGATGCATCACGGCGATCCGGGTCGCCATCGTCATGGCCTCGATCTGGTCGTGGGTGACATAGACGATGGTGGCCCCGATGCGCTGGTGCAGCCGCTTGATTTCCATCCGCATCTCGACGCGCAGCTTGGCGTCGAGATTGGACAGCGGCTCGTCGAACAGGAAGAGCAGGGGATCGCGCACCAGCGCACGGCCCATCGCCACGCGCTGGCGCTGGCCGCCGGACAATTGCGAGGGTTTTCGGCCGAGCAGCGGCTCGATCTGGAGCAGCTTTGCGACGTTCGCGACCGCCTTGTCCTGCTCGGCCTTCGGTACATGGCGGCATTCCATACCGAAGGTGATGTTCTGGCGCACCGTCATCGAGGGATAGAGCGCGTAGGACTGGAACACCATGGCGATGTCGCGGTCCTTGGGCGGGATGTCGTTGACCACGCGTCCGCCGATCTCGACCGTCCCCGCGCTCGGCCGGTCGAGGCCTGCGACGATGTTGAGCAGGGTGGACTTGCCGCAGCCGGACGGCCCGACCAGCACGGTGAACTCGCCGCTCTCGATGTCGAGCGCGATGTCCTTGAGCACCTCCAGATTGGCGTAGCGCTTGGACAGGGCGCGAATGCTCAGTGCTGCCATGACTGCTCCATCATTTCACGGCCCCGGCAGTCAGGCCGCGGACGAAATATTTGCCGCCGAGGAGATAGATCAGCAGCGTCGGCAGCGCCGCGATGATCACCGCTGCGCTCTGCACGCCGTGCTGCGGGATGTCGGCGACGGCGGCGGACAGCGCGATCAGAGCGGCCGTGACGGGCTGCTGCTGGCCGGTCGTGAATGTCACGCCATAGAGGAATTCGTTCCAGATATGGGTGAACTGCCAGATCACCGTGACGATCAGGATGGGGCCTGAGAGCGGCAGGATGATGCGCCAGAAGATGCGGAAGAAACCGGCGCCGTCGATGCGCGCGGCCCTGATCAATTCATGGGGAATGGCAACGTAATAATTCCGGCAGAACAGCGTGGTGAAGGAGAGCCCCTGAATGGTGTGGATCAGCACGAGTCCCGTCAGCGTATTGATGAGACCGATGTCGCGCAGCACGATGGTCCAGGGCAGCAGGCGCATTTGCTGGGGCAGGAAAAGGCCGAGGGTCACGATGCCGTAGATCCAGTTGTCGCCGCGAAATCGCCAGAGCGATACGGCGTAGCCGGCGATCGCACCGAGCAGGGTCGAGAAGATCGTGGCGGGGATCGTGACGAGCGCGGAGTTCAGCATGTACGGCCGGATGCCGGCGCAGGTCTCGGCGACGCAGAAGCCGCTCCAGGCGACGGCGTAATTGCTCCAGGCCCATTGCTGCGGCCAGCCGATCATCGAGGCCTGCGCGATCTCCTCGTTGCTGCGGAGCGAGTTCAGCACCACGACGACCAGCGGCGTGAGCCAGGCTGCCGCGATCAGCGAAACGATGAGATAGATCAAGATCCGGCTCGGGGCGAAGGTGTGCTCACGCATGGGCGGCCCGCCGTCGCTGGACATATCGCCACGCCGCATAGGGCAGCAGCACTGCGAGAAGGATGAGCAACATGAGTACGGCCGCCGCCGCGCCGCGGCCGAGCAGGCTGCGCTGGAACATCAGGTCGTAGACCACCAGTGCCGGCAGCTGCGTGGCTATTCCCGGGCCTCCATTGGTGAGCGCGCGGACGAGATCGAACGTCGAAATCGCGAACTGCAACTGGATCACGACCACGGTGATGGTGATCGGCCACAGCGAGGGCAGGATGATGCGCCGGTAGATCCGGATCGGTTCGGCCCCGTCGATCTGCGCGGCCTTGATGATGTCCGTGTCGACGGAGCGAAGGCCGGCAAGGAACAGCGCCATGGCAAAGCCGGAGGATTGCCAGATCGCCGCGATGACGATGGTCCAGATGGCCATGTCGCGGTCGATCAGCCAGTCGAACTTGAAGGAGGTCCAGCCGAGGTCGTGAACCAGCTTCTGGATTCCAAGACCAGGGTTGAGCAGCCAGCTCCAGACCGTGCCGGTGACCACGAACGACACCGCCAGGGGATAGAGGAAGATGGATCGCAGCACGTTCTCGCCGCGAATGCGCTGATCGAGCAGGATCGCAAGGATGAGGCCGGCCGCTGCGCTCAACAGCACGAAAGCGCTGCCGAACAGCAGCAGATTGTCGAAGGCGATCTGCCAGTTCCGCGAAGCCGCGACCGCCGTGTAGTTGCGCAAGCCCACCCAGCCCGTGACAGGGACCAGAGTGGATGGCGTGAACGATATCCAGATGGTCCACAGCGAGAACGAGACGAGGTGCGCGGCAGACAGCAGCAGCGGCACCCAGATCATCAAATATTCCGGCAGCCGGCGCACCCATTCGGGAAGCGCCGGCCGACCCGGTCTCGTCAAGACGGCATTGCTCAACGTGCGCCCTCGACGGCCTCGGCGAGGCGCGTGGCGGCCTGCTCGGGCTTGATCGTCTTGTTCTTCACATACTCCGTGATCACGTCGATCATCGCGGCGGTCATGCCGTTTTCCTGCGCCATGTTGTGCGCAAGGCTCAGGACCGCCTGATTGCTGGCGATGGCCTCTTTCAGCGCTGCCGCGGTCCGGCGTTGACCGTCCGACCAGCCTTCGCCGGACAGATCGACATCGGTGCGCACCGGGATCGATCCCGTGATCTGCGAGTACATCGTCTGGATCGCCGGATCCATGACGAGCTGGGCCATCAGCGTCTGGCCGGCTTGCAGGTCGGCCTCCTTGCGCTGCCAGAAGATGAAGGCATCGGCATTCAACAGGAACACCGGCTTGCCGTTGTCGCTGGGGCCCGGCGCAATCATGAAGTCCTCGAACTTGAAGCCGGCATTGCGCAACACGCCCTGGGCCCAGCCGCCCATGATCATCATGCCCATGTCGCCGTCGACGAAGCGCTTCAGGTTGGTCGAGAAATGCTGGGCACCGACATTGGGATCCATCCAGTCGGCGATCTTGCGCAGCTGCGCGAAGGCAGCCTTGATCTCGGCCCCCTTCAACGCCTTGTCGTCGAGATTCATGATGGCGGCGCGATAGGCGGCGGGACTGATGCCGGCAAGAGCTGCCTCGAATTTTTGACCGTCATCCGGGCGCGTACCGCCATTGGCGATGGGATGGTTGACGCCGCCCGATTTCATCTTCTCGGCCAGCTCGTTGAAGTCCGTCCATGTGACCGGGACCTTGTCAGCCTTGGCCTTGTCCATCGCGCGTTTGGACAGGAACAGCATGTTGGTGCTGTAGATCTGCAGCGGCAGTGCAATCCATTTGCCTGCCGGCTTGTGCAGGCGCGCAAGATCGGGAGCGACGACCTTTTCGTAGCCGGCAGCGGCAACGAGAGCGTCGAGATCGACGGTCGGCGCGATCTTCGACCAGGCCGCAATCTCCGGACCCTTGAGCTGCGAGCAGGCCGGCGGATCGCCAGCCATGATCTGCGCGCGCAGCTTGTTCATCATCTCGGTGGTGAAGCCGGGGACGGGCGAGTGCTGCCAGACGCCGCCTTTCTCCTCGAACTTCTTGCCGAGCGCCGTGATGGCCGCCCCATCGCTGCCCGCGGACCATTGCGAGATCGCGGTCAGGCGCGGCTTGGCCGTGCCTTGCGCACGGGCAAATGCAGGCAGCGCGAGCGCAGCAACGGATCCAGCGAGCAGACGGCGCCTTGTTGTGGTCATCGGCATGGCAGTTCCTCCCGGTATGATGTTCTTTGCGCGTTCTCGACGCGTTGCGGCGGCACGGTTCAGGCCATGTCAGGCGGCCTCCGTCGAGGTGACGGGCATGCCGCCGCGGCTGGCGAGGCAAAAGGCGGCGAAGGCAAGGGCAGCCTGCGGATCGTTGCCGGTCGAGGGCGGCACGAAGGCGACGGACACTTTCGCCAATGTCCGGCCGCCCAGGAGGCAGGCGTCGATCCCCTCGATCACGGCGCTGCGATCGTCATCACGGAGCAGCGATGGCCAGCCACTGATGGCAACGCCACCGCATGGCTTCACGTTCAGCGTGTTGCCGATCGCAAGGCCGAGCCGGAACAGCCGCCGCCGCAACTCCTGGCGCACCCGCGCAGGGAGCGGGACCGCGTGCACCCATTCGCTGCCGAGCTGGAGCAATTCGGCTTCGGAGATGTCGAGCAGCTCGGCCAATGCGGGGAGCGAGGTGTAGGCCTCGACGCAGCCGCAATGACCGCAGCGGCAGCGCGGTCCCCCCGGTTCAAAGACCATATGGCCCAATTCGACCGGCTGGAGTGCATCGGCCTCGGTCGGGTCGTCCATCCAGGCGCCGGCGACGCCATGGCTGACAAAGACGAACAGATGCGTGCCGCTGAACGGATAGTCTTGCGTCCGGCAGCGATGAAAGGTGGCGTGCGCCACGACCGAATTGGTGAACTCCAGCGGCACGCCGGCGAACATCTCGCCGATCATGGCACCGAGGTGCGCGACGTCGCAGGGGATGATCGGATTGCCTGCCGCCGTCAACCGGCCAAGGCCCGGAATGGAGACGCCGATCTGTGCGAGCGTGATGCGGCGGCGGCGTGTCCAGTCGCGCAGCAACGTCATCGCCTCGCGGAACACGCGACCAACCGTTTCCACGGTTGGTGCTTTCGGCAACGGCAGGCGCTCGGTGTAGTGCAGTTCGCCCGAGAAACTGCCGACGCCGATGCTGAGCCATTGTGCCGTCAGTTCGAAGGCTGCGAGCGCCACCGTGCCGTCGAGCGACACCAGGCCCGTCGGGCCGCCGACGTAAGGGGCAGGGCGCCGTACCTCCTCGATCAGGCCTTCGGCCTTCAGGTCGAACAGGATGCGCGACAGGCTCGCCTCGGACAGCCGCACGGCCTTCGCCAGCGGCGGCCGGAACGAGCCGCCGAACTGGAGCAAGTGAGTCAAAATGGCAGCGCGCGTCTGCCGCCGACTTCTCGGCTGCTCCGGCATCTCCGTCCCTATCGTCATTCTTACTTAGAGTAAGAATGCGCGCGGAGCGTTCAGGCTGTCAAGCGTTTGCGGCGTGAGCCGCCGACTTGTTGTTGTGCGCGGCAGCAAGCGTGGGACAACATGATGGTCTCGCAGGGTGGCAAAGCACTGACCCACTCCACGAATGCACAAACAAGAACGGCGCCATCGCGAGATGGCGCCGTTTCGAAAGCCGTGATGGCCGAACTTACTTGCGATCGCCGATCGGCACGTAATCGCGCTTGGTGACGCCGGTGTAGAGCTGGCGCGGTCGGCCGATCTTCTGCTGGGGATCCTCGATCATCTCGCTCCACTGGCTGATCCAGCCGACGGTGCGGGCGACCGCGAACAGCACGGTGAACATCGAGACCGGGAAGCCCATCGCCTTCAGCGTGATGCCCGAATAGAAGTCGACGTTCGGGTAGAGCTTGCGATCGATGAAGTACTGGTCGCTGAGCGCGATCTTCTCGAGCTCCATCGCCACCTTCAGCATCGGATCGTCGCCATGGCCGGTCTCCTTGAGCACGGCGTGACACATCTTCTGCATGATCTTGGCGCGCGGATCGTAGTTCTTGTAGACGCGGTGACCGAAGCCCATCAGGCGGACTTCGGAGTTCTTGTCCTTCACCTTGGCGATGAACTCGGGGATCTTGTCGACCGTGCCGATGTCGTAGAGCATGTTGAGCGCGGCTTCGTTGGCACCGCCATGCGCCGGGCCCCAGAGGCAGGCGATGCCCGCCGCGATGCAGGCGAAGGGGTTGGCACCGGAGGAGCCGGCGATGCGCACCGTCGAAGTCGAGGCGTTCTGCTCGTGGTCGGCGTGCAGGATGAAGATCTTCTCGAGCGCATCGGCGAGCACGGGGCTCACCTTGTAGTCCTCGCAGGGCACCGCGAAGCACATGTTGAGGAAGTTCTCGGCAAAGCCCAGCGAGTTCTTCGGATAGATGAAGGGCTGGCCGACGGTGTACTTGTAGGCCATCGCCGCCAGCGTCGGGATCTTTGCGATCATGCGCATGGACGCGATCATGCGCTGCTTCGGATCGTTGATGTCGGTCGAGTCGTGATAAAATGCGGCGAGCGCGCCGACGGCCGCAACCATGATCGCCATCGGATGGGCATCGCGGCGGAAGCCCTGGAAGAAGCGGGCCATCTGCTCGTGCACCATCGTGTGATGGGTCACGCGGTGGTCGAAATCCTTCTTCTGCGAGGCGGTCGGCAGGTTCCCGTAGAGCAGGAGATAGCAGGTCTCCAGGAAGTCGCCGTGCTCGGCGAGCTGCTCGATCGGGTAGCCGCGGTATTCCAGCACACCCGCGTCGCCGTCGATATAGGTGATCTTGGACTGGCAGCTCGCGGTCGAAGTGAAGCCCGGATCGTAGGTGAACAGGCCGGACTGGCCGTAGAGCTTGCCGATATCGACGACATCGGGCCCGACGCTGCCGCTGAGGATCGGAAGCTCGTAGTTCTTGTTTCCTACCGTCAGCGTGGCGGTCTTGTTGCTTGGTTTTGCGTCCATCGTAGTCCCCGATGTGTGGTGAAACGGGCCGAAGCCGGAGGCCCCTAGGCAGATCAGGGGGCAGGCCGGATGTTCCAGAATGTACGGGGGAGATGGGTATATTATTGCTGTGTGCGCTGCAAGATCGCCGCACGCATGGTCGACTTACGTCGTAGACTGGTCCTTGAGCCGGCCCAGGGTTTCCTGGCGCCCCAGGACGTCCAGAACCTCAAATATACCAGGCGACGTCGTCCGTCCGGTGAGCGCCGCCCTGAGCGGCTGGGCAACCGCGCCGAGCTTGAGACTGTTTTCCTCGGCAAAGGCGCGCAGCGCGGCTTCGGTGGTGGCGCCGCTCCAGGTCTCGACCTTCTCCAGCGCGGAATGAAGCTGGCCGACCAGCCTGCGGTTCTCGGGTGTCAGCACCGCTTGCGCCTTGGGATCGAACTCCAGTGGCCGGTCGGCGAAGATGAAATGGGCGGCGTCGATCAGCTCGATCAGCGTCTTGGCGCGCTCCTTCAGGGCCGGCATGGCCTTGAGGAGCTGCGCGCGCGTGGTGTCGTTTAACTTGGCCTTAAGCTCGTTGCGTCCGGGCACGTGGTCGAGCACGTCCTCGAACATCTTCACGAGCGATTGATCGTCGGTGTGGCGGATGTAGTGACCGTTGAGGCTTTCCAGCTTGGCGAAATCGAAGCGGGCGGCGGCGCGGCCGACGCTGGCGAGGTCGAACGCCGCGATCATCTCCTCGGTCGAGAAAATCTCCTGGTCGCCATGGCTCCAGCCGAGCCGGACGAGGTAGTTGCGCAGCGCAGCCGGAAGGTACCCCATGGCGCGGTAGGCATCGACGCCCAGCGCGCCGTGCCGCTTGGACAGTTTTGAGCCGTCCGGGCCATGGATCAGCGGGATGTGGGACATGCTCGGCAGCGCCCAGCCCATCGCATCGTAGATCTGCTTCTGGCGCGCGGCGTTGATCAGATGGTCGTCGCCGCGGATCACATGGGTGACACCCATGTCGTGGTCGTCGACCACCACGGCGAGCATATAGGTCGGGTTGCCGTCGCCTCGGAGTAGGACGAGATCGTCGAGGTTCTCGTTCTGCCAGACCACGCGTCCCTGGACCTGGTCCTCGATCACGGTCTCGCCGGTCTGCGGCGCGCGCAGGCGGATCGTGGGCTTCACGTCTGCGGGGGCAGTCGCGGGATCGCGGTCGCGCCACATGCCGTCATAGAGGCGGGTGCGCCCCTCGGCGCGCGCCTTCTCGCGCATGGCGGCGAGCTCCTCGGCCGTGGCGTAGCAGCGATAGGCCTTGCCGTCGGCCAGCAGCTGCTCGGCGACCTCGCGGTGGCGGGCGGCGCGGGCGAACTGGTAGATGACCTCGCCGTCCCAGCCTAGCTCCAGCCATTTCAGGCCGTCGAGGATGGCGGCGATGGCGGCCTCGGTGGAGCGCTCCCGGTCGGTGTCCTCGATCCGAAGCAGCATCTTGCCGCCGTGCTTCTTCGCATAGAGCCAGTTGAACAGCGCCGTGCGGGCCCCCCCGATATGGAGGAAGCCGGTCGGCGAGGGAGCGAAGCGGGTAACGACGGAATCGGACATTCTTGGCAGGGCCTATGCATTGGAGGCGGTGGTGTATAGCAGGACCGGAGCATAACTAAAGCCCGACGGCGGACATGCTAGGCCTTGGCTCAGCCACGCGAATTTGGCAGAAGGGCCGCTGATTTCCCTACAGGATTTTCGTGATGACAGAACCGGTGGCGACTGAGGTTGGGCGCGATTTCATTCGTGACATCATCCAGGCCGACCTCGATCAGGGCAAGTACAAGGAGATCGTGACCCGGTTCCCGCCGGAGCCGAACGGCTATCTGCACATCGGCCACGCCAAGTCGATCGCACTCAACTTCGGCATCGCCCAGGAATTTCCGGGCCGTTGCCATCTGCGCTTCGACGACACCAACCCGGTCAAGGAAGAGCAGGAATACATCGACTCCATCCAGGCCGACGTGCGCTGGCTCGGCTTCGATTGGGGCAAGAACCTGTTCTTCGCCTCTGACTATTTCGACCGCCTGTACGAATGGGCGGAGCAGCTGATCCGCGATGGGCTCGCCTATGTCGACGACCAGACCCAGGAGGAAATCCGCCTCACGCGCGGCACGCTGACCGAGCCCGGCAAGAACTCGCCGTTCCGCGACCGCAGCGTGGACGAGAACCTCGACCTGTTCCGCCGCATGAAGGCCGGCGAATTCCCGAACGGCGCGCGCGTGCTGCGGGCCAAGATCGACATGGCCGCGGGCAACATCAACCTGCGTGACCCCGTGCTGTACCGCATCCTGCATGCGCATCATCCGCGCACCGGCACCAAGTGGAACATCTATCCGAGCTACGACTATGCGCATGGCCAGTCGGACGCGATCGAGGGCATCACGCATTCGATCTGCACGCTGGAGTTCGAGGACCACCGGCCGCTCTATGACTGGTTCATCGAGAAGCTGCCGGTGCCGTCCAAGCCGCACCAGTACGAGTTCGCGCGGCTGAACCTGACCTACACGCTGCTGTCCAAGCGCGTGCTGACCCAGCTCGTCCGCGACGGCCATGTCGCAGGCTGGGACGATCCGCGCATGCCGACCATGGCGGGCATGCGTCGCCGCGGCGTGCCGCCGGCCGCGCTACGCGAATTCGTCAAGCGCATCGGCGTCGCCAAGGCCAACAGCGTGGTCGACGTCGGCATGCTGGAGTTCTGCATCCGCGAGGAACTGAACCGCACGGCGCAGCGCCGCATGGCGGTGCTGAAGCCGCTGAAGGTCGTGATCGAGAACTATCCGGAAGGGCAGACCGAGGAACTCGAGGCGATCAACCATCCCGACGACGCTAGCGCCGGCACGCGCAAGATCACGTTCGGTCGCGAGCTCTATATCGAGCAGGACGACTTCATGGAGAACCCGCCGAAGAAGTTCTTCCGCCTGTCGCCGGGCACCGAGGTGCGGCTGCGCTATGCCTATTTCGTCAAGTGCACCGGCGTGATCAAGAACGACGCGGGCGAGGTGGTGGAGCTGCGCTGCACCTACGATCCCGCGACCAAGGGCGGCAACGCGCCCGACGGCCGCAAGGTCAAGGCGACCATGCACTGGCTGCCGGCGGCGACCTCGAAGCCGGCGGAGATCCGCATCTACAACCAGCTGTTCGCAAATCCGAGCCCGGATGCCTCTAATTTTGCGGCCGATCTCAATCCGAACTCGCTGGAGATCCTCTCCGATGCGCGGGTCGAGGCTTCCGTCGCGGAGAGCAATTCGACCGCGCCGATGCAGTTCGAGCGCCAGGGCTACTTCGTGCGTGACAGGGACTCGACCCCCGGCAAACCGGTGTTCTCGCGCACCATCGGCCTGCGCGACACGTTCGCGAAGGAAGTCGCGAAAGGTTGATGCGCCCATGAGCAACGAAGCCGACGCCATCGTTTCCGCTGTCATCGCGAAATGGTGCGCCGGCTTTGCCAAGCTCGACGCCGTGGCGCTGTCATCGCTCTATGCGAAGGATGCGTTCTTCTTCGGCTCCAACCCCAAACTCTATCGGGGCAGGGACGGCGTCGCCGACTATTTCAACGGGCTGCCGCGGTGGCGCAAGCCGAGCGCGGCCTTCTCCGAGGTGAACGCGGTGCAGGCCAGCCCCGATCTGGTCAACATGGCCGCGACCATCGCGTTCGATCTCGCCGGCGAGCGCCCCGATCTCGTCGTCAAGATGAGCTGGGTCCTGATCCGCGAGGACGGCGACTGGAAGATCGTCAATCATCACGCCTCGTCACAGGCGCCGCTGATCTGATTGGCCATCTGCGTCAGTTTTGTCATTCCGGGATGGCCCGAAGGGCCAGGCCCGGAATCCATAACCCCAGCTCGTGGTTATGGATTCCGGGCTCGCGCCAAGCGGCGCGCCCCGGAATGACATCCGAACAAGAACCCGAGGTCTCTTGCTGCGTTGAGGTAGATTCCAAATAAGGATCCCGCCATGCAGAACATCGCAGAGCATATGGAAGTCATCGGCGCCGACGGCGTCCATGTCGGCACCGTCGATCGTGTCGAGGGCAACCGCATCAAGCTGACCAAGAAGGACAGCGGCGAGGGCAGCCACAAGGGGCACCATCATTTCATCGACAAGAGCCTCGTTGCCGACGTCGAGGGCAACAAGGTCCGGCTGTCGGCCAAGGCCTCGGTCGCGGTGACGATGGAAGAGGAAAAGTAAGGCGCCGCGACGCCTGTTCCTGATCTGTACCGCTATTCGCCCGGTCGCACGTTCCGGTAGCCTCCGCACCCGTCGCGTATCGTAAGGTGCAGGGGAATGGCGGAGCCGGGCCGGCCAGTGCGCTCCCAGGGAGTTGCCGGGACGTGGCCGGTCGGCCGCGCCGTACCGGCTGGCGGCTTTGCGCCGGCGCGCTTTGGCGTCTGGCCGGCTATCGTCGAAACGCTGCGCGAATGGGCCCGCGCCGAGGCCGGCCCTGGCCGGCTATTGCCCTGGGTGCCGGTCGCCTTTGGTGGCGGCATCGCGCTGTATTTCGCCGCCGATCATGAGCCGGTGCTGTGGGTCGTTGCCGCGACGGCGGCCGTTCTCGCGCTCGGCGCGGTCGTGCTGCGACGGAGCCGGCTGTTTGCCCTCGCGATCATGATCGCGGCGGCCGCGGCCGGTTTTGCCGTGGCGACCTGGAAGACGGCGCGCATCGCCCATACCGTGCTGGCCAAGCCGCTCTATTCGGTGTCGCTGTCGGGCTTCGTGGAGGCGCGCGACATCCGCGAGCGCACCGATCGCTTCGTGCTGCGCGTCAGCGCGATGGAGGCGCAGCGCAGCGACGTCAAGCTCGATCGCGTGCGCCTGTCGGTGCGCAAGGGGACGGCACCGGAGGTCGGCGGCTTCGTGCAATTGAAGGCGCGGCTGCTGCCGCCGATCTCGCCGGTGCGCCCCGGCAGCTACGATTTCTCGCGCGACATGTTCTTCCAGGGCATCGGCGCCTCCGGCTTCGTGATGGGCGCGATCACGGCCGCGCCGACGCCGGATGCCGTCGGCTCGCGGCTGCGCTACGCGGCCTTCATGCAAGGCTTGCGCGATGCGATCGATGCCCGCATCCGTGCGACGCTCGAAGGCGACAATCGCGCGATCGCGACCGCGCTACTGACGGGGCGGCGCGACGCGATCACCGCGCCCGTCAACGACGCGATGTTCGTCTCGGGGCTCGGCCATGTGCTGTCGATCTCCGGCTATCACATGGCGGTCGTCGCCGGCGTCGTGTTCTTCGCGGTTCGCGCGCTGCTGGCGCTGATTCCGGGGCTGGCGGTCGGCTTCGCTATCAAGAAATGGTCGGCGGCCGCTGCGCTTGTGGCGGCTGCGTTCTACCTGCTGCTGTCCGGCGCAGAGGTCGCGACGCAGAGATCGTTCTTCATGACGGCGGTGGTTTTGATCGCCGTGATGGTCGATCGCCGCGCCATCACGTTCCGGACGCTGGCGGTGGCCGCGCTGATCGTGCTCGCCGTCGCGCCCGAGGCGCTGGTTCATCCGAGTTTCCAGATGTCCTTTGCGGCAACGCTCGGGCTGGTGGCGCTGGTGCAGATCGGCATGCCGAACCTGCTCGCATCGCCCGATCATTCCGCAACGGCGCGGATCGCGCTGTGGGGCGGCCGCGAGATCGCGATGCTGTTCCTGGCCTCGCTGATTGCGGGGCTCGCGACCACGCCATACGCCGCCTTCCACTTCCACCGCGTGACGCCATACGGCGTGCTCGCCAATCTCGGCGCGATGCCGGTGGTCTCGGCGCTGGTGATGCCGGCGGGGCTGTTGGGGTTGCTCGCGGCGCCATTCGGGCTCGACGGCGCGTTCTGGTGGCTGATGGGGATCGGCATCGAGTGGATGATCGCGGTCTCGCGCTGGGTGGCGGCACTGCCGGGTGCCGTCGGCCGCATTCCCGCGTTCGAGATCGCGCCGCTGATCGCGGCGAGCCTCGGGATCATCGTGATGGGGCTGTTGCGCACGCCCCTGCGCTGGTCCGGGGCCCTGGTGCTGCTTGCCGCGATCCTCTGGGCGATGTCGGTGCGGCAGCCCGATATCCTGATTGCCGGGGATGGCGCGAGCGTCGCCGTGCGGGGCCGTGACGGGCGGCTGCATGTGATCCGCGCGAGCAAGGATGGCTTCCTGCTGAGGGAGTGGTTGGCTGCCGATGCCGATCCGCGCGATGCCGGCAGCGCCTCGTTGGCCGACGGTGTGTCGTGTGACGAGTCCGGCTGCGTGACGCCGCTCGCGGACGGACGGCTGGTCGCGTTGGCGTTGCGCATCGACGCGCTGGCTGATGATTGCAGCCGCGCCGCGCTGGTGGTGACGGCGCGCCCAGCGCCGCCCGATTGCGCGGCGATGGTGGTCGACAGGCCGCGGCTCGCCAGTCAGGGCGCGCTGGCTCTGACGCGGAGCGGTGACGGCTTCTCGGTTCGGGCGGTGAGGGCGAGAGGCACAAGCCGCCCCTGGCTGCCGGCCGGCGCCGGCGAGGGGGATTTCGACGGCAGCCTTGCGCCGAAGACGGCCGTGCCCCGCAACCGGGACGCAACGCCATCGGAGACGGATTTTCAGGCGGACGATTGAGGAGCGGTGCGGGGGAGGTCGGACCGGATTTCGCAGGACGCAAACCATACCATCTCGCCGGCCTCGGCCGGCGATGGCATTGCATTCCTGGCCCACGACCATCGGCCGGGGCGACGACGTCAGCCGATCGGCAGGCGCGTGATGGTGGACCGCGTGTCGGCGACGATCTGCGGCTTGTGCTCGCGTTCGCCAACCGGCTGGGTCACCGGCAGTTGCAGCACGGTCGCGCGCTGGCCTTCGACGAGCTGTGTCACCAGCACGTATTTGCCGTCGGGGAATTCGATCGCGTCATGATGGCGATCGGGAATGTGCGGGTCGATCTTGCCGAACTTGCCGACGCGGGAGTTCACGGTGCGCGTCCAGATCCAGCGATTGTCGTAACGGACGTTGTCGGCGAAAGCGAGCTCCGTTCCCGGCAGCAGGCAGACTGCGACGGAGAGATCGGCTTCGGAGGCGAAGCCGCGCGTCGAGGTGCCACGGAAGGTTGTCGTGACGATCGTCTCGCCGACTTCGGCGGGGCGCGTCGCGACGGCATGCAGGCTGTAGTCACACATCGGGTGCTCCTCATGCGAAGATAGCAACCCGCACCTCTTTTGGAGGCGCAGGCCTCTATCAGGTGGAAGCAAGCAACGCTCTGCTTCGTTGTAGGCAAATCTGCGGCTTTGCGCCGCAAGCCGCGATCACATTATCTTTCCCGGATTCGATAGGAACAAAGCCGATGCATGCGTATTCGGAAGGCGTGCGTCAGCGCCCCGCGGGCGCCGACCAGCCCGAGTATTGCCAGCTCGCTTGCGGAATGGCGGTGCGATTGTATGGCAGCGGCTTACGTCACCGTTGCTGCGATCGGCGCAGCAACGATCGTCCATGAAACGTCCGGCGCAACACCTGTCCTCGCATTCTCAGGCCGCGAAGCGATGTTGCGTCGTGCGGCGTGTCGAGGATGAGCCGCCGAAAGAGGGGGCCGGACAATCTGAGCAGAACCGGAAAAACCATCCAGCCGGAGCGGATAGCGGATCCGCTCCAATAGGTGTCGAGCGACCGCAGGACCGCTCAGTACTTGCGGTACAGCCCGATCAGCTTGCCCTGAATCTTCACGCGGTTCGGCGGAAGAATGCGGACCTCGTAGGCGGCGTTGGCGGGCTCGAGCGCGATAGAGGCGCCGCGGCGGCGGAAGCGCTTGAGCGTGGCTTCCTCGTCGTCGATCAGCGCCACCACGATGTCGCCGGTATCGGCGCTCTCGTTGCGCTGGATCAGCGCCATGTCGCCATCGAGGATGCCGGCCTCGACCATCGAATCGCCGCGGACTTCGAGCGCGTAGTGCTCGCCCGAGCCGAGCATGTCGGGCGGCACGCTGATGGTGTGGCTGCGGGTCTGCAGCGCCTCGATCGGCGTGCCGGCCGCGATGCGGCCCATCACGGGCACCGCGACGGGACGCTCGCCCTCGTCCACAGGCGGGCTGGAGGTCGCGCGCACCTTGCCGAGATTGCCCTCGATGACGCTCGGCGTGAAGCCGCGGCGGCTGCCGGCGGCGGCCTGGAGCTCGGGCAGCTTGATCACCTCGATGGCACGGGCGCGGTTGGGCAGGCGGCGGATGAAGCCGCGCTCCTCGAGCGCAGTGATCAGGCGATGGATGCCTGACTTCGAGCGCAGGTCGAGCGCATCCTTCATCTCGTCGAAGGACGGCGGCACGCCGCTTTCCTTCAGACGTTCGCTGATGAACCGTAGAAGCTCGTATTGTTTGCGCGTCAACATCTCGACGAAAGTCCCCCGGTTGATGTCGTTCGATTCCGAGACGAGGAGTTCAGCGATAAGCTGCTACACGTTCGAAACAAATCATGAACGGACACTATATGTTCGATATGTGTTCCGCAACTGCTTAATTTACGGTGAACAGAGCGAAGCTCGCGCGATGCGTGTGGCCGTGCAGCTCAGGCGGGCAGGCGCAGCACCTCGCAAGGCGTGCCGGCCTCGGCCCTCGGCGCGAACGGTGCGCGCACGAGAAGTACCTGCGCCGCAGCGAGATTCGCAAGCAGAGAGGAGTCCTGATGGCTGACGGGATGGGCGACGAGCGCGCCGTCGTCACGCTGTTCCAGGCGCGCACGCAGATAATCCTCGCGCTGGTCGTTGGCACCGAGATCGCGGCCCAGCACGGCGCGCTCGCGGCGATGATGAATCACTGATCGGCCCGACAGGGCGCGAATCAGCGGCACCATGAACAGGAAGGCGCACACGTAAGACGACACGGGATTGCCGGGGAGGCCGATCACGCGCATTGCGCCGAGCCGTCCGTGCATCATCGGCTTGCCGGGCCGAATCGCGATCTTCCAGAACGACATCGAGATGCCTTCGTCCTTGAGCGCCTGCTGGACCAGATCGTGGTCGCCGACCGATGCGCCACCGGTCGTGATCAGGATGTCGGCGCCGCTCTCCCGGGCGCGACGGATGCCGGCGGAAGTGGCCTCCAGCGTATCGGCGGCAACGCCGAGGTCGATGGTCTCGGCGCCCTCGCTGCGGGCGAGCGCGTGCAGGGCATAGCCATTGGAATAGACGATCTGCCCGTGACCGGGCGTGGTGCCGGGCATCACCAACTCGTCGCCGGTGGCGAGGATCGCGACCCTCGGACGGCGGCAGACGGCGAGATGCGGGTGATTCATTCCGGCGGCCAGCGCGAGATCGCGCTCCGTGAGACGGCTTCCCTTGCGGAGCAGCACGTCTCCCTCGCGGAAGTCGACGCCGGCGGGGCGGATATGCCGCCCGGAAATCGCGGCTTCCTTGATCGTGACAAGCTTGCCTTCCGCGACGGTGTCCTCCTGGATCACGACCGCATCGGCGCCGTCGGGAACGACGCCGCCGGTGAAGATCCGCACGGCTTCGCCGGGGCCAACCCTTCCCGCGAACGGGCGACCCGCCGCGACCTCGCCGACGACCGCGAGCCTGGAATCGACCGTTGCCGCGTCGGCCGCGCGCACGGCATAGCCGTCCATCGCCGACATGGCCTCCGGTGGCTGCGTGCGCCGCGAAGCGACGTCGCGCGCAAGCACGCGATGGTAGGCCTCATCGAGGGAAACCATCTCTTCAGGCAACGGCTCTGCACCCGCCAGCACCGCGGCAAGCGCGTCAGAAACGGGCATGAGGGCCACGGGCGGAAACTCCTGCAAATCGTTGGCGAGAGTTCTAGCCGAGTGCAGGCGCGAGGCAAAGCAGCACACAGGATGATTTATCCTGCGCGATTTCCGTCGTGGGCAGGGAGCTCAAGTCCGCCGCGGCATGATCCGGACGGCGAGACAGACCGGCACGAGGATAGCCATGGCGAGGACGAGAATGACGAGCGCCACGGCCAACATCGCTCAACGTCCTGTCGGATCGCTCGGACCGACGTCCGGTGCGACGTCGGGAGCTCTGGGATCCTGATCCTTGTCGGGCAGCGGATCGGCCAGGGACTTCAGGTCGGCCGCCTTGCTGATCAGCTTGGCGGAGAGGTCAGAATCCGAGGTGGTTCTGGCGAATTCAAGCAGGAGAGAGGCTTGCTTGGTGAGATAGGTTTTGCCCAGCACGTCGATCAGTCCGATGTAGAAATCCCAACAGACTCATGAGTCCGAAGGGTGGTACTCCGTTCCCGGAACTCCGTATAAAAATGCACAAAGGGGTTGGGTTCCTCATCCTCCGCAAATTTGGCTCCGGGAACCGAGGGCATGACCTGTCGCGGCGACTGCCTGGCATTCAGATGCCAAGCGCCCTCAACGCGTTCCCGACGTCGCCGGGCGACGTCACGTGCACGGGCGTTCAAGCCGACAGCCCGCTGAGGCTCGGCGGCCAAACTGGTGTAAGCTCTGCGGCACACGTTCTCTTGAAGCGAGGAGCGCCCATGACACGAAAAATTCTCATCATGGGGCTTCCGGGCGCGGGTAAGACGACGCTCGCCAATATTCTGGCGCCGCTGCTCAATGCAGTTGTTTTCAATGCGGACTCGGTTAGGGCCAATATATCGAGAGACCTCGGCTTTAGTCACGAAGATCGCGTTGAACATGCCCGCCGCATGAGCTGGATGTGTGACCGGGTAGTCGAAGCGGGAGGAACGGCGATCGCGGACTTCATTTGCCCGACGGAGGAAACGCGGGCTGCATTTGGTTCTAGTTTCACGATTTGGATTGATCGCATTCAGGAGAGCCGATACGCAGACACCAATCGCATGTTTACACCGCCCAGCCATTTTGATGTGCGCGTCAATGCGGATGGCACTGTCCGATATTGGGCGGAGCAAGTGTTGGCACGCTTGCGACCGGCATTTGATCCACAACTGCCGACCGCGCTGTTCATCGGCCGCTATCAGCCGTTTCACCTTGGCCATCAGCGCCTGATCGAAGAGGGCCTGCGTCGTGTCGGCCAGGTGTGCATCGCTGTTCGCGATACGCACGGAATCGATCAGAAAAACCCGCTATCGTTCTTCGCGGTGAAGCAACGGATCGAAGCTGCGCTGTCGGCCCACGTAGGCCGCTTCATTGTCCTGCCGATGCCCAACATTACCAATGTCTATTACGGACGCGACGTTGGTTACGCAGTCGAACGCATCGTGCTCGACGAGGCAACGGAAGATATCTCCGCCACGGACCTGCGTCGGATGAGTGCCGCGCCGATGCCCCGATAATCGTCGTCAAGCGCTGCCGTCGGTCTCGAGCGGATCGTGAGTGATGAGGTTCAGAATCTCGTCGGAGGTGAAGCCGAGCGCCATCGGCCGCACCACATCCGGGACCACGCCGAGATCGTAGAGTTCCGTCACAGATCCATCGATACGGAACCAATGAACGCACGCACCCGTATCGAGATCGATGATCTGCACCCCGCACCATGGCTCCGAATCGGCCTCGGCGAGCCTGCGGTCGAGGGCCAGCCCTTCAAAGCGCTCGTAGCGTGGTTTTGACAGTCCCACGAATGCGTACCTGCCATGGAAGGCGAGCCCGCGCACGAAACCCGGACAGAAGGCGAGCACCCGAAATCGCCCATCTTCCGCCGAGGCGCCGCGCTCGATCCAGCCGATCTCGCCGGTTCCGGAGTTCAGCAACCACAATCTGCCGCGATACATGCGCGGAGAATGGGGCATTGAGAGCCCTCCGAGAACGACGGCGCCGGACTGCACGTCGATGACGATGCCGCCATTGGCGCGCCGGTCGCGCCAGCCATCGACGGTGTCGGATTTGCTGACCGCCGTCACGTAGCGTGGCACGCCGGCTTCCATGGCGAGTCCATTCAAGTGGCACCGATCCTCTTTGACGATCTTCGAAATGAAAGAAGGCTTCCAAAATGGCGTGAAGCTGTGCCGCTCGGATGTCGTGGCAAGGCAGTTATAGAGCGTATTGACGAAGACGATGCCGCCATCTTTCGTCAAGCCGATGTCGTGAACGTCGAGCTCGCCGGTGATGAATAGTTCACGCGGGACGTAGCATGCATCATGCAGATCGTTGATTGTCTGCTCGCGCTTGAGCACGTTCCTGAACTTGACGATCTGGAACAGTGTGGCGAGAAGAATGGTGTCTCGATCCGCGACGCAGATTCCCATCGCTTTGTGAAAAAAACGCTCATGCACCAGAAGTCCGCCATCGACGTTCTGCCCGATCAGATAGAACTTGCCTGATTGATAGGACGAAACGGCGAGTGCGATGCGCTCTGAACCAAGAAAGGACGGCAGCCCTGGCGACATGGAATACTTGACCGCGTCGCCGCCGCGCTTGCCGCCCTGCTCAGCAGCAGCGTCCGTGCGCAGTCGATCGGCAGGTCGCTCGATCACTTCGTTGCCTGTGATGCTCCTGGATAACGTCAACACTAACCGAGTTCTTGCGGAAACACCAAGCCGGAGTCTCGCCCGACCCGGCTGACTACTAGCGCGGGAGGTCGTTACTGTGTAAAAACGCAGGTAGCGCGATTTAGGTGGGTTGGAACCTGCATTTGCTGGAGGCCTTATTGGCCGAACGGTCATTGCGTCATCTGATCTTGTCCTCCTCGATGCTCGCCAGCGCGGTCATCGGTTATGGCCGCCGCGCGTACGCCGCCTGTGTTCCGGCCGGCGGATCGAACTTCCTATGCTCCGGCGCCAGCACGGCCCAGTCGGTCTCGGCTGCCAATGCCAATGTCTCGACGCTGCCCGGCTTCAGAGTCACGACCGTGTCGTCCAATGCCCTGGCCATTACCGGATCCGGCGATCTCTTTTACACGGACACGAATTTCTCGGCCCTGACCGCGACCTCAGGCAATGGGTTGAACGTATCCAATGCCGCCGGCCCGGGCAGCATTACCATCAACACCAACGGTGCCGTCACCGCCCGCAACTACGGCATTCGCGGCCGAAACTTCGGTAGCGGAGCGCTGTCGATCACGGCCAATGGAGACGTCATCAGCACCGGCACCGGCGTGGCTTCGCTGTCGCGCGGAATCGTTGCCGTGAGTTCCGGAACCGACCTTAGCGTGACGACGGGAGTCGGGACCACCGTGAGCGGATTGCGATACGGCATCTTGAGCCGCAACTACGGCACCGGCACGACAACTGTGACCGCCAATGGGGATGTCGCAGCCAGTGGCACGACGGGAACAGACGTCGGCATCCTTGCGCGCGGGACCGCAGACGTCGTTGTGACGACGGCGGCCGGCACAACTGTCAGCGGGCAAGAAATTGGCATATCCGCGCGGAGCGACGGCGCCGGTGCATTGAATATTACCGTCAATGGCGACGTCACGGGAAATACGGCCATTTACGCCAGAACAGGCGCCGGCGGTTCCATTGCGATCAACGTCGGATCGGGGAGCAGTGTGACCTCCAACGGCACTGGTTATGCCGTCGACACGTCCACTTTTGCTTCCGCTAACGGAGCCACCAATCTTACGGTCGCCGGCACACTGAACGGCGGGACGGGCGGCGCAGTCCGCTTCCATCAAGGATCGGCGCTGGCTGACCGGCTGGAATTGCATCCGACCGCGGTGATCAACGGCACCGTCTTCGCCGGACCGGGCACCGATACGCTTGCGTTGGGGGGGACTGGCACCGGGAGCTTCGATGTCTCGCGGATCGGCTCGGCCGCGCAATATCGGGATTTCGAGACCTTCGAGAAGGTCGGCGCAAGCCAATGGACCCTGACGGGCATCAACACCGGGATCCCCGACTGGATCGTAAATGCGGGCGTGCTTTCCATCCAGGCGACGATGCCCAACACCGACTTCAGCGTGAACGGCGGAACGCTGGCGCTGGTCGGCGCCGGCAACATCTCCAATTCGATTGTCAACCTGAACGGCGTCACCAGCGTGCTGGATATCTCTGGCGCGGTGGCGGGGGGAACGATCGCGTCGCTCTCAGGTGTGGTCGGCAGCGCGGTTACGCTCGGCAATCAGACTCTGATACTGTCGAACGCCTCCGGGACCTTCGGCGGCGCAATCGCCGGCTCAGGCGGGTTGACGCTCGACGGTGGCACCGAAAGGCTAACCGGGATCAGCACCTACACGGGCGCCACCACCATCAATGGAGGAACGCTGCTGGTGGACGGCTCCATTGCATCATCGAGCGGCGTTACCGCCAACAGCGGCAGTACGCTGGGCGGCACGGGGACCTTGCCGACCACAGCGATCAACGGCGGCATACTCTCCCCCGGACCTATGATTGGCACACTTAACGTTCAGGGCACCATCAGTTTCACGCCCAACTCCACGTACCAGGTGGACATTTCCCCTGGGTCCAGCGACCGCACGAACGTGACCGGGACCGCCGCACTCGCCGGTACCGCACACGTTATCGCCGGGGCCGGCAGCTATCCAAGGAATACGACGTATGTCATCCTCACCGCTGCCGGCGGGCTGAGCGGAGCATTCTCAGGCTTGAACTTCGCATCCGACTTCCTCTGTGCCTGTCTCAGCTACGATGCAAACAATGTGTATCTGCAGATCACCAGCACGGGGCTGACGTTCGCGGGTGCCGGGCAGACTCCGAACCAGATCGCTACGGGCGGCGCCGTTGAAGGACTCGGCGTCGGCAATCCGATTTATGACGTGATCGTACTCGGCAGCGCGGAGCAGGCCCGCTCCGCGTTTGACCTGCTTTCGGGAGAGGTTCACGCCAGCGCCGTCGGCATGGTGCTTGACGATTCGCGCCATGTCCGCGACGCGCTGCTTGGGCGGCTGAGACAATCCTATGGCGGCAGTTCCAATCCGCTTGCGAGTCTCACTCCCGGCGGTCCGGTGTTGGCCTATGCCACGACGATGACCGATCATCCCGCACCTGGCTTCGGAGCCAAGAAAACAGCTATGCCTGCGGAGAACGTTGTCGCGGGGTGGGGGCAAACGATCGGAGCCTGGGGGCGTAATGCCGGTGACGGCAACGCGTCCGCACTTTCGCGCTCGGTCGGCGGTTTTATGACCGGGTTCGATGCGAACGTCGGCGAAATGTGGCGATTCGGCGTTGCCAGTGGCTATGCGCGCTCCTGGCTTCGAGCCGACGAGCGGAAGTCGTCCGGAACGGTCGGCAGTTACCATTTCGGTCTTTATGGCGGTGGCCAATTCGGCGCCCTCGGATTGCGGGCCGGCGTGGCCCATACGTGGCACGACCTCGAGACGAGCCGCAGCATAGCCTTCGCAGGCGGGGAAGGGTGCTGCGCCTCCATGTTCAGCGATACGGCGACGGCCAGCTTCGCGGCTCGCACCGCGCAGGCGTTCGGCGAAATTGGCGCTAGCTTCTTTGCCGGCCGTGCTGCCATCGAGCCGTTTGCGAGCGCTGCCTATGTGAACGTCCACACCCATGGCTTTACGGAAAGCGGCGGCGCGGCGGTGCTCACCGCAAACGGACAGTCGAATGATGCGGTCTTCACGACGTTGGGGGCACGGGCCGCCATGACCTATGCGCTGCCCGATCGCGCGACGATCACGACTTATGGCATGCTCGGCTGGCGCCGCGCCTTCGGCGACACTACGCCGGTCATGGCCATGGCCTTTGCCAGCGGCGGTGCCGGATTTAACATTAGCGGCAATTCGCTCGCACGGAACGCGGCCCTCGTCGAAGCGGGCCTAAACCTGCACTTCAGCCCGACTGCGACCATTGGCCTCTCTTACGTCGGCCAGCTCTCGGATCGGGTGACTGATCACGCGATCAAGGGAAATCTGATCTGGCGGTTCTAAGCGGGCCGTCCAACGCGTCTTGATTTAAGTGTTGCCGACGAACTCCGACAATGCGGGAGCGGGTCTAGGACAAGCCTCGGTCGCGCCCCCAAGCTACCGGTCGTCGCAGCCCAATTCAGATGCCAAGCGCCCTCAATGCGTTCCCGACGTCGCCGGGCGACGTCACGTGCACGGCGTTCAAGCCGACAGCCCGCGCGCCCTCGATGTTCTCGGCGAGGTCATCGAAGAATACGATGCGCTCCGCCGGCACGCCGATCGCGGCGACGACGTGGTCGAACGCCTCCGCGTCCGGTTTGCGCAGGCCGATGCTGGACGACAGATACAGCTCGCGGAAATGGCCGAGCACGCCGGCATATTCCTTCGAGAAATAGTCCACGTGCGGCCGATTGGTGTTGGAGAACGCGTAGAGCGGCATCTGCTTCGCCGCGCGCGGCAACAGCTCGGCGATGTCGGGCATCTCCCCGGCGAAGATCGCATTCCAGCCTTCCAGGAACTGCGCGTCCGAGATGCCGATTCCGAGTGAAGCACGCAGCGAGGCGAAATAGTCCTCGTCGCTGATCTTGCCCATCTCGTGCAGCCGGTAGGCCTCGTCGCGCACATAGCGCGCGACGATGGCCTCGGGCTGGCAGCCGGCATGTCCCGCCCAGCAGGTGATCGCCTTGGAGAAGTCGATATCGAGCACCACGCGCCCGAGGTCGAACAGAAGCGCATCCGCGCTGCCGGGAGAGAGCGATGTCATTGCGTCCTTTTCACTTCAGTATCGGCAAGTCAGTAGCGATAGGGCTCGTGGTCGAACAGCGGGAATGCGCTGAACACGCTGGGCGCGTTGGTGGCGGTCGCCGGATGCAGGCAAGATTTGTCGACCTCGGCGAATGAGGTGGCGCCCAGGAGGCCAAGGCAGCGCAGCACCTCGTCCTCGAGCAGCTCCAGCATCCGGGTGACACCGGCTTCGCCCGCCGCCGCCAGCGCCCAGCATTGCAGCCGGCCGATGCCGACGAGGTCCGCGCCCGCCGCGATCGCCTTGACGATATCGGTGCCGCGGCCGAAGCCGCCGTCGACCATGATCTTGGCGCGGCCCTTCACGGCATCGACAATCTCGGGCAGCACATGCATGGCGCCGCGGCCGTGGTCGAGCTGGCGGCCGCCATGGTTGGAGACGTAAATCCACTCGACGCCGTGATCCAGCGCGATCAGCGCGTCCTCTGCCGTGGCAATGCCCTTGAGGATCAGCGGTATTTTGAACTTGTCCTTGATCATCTTCACTGTCCGCCACTCCAGACCCTTCTGGAAATCGCCGCCGGTGGCGCGCAGGCGGCTCTCGCGAACGTAGCGCTTGGCGATGTCGCGTTCACGACGGCTGTAATGGGCGGTGTCGACGGTCAGGCAGAAGGCGGCATAGGCGCTCTTCTCGGCCCGGCTGACGACATCGGCGACGAAGGCATCGTCGCCGCGGACATAAAGCTGATAGAGGCGCAGCGCGTCGGGCGCGGCTTCGGCGGTCTTCTCCAGTCCTGGCTCGGACACCGAGCTCAGCATGTGCGCCGCACCGAAAGTGCCGGCGGCGCGTGCCACGCTTGCCGCGCCATCCGGATCGAAGATCTCGAGGGCGCCGACCGGGGCGAGCACCACCGGCAGGCGCATCCTGCGGCCGAATTGATCGACCCCTCCGTCGACCTTGCGGACATCGCGCAGCACGCGCGGGCGGAAGGCGATCTCGTCCAGCGCCATGCGGTTGCGGCGCATCGTGGTCTCGGTCTCGGCCGCGCCGACGATGTAGTCCCAGGCGTTCTGGTTCAGGTTGGCGCGCGCTTTCCGGATGAACTCGTGGAGGTTCTGGAACGTCTCGTTGCTGGCGCCGAGCTCGACGTTCCTTTCAGGCCGGATGCGGGGCGCTTCGTTCATTGTCGTCCTCCCGAGAATTTGAAGTCTTATCGTCATCGCCTATCGCGTCCGGCCCTCGAAAACCATCCTAAAATCGCATAGCTGCGAGGCATGGGCGGCCCGACCGGTTTCCCGCTTTGCGCGAAACAGTTTCGGAACGTTGCCAAAAGTTTAGTCCAAGGCGAAGGGATTTCTTCGGTATACCCGCCAGCGTGGCATCCCGGCCTTGAAGAAACCGGAATGGTATTGTGAGAAGTGGGCTGGATCGCCATTTGCATGGCGCTCCCAACCCGAAGAGAACCGCCAAGCAAAAGGCTACGTCATCCATGCGGAAAACCCTGCTGTTCCCCCTCGGCGCGCTCACCGGAGCGTGTCTGACTCTTCTGGTAGCCGGCCCACATAGCGGAGTATGGGCGGCGCGGGCAGCAGCGAGCGCGGACGATGCCTATTCCCAGCTCAATTTGTTCGGCGCGGTGTTCGAGCGGGTCAAGGCCAGCTATGTCGAGAAGCCCGACAACGCCAAGCTGATCGAGGGCGCGATCACCGGCATGGTGACCTCGCTCGATCCGCACTCGCGCTACATGAACGCCAAGGCCTGGACCGAGATGCAGGAGACCACCTCCGGCGAGTTCGGCGGGCTCGGCATCGAGGTCACCATGGAGGATGGCCTCGTCAAGGTGGTCTCGCCGATCG
This sequence comes from Bradyrhizobium sp. CCBAU 25338, assembly GCF_028128965.1. Taxonomy (NCBI): domain Bacteria; kingdom Pseudomonadati; phylum Pseudomonadota; class Alphaproteobacteria; order Hyphomicrobiales; family Nitrobacteraceae; genus Bradyrhizobium; species Bradyrhizobium sp. CCBAU 25338. The sequence goes on from NZ_LFKY01000032.1 coordinate 41,725, forward strand.
ACGACACGCCGGCCTCGAAGGCCGGCATCATGTCCGGCGACCTCATCAGCAAGATCGACGGCGAGGCGGTGCAGGGCATGACGCTCGAGCAGGCCGTCAACAAGATGAAGGGCCCGGTCGATACCAAGACCAAGCTCACCATCGTGCGCAAGGGCGCGGACGCGCCGCTCGACGTTTCGATCACGCGCGAAATCATCCATGTGCGCCCGGTGCGCTTCCGCGTCGAGAACGGCGACATCGGCTATATCCGCGTCACCTCTTTCAACGAGCAGACCACCGACGGTTTGAAGAAGGCGATCGCGTCGATCTCCAGGCAGGTCCCGGCGGAGAAGCTGGCAGGCTACGTGATGGATCTGCGCAACAATCCGGGCGGACTGCTCGATCAGGCCGTGTCGGTGTCGAGCGCCTTCCTGCAGCGGGGCGAGGTCGTCTCGACCCGCGGCCGCAATCCGGAAGAGACTCAGCGTTTCACCGCGCATGGCGGCGATCTCACCAAGGGCAAGCCGCTCGTGGTCCTGATCAATGGCGGATCGGCCTCGGCCTCGGAGATCGTGGCCGGCGCGCTGCACGACCACAAGCGCGCGACGCTGATCGGCACGCGCTCGTTCGGCAAGGGCTCGGTGCAGACCATCATTCCGCTCGGCTCCGGCAACGGCGCGCTGGCGCTGACCACGGCGCGCTACTACACGCCGTCGGGCCGCTCGATCCAGGCCCAGGGCATCGCGCCCGACATCGAGATCCTGCAGGACGTGCCGCCCGAGCTGAAGGGCCGGATGGACACCATGGCGGAATCCCAGATGCGCGGCCATCTGCAAGCCGCCGACGGCACCGAGCAGACCGGATCGCAATCCTACGTCCCGCCGGAAGAGAAGGACGACAAGGCCCTGCATGCGGCCTATGACTTCCTCCACGGCGTGACCGCGAATGCCGTCGCTTCGAAGCCCGCGTCGAAGGCTGCGGTTCCGAACTAAATCTGACGACCTCCAGATGCGGATCGCCCGGGAGTGGATGACCACTTCCGGGCGAATGTCTTTCGGGACGCTCTCGGAGTCATCCCTCCATCGCGGCGGAAGGCCTAACCGGCCTCGCGGCGGCGGCCCTCACTGCCTTCGCGCCGGGCAAGCCGGCTGCGATGCAGCGCGAACAGCTCCAGCATCTTGTCGGCCGGCTTCGCGGCGCTGAACAGATAACCCTGCATCTCGGAGCAGCCGAGCGTGCGCAGCAGGCGCCGCTGCTCCTCGGTCTCGACGCCCTCGGCTGTGGTGGTCATGCGGCGGGAGGCCGCCAGGTTGACGACGGCCTGAACGATGCTGGCGGAGCCGTCGGGGCGGGCGATGTCGTCGACGAAGCAGCGGTCGATCTTGATCTTGTCGAAGGGGAAACGGTGCAGATAGCTCAGGGATGAGTAGCCGGTGCCGAAATCGTCGAGCGCGATGCGGACGCCGATGGCACGGAGCTGGTGCAGGATCGCGAGCGCGGCATCGTCGTCGCGGATCAGAACTGCTTCGGTGATCTCGAGCTCGAGCCGGCTCGCCGGCAGGTTCGACGCAGCGAGCGCCGCCATGATCTTCAGCGCCAGCGTGCCGCTCTTGAACTGCACCGGCGAGACGTTGACAGCGAGACGGATGTCGTCGGGCCAGGTGGCCGCGTCCCGGCAGGCGGTCGCGAGCACCCATTCGCCGATCTCGTTGATCAGGCCGGTGTCTTCGGCGATCGGGATGAACTCGGCAGGCGAGACCATGCCGCGCTCGGGATGGCGCCAGCGCACCAATGCCTCGCAGCCGGTGATGCGGTCGTCCTTCAGGCCAAGGCAGGGCTGGTAATAGACCTCGAGCCCGCCTTCGAGACTCCCTTGGGCGATGGCGTGGCGCAGGTCGCTCTCGAGCCGGCGGCGCTCGCGGACCCTGGCGTCCATGTCCGGCTCGAAGAAGCGGTAGGTACGGCGTCCGGCGGACTTCGCCGCGTACATCGCCATGTCCGCATTCTTGAGGATCTGGTCCAGCACCGTTCCGTGTTTCGGCGCAAGCGCAATGCCGATGCTGGCATCGGTGGTAAGATGATGGCCCATGCAGTCGAACGGCGTGCGGATGGCCTCGAAGACCCGCGCGACGAGCTCGTCGACCTGATCCAGCGACGTCACCGCGCTCTGTACGATGGCGAATTCGTCGCCGCCGAGCCGCGCCACGAAGTCCGCCGGGCCTGCACAGCGCTGGAGGCTCGCGGCTACCGATTTCAACAGCTCGTCGCCGACGAGATGGCCGAGCGCGTCGTTGACGCCCTTGAACTCGTCGATGTCGATGTAATGCACCGCGATCTGTTCGCCGTCGCGGACCGCGGCCAGCGCTTCGCGCAGATGCTCGTGGAACATGGCGCGGTTGGGCAGGTCCGTCAGCGCGTCGTAATGGGCGAGGTGGGTGATGCGCTCCTCGATGCGACGGCGCTCCGTGATGTCCTCATGGGTCGCGACCCAGCCGCCATCCGCGAGCGGTTCGTTGAGGATGTGGATCGAGCGGCCGTCGGAAGTATCGACCACCATGGAATTGCGGACATGGATGTCCTTCAGCACGAGCGCGACGTAAGCGTCGACGTCGCCGGTGAACGAGCCGGTTGCCCTGCGATGGGCGATGATGTCGTGGAAGCTGGAGCCGGGCTTCACGACCTCGGCCGACAATCCATACATCTCGATGTAGCGCTGGTTGCAGACCACGAGCCGCTGCTCGGCGTCGAACAGCAAGAGGCCCTGCGTCATGTTGTTGACGGCGCGGTCGAGCCGCTGCTTCTCCAGAGTCAGCCGTTCGCGCGAAAGGCGGTGCTGCTCCAGCAGCTTGCGCACGATCGCAATCAGCACGCCTGCGATGGCGAGCGCGGAAGAGGCGGCGACCGAGATCAGGATGCCGATCTGCTCGCGCCAGTCAGCCAGGGCCGCCGCGCGCGTCGTGCTGGCCATCATCAGGATCGGGAAGTGCGGCAGGGCGCGCGCGGAGATCAGCCGGTCCTCGCCGTCGACGGGACTCGTGAAACGGCCCGCGAAGTGATCGAGGCCGAAAATCCTCTGGTTCGCGAACGAACCGGTCTTGAAATTGTGTCCCATCAATTCGCTGGAATGGGGATAACGGGCGAGCAGCGTGCCGTCGCGATGCAGCATCGAGATTGTTGCACCTTCGCCGAGCACGACGGAGGCAAAGAATTTTTCAAAGTTGGCGGGCTCGATTCCGCGTCCGACGACACCGAGGAACTCGCCACGTGGCCCGACGATCCTCCGGGCCACCAGGATGGTCCATGCGCCGGAGATGCGGCTATGAAGCGGCTCGATCAGGACATCCGGCGAATGGGGATCGTACTTGAAGGTGCGGAAATAGGCGCGATCGGCAACGTTTACTTTTGGAGCCGGCCATGCCCTCGTCGTGTTGATCAGATTGCCTTCGGCATCGATGACGTTGACGCCTCCGATGTAGGGCAGCGCCTCGATCTTCGACCGCAGCATCTGGTGGACGTCCTCGCCCGAGAGACGCTTGCGATAATCTTCCCCGGTCATGATTCCGCTCGAGCGGACGTGGTCGACGAAATCCTTCTGGATGACCGCGAAATCCTGCAATTGCTGATCGAAATGGTGAGCGAGCAGCAGCACGGTGTTTTCCAGCTCGCGGCCGGAGTTGCGCAGCGCTCGCTCGCGGAAATTCTGCGCCATCAGGACCGAGCCTATGGCGATGGCCGCGATCAGCAGCGTGCCGCCCACCACCAGCCAGCGGATCGGTCCGCCGCGCACGAAGGCCTGGTCAAAGAAGCGACTGCCGAATTTCGTCATCATGCTGGATCATTGCCGGGCACACCTCAGGATCAATTCTTGGCCCTGGAAACACCCGTTGGTTTACGGGAACGGTGTGGAGGCAAAGTTAGCAAGCGCGGTTAACGCAACGTGAAAGGCCGCGCACAAAAGCAATCGATGTGCGCCGCGCGAGGGGGGCCGAAGCAAGCGGTTTCAGGCGCGGTAGTGGCCGGACTTGCCGCCGAGCTTCTCGACCAGGTGGATGCCTTCGATCCGCACGCCGCGCTCGACCGCCTTGATCATGTCGTAGATGGTGAGGCAGGCGACCGAGACGGCCGTGAGGGCCTCCATCTCGACGCCTGTCGGGCCCGTCACCTTCACGCTGGCCCGAACGAGGCAGCCCGGCAACGTCACGTCAGGCTCGATGTCGACCGTCACTTTCGACAGCGCGAGCGGATGGCAGAGCGGGATCAGCTCCGATGTGCGCTTGGCGGCCATGATGCCGGCGATGCGCGCGGTGCCAAGCACGTCGCCTTTCTTGGCATTGCCCGACACGATCAGGTCGAGCGTCGCCCTGGTCATCACGACGCGGCCTTCCGCGACAGCAAGCCGCTCGGTCGCGGGCTTGTCCGAGACGTCGACCATCCGCGCCTCGCCGGAGGCGCCGATATGGGTGAGGGCGGGGCCGGCCTTGGATTTGGCCGGCTTCGTCCTGGCTGGATCCGTCCTGGCTGGCTTGCGCGCCATATCAGCGCGTGCCCGTCGCGCGCGCATTCGTGTTGCGCGCGAGCAGCGCGCGCGTCGCCGCAGTGACGTCGGCCTGCCGCATCAGGCTTTCACCGACGAGGAACGTCGTTATGCCGACGCGCTCGAGCCGGGCGAGATCTTCTGGCGTGAAGATACCGCTTTCGCCGACCATCAGTCGGTCCTGAGGGATCAACGGCGCCAGCGCCTCGCTGGTCGCAAGCGTGGTCTCGAAGGTGCGCAGGTTGCGGTTGTTGACGCCGATCATCGGCGACCGCAGCTTCAGCGCCCGCTCGAGCTCGGCGCGGTCATGGATCTCGATCAGCACGTCCATGCCATAGGCGATGGCGGCGTCTTCGATATCCCTCGCGGCGGCATCATCGAGCGCCGCCATGATGATCAGGATGCAGTCGGCGCCGTGCGCGCGCGCCTCGACCACCTGATAGGTGTCGAACATGAAATCCTTGCGCAGCACCGGCAGGGACGTTGCCGCGCGCGCCGCCACCAGGAAGTCGAGATGGCCCTGGAACGAGGGCGTATCCGTCAGCACCGACAGACAGGCCGCGCCGCCCGCCTCATAGGCTCTTGCGAGTGCAGGCGGGTCGAAATCGGCGCGGATGAGGCCCTTGGAGGGCGAGGCCTTCTTGATCTCGGCGATCAGCGCATAGTCGCCATGGGCAAGCTTGCTCTTGATCGCGCGCACGAAACCACGCGGCGCGGACGCGGCCCTGGCTTGCGCCTCCACGGCGGAGAGCGGACGCGTCCGCTTCGCTGCCGCGATCTCCTCGCGCTTATAGGTCTCGATCTTGGTCAGGATGTCGGACATGCGCAATTCAGCTGTTGGAGACTGCGACCAGGTGCTTCAGCTTCGCGTTGGCCGCGCCGCTGTCGATTGAGCGGGCGCCGATCACGACGCCCTCCTTGAGGTCCTTGGCGCGGCCGGCCACGACCAGCGCGGCGGCGGCGTTGATCAGCGCCACGTCGCGATAGGGGCTCGGCTTGCCGTCGAGCACGCTTTGCAGAGCGATCGCATTGGCATCGGCGTCACCGCCCCTGAGCGCGCCGGCCTCGCAACGCGACAGTCCGGCCTCCTCGGGCGTCACCTCGAAATTCCGGATCTCGCCATTGTGGAGCGCGGAGACGAAGGTCGGGCCGGTGAGGGTGATCTCGTCGAGGCCATCGGAGCCGTGCACGACCCAGGCGGATTCCGAGCCGAGGTTCTTCAGCACCTGCGCCAGCGGCTGCACCCATTGCCGGGAGAACACGCCGACCATCTGCCGCTTCACGCCGGCCGGATTGGACAGGGGGCCGAGCAGGTTGAAGATCGTGCGCGTCGCAAGCTCGACCCGGGTCGGGCCGACGTTCTTCATCGCGGGATGGTGGGCGGGGGCGAACATGAAGCCGATGCCGCATTCGCGCACGCAGCGCCCGACCTGCTCCGGCTTCAGATCGATCTTCACCCCGAGCGAGGCCAGCACGTCGGCGGCGCCCGAGCGCGACGACAGCGCGCGGTTGCCGTGCTTGGCCACGGGCACGCCGGCGCCCGAGACGATGAAGGAGGCGCAGGTCGAGACGTTGACCGAGCCGGATCCGTCGCCGCCGGTGCCGACGATGTCGACGGCTTCGGGCGGCGCCGTCACGGTCAGCATCTTGGAGCGCATCGCGGAAACGGCGCCAGTGATCTCGTCCACGGTCTCACCGCGCACGCGGAGCGCCATCAACAGGCCGCCCATCTGCGAGGGCGTAGCCTCGCCCGACATCATGGCGTCGAAGGCGGAAGCGGCTTCGTCACGCGACAGGCTGGCGCCGGTCGCCACTTTTCCAATGATCGATTTCAGGTCGTCCATCGCGTGCTTTCAACTCACTGGTTCGCGCCGGTCACCTGCGCGAAGGCGGCCTGATTGATGGTGGTCCCGATGTCGGTCTCGAGCTTGTTGACGTAGGAGGCAACCTGCTCCTCGGTCAGGGCCCGGTCGAGGCTCTCCTTCAGCTTCTTGACCGCGTCGGAGGCGAAATCGACCGCGGGATCGACGATGTCGGTGACGCGGAAGACGATGACCTCGCTGCCGCCGCTCACGGCCGTCTGTCCGACGCCGTCCTTGGCGGTGCGGAAGGCGGCCGACACGACGGTGGCGGGCACGCCGGCGGGCGAGTCGTCGCGCTTGAAGCCGGTGGCGGTCTCGACCTTGGCGCCGACCGCGGCGGCCTCGTCAGTGAGCTTGCCGCCTGCTTCGAGCTTCTGCACCATCTCCGTCGCCTTGGCCTTCAACCTGGCCGCGATCTGGTCCTGGCGCCAGCGCGCCTCGACCTGGTCGCGGACCTCGTCGAGATTGCGGTCGTGCGAGGGCGTGATGGCGAGCACGTCGTACCAGACATAGCCGCCCTTGAACGAGATTGCGTCGTTGTCGACGCCGACGTCGGTATTGAAGGCCTGCGACACCACGTCGAGACCCTGCGGGATATTGGCGACCGGCTGGCCGTTCGGGGCGCGGCCGGAACGGTCGACGGCGTCGATGGTCACGGCGGTGAGGCCGAGCTTCTGCGCCGCGTCGATCACGCTGGAGCCGCCGCCACGCTCGTCTTCCATCTTGTCGCGGAGATCGGCGACCTTGACGCGCGCGCGCTCGGTCGCGATCTCGCGCTTGATGTCGCCGGCGAGGCTCGCGTAGTCCGCCTCTTTGCCCGGCTCGATCTTGTCGACCCTGACGATGGAGGTGCCGAGAGCGCCCTGGATCGGCTGGCTGATCTCACCGACGGGAAGCGCGAAGGCGGCATCGCCGACCGCGGGATCGAGCGAAGACTTGGTCACGAGGCCAAGGTCGACGTCGGAGGCACTCAGCCCGCGCTCCTTGCCGAGATCCTCGAACGACATCCCGCCGGCGAGCCGTTCGCGCGCGGCCTGCGCCTCGGCCGCATTCGGGAATACGATCTGGTGGATCTGGCGCTTCTCCGGGGTGCCGAGCCGGTCCTTGCGCTGCTCGAACACCTTCTTCGCGTCCTCGTCGGAGACCTCGGTCCATTTGCCGATGTCTTCCGGCGAGATCACGACGAAGGCGATCTTGCGGTATTCGGGCGCGCGGAACTGGACCTTGTGATCCTCGAAATAGGTGGCGAGGGCTTCGGGAGAGGGCGCGTCGATCTGGCCGGCTTGAGCTGCGTCGAGCCTGACGAATTCAATGGCGCGCTGTTCGTTCTGGTAGCGCGTCAGCACGTCGATCATGGTCTTCGGCGGCTCGATGCCAGCGCCGATCGTGCCAGTGATCTGGCGGCGCAGCGACACCTTGCGCTGCTCGGCGACGTAGCGCTGCTCGGTATAGCCGAAATTGCGGATCACGGCCTGGAAGCGGTTCGCATCGAAATTGCCGCCGACGCCTTTGAAGTTGGGGTCGTTCATGATGACCTGGCGGATCTGGTCGTCGGTTTGGCCGAGCCCGAGCCGGCGCGCCTCTTCGTCGAGGGCGGCTTCCGCGATGGTCTGCTGGAGCACCTGGCGATCGAGGCCGAAGGCGCGGGCCTGGTCGGGCGTCAACGGCCGGCCGAACTGGCGGCTGATCTGCTGCAGGCGGTCGGTGTAGATCTGACGGAACTCGTTGACCGAAATCTCCGTGCTGCCGACCTTGGCCACCGTGGACTGTCCAAAGCCTTTGAAGATGTCGGCGATACCCCAAATGCCGAAACTGACGATCAACACGCCCATCACAATGGCCATTATCGTCTTGCCGAGCCAGTTTGATGAGGCCTTGCGCATTCCTCGAAGCATTTGGTCCAACTTGTTTGGTCAGGAGGGGAACGGAGCGCGTCTTAATGCAGATTCCGCAAAAGCGCGTCACCAAATTGATCAATCATCATAAAGTGGCGGCTTTCCCCCCGCAACCTCGCCTCACGCGGCCCCTCGAGACTGCGGTTAAAGGCCCCAAAGCGTTTTCCAGCGAAGTGGACCCGGTTCGCTTCACGAAAACGCGTCAAAACAAGAATCTGGAACTGCCGCGACAGCTCTGCTAGCGCATCCACAAACCTCATTTTGCTGGACCTTGACATGACCGACGCCATCCGACCGCTGATTGCCGGCAACTGGAAAATGAATGGCCTGAAGGCCCAGGCTGCCGAATTCGACGCCATGCTCAACGGTGCGGCAGACGTAGCCGGCAAGGCCGACCTGCTGGTTTGCCCGCCGGCGACCCTGGTCGCCGCCTTCGCCGACAAGGCGCGGGGCAAGAAGGTCGCGGTGGGAGCCCAGGACTGCCATCCCAAGGCCTCCGGCGCCCATACCGGCGATGTCGCCGCCGAAATGCTGGTGGATGCGGGCGCAACCGCCATCATCGTCGGCCATTCCGAGCGCCGCGCCGACCACGGCGAGGGCGATGCTCTGGTCCGCCAGAAGGCCGAAGCCGCCTGGCGCGCCGGGGCGACGGCGATCGTCTGTATCGGCGAGACGCAAGGCCAGCGCGATGCCGGGCAGACCCTGGACGTCCTGCGTGGCCAGCTCGACGGCTCGCTGCCGGACGGCTCCACCGCGGCCAATCTGGTCGTGGCCTACGAGCCGGTCTGGGCGATCGGCACCGGGCTGACGCCCACGGCCAGGGATGTCGAGCAGATTCATGGCTTTATCCGGGAACTCCTGATCTCCCGGTTCAAAGACGAAGGTGCCAGAATGCGCATCCTCTACGGCGGATCGGTCAAGCCGTCCAACGCGGCCGAGCTGATGGCGGTGAAAAACGTCGACGGCGCGCTGGTCGGCGGCGCCAGCCTGAAAGCGGCCGATTTCCTTGCCATCGCCAAAGGCTGTCCTAACTAAGCGCTGCCCGACCTCGTTCAAGCCGTTGGTTCGGATCCGATCGGGGGTGGCAATACCCCTCCCGATCGTGTAACACCGCGCAACTTCAGGAAAACCCGCGAAGCGCGATCGGCCGCCGTCAGGCGCCGTCCGCTTGTGAAGGATACTATGCAGACCGTTGTCATCGTCATCCACCTCATGATCGTTGCCGTCATGATCGGCACCGTCCTGCTCCAGAAGTCGGAAGGCGGCGGGCTCGGCATGGGCGGAGGCGCCGGCTTCATGTCGAGCCGCGGCACTGCGAATCTTCTGACGCGGACCACTGCGATCCTGGCCGTCGGATTCTTCCTCACAAGCCTGTTCCTGTCCTGGTACGCCGGCTACGACCGCAAGCCGTCATCCATCATTGGCACGCCTGCGTCACAGACCCAGCCGGCCGGCGGGTCGCCGATCGCGCCGCCGACCTCGGGTGGCATCCTGGATTCGCTGAAGAAGGCCGACGAGCAGCAGAACCAGGCGCCATCGGGCCCGCAGGTGCCGCGCTCGCAATAAAGCAGGGGGGCCATGCAGGCCGGCTGCTACCGTCCTGCATCAACAATCCCCATCAAGGCACTGTCACCACTCTTAGTTCTGGCTCACCCACAGGCCCGCAAAATCTTTGGGGCGGAATACGAATCGCTTTGGCGAATCGAATTTAGGGGATTAGAGGTTAAGTCCCATGGCGCGGTACATATTCATCACCGGCGGCGTGGTTTCTTCGCTCGGCAAGGGTTTGGCTTCGGCGGCACTCGGTGCCCTGTTGCAGGCCCGGGGCTACAAGGTCCGCCTCCGCAAGCTCGACCCCTATCTCAACCTCGATCCCGGAACGATGTCGCCGTACCAGCACGGCGAAGTGTTCGTGACCGACGACGGCGCGGAGACCGATCTCGATCTCGGTCACTACGAGCGCTTCACCGGGCGGCCGGCGACCAAGGCCGACAACATCACGACGGGGCGCATCTACCAGGACATCATCTCCAAGGAGCGCCGTGGCGACTATCTCGGCGCGACCATCCAGGTGGTTCCGCACGTCACCAACGCCATCAAGGAATTCGTCCTCGACGGCAATGACGATTACGATTTCGTGCTGGTCGAGATCGGCGGCACCGTCGGCGACATCGAGGGGCTGCCGTTCTTCGAGGCGATCCGCCAGCTGAAGAACGAGCTGCCGCGCGATCACGCCGTTTACATCCATCTCACGCTGCTGCCCTATATCCCGAGCGCCGGCGAGCTGAAGACCAAGCCGACGCAGCACTCGGTGAAGGAACTGCGCTCGATCGGCATCCAGCCGGACATCCTGCTCTGCCGCACCGACCGCGAGATCCCGAAGGAAGAGCGACGCAAGCTCGGGCTTTTCTGCAACGTGCGCGAAAGCGCCGTGATCGAGGCGCGCGACGTCGACAACATCTACGCCGTGCCCGAGGCCTATCACGACGCGGGGCTCGACGACGAGGTGCTCGCCGCCTTCGGCATCGCCTCGCGTATTCCGCCGGAGCTGCGCAGCTGGCAAGAGATCAACGAGCGCATCCGCAACCCCGAAGGCAACGTCACCATCGCCATCGTCGGCAAGTACACCGGCATGAAGGATGCGTATAAGTCGCTGATCGAGGCGCTCTCGCATGGCGGCATCGCCAACAAGGTGAAAGTCAATCTCGACTGGATCGAGAGCGAGATCTTCGAGAAGGAGGATCCGGCGCCGTTCCTCGAGCACGTCAACGGCATCCTGGTGCCGGGCGGCTTCGGCCAGCGCGGCGCGGAAGGAAAGATCAAGGCGGCACAGTTCGCGCGCGAGCGCGACGTGCCGTATTTCGGCATCTGCTTCGGCATGCAGATGGCGGTGATCGAGGCGGCGCGAAACCTCGTCGGCATCGAGGACGCCAACTCCACCGAGTTCGGCCCCACCAGGGAGCCTCTGGTCGGCCTGATGACGGAATGGCTGCGCGGCAACGAGCTCGAGAAGCGCTCGCAGGCCGGCGATCTCGGCGGCACGATGCGGTTGGGCGCCTATCCCGCGACTCTGAACCGCGGCAGCCGGGTCTCGCGGGTCTATGGCGGCGCGACCGAAATCTCCGAGCGTCACCGCCATCGCTACGAGGTCAACACCGCCTACAAGGATCGGCTCGAACAGCACGGCTTGAAGTTCTCGGGGCTCTCGCCCGACGGCGTGCTGCCTGAAATCGTCGAGTACGAGGACCACCCCTGGTTCATCGGCGTCCAGTTTCACCCCGAGCTGAAGTCGCGGCCATTCGAGCCGCATCCGCTGTTCGCCTCGTTTATCGAGGCGGCGGCGAAGCAGAGCCGGCTGGTGTAGCGCGCTCTGGGCCTTTGACGATCGCGCCGTTCGTTGCGACAACTCCCTGCCGCAAGAACAACAATGCAGGGAGTGAGCTCCGATGATCTACGAAATGCGTCAGTATCGCTGCGTGCCCGGCCGTCTGCCGGCGCTGTTGAAGCGCTTTGACACGGTCACGCTGAAGATCTGGGAGAAGCACGGCATCAAGCAGGCCGGCTTCTTTACGACGCTGATCGGTGAATCCAACCAGGAGCTGACCTATTTCCTGGCCTGGGAGTCGCTCGCCGAGCGCGAGAAGAAGTGGGGCGCGTTCATGACCGATCCGGACTGGCTTGAGGCGCGCGCCAAGTCGGAAGCGGACGGCCAGATCGTCGGCAACATCGTCAGCCAAATCCTGGCGCCCACCGCTTTCTCGGCGGTGAAGTAGCCATCCCTGCCGCAGCGGGGAACCCTGGCGCAACCCTGATATTCGAACGGCCAGGGCGGAAGAGGGTTGATCCGACCCTCATCGCGGTTATGGTCGCGCCGAAACGAGGGATTTGTCTTGAGCTCTTCGAATTCAGCGGCGCCGGTCGTCACCATTGGCACGGTCAAGTTCGGCAATGATCTGCCGATCTCGGTCATTGCCGGGCCGTGCCAGCTCGAGAGCCGCCAGCATGCGCTGGAGGTGGCCTCCGCGCTGAAGGAGATCGCCGCGCGGCTGAACATCGGCCTCGTCTACAAGACCTCCTTCGACAAAGCCAACCGCACCAGCGCGTCGGCGGCGCGCGGGCTTGGCCTCGCGCAGTCGCTGCCGATCTTCGCCGAGATCCGATCCTCGCTTGGCCTGCCGGTGCTGACCGACGTGCACGAGGCCACGCAATGTGCCGAGGTGGCGCAGGCCGTGGACATCTTGCAGATCCCCGCCTTCCTGTGCCGCCAGACCGATCTCCTTCTGGCCGCGGCCGCAACCGGCAAGGTCGTCAACGTCAAGAAGGGCCAGTTCCTGGCGCCCTGGGACATGGCCAATGTGGTGAGCAAGATCACCGGCGCCGACAATCCCAACGTGCTCGTCACCGAGCGCGGTGTGTCCTTCGGCTACAACACGCTGGTCTCCGACATGCGCGCACTGCCGATCCTGGCGCGCACCACCGGCGCGCCCGTGATCTTCGACGCCACCCATTCGGTGCAGCAACCCGGCGGGAAGGGGACCTCCTCCGGCGGCGAGCGCGAATTCGTGCCGGTGCTCGCACGCGCGGCCGTTGCGGTCGGCGTTGCCGGCGTCTTCATCGAGACCCATCCTGATCCCGACCACGCGCCCTCGGACGGACCCAACATGGTGCCCCTGCGCGAGTTCGAGTCGCTGATCGCAAGACTGATGGCGTTCGACGCGCTCGCAAAGAATCCGCGCTGATGCAGGAAGGCGAGGCGCGGCCACACGATCACGGCTTGCCGCCAGCGCTCTACGTCATATCAGGCGCGAGCTTCGCCGCTGCACTCTCGGCACGTGCGCTCGATCCGGTGCTGCCGCACGTTGCCGAGGATTTTGGCGTCAGCATCGCCACTGCCGCGGGCTTTGCCGCGGTGTTCGCTTTTACCTTCTCGATCATCCAGCCGATCATCGGCGCAGCCGCCGATCTGTTCGGCAAGACGCGGCTGATGATCGGCTGCCTCGCGCTGCTCGGCCTTGCCAACATCCTGGGCGCGCTATCGTCCTCGTTCTCGGTTTTGTTCGCGACCCGCATTCTCGCCGGCATCGGCTCCGGCGGCGTGTTTCCGGTGGCGCTGAGCCTCACCAGCGATCTCGTCGGGCCCGACAAACGCCAGGTCGCGATCAGCCGCACGCTCGCCGGCGCCATGACCGGCAATCTGCTCGGCGCCTCGGCTTCCGGCCTGATCGGCGATTTCCTCGGCTGGCGTGGCGTGCTGGCGGTGCTCGGCGCGCTCGTGATCGTTGCCTCGATCGCCGTTGCGGCCGGCTTCCGCGGCGCCAAGGTCAAGCATCCGCCGAAGATGAGCCTGTCGGCGCTGAAGGCCGGCTATCGCACCATCTTCACCAATCCGAACGCCTATGTCTGCTACTCGGCGGTGTTCATCGAAGGCTGCTGCGTGCTCGGGCTGTTTCCCTACATCGCTTCGTTCCTGTTCGAGCTCGGCCAGACCTCGCTGTCGATCGCCGGCATCGTCATCGCCGGCTTTGCGGTCGGCGGCCTGTTCTACACGCTGACGGTGTCGCGCCTGCTGCCTTGGCTGGGCGTCAGGGGCATGATGATCGCGGGCATGACGCTGGTGGCCTCGCAGCTCGTCGCCGTGGCCTTCGGCCCGCGCTGGGAGGTTCAGGCGCTCAACCTCATCGTCATGGGCTGGGGGTTCTACATTGCCCATGGCTGTCTCCAGGTGTTTGCCAGCGAGCTCTCGGTCGAGGCGCGCGCCACCGCGCTGTCGCTGCATTCGTTCTTCTTCTTCATGGGGCAGACCGTGGGACCGCTCGCCTATGGCTTCGGCCTCCAGCACGGCGGCAAGGTGCCGACGCTGCTCGTGAGCGCCGCGATCATGGTGGTGCTGGGCCTCGTCTGCGCCCGACTGCTCAAGCAGCGCGCGCCGGCGGATGCGCTGGCCTGACGGACAGCGACACGAGACTAGCTCAAGCAGTTCTTGCGATACTCGGCCGGCGTGACGTTCATGTGTCTGCGGAAAATCCGATTGAGATGGCTTTGATCTGAAAATCCGCTCAAGAGCGCAATTTCTTTCAGGGCGAGCCGATCCTTGCGCAGAAACTGACAGGCGCGCTCCACCTTGCGGCTCAGGACATAGGCATGCGGGCGCATGCCATAATGCACCTGGAACTTGCGCGCGAACTGCACCGGCGAGCAGTTGCAGATACTGGCCAGTTCCTCGAGCGTGATGTTCCTGGAGATGTTCTGCTCGACATAGTCCTCGATCAGCCTTGCGTGCGCTGGCCTGAAGCGCCCGTGCGAACAGGGCAGCTTGAATTCCACCGAGGCATAGTTTCGCAAGATGTGCACGCTCGCCTGAAGTGCCAGCGCATCGTAGCAGAGCCGGCCGCCCGGACCGCCTTCGGACACCTCCTGCACCATCCGGTCGCCGATCCAGGTCAGCACCGGATCTTCGATCCTGAGCAGATCGTGGAGCTCAACGCCCTCTGAGTCGCGGTCGAATGCCTCGCTCGCGGTCTTCGTCATCAGGCCCGGCGAGATGTAGAAATGGCTGACCTCGAGGTCATTGCTCCAGCGCCAGTTCGAAGGCTCCGCGCGTGTCAGCAGGGTTGTGACGCCGCGTCCGACGTGATCCTGCTTCCAGGCGCCAGTGACGCGGCGGTTCATCGACGTTGTGCCTTCGCGATAGACGACAATCAGGAAGTTCTCCGACGGCGGCACCCAGATGTCGGACGGCGCATAGCGGAAGACGCGCAGCCTAAAGTCAGCCTTGCCTACCGCGGAACTGTCCAGCATCAATTGGCCGGGAGCGTAGCGTGGCAGCTCCTCGACCGTGATGAATTGGCCCATCGCGTGAGACTCCTTCCCTGAATTGTAAGGCGCGTTGACCGCTTCTGCTTCTCATTGGCCGTACGGCGGAGACGAGCATAAGCCGGTTTTGCCATTTGCCAAGCGAGCCGCGTTGCCGAACTGCAGTACCGGCAAGGGAACGTGCGGCTTCGTTCAAAGGATTGTCCGATTTGTTCAAGCTCCAACCGCCGGAAGACTCATAGCTTCCCCCGTCCCGCACTGACGGGATCAAAAATGACGCGCTGCACCACCATCCGATCGCATGACGGGTGGGGAAGATCGTGCGCACTCAAAAATCACCGAGGAGGAAAGAATGGCGGAAGTCGCGACCAAGTCCAATGGAAGCAACGGTTCGCATGGAACCGCGAAGTTCGATGCCGTGGTTGTCGGAGCCGGCGTCGCCGGGCTCTATCAGCTCTATCGTCTGCGCGAGCAGGGATTGAGCGTCAGGGCGATCGACGCCGCGTCAGGCGTCGGCGGCACTTGGTACTGGAATCGATATCCCGGCGCGCGCTTCGATTCTGAGGCCTACATCTATCAGTATCTTTTCTCCGAGGAGCTCTACAAGGGTTGGAGCTGGAGCGAGAAGTTTCCGGGCCAGCCCGAAATCGAACGCTGGATGAACTACGTCGCCGACCGTCTCGATCTGCGCAGGGACATCCAGTTCGGCACGACGGTCAAGAGCGCGCATTTCAACGAGGCCACGCAGCGCTGGCTGGTCACGACCGACCAAGACGACGTGATTGATACCCAGTTTCTGGTGACCTGCTGCGGCATGCTGTCGGCTCCCTACGTGTCGTTTCCGGGGCAGGAGACTTTCGAGGGGCAGTTGTTCCATACGGCGCGCTGGCCAAAGCAGCCTGTCGACCTCGCGGGCAAGCGCGTCGGCGTCATCGGCAACGGTGCGACCGGCATCCAGGTCATCCAGACGATCGTCGGCGATGTCGGCCATCTCAAGGTGTTCATCCGCACGCCGCAATACGTCATCCCGATGAAGAATCCGAAATTTGGAGCCGCGGATGCCGAGGACTACAAGTCGAGATTCAAGTCGCTCACGGAACGCCTGCCGCGCACCTTCACCGGCTTTGAATACGACTTCGAGCACGCCTGGGCAGACCTCACGCCGGAGCGCCGCCGGGCGGTGATCGAGGATTGCTGGAATGACGGTTCCCTGAAACTATGGATATCCTCGTTCGCCGAGCTGTTCTTCGACCCGGAGGTCAATGCCGAGATCTCGGAATTCGTGCGCGGGAAGATGCGCGAACGGCTCGGGGATCCGAAACTGTGCGATGCGTTGATTCCGGCCGAATATGGGTTCGGAACGCACCGTGTACCGCTCGAGCAGAACTTCCTCGAGGTCTTCCATCGTCCCAACGTCGAGATCGTCAGCGTCAAGAGCAATCCGATCGAACGCGTAACGCCGCAGGGCATTCAGACCGCTGACGGTACGGTCCACGAGCTGGATGTCATTGTCCTTGCAACCGGCTTCGACGCCGGCACCGGTGCCTTGACGCGCATCGATATCAGGGGCCGCGACGGCCGATCGCTGAGGGAGGACTGGGGCAGGGACATCCGCACCACGATGGGCCTGCAGGTTCACGGCTATCCCAACCTGTTCACGACCGCCGTCCCGCTCGCGCCGTCGGCCGCGCTGTGCAACATGACCACGTGCCTGCAGCAGCAGGTCGAATGGATCGATGACTGCATCAGGTACATGCGCAGCAAGGACCTGAAGGTGGTCGAGCCGACAAAGGACGCCCAGGATGGCTGGGTGGCCCATCACGACGAGATCGCGAATGCGACGCTGATCGCGAAGACCAGTTCCTGGTACCTGGGCTCGAACGTCGAAGGCAAGCCGCGCCGTGTCCTGTCGTATTGCGGCGGCGTCGGCGCCTATCGGCAGAAGTGCGACGAGGTCGCGGCGAACGGTTACGAGGGCTTCGCGATGCAATGAGCGCTCGCGATGCGAGCGTCGACCATATCAATCCAATCCAGCACGGAAGGACGATCATGATCATGAATTTTGGCGCGACGGCAGATGCCGTTCTCGACGGCGTCGTCACATCCACACCGCGCGTGCCCGGCGTTGTCGCAATGGTGACGGACCGCCAGCGCAACATCTATGAAGGGGCGGCCGGCAAACGCCGTCTCGATCAGCCGGCGGACATGACCACCGACAGCGTCTTCGCCATCTTCTCCACGACCAAGGCGATTACCGGCACGGCCGTTCTGCAACTCGTCGAGGAGGGCAAGCTCGATCTCGATGCGCCCGCGAAGCGCTACGCGCCCGAGATCGGAAAGCTGCAGGTGATCGAGGGCTTCGATGCAGCGGGCGAGCCGATCCTGCGCGCGCCGAGGCGGGATATTACCACGCGCATGCTGATGACCCACACGGCGGGCCTGAGCTACGATTTCATCAACCACACCTATAACCGGCTGGCCCAGGAGAAAGGGCAGCCCAGCGTGATCACCGCGACCAAAGCCTGCCTGATGACCCCGCTGCTGTTCGATCCCGGCGAGCGCTGGGACTATGGGACAAATCTCGACTGGTGCGGCCAGATCGTCGAGGCCATCACGGGCAAGCGACTCGGTGAGGTCTTCAAGACGCGCATCTTCGAACCGCTCGGGATCAAGGACATGACCTTCGAGCTGACCGACGCTATGCGCAAGAAATTGGCCGGCATCCACGCGCGAAACGCCGACGGGTCGCTGACGCCGATGGATTTCGAGCTTCCGGCAAAGCCCGAGGTCCACATGGGCGGCCACGGCCTGTACGGCACGGTCGGCGACTACATGCGTTTCATCCGCATGTGGCTGAATGACGGGGCTGGCGAGCACGGTCGCGTGCTGAAGGCCGAAACCGTGCGGATGGCGGAAAAGAACCATATGGGCGACAAGAAGGTAACGCCGATCACAGGCGTCATCCCGTCGCTTTGCAACGACGCGGAATTCTTTCCGGGTCAATCCAAATCCTGGGCGCTGAGCTTCATGGTCAACGACGAGGAAGCCCCGACGGGACGTCCCGCCGGCGCGCTGGGCTGGGCCGGGCTTGCCAACCTGTTCTACTGGATCGATCGGCAGAACAATGTCGGCGGGTTCTGGGCCACCCAGATTCTGCCCTTCGGCGATCCGACGTCGTTCATCGGCTATATGAACTTCGAGACGGCGTTCTACCAGAGCCAGAGGCAGCGCTTGGCAAGCTAGGACCATGACGCGAGAACGGCATCGTCGCTATCGACCGAGGCCGTTTTCTCTCGAAGGTCAGCGTGACCGAGATATGCATTAGCCCCGCCCGCGATAGGGCGCGACGCCTTGCTCGGGCACCCACAGGCCCTTCGGTACGCGGCCGGTCTGCCAGAACACGTCGATCGGGATGCCGCCGCGCGGATACCAGTAGCCGCCGATGCGCAGCCACTTCGGCTTGATCTCGCTGGCGATACGCTTGCCGATCATCACGGTGCAGTCCTCGTGGAAGGCGCCATGATTGCGGAAGCTCGCGATGTAGAGCTTGAGCGACTTCGACTCCAGCAGCCACGCACCCGGCGCGTAGTCGATCGTCAGATGCGCGAAGTCAGGCTGGCCAGTGACCGGGCACAGCGAGGTGAATTCCGGCACGGTGAAGCGCACCAGGTAATCGGTGCCCTTTTGCGGATTGGGCATGCGGTCGAGCTGGGCTTGTTCCGGTGTATGCGGCCACTCGACCGCCCGGCCGAGCTGGAGGGGTTTCTTCGCCATCGTCGTCACATCCTGTTTCGGGTGCCGGGATGGACGCAAATGCCGCTGCCGTCAACCGCTCGCGATCGTCTGGATCATGACGATCCGGTCGTTGCCGGACTCGCAGCCCCAGAGCTCGCCCGGCCTGCCATCGAGCTGGCGCACATTGGCGTTGGCCTTGTCGCTGACGAACACGTTGAACCGTTCGGTGGTGGGATCGAAGCGCACGATGGCGTTGGCGGAGAAATCCGTGAGCCAGACCTTGTCCTTGTCGTCGACGTAGACCGCGTAGGCGCGGGGACGTTCGCCCGGCAGCTTCCACGTCTTCCAGGAGCCATTGGCGGGATCGTGCACCGAGACATGGCCGCTATTCCACTCGCTGACCCAGATCAGGCCCTTCGAATCCGACCAGACGCGCCGCGCGCCCTGGTTCGGCGTCGGCGGTTCGGCCACGGTCGCATTCCCGCTCGCGAGATCAATCTTCGCGATGTAGCTGCCGGCGAGCGAGGCGTACCAGACATCGCCCTTGGGCGTGACAGTGATGCCGTAGGGACCGATGCCCTTCGGCGCCTTGAACACATTCATCTCGCCGGTCTTCGGCGCGAGCCGGCCGTAATAACCGGATTGGCCGGTGAACCAGTAGGTGCCTTGCTTGTCGAACACGCCAGTGTTGAGATTGGCGTAGGCGAACTTTTCCGGCAGGCGGAACAACGTGACCTTGAGATCGCCGGGGTCGACCCGCGCGATCGCGTTCTGGCCGCCCTCGGTGATCCAGGGCGCGCCGTCGGGACCGATGGTCACGCCATGCGGCGCTGCGCCCTGGCCGAGGCTCACCGTCTTGAAACTGCCATCCCGGGGATCGAGCCTGCCGAGCAGGCCCTTGCCCTGCGCCGTGAACCAAACCGCGCCGTCAGGAGCGGGCGTGAGATCGTGCAGGCCGACGCCCGGGCTGACCGGATAGTATTTTGTCCGGAATGGGGCGTCCTGCGCAAACCCTGGGCGGGCGGTGAGCAGCGCGGCGCTCGAAGCAAGAAACTGGCGGCGATTCATGGCGTTACCCCGACTGTTTCAGATTGAGGTTGGGCACGCGGACCAGATGCAGTCGAGCATAATCTCAGGCGCTTCACGCGTCAGTCGAAGCGGCTCTTCCAAGCGTTCACATTTGCTTGCGGCCCGTGTAAGACCCGCGGCACCGATCAGCCCTAACGAACGGAAGTGGACATCATGACCGCCATCATCGACATCATCGGCCGCGAAATCCTCGATAGCCGGGGCAATCCCACCGTCGAGGTCGATGTCGTGCTGGAGGACGGCGCGCTCGGCCGAGCCGCGGTGCCGTCGGGCGCCTCCACCGGCGCCCACGAGGCCGTGGAACTGCGCGACGGCGACAAGGCCCGCTATCTCGGCAAGGGCGTCTCCAAGGCAGTCGGCGCCGTCAACGGCGAGATCTTCGAGGCCCTGAGCGGCCTCGACGTCGAGCAGCAGGCCCAGATCGACCAGATCATGATCGACCTCGACGGCACGCCGAACAAGAGCCGGCTGGGCGCCAACGCCATCCTCGGCGTCTCGCTTGCCTGCGCCAAGGCCGCGGCGAACTCGCTGGACATGCCGCTCTACCGTTACGTCGGCGGCACCTCCGCGCGCCTGTTGCCGGTGCCGATGATGAACATCATCAATGGCGGCGTGCATGCCGACAACCCGATCGACTTCCAGGAGTTCATGATCCTCCCCGTCGGCGCGTCGAGCTTTGCCGAGGGCCTCCGCTACGGCGCCGAGGTGTTCCACACACTGAAGTCGGAGCTCAAGAAAGCCGGCCACAACACCAATGTCGGCGACGAGGGTGGCTTCGCCCCGAACCTGCCGTCGGCCGACGCCGCGCTCGACTTCGTCATGAACGCGATCGGCAAGGCCGGCTTCAAGGCGGGCACCGACATCGTGCTCGGCCTCGACTGCGCCTCGACCGAGTTCTTCAAGGACGGCAAATACGTCTATGAAGGTGAGGGCAAGACCCGCTCGATCTCCGAGCAGGCGAAGTATCTTGCAGACCTGGTCTCGCGCTATCCGATCGTGACCATCGAGGACGGCATGTCGGAAGACGACATGGAGGGCTGGAAGGAGCTCACCGATCTCATCGGCAGGAAGTGCCAGCTGGTCGGCGACGATCTCTTCGTCACCAACGTCAAGCGCCTCGCCGAAGGCATCAAGGCTGGCCGCGCCAACTCGATCCTGATCAAGGTCAACCAGATCGGCACGCTGACCGAGACGCTCGCCGCCGTCGAAATGGCGCACAAGGCCGGCTACACCTCGGTGATGTCGCACCGCTCCGGCGAGACCGAGGATTCCACCATCGCCGACCTCGCGGTCGCCACCAATTGCGGCCAGATCAAGACCGGCTCCCTTGCGCGGTCGGA
Organism: Bradyrhizobium sp. CCBAU 25338; assembly: GCF_028128965.1. Classification (NCBI taxonomy): domain Bacteria; kingdom Pseudomonadati; phylum Pseudomonadota; class Alphaproteobacteria; order Hyphomicrobiales; family Nitrobacteraceae; genus Bradyrhizobium; species Bradyrhizobium sp. CCBAU 25338. The sequence goes on from NZ_LFKY01000032.1 coordinate 62,972, forward strand.
TCGCACCGCCAAATACAACCAGCTCCTGCGCATCGAGCAGCAGCTCGGCAAGCAGGCGCTCTACGGCGGCAAGGCGGCACTGAAGGCGCTGGCATAAGCCGGCGCCGCGCAAAGATGGACAGGGGAGGATCACATGAGCGACGGCAAGACCGGACTGCAACTGCGTTCGCTGCTGAAGAAGAGCGGCGAGCTTGAATTGTCGCTCGTGAATGTCCCGACGCCGGAGCCGGCCGACGACGAGGTCGTGGTCCGCGTCGAGGCGACGCCGATCAACCCCTCCGACCTCGGGCTCCTGATCGGGCCGGCCGACATGTCGGCCGCCAAGGCTTCCGGCACCAAGGAGATGCCGGTCATCACGGCAACGATGCCGGAAGCTGCGATGCGGATGATGACGGCCAGGTTCGATCAGTCGCTGCCGGTCGGCAACGAGGGTGCCGGCACGGTGATCCGGACCGGATCGTCGGACGCGGCGAAGGCGCTGATGGGCAAGACGGTGTCGATGATCGGCGGTGCGATGTACACACAGTACCGCGTGCTCAAGGTCCGCGACGTCATGGAGCTGCCGGCCGGCACCACAGCCGCGGACGGCGCGTCCTGGTTCGTCAATCCGCTGACAGCGCTCGGCATGACCGAGACGATGCGGCGCGAGAACCACAAGGCGCTCGTGCACACGGCCGCCGCCTCCAATCTCGGCCAGATGCTCAACAAGATATGCATCAAGGACGGCATCGGCCTCGTCAACATCGTCAGGAGCAAGGAGCAGGCCGACATCCTGCACAAGATCGGCGCCAAGCACGTCGTGGATTCCAGCGCGCCTGATTTCATGGACGACCTCACCAACGCACTGGTCGAGACCGGCGCCACCATCGCCTTCGACGCGATTGGCGGCGGCAAGCTGGCGAGCCAGATTCTGACCGCCATGGAAATCGCGGCCAACAAGACCGCGAAGGAATACAGCCGCTACGGCTCCAACGTGTACAAGCAGGTCTACATCTATGGCAGCCTCGACACGCGTCCGACGGAGCTGAACCGCTCGTTCGGCCTGAGCTGGGGCGTCGGCGGCTGGCTGCTGACGCCGTTCCTCCAGAAGATCGGCCCGGCCGAGATCGGCCGCCTGCGCCAACGCGTGGCGTCCGAGCTGAAGACCACCTTCGCCAGTCATTACACCAAGGTGGTGTCGCTTGCCGAGGCGCTCGATCCCGCCAACATCGCGGTGTACGCCAAACGCGCCACCGGCGAAAAATTTCTCATCAACCCGAATAAATAACCGTGACCTGCGACGGCGCGTGACCCGGGGGCAGGGGCCGGCCGCGCCGGCCTATCCTGGCTTGCTCGACATGTTCATGCCTGAGCAGTCGGGCGAACGACGATCTCGCCGACATCCACGCGATCCGGTTGCGCTATCGCGAAAGCGATGGCTTCTGCGACCGCGCTCGCCGGAATGGCCAGCGCCTTCATGCTCGCCAGCCCCTCCGCCCGTAGCGCGGAATCCGTCATGGAGGATGGAAGCTCGGTGTCGACATAACCGGGGGAGATGGTCGTCACCCGAAGCGACGGGCCGGCCTCCTGACGAAGCCCTTCGGAAATCGCCCTGACGGCGTTCTTCGATCCCGCGTAGACGGCCATTGTCGGAACGATCTTGATGCCGGCGGTCGACAGGGTGTTGACGAAGTGGCCAAAGCCCTGACGACGGAAGACGGGAAGGGCCGCAGCGATCCCGTAGAGCACGCCTTTCACATTCACGTCTATCATATCGTCCCAATCGTCGACCCTCAGATCGTCCAGACGGGAAATCGGTGCAATCCCGGCATTGTTGATCATGACGTCCAGCTTTCCGCATCGGTCTGTTGCGAGACCGACGAGCCTGGCGACATCCTCGCGCTGCCTGACGTCGGTGACGAGATACAACGCCTTTCCGCCCTTCGAGGTGATGCTCGCGGTCAGCATCTCCAGCCTCTCGGAACGCCGTGCGGCGAGGACCACGATGGCGCCACGTTCTGCGAGATGCCGGGCCGTGGCTTCGCCAATTCCGCTGCTGGCGCCCGTAATGGCGATGACCTTGCCTGCGATGCCTGTCATAGGTGTTCCATCCAATTCGCTGCGCGATGAAATTCGCATCGGTCGCGAGGATGATCTATGTTTGAAATGCTCGAAAATCGTCGAGATCGGATCAAGCCTTGGACAAACTTTCGGACGAGCGCTTCGACAAGCACTTGGGCAAACAGTTGGGCAAGACCTCGGACCCTCTGTCCCAGGCCTTCTCACTCTTGGACGTTCGCGCTGCGCGTTGCACGAGGTTCGAGGCGGGCGGCCATTGGTCGTATCGGTTCCCGGCAAAACCCGCCGTGAAGTTCGGCGCGGTCATCCGAGGCGATTGCTGGATCGATTTTGGCGACGAAGCCCATCATCGGCTTGCCAGCGGCGACTGTTTTCTTCTGGCCCATGCACCAGCCTACGTTCTGGCCAACGACGAACGCCTCGCTCCCGAAGACGGAATAGCGGCGTTCGATTGGGCGCAGTCGGATGTCGCGCGTGGCGCGGGGAGCGATACCGTTCTGCTTGCCGGCAGTTTCGGTTTCGAGGCATCGGACGCCGAATTGCTGCTCGATGCCCTGCCTCGCTTTCTGCTCATACCATCGCGCAGTCCGTCGGCAGCCGTCATTCATTCCACGCTCCACATTCTCGACCTTGAAATCAGGGGGACGGGAATCGGAACGGCCGTACTCACCGACAGGCTCGCCGACGTCCTGCTCGTCCAGGTGCTCCGCGCGGCGCTGGATCAGGGGGCCGGCGAGGGACTTGGATGGATCAACGCGCTGGTCGATGCCAGGATCGGCAAGGCAATCAGGCTGATGCACGAAGACGCTGCTCACCCCTGGACCCTGGAAGCATTGGCCGACGCGATCGCAATGTCGCGATCCGCATTTTCGAAGCGGTTCAAGTCCCTGGTGGGGCTGGCGCCGCTCGACTACCTCCTTCGGTGGCGAATGCGGCTTGCGCGCGATCAGCTGCGACGTGGTGCGACCGTGTCGGCAACCGCCGCGCAGCTGGGATATTCGTCGGAGAGCGCCTTCGGGCATGCCTTCAAACGAATCTACGGCCATGCACCGAAGCGATACTGGCGTGGACAGGCCGCCGGCGAAAAATTCCCCATCGCCCCAAATAAATAATCGTGACGTGCGACGGCACGTCACCGAAAGAAGGTCTTGCCTTCCGAGCGACGCGGGGGATTATTCCGCCGCCATTTGAAGCGGAAGAACCGCAAGGCGCTCAGAAGGGACATTTCCATGACCGATCTCAATCGCCGTCACCTGCTCGCGGGCGCCGCCGCCATGGGCGCGGCGGCCGTCACCGGGCTCGGGCCCATCGCCGCGAATGCCGCAGCCCCGCAAGCCGGGACACAGGCGCCGGGCTTCTATCGCTACAAGGTCGGCAGCTTCGAGTGCACCTCGATCAACGATGGCGCGCGCACCTTCCCGATGCCGGACAAGTTCGTCGTCAACATTCCGAAGGAGGAGGCGCTGGCGGCCGGCGAGGCGGCCTACATGCCGAAGGGCATGGTGACCGTGCCGTTCAATCCGCAACTCATCAACACCGGCTCCAAGCTGGTCCTCATCGACACCGGCAATGGCATTGCGAATTTCGAGGCCAGCAAGGGCGCGGTCGGCCGCACGCTGCAAAACCTTCAGGCCGCCGGCGTCGACCCCAAGAACGTCGACGTCGTGCTGTTGTCGCATCTGCACCCCGACCATACCAACGGCATCCGTTTGGCCGACGGCGCGCTGGCCTTCCCGAATGCGGAGATCATGGTGCCGGGCAAGGACTGGGAGTTCTGGACCAGCGAGGACAACGCCGCCAAGGCCGAAGCCAATCCGATGATGAAGAACTACTTCGCCAACGTGAAGAAGACCTTCGCCGGCCTCGAATCCAAGGTGACGAAGTACGAATGGGGCAAGGAGGTCGCGCCCGGCATCACCTCCATCGCGACACCCGGCCACACGCCGGGGCACACCTCCTTCGCGGTCGCATCTGGCGATGCCAAGGTGCTGATCCAGTCCGACGTCACCAACATTCCGGAGTTCTTCCTGCGCAATCCGGACTGGCACGTGCTGTTCGACAACGATGCCGCGATGGCGCAAGCGACGCGCCACAAGTTCTACGACATGGCGGCAGCGGAAAAGGCGACCGTGATCGGCTTCCACTTCGCCTTCCCCTCGGTTGGCCATGTCGAGAAGGACGGCGCCAAGTATCGCCTGATCCCGTCGGCGTGGAATCCGACGATCTGATCCGCACGCGGCGTTTGCACGAACGATCGGGCCGCCGCTTGGCGGCCCGATTTGTTTGTTTGGTCTGCATTCGCGAAACGCAGCGTTTCCAAATCGGACCAGTTCATGCACTTGCATCCATCGGTCCGGATGGCTTAAGTGCCGTCCCGGCACTCCCGCTCAAGCCCTCGAGGACATTCCATGGCCTATAACATCGTCACGATCGCCGGCAGCCTGCGCAAGGACAGCTTCTCGCTCAAGATCGCCAATGCGCTCGCCAAGCTGGCGCCTGGTTCGCTCAAGCTCGAGGTCGTCACGCCTGCAGGCATTTCGTTCTTCAACCAGGACCTCGAGGGTGCGCCGCCCGCGGACTGGCTCGCCTTCCGCGAAAAGCTCCAGAAGTCGAACGGCGTCCTGTTCGTCACGCCCGAATACAACCGCTCGATCCCGGGCGTCCTCAAGAACGCCATCGACGTTGCCTCGCGGCCCTACGGCAAGAGCTCGTTCCTCGGCAAGCCGGTCGGCATCATCTCCAACTCGCCGGGGCTGCTCGGTGGAGTCAGCGCGGCCAAGCATCTGCAGAACATTCTGCCGGGCATTTCCGGTCCGGTTCTCCAGCAGCCGGAAATCTACCTCAGTGGCGTCGGCGACGCCTTCGACGCGGACGGCAACCTGACCAAGGACTCCCTGAAGACGGTGCTGCAGCAGTACATCGACGCCTTCGCCGCGCATGTGGCGAAAAATCAGGGCTGAGGTTTAAGCCAAGGCTGCTCAACTCTCCGTCATGGCCGGGACAAGCCCGGCCATGACGGGATAGTGTGCCTCGTTTTGCCAATTAGCACTCCCTTAACCAACCTGTCCCATCTTGCCAGGATGGTCTCCCGCGCCCGCCTGAAATCGATCCTGACTGGCCTTGCCCTCTATGCGATGGCGGCGGCCATCGTCGGCTATTTCGGCGTCAACGCCTATACCGGCAAATACGGCCTCAACGCGCGCCAGGAGCTCGACCAGGAGATCATCGCGCTGACCAGCGAGCTGGCCCAGCTCAAACGTGAGCGTGCCAGGAGCGAACAGCGGGTGTCGCTGTTGCGGTCCGAGAGGATCGACCCCGACATGCTGGACGAGCGAGCGCGCTTCCAGCTCGACTATGTCAATCCGCGCGATCTCGTTCGGATGATCCCGGCGAAGTAGCGCATCCGCAGCTTTCGAAAGCGGCACCGAAAGCCGCCGCCGAAACCGACTTGCGTGTCCCAATTCCAGCGAAAGTCGTAGGCCTCGAGCCGGACGGCCGCCTTGACGGCCGCGCCGCAACGGGCGCATGCCTTCTGTCGCCTGTGTTGACGCAGATCAACCGGGCAGCACCGGCAGTTTCTAGACTGCCATCCGGAGGAAACTGTGATGAATGGGTCAATGCCCCGGCATCACGCGGCCCGTGTCGAGGCCGCCATCGCGTCAGGCCAGGCGGCTCGGTCCGCGCTCGTGGCCTCGTGGCGTCGTTCCTCCCGGTTGCATCATCTCGATCCCGGCGGCCGCACCGCGCCGATACGACTGACCGAGGCCGAGCTGCAGCGGGCGCGCGAACGTGTCGCGCCGCTTCTGGCCGCGGCGCAAGGCGCGATGGACCGGCTGTATCAGGCCGTCGGCGCCGCGGGCTGCTGCGTGCTGCTCGCCGACGGCGATGGCGTGCCGGTCGATCGCCGCGGCACGGTGGCGGACGACGCGACGTTTCAGTCCTGGGGCCTGTGGACTGGTGCGCTCTGGAGCGAGGAGCACGAGGGCACCAACGGCATCGGCACCTGCCTCGTCGAGCAGCGCCCGCTGACGATCGATCGCGACCAGCATTTCTTTGCCCGCAATACGCTTCTGAGCTGCACCGCCGTTCCGATCTACGATCATGAGGCGGCGCTCGCGGGCGTGCTCGACGTCTCCTCCTGCCGGGCCGACCGCACCGACGCCTTCGCCAGCCTGATCGCACTCGCGACGGGCGAGGCCGCCAAGCGTATCGAGGCCGACCTGTTTCGAAAGGCTTTTGCCGATGCCCGCATCGTGCTGACGCAAGCGGCGGACGGAAGTTGCAGCGGCCTCGTTGCAGTCGATGCGGACGATCTCGTGATCGGCGCGACCCGCTCCGCCCGGGTGGCGCTCGGAATTGCGCCCGGCCGGGCCTTGCAGCCGGTGCCTGCCGCCGACCTTCTCGGCGGTGATACCGCACGCGATCATCTTGCCGGCGGCCAGCGCGCGGTCTTGCAGCGGGCGCTGCTTCGCGCCGGCGGCAATGTCTCGGCGGCCGCCAAGGCCCTCGGTGTCAGCCGCGCCACGCTGCACAGAAAGCTCAAGCGGTTCGAGCTGAACCACTAAGCTGAGCCGTTTCGTCAATCGCAATGACGGGCCGCCCTACCTGTCGCAGAAGTGCGACAGGTCCGCCCCACCATCGCTCCCGCCCGGGCTGACAGAAAACGCCTCCCGCATCATCGTCGGCGCAAGTCGTGAACACACGGCGACAAGCAAGCAGCAAACATCGGGAGTGATCAATGAACAAGGTGGAATTCCTCAGCGTCACCAAAGTTCCCTTTGCCGAACGCTACGACAATTTCATCGGCGGCAGGTTCGTGGCGCCGATCTCCGGCAAGTATTTCGACAATGCCTCGCCGGTGACCGGCCAGATCGTCTGCAAGATCGCGCGGTCCGACGCGCAGGACGTCGAGGCGGCGCTCGACGCGGCGCACGCCGCCAAGGCCGCCTGGGGCCGCACCAGCGTCGCCGAGCGCGCCGCGGTCCTGAACAAGATCGCCGACCGCATGGAAGACAATCTCGAGCGCCTTGCGATTGCCGAGACGTGGGACAACGGCAAGCCGATCCGAGAGACCCGCGCCGCCGACCTGCCGCTCGCGATCGATCACTTCCGCTATTTCGCCGGTGTCGTGCGCGCCCAGGAGGGCTCGATCGGCGAGATCGACCACGACACCATTGCCTATCATTTCCACGAGCCGCTCGGCGTGGTCGGCCAGATCATTCCCTGGAACTTCCCGCTGCTGATGGCCTGCTGGAAGCTCGCCCCCGCGCTCGCCGCCGGCAATTGCGTGGTGCTCAAGCCCGCCGAGCAGACGCCGGCGTCGATCATGGTGTGGGCCGAGATCATCGCGGATATCCTGCCGCCCGGTGTCCTCAATATCGTCAACGGCTTTGGCCTGGAGGCCGGCAAGCCGCTGGCGTCCAGCCCGCGCATCGCCAAGATCGCCTTCACCGGCGAGACGTCGACGGGCCGGCTGATCATGCAGTATGCCAGCCAGAACCTCATTCCGGTTACGCTTGAGCTCGGCGGCAAGTCGCCGAACATCTTCTTCAAGGACGTCATCGCCGAAGACGACGACTTCTTCGACAAGGCGATCGAAGGCTTCGTCATGTTCGCGCTGAACCAGGGCGAGGTCTGCACCTGTCCGAGCCGGGCGCTGGTCCACGCGGATATCTATGACCGCTTCATGGAGAGGGCGCTGAAGCGCGTCGCCGCGATCGAGCAGGGCGATCCGCGCGATCCCACGACCATGATCGGCGCTCAGGCATCCAGCGAGCAACTGTCCAAGATTCTCTCCTACATCGACATCGGCAGGCAGGAGGGCGCCAAGGTGCTCGCCGGCGGCGGCCGTGCCGAGCTCCCGGGCGATCTCGCCGGCGGCTTCTACGTCCAGCCGACCGTGTTCGAGGGCCACAACAAGATGCGCATCTTCCAGGAGGAGATTTTCGGCCCCGTCGTCTCGGTCACGACCTTCAGGAGCGATGAGGAGGCGCTCGCGATCGCCAACGACACGCTCTACGGATTGGGTGCTGGCGTCTGGAGCCGCGACGCCAATCGCTGCTACCGCTTCGGCCGGGAGATCCAGGCCGGCCGGGTCTGGACCAACTGCTACCATGCCTATCCCGCGCATGCGGCCTTCGGCGGCTACAAGCAGTCGGGCGTCGGGCGCGAGACCCACAAGATGATGCTCGATCACTATCAGCAGACCAAGAACCTCCTGGTCAGCTATAGCCCCAAGAAGCTCGGATTCTTCTGATGAGGGATGTCCCGCTCAGGAGGCCGTCGTGCCCGGGCTTGTCCCGGGCATCCACGTCCTCCGTGCCGCGGGGCAAGGCGTGGATGGCCGGGACGAGCCCGGCCATGACGTCGCGGAAGCTGCAGCGCCCCATTCGTGGGACGAGTTTTCGACCGGCAGGATTCTGTTGGTTCGCAGGTTCTTGATCCGCTCACGAATTCGCGCGCGCCGTGGCGCGCATAGATTTGTTGCCCGTTCGGCGCCAAAGATTTTGCAATATTTCGATCACGTTGCAGTGCGGCATAATGAAAGGCGTGTCATGCCGCCGCGGTGCTTTCGCACGCGATTGACTTGGGTTAGAGAGGGCGAAAGTTTTCTCTGACCCGGAATTCCCATGGCCGCCCCCAAGAAAGCCGCCGCAAGCCCTCCACAGGACAAGACCGACGGCGGTTCGCCTCCGGAATTCACCAGGGAGCAGGAGCTCAAGGCGCTCCGCGACATGCTGCTGATCCGTCGGTTCGAGGAAAAGGCAGGCCAGCTCTACGGCATGGGCGCGATCGGCGGCTTCTGTCACCTCTATATCGGCCAGGAGGCCGTGGTGGTCGGCATGCAGATGGCGCTGAAGCAGGGCGACCAGGTCATTACAGGCTATCGCGATCACGGCCACATGCTTGCCACCGGCATGGATGCCAACGGCGTCATGGCCGAGCTCACGGGCCGCCACGGCGGCTACTCCAAGGGCAAGGGCGGCTCCATGCACATGTTCAGCAAGGAGAAGCACTTTTATGGCGGCCACGGCATCGTCGGTGCCCAGGTCTCGCTCGGCACCGGTCTCGCCTTCGCCAATCACTATCGCGGCAACGACAATGTCAGCGTCACCTATTTCGGCGACGGCGCGGCCAATCAGGGCCAGGTCTATGAGAGCTTCAACATGGCGGAGCTCTGGAAGCTGCCGGTGATCTACGTCATCGAGAACAACCGCTATGCCATGGGCACATCGGTCTCGCGCGCCTCGGCGCAGCAGGATTTTTCCAAGCGCGGCGTCTCCTTCAACATCCCCGGCAAGCAGGTCGACGGCATGGACGTCCGTGCCGTGAAGGCGGCGGGCGAGGAGGCGGCGGCCTGGTGCCGCGCCGGCAAGGGTCCCTTCATCCTGGAGATGCAGACCTATCGCTATCGCGGGCACTCGATGTCCGACCCTGCAAAATATCGCACGCGTGAGGAGGTCGAGAAGGTCCGTCACGACCAGGATCCGATCGAGCAGGTGCGTAACCGCCTCCTGGCGGCGAAAGTCAGCGAGCAGGATCTGAAGGCGATCGATGCCGAAGTGCGCGACATCGTCAACGCCGCCGCCGATTTCGCCCAGCACGATCCAGAGCCGGATGCCGCCGAGCTCTGGACCGACGTTTACCGCTGAACGCGCGCAAGCTTTCTTTTGGAGCCGATATGCCAATTCAAGTGCTGATGCCCGCGCTGTCGCCCACGATGGAGAAGGGTAACCTCGCCAAATGGCTGAAGAAAGAGGGCGAGACGATCAAGTCCGGCGACGTCATCGCCGAGATCGAGACCGATAAGGCGACCATGGAGGTCGAGGCGACCGACGAAGGCACGCTCGGCAAGATCCTGATCCCCGAGGGCACCGCCGACGTTGCGGTGAACACGCCGATCGCCACCATTCTCGCCGACGGCGAGAGCGCCGCTGATCTCGGCAAGGCGTCCGCGCCGGCCAAGCAGGAGAAGGCTGCCGAGTCAGCGGCCGCGGCCAAGGCCGAGGCGCCGCAGCCGAAGGCCGCACCGGCTGCCCCGCAGGCCGTTGCCGAGCCGGATCCGGAAGTGCCCGCCGGCACCGAGATGGTGACGCAGACCATCCGCGAAGCGCTGCGCGATGCCATGGCCGAAGAGATGCGGCGCGACGCGGACGTCTTCGTGATGGGCGAAGAGGTCGCCGAATATCAGGGCGCCTACAAGGTGACCCAGGGCCTGCTCCAGGAATTCGGCGCCAAGCGCGTCATCGACACCCCGATCACCGAGCACGGGTTTGCCGGCGTCGGCGTCGGTGCCGCGATGACCGGCCTGAAGCCGATCGTCGAGTTCATGACCTTCAACTTCGCCATGCAGGCGATCGACCAGATCATCAACTCCGCGGCCAAGACGCTGTACATGTCCGGCGGCCAGATGGGCTGCTCGATCGTGTTCCGCGGACCCAACGGTGCGGCCGCGCGCGTTGCCGCCCAGCACAGCCAGGATTACTCGTCCTGGTACTCGCACATTCCGGGCCTGAAGGTGGTCGCGCCGTATTCGGCAGCCGACGCCAAGGGCCTGCTCAAGGCTGCGATCCGCGATCCCAATCCGGTGATCTTCCTCGAGAACGAGGTGCTCTACGGTCACACCGGCGAAGTGCCCAAGCTGGATGATTTCATCATCCCGATCGGCAAGGCACGCATCGTGCGCTCCGGCAGCCACGTCACCATCATCTCCTGGTCGAATGGCATGACCTATGCGCTCAAGGCCGCCGACGAACTCGCCAAGGACGGCATCGAGGCCGAGGTGATCGACCTGCGCACGCTGCGCCCGATGGACACCGAGACCATCATCAACTCCGTCAAGAAGACCGGTCGCGCGGTCACAGTGGAAGAGGGTTGGGCCCAGAGCGGCGTCGGCGCCGAGATCGCCGCGCGCATCATGGAGAACGCTTTCGACTATCTGGACGCGCCGGTCGCGCGCGTCTCCGGCAAGGACGTCCCGATGCCTTATGCCGCGAACCTGGAGAAGCTCGCGCTGCCTTCGGCGGCGGAAGTCGTCGAGGCCGCCAAAGCCGTTTGCTACAGGTAGATCATGGCGGGCACCAAGGAGCAGCCACTGCCACCCGACGTCATGGACCGCGAGGACGCGGTCGAGATCCTGCGCGTGTTCGTGCTGGACGGCGGGCTGTCGATGGCGTTCCAGCGCGCCTTCGAGGAGCCCGACATGTGGGGCCTCTTGCTCGTCGATCTCGCCCGCCATGCCGCGCGCGCCTATGCGCGCGAAAGCGAATATACCGAGGAGGACGCGTTGAACCGGATCCTCGACATGTTCCAGGCCGAGATCGAGCGTCCCACCGACACCGGCACCACGACGCCGCGCGGGAAGGGGCACTGACCATGGCGATCGAATCCTATCACTTCGATTTCATGCTCGAGGCGATCCGCGAGGCTGAAGCCTCGATCGCGCAAGGCGGTCTGCCGATCGGTGCCGTGCTGACGCGCGACAACAAGATCATCGCCCGCGGCCACAACAACCGCGTGCAGGAGAACAACGTGATCCTGCACGGCGAGATGAGCTGCCTGCGCGAAGCCGGCGCGATCAAGTTCCACGACACCGTGATGTACACCACGCTGTCGCCATGCTCGATGTGTGCCGGCGCACTCGCGCTGTTCAAGGTCAAGCTGGTGGTGATCGGGGAATCCGTCACCTTCGAAGGCTCCAAGGACATCCTCGACAAGTTCGGGATCCCCTGGATCGACCTTGCCGACGACCGCTCCATCACCATGATGAAGAATTGGCGTTCCATCCCAGCAAATGAGCGCCTGTGGCAGGGCGACATCGGCAACTAAACCTGGTCTGCTCGTCTTCACATCGAGGACGGCGTTTTTGAGAAGTTCTTCGTGAGGTCAGCATGCCCATCAACATCCTGATGCCCGCTCTGTCGCCGACGATGGAGAAGGGCAACCTCGCCAAGTGGCTGAAGAAGGAAGGCGACAAGGTCAAATCCGGCGACGTCATCGCCGAGATCGAGACCGACAAGGCGACCATGGAGGTCGAGGCGATCGACGAGGGCACGATCGCCAAGATCCTGGTGCCCGAGGGTACGCAGGATGTCCCGGTCAACGACGTGATCGCCGTGCTCGCCGGCGAAGGTGAGGACGTGAAGGCTGCGGGTAGTAGCGCCAAGCCCAGCGCTTCGGCCGCGCCGCCCAAATCTGCTGAAAAGACGGCAGGCAAGCCCGCTGAGGCTGCTGCGCCGGCTCCGGCGCCCGCCGCGCCCAAGGCCGCTCCGCCGCCCGCCGCCGCACCTGCGCCGCAGGCGGCAGCGCAAAGCAACGGCCATGGCGGCCGCGTGTTCTCGTCGCCGCTGGCGCGGCGTCTGGCCAAGGACGCCGGCATCGATGTCTCGATGATTGCAGGTACCGGTCCACATGGCCGCGTGGTCGCCCGCGACGTCGAGCAGGCCAAATCGGGCAAGGGCCTCAAGGCACCTGCTGCTGCTCCGTCGTCCGCGCCTTCGATCGCGCCGACCATGTCGGACAAGCAGATCCTGTCGCTGTTCGAGCCCGGCTCCTACGACATCGTCCCGCATGACGGCATGCGCCGCACCATTGCGCAGCGCCTGACCGCATCGATCCAGAACGTCCCGCACTTCTACCTCACCATCGACTGCGACATCGGCAAGCTGCTCGCCGCGCGCGAGGAGATCAACGCTGCCGCGCCGAAGGACAATGAGAAGAAGCCGCTCTACAAGATCTCGGTCAACGACTTCGTCATCAAGGCGATGGCGGTGGCGCTGCAGAAGATTCCGAACTGCAACGTGAGCTGGACCGAAAGCGGCATGGTCAAGCATCACCATTCCGACGTCGGTGTTGCCGTCGCGATGCCCGGCGGCCTGATCACGCCGATCATCCGGAAAGCGGAGACCAAGACGCTCTCGACCATCTCCAACGAGATGAAGGACTTCGCCGCGCGCGCCCGCTCGCGCAAGCTCAAGCCCGAGGAGTACCAGGGCGGCACCACGGCCGTTTCCAACCTCGGCATGTATGGCATCAGCCATTTCACTGCCGTGATCAACCCGCCTCATGCGACGATCCTTGCGGTCGGCACCAGCGAGGAGCGTCCCGTGGTGCGCGGCGGCAAGATCGAGATCGCGCACATGATGAGCGTGACCTTGTCCTGCGATCACCGCGCCATCGACGGCGCGCTCGGCGCCGAGCTGATCGGCGCCTTCAAGCAGCTGATCGAAAACCCCGTCATGATGATGGTCTGACGCGGCGGCAGAGGGGGCAACCTTGCATGTCCGGACCCGCTGGCCATGGATATCGCTGCTGCTCGGGGCCGTCGTCGCGCTCAACCCGATCGGGCTCGATTTTCTTCACTCAGCGTTCTTTGCCGGCGAGCAACTGGCACGGAACATCGCCCAGCCGATCGCGCTCACCGCACTGGCCGTGATGGTCCTGGTGGTGGTGCTCGAATGGCTGGTGAGGTCTCTTTTGGTCAAGCGCCGCGCCCGCGGCGCCTCTTGAGTTGAACGGGAGCCGCTATGGCCGACACATCCTTCGACGTCATCATCATCGGCTCCGGTCCCGGCGGCTACGTCACCGCGATCCGGGCCGCGCAGCTCGGCTTCAAGACGGCGATTGTCGAAAAATCCTATCTCGGCGGCATCTGCCTGAACTGGGGCTGCATTCCGACCAAGGCGCTGCTGCGCTCGGCCGAGATCTATCACTACATGCAGCACGCCAAGGATTACGGCCTGTCGGCCGAGAAGGTGTCGTTCGATCCGAAGGCGGTGGTGCAGCGTTCGCGCGGCGTCTCGAAGCGGCTCAATGACGGCGTCGGCTTCCTGATGAAAAAGAACAAGGTCAGCGTGATCTGGGGCGCCGCCTCGATCGACGCGCCCGGCAAGGTCACCGTGAAGAAGTCCGACGTCGAGGGCCCGAAGGGCGCGCTGGGCGAGGGGACTTATCAGGCCAAGCACATCATCGTCGCGACCGGTGCGCGGCCGCGCGTGCTGCCCGGGCTCGAGCCCGACAAGAAGCTGGTGTGGACCTATTTCGAGGCGATGGTGCCGGAGCGGATGCCGAAATCGCTGCTGGTGGTCGGCTCCGGCGCGATCGGCATCGAGTTCGCCTCCTTCTTCCACACCATGGGCTCCGACGTCACCGTGGTCGAGGTGCTGCCGCAGATCCTGCCCGTCGAGGATGCCGAGATCGCGGGCCTTGCGCGCAAGCGGCTGGAGAAACAGGGCATCAAGATCATGTCCTCGACCAAAGTGACCAAGCTGGAGAAGAAGGCCGACAGCGTCGTCGCAACCATCGACGACGGCAAGGGCAAGCCCGTCACGACCGAGTTCGAGCGCGTGATCTCGGCCGTCGGCGTCGTCGGCAACATCGAGAATATCGGCCTCGAAAAGGTCGGCGTGAAGACCGACCGCGGCATCATCGTCGTCGACGGCTACGGCAAGACCAACGTTCCCGGCATCTACGCCATCGGTGACGTTGCCGGCCCGCCCATGCTGGCTCACAAGGCCGAGCATGAAGGCGTGGTCTGCGTCGAGGCGATCAAGGGCCTCAACCCGCACCCGATGGACAAGAACATGATCCCGGGCTGCACCTATTGCCATCCGCAGGTGGCGTCCGTGGGGCTCACCGAAGCCAAGGCGAAAGAGAGCGGCCGCGAGATCCGCGTCGGCCGTTTCCCCTTCGTCGGCAACGGCAAGGCCATCGCGCTCGGCGAGGACCAGGGCCTGGTCAAGGTGATCTTCGACAAGAAGACCGGTCAGCTCCTCGGCGCCCACATGGTCGGCGCGGAGGTCACCGAGTTGATCCAGGGCTACGTCGTCGCCATGAACCTGGAGACCACGGAAGAAGAACTCATGCACACGGTGTTCCCGCATCCGACGCTGTCGGAGATGATGAAGGAAGCCGTGCTGGATGCGTATGGAAGGGTGTTGAATATCTGATCAGTTCTCCGATCTTGATGCGCAGGCTTGTCCCGCGCATCCATCAAGCGAAGCGCTCTTCAAGGGATGGATTGCCGGGTCAGGCCCGGCAATGGCGGATGCAAGAAACTGGCGACACAAGGAAGAAGAAAGAATCGAGCCATGCACGACAACGACAACCTCACCATCGAACGCCCGACCTTCGTCACCCATCTCGAATGCGCGATGGAGGGCGACCATTACGCCGCCGACCAGGTCCACAACCTCTCCAAGGCCGGCAAGCCGCTCTTGGTGCGCTATGACCTCGCCGGCGTGAAGAAGGCGCTGACGAAGGATGCGCTGGCCCAGCGCCCCGGCGACATGTGGCGCTACCGCGAGCTGCTGCCGGTGCGCAAATGCAAGGACATCGTCTCGCTCGGCGAGGTCACGACGCCGCTGATCCGGCTGCCCAAGCTCGGCGCAAAACTCGGCGGTGGCGAGATCATCGTGAAGGACGAGGGGCGGCTGCCGACCGGCTCGTTCAAGGCGCGGGGCCTCGTGATGGCGGTGTCGATGGGCAAGGCGCTCGGCATCAAGCACATGGCGATGCCGACCAACGGCAACGCCGGCGCGGCGCTTGCGGCCTATGCGACGTCCTGCGGCATCAAGACCACGATCTTCTGCCCGGCCGACACGCCCGAGGTGAATGTCAGCGAGATCGAGCTGCAAGGCGCGACCGTCTACCGCGTCAATGGCTATATCGACGATTGCGGCAAGATCGTCGGCGAGGGCAAGGCGAAGGTTGGCTGGTTCGACACCTCGACGCTGAAGGAGCCGTATCGCATCGAAGGCAAGAAGACGATGGGCCTCGAGCTCGCCGAGCAGCTCGGCTGGGATGTGCCCGATGTGATCTTCTATCCAACCGGCGGCGGCACCGGCCTGATCGGCATGTGGAAGGCGTTCGACGAGCTCGAGAAGATCGGCTTCATCGGAAGCAAGCGCCCGCGCATGGTTGCGGTGCAGGCGTCGGGCTGCGCGCCGATGGTGCGCGCCTATGAGGCCGGGACCGAGCACGCCACGCGCTGGGAGGACGCCCACACCATTGCCTCGGGCATCCGCGTTCCGCAGGCGATCGGCGATTTCCTGATCCTGCGCGCGGTGCGCGAAAGCAAGGGCTTCGCGATCGCAGTCGACGACGACAAGATCTCGTCGGCGCTGAACGAGGTTGCGCGCGAGGAGGGGCTGCTGTTGTGCCCCGAGGGCGCCGCCACCTACGCCGCCTACAAGCAGAGCCTCGCCGACGGCCGCGTCAGCAAGACCGACCGCGTGATGCTGTTCAACTGCGCGACCGGCCTGAAGTACCCGCTGCCGCCGGTCACCCGCACGCTCGACCGTCACAAGCCGATTGATTACGCGCAGTTCTAGCGCGAAGAAAATTGGCTGCGAATGATCCCTCTTCCCGTACGCGGGCAGAGCGCCAAAAAAACAACAAAGACATCGCTGGGGAGAAGACAATGAAGAAGGCCGCTTGGGCTGCGCTGATTGCTATTCTCGCTGTGACCGGCGCCGCGCGCGCCGACGACTATCCCTCACGTCCCATCACCGTCATCGTGCCCTTCGCGGCCGGCGGACCGTCGGATGCGATGGCGCGAGTCCTCGCTGACCGGATGCGGGTGACGTTAGGGCAGCCCGTGGTGATTGAGAATGTCACCGGCGCGGGCGGTTCGATCGGCGTCGGCCGTGCCGTGCAATCACCGCCGGACGGCTACACCATCTCCTTCGGCCATCTCGGCACCCACGTCGCCAACGGTGCCGTCTACAAGCTCAAATACGATCTCGTCGCCGACCTCGAGCCGGTGGTGCTGTTGCCGAGCAATCCGATGATCGTCGTCAGCAAGAACTCGGTGCCTGCGACCTCGCTGAAGGAGCTGTTGGACTGGCTGAAGTCGCGGCCGTCGCCGCCGACCGCAGGCACCGCCGGCGCGGGCTCCGGCAGCCATATCGCCGGCGTCTATTTCGAGAACATCTCCGGCATCAAGCTGCAATACGTGCCGTATCGCGGCACCGCGCCCGCGCTGAACGACCTCATCGCCGGCCAGATCGACCTCATCGTCGACCAGACCTCCAACTCCATCAACCAGGTCCGCGCCGGCACCATCCGCGCCTATGCCATCACCGACGACAAGCGCCTGCGCTCGGCGCCCGACATTCCGACCGCGGAGGAGGCGGGCCTGAAAGGCTTCAACATGACGCTGTGGTCGGGCATGTGGGTTCCGAAGGGCACGCCGAAGGAGATCGTCACCAAGCTCAATGCAGCCGCCGTGGAAGCGCTGAACGACCCCGGAGTGAGGAAGCAGCTCGAAAGCCAGGGCCTGGAGATGCCCCCTAAGGATCAGCTCACGCCCGATGCGCTCGGCACCCGCCAGAAGGCCGAGATCGCAAAATGGTGGCCGATGATCAAGGCGGCGAACATCAAGGTGGATTGAAGCGGGCAACGCATGCCTCGCGGTATGTCGTGAGGTTCTGCGAGCGCGCGGGCCATTTCGCGGGAAGCCCTCGCGAGAAGCGGGATTGATCCTGATCGCCGTCATCGTCGCGTCTGCTGGCCGCCGGGCGCTCGCTGCAAGGTTTCGTGACCTGCCGCCAGCGCACGGTCCAGGCACTGCATCAGATCCGAGGCGGCGAACGGCTTGCCGAGAAAACAGATTGCTCCGGCTTTGAGGGCACGCACCCGTACGCTCTCATCCGGGAAGGCCGTGATGAAGATGAACGGCGCCGCCGAACCATGCGCGCGCATCTGCGTCAAAAGATCGATTCCAGTCATCAGCGGCATCTGCACGTCGGCGATCACACACGAGGTGCCATTCGAATCGGGCGACCTCAAAAACTCCTCGGCTGAGGCGAATGTGTGGACGACGTACCCGCGCGATTCCAGAAGATTTTTGATAGCGGCCCGCACGTAAGGGTCGTCGTCAAGCACCGAAATGACCGAAGCCGCTGACAAGACGTCCGCTCCTCACCCGGCATCACGCTTGCCGTCGCCACGGCTGCACATAAACCGATAAGGTGGACCTGCCTGTTGCGATTGGAAACTCATACTTAGGTTTGTGCGTCGGGCTTGTTGGACCCTATCCCGAGCGCCTCGCTCATTCTCACCAGATCGGCCAGCGACTTCGCGCCCATTTTCCGCATGATCTGGCCGCGATAGATTTTGACGGTAATTTCCGCCAATCCGAGCTGGGCGGCCACCTGCTTGTTCATCAGCCCGGCCGTCACCAGGGACAATACGTCTCGCTCCCGCGAGGACAGTGACTCGAAGCGGGATCTCACGGTCGAGACCGTCCTGTTGAGGTCGCGGCGCTTGCGGTCTCTCTCGATCGCGGCCTGGACTGCATCCAGGATGTCTTGGTCGCGGACCGGCTTGGTCAAGAAGTCGATCGCGCCGCTCTTCATGGCCCGAACCGTCATGGGAATATCACCGTAACCGGTAATGAAGATGATAGGCGTGTGGATATTCGCCTTGGCAAGATCGGATTGAAGGTCAAGGCCGCTGGCGCCGGGAAGGCGGATGTCGAGCACGAGGCAACTGGGGACTTCCGGCGGCTTGGCCTGGAGGAGTTGTGGTGCCGAGCCGAATGCCTCGACCTTGAGGCCGACCGACTCGAATAAATTGGTGAGCGCACGGCGCATGGACGCGTCGTCGTCGACGATAAAGACAATTGGCTGATCGCCGTCCTCCGCCTGCGGTGGTGGAGGTTCCCCGCGCTCGGTCACGAAGTTTCCTCTCGATGGAGGGGCAAGGTGATCTGAAAAGTCGCGCCGTGCTCCTGGTTGGGTGCGGCGAAAAGCCGTCCACCATGCGCCTCGATGATGGATCGACAGATCGACAACCCCATGCCCATGCCGGTGGACTTCGTGGTAAAGAACGGCGTGAACAGTCGGTCGATCGCCTGTTCACTGATGCCGACTCCGCAGTCGGAAACGCTCACCAGCACCGCGCCATCGCCGCTCGCCGCTGAACGGATCGCCAGCTCGCGCGGGCGATCATGGACGTCTTCCATGGCCTCGATCCCGTTCATGATCAGGTTGATCAGGACCTGTTGCAATTGAATTCGATCGCCGAATATTTTCGGCAGTGCCGACGACAGCTCCATTCGCACCGACACGGCGTGGCTGGCCATCTCACGCTGAACGAGCGCCACCGACTCCCGTACGACGACATTGGCGTCGAGCGGAGCCATGTCGATGTCGGAGCGCTTGGCGAGCGCTCGAACGCGACGGATCACGTCGCTGGCGCGCGTGCCATCCTCGATGATCCACTCGACGGAGCGGCCGGCCGCTTTGAGGTCGGGCGGATTGCGCTGCAGCCAGGCGAGGCAGGCGTCGGCGTTTGCGATCACAGCGGCGAGCGGCTGATTGATTTCGTGGGCAATGGAAGCGGTCAGCTCACCCAGAGTCGTGACACGCGTCACATGGGCGAGTTCGGCCTGGGCCTTGCGCAGTGCGTCTTCGGCCTGATTGGCCCGGATGGCCGCGGTTACGTCAGTGCAGACGCCACGATAGCCCAGAAAAGCGCCGTCGGCGTCGAAGAACGGCTTGCCGCTGGTCCGGACGTAGATCGGCTGCCCGCTGCGATCCTTGCTGCGATACACCAGGTCGCGGAAGGGGACGTGGGCGTCGAGCGCCGCCCGGTGTTGTTGCCATTTCTCCGGTTCGAGATCGGCGTCAGGAGCGATATCCCAACGCGTGAGTCCGATCAGGCCGGCGGGAGCGGTCATGGTATCGGAGTGTTCCGATATCTGGGTGACGCGATGGTCTGGCCCTGTTTCCCAGAACCAGTCGGAAGCGGTCTCGGCATAGTCGCGGAAGCGCTGCTCGCTCGCACGCAGTCTGCGCTCTGCCTCTTTGGTCGCCGTGATGTCGGTCACTGATCCCACGAACTCCATGCTCCCGTTTGAATCTCGCATCGCGCGGGCCACCGCTCGGACATACTTGATGGAGCCGTCGGGCATCACGAGCCGGTATTCGTGATCGTAATCCTTTCCCTCTCGCGCGGCCCGAGCCGTTGTCTGTTGCACCGCGAGCCGGTCGTCCGGATGGATCCGCTGGAGCATGAACGGGATCTTTGGCTTGGTTCCCTCCTCGCACTGGAAGATGCGATAGGTCTCCTTGGACCAGGTGATCTCGCGGGTTGCGGCCTTCCATCCGAAACTGCCGGTGTGGCTCAGTTCCTGCGCCTGGGCGAGATAAGCCTCGCTTTGTCGTAGCGCATTCTCGGCTTCCTTGCGCTCGGTGATGTTCTCGCAGGCAACCAGGACGATTGGTCCGCCATCGCCCCGCAGCATGGTCTTGGCATTCTCGCGCACCCATAGCACCGAGCCGTCCTTGCGTATCTTCCGGATCTCCCAGGTGTGGGACTGATCGACGGTCTCAAGGCACAGCGTGACACAGGCGCGGACGAAGTCGCGATCCTCCTCGAAGAAGACATCCAGCACCGATCGGCCGATCAGCTCCGCGGCGGCATAGCCCAGTTGCGCGGCGCCGAACGTGTTCACGTTGATCACGGTTCCGGCTGGATCGACCATGAAGTACATGACCGGGGTGTGCTCGAAGACTTGCTGCCACTGCTTGACCGCCTCGAGCAAGTCGTCACCATCGGGCTCGCTGCGCGGCTTAGCGGTGACGGTTTGCCTTACGCAGCCGGCGAGGAATTGCGCGGCTGACTTCCCGAATGTTGCTGCTCGGCCAGGCTTCATCGCAGATGCTCCCGGCGTTCTCTGCGCAAATACGAGTAGAGCACGTTGCGGTGGGACGAGCAATTCCCGCCAAAGTCGGATGGGCAGTTATCACGTTCGCCTGTGACTTGACCGTCGCCACCCTGTCCGGTGCGGCGCATCACGTACGCCATGCGGGCAAAGATTTTCACGGTGACCGTGCGGCCGGAGCATCGTGCGCCGTCTCGTTGCACATGAGCCGTCGGGAGCCCCGGGCGAGTACGGACAAACCTAAGTATAGCTCCTCCATTCCTAATCATATCGGTCATTTACCTGCGTACAATTGAGCGTCTCGTGCCCTGGGGAATAGCCTCATGACCGATCGGGAGTGTCGCAGCCAATCGCAGCGAGCGCACGAAAACCGGTCTGAAGCTTGCGGCGGAGGCGTCTTGCCGGCAGGCAAAGACCAAGGACGATGCCGCTGCAATTTGTGGCAATTCACGACCCGCATGAGTCGAAGGAAACGAACTGGCAAAGCGCGAGCAAGGGAGGAAGACGACAATGTGCGTGACATCGGTGCTTCCTGAGCGTGGCCGATCCGAGTCCGAATGTTGCTCTTCAGTCAATGGCTGTGCGGTGTGTGGCGGCAAGTTTGGTCTGATCCGCTATTATTCCTGGCGCACCGCGCTCTGCTCCAAGAAGTGTGTCGATCGCTTCCGCACGCGCCGCGAGCGCGATCACCGGTGGTTGTTCCGGGTTCAGGCCGCGTGAGGCCGAATAAGAGAGCTGACATCGTCCGAGGGGCTGATCCGGGAGCGTACGTTGAACCGTTCATGCAAGCTGTTGTGCTCGATGGTTCTCCTCGGCTCCACTGCGACGGTCCGGGCACAGGAGACGGGACATGATGCCGTACATCGCCGGCACCCACCCCAGGACCAGGCGCTGCACGAGAAATTCTATTCGACCTGGCACATGCCGGATAATCCGGGCGTCAGTTGTTGCAACAGTGCTGACTGCTATCCGACCGATATCAAATACATCGACGACCAGATCTATGCCCGGCGCCGGGAGGACGGGAGATACATTCTGATTCCACCGCAAAAGGTGGAGCGAAACAGGGATAATCCGGACGGCCGAAACCATCTTTGCGCTCCGCCGCCCGCAGTGTCGCCGTTGGATAGCGTTTACTGCTTCGCTTTGGGAGGTGCCACATGAGATTCGCGTTCGTGCTGGTGAACGACCGGACCCCGTTCCGGCAGGCCTGGTGCATGCAGTGCTGCGAGCCGATCAGCGGCAGCTATCTCCGCGAGATCGCGACCCGTCTGCCTTACTGCGATCATCAGTGCTACGCGCTGTTCTGCGAGATGCTTGCGAAAGATCGCATGAGGGCGGCTTCATGAAATTCATGGTGGTCAATCACGAGCCCCCGTTGTGCGCGGCCACGTGCAGCACCTGCTCGCGATCGATCCGGTCCGGCTATGTCCGGCATGTGCGGACGCAGCGTCGCTACTGCGATTACGATTGCTACCGGCGTGGCGAACTCGTGACGCTGCTAACGCAATGGTCGGTGCCTGGGCGCAACGAGCCGGCCTCCGGGAACGTCGAGGTCGCCGCTCGCAACGCGGTCGAGATGTTTACGGTCCTGGGTGCCGTCTTCTGCTGGAGCTGCACGATCCACGCCTGGACCTTCGCAAGAACCTTGACCGGCGCATACTTGGACGGTCGCGATCCGATCACGATGGAAGGAGGTGACACCTAGCTACGCGACGGCGCTCGCGTGGAAGCCGCAGCGACGCAACCTGGCAGGCGCCGTGTCCAGCCCCGGCGACGTCGCCTAGGGAGCGGGCGCTGCGGCCGCCACGGGTGCCGTTGCGCCGGCCTCCTGCGCGACGACGCGCTGGTCGCTCTTGCCGGCGACCATGCCGCTGCCCTCGAACCTCGTGCGGTAGACCAGCACGTTCTCCATCACGCGCTGGACGTAGTTGCGGGTCTCCGACAGCGGGATGCGCTCGACCCAGTCGACCGGATCGACATTGGGATTCCTGGGATCGCCGCGCGTCTGCACCCATTCGCGCACGCGGCCACGGCCGGCATTGTAGCCGGCGAAGGTCATGATCTGGTTGCCGCGGTATTCCGAAAAGAGCGCACTGAGCTCGGCCGCGCCCATCTGCGTGTTGTAGACGGGATCGGAGACCATCTTGCCCCAGTCATAGGTCAGGCCGAACCGCTTGGCGGTATCGCGGCCCGCTTCCGGCGTCACCTGCATCAGCCCGACCGCGTTGGCATGGGACTTGTCGCGCTGGTCGAACGAGCTTTCGGTGCGCGCCACCGAATAGATCACGCTGGTCTCGATCGCGGGCGCGACCTGCTTGTGCTCGGGGATGCCGATGGTGGGGAAGGCGTAATGGTCGAGCGCGAGCCCGCGCGCCAGCGCCGTCTTGCCGACCTCCAGCATCACGCGCGCATCGTTGCGCCGGCGGGCAACCTCGCCGAGGGCTTCGAGCGCTGCGACATCGCTGCTCTCCTTGGCGAAGTCCTCGGCGTAATAGAACACCATGTCGCGCTCGCCGATGGCGTAGAGCATGTCGGCCGCGCGCACGCGCTCGTCCGCGGGGGCCGTGTCGGCCGAGGCCAGCACAGGCGAGGGCGGACGCAGCTCGATCCGGTCGAGGCCCAGCTTTGCGCGGGCGAGCTGGCCGTAATAGGCGGTGTGATAGCGTGCCGCCGCCCGATAGCTCATGCGCGCATCGGCCATTGCGCCCAAGGCTTCGGCGGTGCGGCCGCGCCAGTAATGGGCGCGCGACAGCGCGATCGGATTGGATGAGCCCTCGTCGATGGCGGCGAAGTGCACCATCGCCGTCACGGGATCATCGAGAAAGCGCAGCGCGATCCAGCCGCACATGAAGTGATAATCGACGCGATAGACTTCTTTCTCCGGCACCGCGGCCGTGCGCACCACGTCATAGGCGGTCCTGAACTTGCCCTGGTCGAGCAGCTTGCGTGCGAGCAGGCGACGCTCGCGCCACCAGGCGTCGGTGTCCTGGGCCGCCATGGTGTCCGGTGCGGCGGCCAGGATCACCTCGGCAGCGTCGTCGATGCGGTCCTTCTGAAGGTACCATTGTGCGCGGCACAGAACGTAGCCGAGATCGCGGCGGGCGTCAGCGGAGACGTCATCGAGATCGTCCCCGGCCTTGCTGGACTTGCCGGTGACCGCGGCACAGGCTTTCACGATCGCGAGCGCATCCTCGCCGAGCCGTTTGGCCGCGCGCCTCGCGCCCGCGTAATCCTTGGCGCCGAGCCGCTTGTCCATGCGCGCGCGGTGATCGTCAGCGGACAGAAGATCGCGAAACGCTTCGTAGAAATCCTCCTCGCTGCGCTCGGACAATTCGTCGGCGCGCCAGGCTTCGCGCACGAGCCGGGCGGCGCTGTCGGTATCGCCTTCGGTGCGCAAGACGCGGGCGAGCGCAAACTTGCCCTTGGCGCTGGTCGGCCGGCCCATCGTGAACTTGTGCACGGTGGCGGCGTCGGCCTTCTCCTGCCACAGCCGCGCCTCGGCGCGCCGGCGCAAAAGCGCGCTGCTCGGCCAGTCCGGATTGGCGGCCAGGAAGGCGGCATAGCGCTTGAAATTCGCCGTGCTCTCGGAATGGCGCAGCATGAACCAGTCGGCGAGCTTCTGTCCGGCGGGATCGGCGATGCGGTCGCGCGCCGCGCTCGCGTCATCCGTCTTGCCCTTGCGCACAAGATCGATGGCGTCCTTCAGCGCGGCGAGGTCGCCGGTCAGCGGTGGCGGTGCCGGCCTGTCCGCGGGCTGGTCGACCGTCTTCTTCGACTTGCGCCTGGCCTCGGCATGCTTGCCGTGCCGCGCCTTGCCGGCGGAGGCATGGCGGTGCTTGCCGGCTTTCGCCTCATGCGTCTTCTTCGGCGCGGCCGATTTGTGGCTGCTTTTGGCGGCCAGTTCTGTGGGAAGGAGGGCCATCGCGGCCACGGCAACGAAACACGCGAGCGAGCGTAGGCACTGGTTCATTCGATGGTCCCCCCTGCGAAACCACTACAAAACCAAGGTCCGCGACGACATGCGGCTGGAGAATCAAACTAGCGAACGATGCCGAGGCATCGTTCCGCATCCTGACGCTGTCGCAACAATGCGGCAAAAAACCGATGCCCCGTGGGAACTTCCGCAAAGGAGAAAAGGGCAGAGCCGTTAACCTTTGTTAACGGTCGGGCTCGCGCGACGGTTGCATGGTGCAGGACGCCAGGAGGGCCAAGATTGCGCGTGTTCCCGCAGCCAGTCCGGTGTATGGAGTTCCCTCGTTCCGTCCTCTTGGCCTTTGCCTTCCGCACCCATGCCGATTTTCAACCAGTCGATCCGGCGCAAGATCGTCGGCATCGCCCTCGGATTGATCGTCCTGATGCTGGTCACCTCGATCCTGTCGATGGTGATGTCCAGCCAGGTCGGCGTCCTGCTCGATGAACTGACCAACCGCTACATCCCGGCCTACAGCCATCTGGCGCGCGCCAACATTCGCTCGCTGGAGCGGGCGCTGGCGCTGCGGCGGATGATCATGACCCGGATGGAGGCGCCGTCGGACGAGGAGGCCTACGCGGCGCGCCTTCGCGAATTCGAGCAATCGGACCGCAGGATCGAGGAGGAGGCCGAGGCCGCGCGCAAGCTGATCAACGCGATCATCGAGGACCCCAGGACGTTTTCCGACAATGCCGCGCTGGCGCGAATCGATATCCGCATCGACACCGCCGTTACCGAGTTGCGGCGCGATCTGAGCGAGGACCATGCGAAGCTCCTCAAGCAGGTCGACGCCAAGCAGATGGCCGAGGCGCGCGGCACGCTGGAACACATCGACGTGCTGCGCGAACAGTTCAACCGGAAGATCGATACGATCCGCGGCGATATGCTGGCGCAGGTCTTCTTTTCGACGTCGCAGGTGATCAGCCGCCAGCATCAGACGATCATCGTTTCGGGAGTCGTGACATTGCTCGCGGCGATCGTCGGATTTGCGTTTGCGCTGCTGGTGTCCAGCGGCATCACGCGTCCGGTACGGCTGCTGCTGGCCGGCACCCGCGAGGTCGAAGCGGGCCGGTTCGACAAGCCCATCGCCGTCTCGACGCAGGACGAGATCGGGGAGCTCGCCGCGGCCTTCAACCGCATGATCGAGCAGCTGCGGCACAACGAGCGCATCCGGGAGACCTTTGGCCGCTACATCGACCCCAAGGTGGTGCAGGGTCTGATCGAGCGGCCGGAGGTCGCAATCGAGGGCGAGCGCCGGGTCATGACCATCATGTTCTGCGATATGAGCGGCTTCACCTCGATGAGCGAGGGCATGACCCCGCGCGGCCTCGTCAAGGTGATGAATCACTATTTCACCGTGATGTCCGGCCCCATCAGGAGCAATCGCGGCGTCATCGACAAATATATCGGCGACGCCATCATGTCCTATTGGGGCCCGCCCTTCATCGAAGAGGACGAGCAGGCCCTGCTCGCCGGGCTTGCTGCCGTCGAGATGGCCGACCAGGT
The DNA here is from genome assembly GCF_028128965.1 of Bradyrhizobium sp. CCBAU 25338. Classification (NCBI taxonomy): domain Bacteria; kingdom Pseudomonadati; phylum Pseudomonadota; class Alphaproteobacteria; order Hyphomicrobiales; family Nitrobacteraceae; genus Bradyrhizobium; species Bradyrhizobium sp. CCBAU 25338. Next base: position 89,179 of record NZ_LFKY01000032.1, read on the forward strand.
GCCTGCGCTGCAGAAGCAGCTGCCCGATCTGCTCGGTATCCGCGCCATGCCCGCGCCGTGCGATCTGCGGATCGGCATCGCCACTGGCGAGGTCCTGACCGGCAGCATCGGCTCCGAGCTGATGATGAGCTTTACCGTGATGGGCGACGCCGTGAATCTCGCCTCGCGGCTGGAGACCGTCAACAAGGTCTACGGCACCCGCATTCTGATCTCGCAGGCGACAGCGGATGCGATTGGATCGCGCCTCGAATTGCGCGAGATCGACCGTCTTGCGGTCGCGGGCCAAAGCGCGCCGCAGGCGATCTTCGAGGTGATGGCGCGACCGGGCGCACTCACCGATGCGCAAGTCAGCCTGCGTACGCACTATGCCGAAGGTCTCGCCGCGTATCGTGCCCGGCGCTTCGACGACGCACGTGCCGCCTTCAACGCGGCGCTCGAGGCGGTCCCCGGCGACGGTCCCTCGCGCACGATGCTCGGCCGCATCGGGCAGTTCGCAGCCAATCCGCCGGATGCCGCTTGGGACGGCACCTGGCGGCTCGAGCAGAAATAGGCTGTCGCGGAAAAATTGATGCTACCCCATAACGATGTTCGCTGTGACCTATTTCCCGGATTTAGGTTAGCTGTCCTTGTGGCGTTTGACGGGGACACGCCGATGACAGAACTTCAGGACAGGTTGGAACGGTTCGAGACGCTCACCGCCGAATGCGAACTGATCGCCAAGCTCGCCACCGACAGCACCAAGCGCGAGTTCTATCTGAAGCTCGGGGAGCAGTACCGCCAGCTGGCGGTGGATATTCGGCAGGCGATCGCGACCACGGCTGCGGCCTGAGGCCGGCTGAAATCCGTTCTTAACATTTAGCGCGCATTCTCGCAGCATGCGGGCATCGCCGATCGGCGGTGGCTCGTGGTGGGAAGGCCGGGGTTCGTTGCAATGCAGCGCACCTCGCGAGTGTCATCGTGCCATGCCTGACAGGGCAAGTCCCATGCGCCTCGTTGCCGTGATCATATGCGCGCTCATGACGGCGGCCTGCGACCAGGAGCGGGACATCACCGGCTCGACGACGTCGACCTGTCCGATACGAAACTACAGCTACAATCCACGCGACATGAACCAGTGCGTCAACGCCTGCAGATCGTGCGATCGCGGCACCACGGTCACCTGCACGACCTCCTGCACCCTCAAGGGGGCTCGCTGAGCAAATTGCCTTCTGCCTGCAAGGGCTCGCAACCGCGCATCCCCGGCCCCCATCGCCCCCGCCGTCTCGACCTGATAGGGTCGATCGGAGCAGGGGGACATCGGATGAAATTCGCAAGCTTTGAAATCGACAACGCCGGAGGTCTCGTGGGAACGGCGAGCAACGCGCAGGCTTCCAGCGAACGTGGCGTTGACGGTGCCGAGGCACCGGAACGATTTACATAGGATAGTCATTGGAAGCAGTGGGCAGGACGCGGAGTCCGATGGAATGGGTATGCTCGATCCCGGCCGGTTCCTGGTGTCGTGCTCGCATTGCGATGCCTGGCCGATGGCCGCCAACGTGAAGCGTTCAAGCTGGTCGGCATCCCCGCATGAGGTCCGTTTCGTCTGCACGCGCTGCCGGCGCGAAGAGACCGCGATCGTCTCGGCCTCCGGCGAGCTGATGCCGATCAAGCGCCTCGACGTTCCGCCGCGCGATGTCGCTGTCGCCTGGGCTCAGGCCCAGCGCCCGCGAGGACGAACGTAGGCGGCGCAGGGCATTGTTCGATTCGCTTTGAAGCCGGCCCACCGGTCGATTGACTCCCGGCCTGGGCGCCCCGTAGATTGGCCGCCGACGGTTCTCCCCATGGAGATCAAAAGGGAATGTGGTGCGAGATGTCCCAAGGCCGGGATCTTCTCAATGCCATGGCTGCCCCCGCAACTGTAAGCGGTGAATCTCTCGTCCTATGCCACTGGGAATCTCGGTCCTGGGAAGGCGACGCAGAGGTAACGACCCGCGAGCCAGGAGACCTGCCGTCAGCCGTGGTCACACGCGAAGATGTCGGTCGGGGAGTACAGACATTAGCTTCACCGGAGCAATCGATCGCTCCGCCGTAAAGCCTCGTTCGCTGTGACGTGCCACTGACGTCATGCCGAGGTTACAATTGTGTCCCGTATTGTCACTGCCGCCAGGCGCCGCTGCGCCGGCATCGTTGCGGCCGTTTCGCTGTATTCGCTCGATCCCTCCATCGCCCACGCCCAGCAGTCCGTCGCCGAGCAGCTGCCACCGGTTGAAGTGACCAGATCCGACGATCAGAACCGTACGCGTGCCAGGGCGATCGGCGATGGCGAGGCGGGGCGGCGCCGAACGGCGCCGGACGGGGCGCCGAGTGGGACCGGCTCGTCCGGCTCGGGCAATGAGGCCGCCGCCGGCAATGGCGGTATCGTCGGCGCGGCCACGACCGTCATCACGGCCGCGGACATCGCTCATGCGCCGTCGCAGACGCTGGCCGAGATCATCGCGACGCAAGTGCCGGGCGCCCAGATCACGACGTTCTATGGCGGCCCGATCGGTGCCAAGACCAGTGTCGACCTGCGCGGCTTCGGTGCCTTCGCCACGGCCAACACGCTGGTGCTGGTCAACGGACGGCGGCTGAACGACATCGATATGGCCCAGGTGGACCTCTCCACCATCCCGCTCAATGCCATCGAGCGCATCGAGATCACGCGCGGCAATTCCGGTGCGGTGCTGTATGGTGACAATGCGGTTGGCGGCGTCATCAACATCGTCACCAAGAATGGCGTGGGCGGCCCGCCCGTGACAGCGCGCATCGAGGCCGGTTTCGGCTCATTCAATACCAGGCTCGGCAACGTCTCGGCCGCGATCAATTCCGGTCCGTGGTCGACCTCGTTCTACGGCAATGCCGTCAGGACCGACGGCTATCGCGACAACAATCGCTATTCGCAGGAGAACGGCGTCGGCAATCTGAACTACACGACGCCGGGCTTGACCGCCTTCCTGACCGTCACCGCTGACAATCAGGAGTTGCGACTGCCGGGCGGCCGCACCGTCGATCCCTCCATCGGCGTCGACGAGCTCGCGACCAACCGGCGAGGGACCAGCACGCCCTTCAACTACGCCAATCAGCAGGGTTTTGGCGCGACCGCGGGCTTCACGAAAACTCTTGTCAACGGCGTCGATCTCATCGTCGACGGCGGCGTGCGCGACAAGAAGCAGCAGAGCGCATTTTTCTCGAGCCCGGCGCCGGTTCCGGCTTTCTTCACGTCGACCTATGTCGATGCTGACCTTACGACATGGTCGATTACGCCGCGGCTCAGCGTGAAGAGCCTGCTCTTCGGAATGCCCTCGCAAGTGCTGACCGGCGTCGACTACTACGATGCGAGCTTTCAGCAGAACCGCGGCGCCGGCCAGGGTCTCGCTCCCTGGCACAATTACGATCTCAGGCAGCGGACGGTTGCGGGCTATATCCAGCACACGCTCGGCGTCGCGCCAACGACCGATATCTCCTACGGCGTCCGGGTGCAGAACACCAATCTCTCGGCACGTGACAATTTCGACCCGGCCGCTCCGTTCAACGCCGACATCGGCGCGCTCCCGCTCAGGACCGACGAGACGCAATATGCGCTACACCTCGGTGCGGAGCATCGTCTCAATGACACCGTCGCGCTGTTCGGCCGCGTTGCGCGCGCCTTCCGCACGCCTGATGTCGACGAGCGGGTGTCGTCAGGCCCTTCATTCGACCCGTTCTTCAATCCGCTCCCGCAAACGTTCCAGCTCAAGACCCAGACGTCGCAGGATATCGAGGGCGGGCTGCGCATCAGAGGAGGCGGACTGCAGATGCAGAGCAGCCTCTATCTGATGGACCTCGCCAACGAGATCCATTTCAATCCGATCCTGTTCTACAACACCAATCTGGATCCGACCCGCCGCTACGGTTCGGAGACCAGTGTCTCCTATCGGATCAACGACGCCCTGCTGGTGCGTTCCGGCATGGCCTATACACGGGCCGTCTTCCGCGAAGGCGTCTGGGCGGGCAACGACGTGCCGCTGGTGTCGCGCTACACCGCGAGTGCGGGCCTCACCTGGAAAATCTGCCAGAACTATCTGGTGCTGGACGCCACCGCGCGCTTCTGGAGCGAGCGTCGCATGGACAACGACCAGGCCGGAACCCAGAAGCCGATTCCCGCCAACGGCACGATCGACCTCAAGCTCAGCGGCCAATATGAGCGCTACTTCTGGTCGCTCAGCGTCAGCAATGTGCTCAACGCGCTTTACTACGACTACGCCGTCGCAAGCGCCTTCACGGACGGTCGCTTCAGCGCCTATCCGCTGCCCGGTCGCACCTATCTGCTCAAGGCCGGCGCCACGTTTTGATTTCAATGGGGCTGTCACAGGCCCCCAAATGGACTAGAACTCGAAGAGAAGGAGATCACTTATGGCTCTCGACATCCTGCCGTCCGACGGCGACGGTTCCCGCCTCCATCCGGTGACGCCGCGTCTCGCGCCGATGTTCGGCTTCGCGCTGCTGACGGTTTCATGCGCGCTCGCAAGTTTTGCGTTCGCCTGTGCGACGCCGTTCGCGGCCTTCGCCGTCGTCGCGGCTGCAATGCTGCCGCTGCGTCCGGCGCTGCTCGTCGTCACCGGAGCCTGGCTCGTGAACCAGAGCATCGGTTTCGGCGCGCTGCACTATCCCATCGATGGCAGCACCATCGCCTGGGGTTTCGTCATCGGCGCGGCTGCGCTGCTGGCGACGGCGGCGGCGGCGGCCGTGCTCCGCAGGCTGCCGCAGGGCCGCACGCCGCTGATGCTGGCGCTCACGCTCGTCGCCGCCTATGCGGCCTACGAGCTCGCGCTGCTCGCCGCAACGCCGTTCCTGGGCGGAGAGGCCGCCTTCACCGCCGCCATCGTCACGCGCATCGGGCTGACCAATGTCGCCTGGCTCGCCGGCCTGGTCGCCGTCTGCGAGGTCGTGCGCCTGTTCGATCCGTTCGGGCGCAAGGGCGTGATGTCGGCCTGAGCAGTCCTCTCGTAGCCCGGATGGAGCACAGCGAAATCCGGGGCAACTCGTTCCGTAGCGCGTCATTTCTCCGGATTGCGCTTACGCTCCATCCGGGTTGCGTCGCCGCGCCTGTGTCGCCCTTCTGTCAATCCGTCAGCGCGGAAATATTCCGCTTTACCGAAATTCGGATTTGTCGTATGTGTTGCCCATCCCGGCTCATCCTTGAGGGGCGACCATGTGGTCGTCATTGTCGCGAGCCGGGCTTTGCGGTGGACGCGGCAGCGTCGTGCACGAGAGGTGAAGGGCAGGGCGGATTGCTCTCCGTGAGCCCGAAACTGCGTGCGGACGAGCGGCGCTGTCAGGTTCGTCGTGCCAGCATTTCGGCGGCAAAGTGCACAACGCCGTCGAACCCTGTGGCGCCAACGAACCGCGCGTACGGCAAAACCGTGTGGTCCTGGCCGTCGTTGCTACGGTCAAGCTCTTGCGGAGGCGGCAGTCGCGTCAACCAGCGCGGCGCCGGTGGATTTCGCAGGGGTGAGGGAGGCCAGAACGAACTCGGCTCCCGGGAGAGCGCGGCATAAGCCGTCCGACCATCGCGCAGGGAAGGCCGTGTGTTGGGCTTCACCTGTATGCTGCTGTGCGGTTTTCTGCGTGTGCTCTATGCGCAGCAGACCGCGGGTGCGAGCCGGCACCCGGCCTTCCCTGCGCCCTCTTGGCTCAAGAGGGTGGAACGACGAAGCAAAGCTCGGGCGAGTTCAGCCGCGAGAACGCGAAGGCATGTCTACGATTTCAGATGCGCGTAGAGGCTGCGATGCCGCCCCTTGCTCCGTCATTGCGAGCGCAGCGACTTGTCCGCCGAAGCCTTCGGCGAAGGCGGAAGCAATCCAGAATCGTTCCACAGCGGCAGTCTGGATTGCTTCGTCGCAAGAACTCCTCGCAATGACGAGGCGGAGAGAACGTGCGCCATACTCCACTCTCGTGCCCCAGACGCAGCGCAGCGTCCCTTCGACGGTGCGCTGCAGAGCCGGGGCCCATGTCGCTGTGTCGTACTGTGGCCCTGGGTCCCGGCTCTGCGCCGCAACGCCTGCACGTTGCAGCTTGTCCGGGACACGAGCGGCAGATTGGCTGCCTATGCCCAAGCCGACTCAGCCGCGATGATGCGTTGTTCTAGCTGGCAGAAAGGGCGCACTGCATCCGTCGCAAAATCTGAAGTTGCCAGATGGCCCCCTTAGTGGAGGTATCAAAGTAGTCTTGTCCGTGTCTTCCACGCCACGATTGTTGTGCCTCCGCAACACTCACGCCGGATTTAACCCTCATCAGCGGCGGTTCGCATCGTCGCCGCTTTTTGGCCACACCCGAACATGAATAAAATCACTCTAGTGTTTTAAGGGCAGTGGCGGTCTTCGAAGGCGACGAGAAAATCCCAAGGTCGATTCAAATCTTGGCTCTGATTTTTCGGGTCTGAAAGGGTTGGCCGGGGAAACTGGTTGCGATGGTCGCAAAGATTGACAAGCAGAGGCTGCCGAGCCGTCACGTGACGGAAGGCCCTGCGCGTGCGCCCCATCGGTCCTATTTCTACGCCATGGGTCTGACCACCGATCAGATCCACCAGCCTTTCGTCGGTGTCGCCTCCTGCTGGAACGAGGCCGCTCCCTGCAACATCGCGCTGATGCGCCAGGCCCAGGCGGTGAAGAAGGGCGTGGCGTCGGCCGGCGGCACGCCGCGCGAATTCTGCACCATCACCGTCACCGATGGCATCGCCATGGGCCATGACGGCATGCGCTCCTCGCTGCCGTCGCGGGAATGCATCGCCGACTCGGTCGAGCTGACGGTGCGCGGTCACGCCTATGACGCGCTGGTCGGCCTTGCCGGCTGCGACAAGTCGCTGCCAGGCATGATGATGGCGATGGTCCGCCTCAACGTGCCCTCGATCTTCATCTATGGCGGCTCGATCCTGCCCGGCAATTTCCGCGGGCAGCAGGTCACCGTGCAGGACATGTTCGAGGCGGTCGGCAAGCACTCGGTCGGCGCCATGTCGGACGAGGACCTCGACGAGATCGAGCGTGTGGCCTGTCCGTCGGCGGGCGCTTGCGGCGCCCAGTTCACCGCCAACACCATGGCGACCGTCTCCGAGGCGATCGGCCTCGCTTTGCCGTACTCGGCCGGTGCCCCGGCACCCTACGAAATTCGCGACGCGTTCTGCATGACCGCGGGCGAGAAGGTGATGGACCTGATCGCCCAGAACATCCGGCCGCGCGACATCGTCACCCGCAAGGCGCTGGAGAATGCGGCTGCCGTTGTTGCGGCGTCCGGCGGCTCGACCAATGCTGCGTTGCACCTACCGGCGATCGCGCACGAGGTCGGCATCAAGTTCGACCTGTTCGACGTCGCTGAAATCTTCAAAAAGACACCTTATGTCGCGGATTTGAAGCCAGGCGGCCGTTATGTCGCCAAAGACATGTTTGAAGTAGGTGGCATACCGCTTCTGATGAAGACGCTGCTCGACAATGGCTTCCTGCACGGTGATTGCCTTACCGTCACGGGCCGCACGATCGCCGAAAACCTCAAGAGCGTGAAATGGAATCCGCACCAGGACGTGGTGCACCCGGCAGACAAGCCCATCACCGTGACAGGCGGTGTGGTCGGTCTGAAGGGCAATTTGGCGCCAGAAGGTGCGATCGTGAAAGTCGCGGGAATGTCCAACCTCAGGTTTACCGGTCCGGCCAGGTGCTTCGACCGTGAGGAGGATGCGTTCGAGGCGGTCCAGAACCGCACCTACCGCGAAGGCGAAGTCATCGTGATCCGCTACGAGGGGCCGAAGGGCGGCCCCGGCATGCGGGAAATGCTCCAGACCACAGCTGCGCTGACCGGCCAGGGCATGGGCGGCAAGATCGCGCTCATCACCGACGGCCGCTTCTCCGGCGCCACCCGCGGCTTCTGCATCGGCCATGTCGGGCCGGAGGCGGCGGTCGGCGGCCCGATCGGGCTGCTCGAGGACGGCGACATCATCGAGATCGACGCGGTCGCCGGTACCCTTAACGTAAAATTGAGCGACGCCGAGCTCGCCCAGCGCAAGACCAAATGGAGCGCTCGCGCGACTAATCATACGTCGGGTGTGCTCTGGAAATATGCGCAGCAGGTCGGACCGGCGGTTGGTGGGGCGGTAACCCATCCGGGCGGGGCGCACGAGAAACAGTGCTATGCGGACATCTAGGCGTGCCATAGTTGCGTTTGTGTTGGGGGCGGCTGCGCTGGCCGCGCCGGCGCTCGCCTTCGACGGCGCGCCGGTCAACCCAAAGGACGCGGCCATCCCGGTCGTGACCACCTTGCCCGGCGCCGCGGGTGCTGTGCGCACCAAGGTTCCGCCGGCAGTCGCACCCCAGGAAACCTCGCTCAGCGCGCTGCAATATGCCGCCGAGGGTGGCCACCCCATCGCGCAGTGGAAGCTCGGCCGCATGTACGCCAACGGCGACGGTGTCGCCCAGGACGATTTGCGTGCCTTCGAATATTTCAGCCGGATCGCCAACGCGCATGCCGAGGACAGCCCGTCGGCGCCGCAGGCGCAGATCGTGGCCAACGCCTTCGTCGCGCTCGGCCGCTATTATCTCAGCGGCATCCCGAACTCGAAGATCAAGTCGGACCCGGAGCGGGCGCGGGAGATGTTCTCCTATGCGGCCTCCTATTTCGGCAATGCCGACGCGCAATACGATCTCGCGCGGCTGTACCTGAAGACCCCCGACGCCTCTCGCGAGGATTTCCGCTATGGCGCGCGCTGGCTCGGCCTCGCCGCGCAGAAGGGCCAGCACCAGGCACAGGCGCTGCTCGGCCAGATGCTGTTCAACGGCGACCGCCTGCCGCGCCAGGCCGCGCGCGGCCTGATGTGGCTGACCCTGGCGCGCGACAGCGCCGGCGCCGAGGAGACCTGGATCAAGGAAAGCTACAACCGCGCCTTCGCCAAGGCCTCCGATGACGACCGCGCCATGTGCCTGCAAATGCTGGAGCAGTGGGTGCAGGGCCGCCGGGACTAGGTTCCCGTGGGATAGGCAAAGGCGCCCTGGCACCGTGCCCACCACCTGATCGGCGCTCACGCCGCGTCGAGATCCAGATCCGCCCACACCGGCACGTGGTCCGACGGCTTCTCCCAGCCGCGCACATAGCTGTCGATGCCGACATTGGCGAGCCGGTCGCTGGCCTGTGGCGACAGCAGCAGGTGGTCGATCCGCAGGCCCTGGTTCTTCTGCCAGGCCCCGGCCTGGTAGTCCCAGAAGGTGTAGAGCCCGGGCTCATCGGTGACGGCGCGCAAGGCGTCGGTCAGGCCGAGGCCGAGCAGGGACTGGAAGCTTTCGCGCGTCTCCGTCTTGAACAGGGCGTCCTCGGTCCAGGCGGCCGGATTGTGCACGTCGCGGGCATGCGGGATGACGTTGAAGTCGCCCGCGAGGATCAGCGGCTCCTCAGCCTTGAGGCGCTCCTTCGAATATTCAAGAAGCCGGGACATCCATTTGAGCTTGTAGGGATATTTGTCGCTCCCGACCGGGTTGCCATTGGGAAGGTAAAGGCAGGCGATGCGCAGCACCCCGCGCTTGAGCGTGACCACGCCCTCGAGGAAGCGGGCATGCGTATCCTCGTCGTCGCCGGCGAGCCCCGACTTGGTCTCGTCGAATCGCAGCTTCGAGAGCAGGGCGACGCCGTTGAACGTCTTCTGCCCATGGGTGACGACGTTGTAGCCCAGCGCCTCGATCTCCAGCCGCGGAAAGGCCTCGTCGACGCATTTGATCTCCTGGAGGCAGACGATGTCGGGCTGGCACTCCTTCAGCCAGGTCAGCAGGAGATCGATCCGCTGCCGGACCGAGTTCACGTTCCAGGTGGCTACTCTGATGGACATAGGGAGGGGCTCCGGGCGGGGCCATGGTTAGAACAAACTGCAAACGCGCCCGTCAAGGACGCCGCAAAATCTCCCACAAAATTAACCCGGTCTAAGCAGGCGGCGGGCCATTGATCGTCGAAAGGTTCCGCGGATGGGTTGGCCGGACAAGTCGATGAAGCGAACTGAACCGCGTGACGGCCTGATCGGCGCATTCCTGTATTGGCTCGGCGGCTTCGAGATCGAGGACGGCCTGACAGCCGATCTCAGCGAGCGCGAGATCCGCCGCATCCGCGCCAAGCAGATCGACGCCGTGACGCGGCTGATGCCGGTGACGATGGCGGTGACGATGCTGAACGTCGCCATCGTGCTGATCCTGTTCTGGGGCAGGGGCTGGAACGACTTCCTCGCGATCTGGGGCCTGACGCTCGCCGTCACCGCCTCGCTCGCGGTGCGTTCCTGGCAACGGTCGCATCAGAACCCGCCGCAAGAGGCTTCGCCCCGCGCGGCGCGCCAGATGCTGCGGCAGGCATTCTTCCTCGCCGCGATCTGGGGCACGCTGCCGCTCGCGCTGTTCAGCCGCATCGAGCCGACCAGTCAGCTCATCCTGGCCTGCCTGATGGTCGGCATGATGTCGGGCGGCGCCTTCACGCTCTCGACCTTTCCGCGTGCGGGCCTCATCTATCTCGCGACCATGACCGTCGCCTGCGCCGGCGCGCTGCTGCTGTGCGGGACCGGGCCCTATCTCGTGACCTCGGTGTTCCTGCTGCTGTTCGCATTCTTCATGGCGCGCAACATCGTCTCGCAGGGCAATCTGTTCCTCGGCAATCTCAAGGCCCAGCTCGAGCTCGAGCGCCAGACCGAGATCATCTCGCTGCTGCTGAAGGACTTTCAGGAGAACGCCAGCGACTGGCTGTGGCAGACCGACGCCGACGGGCATCTGATCGACGTGCCCCAACGCTTCGCGGACGTAGCGCAGCTGCCGCTTCCGCTGCTGAAGGGATCGCATTTCGCCGACGTGCTCGACATGCTCTGCCCGGAGGACAAGAGTGCAGCCTACAACGTTGTCGGCCTGATGGAGCAGAACGAGCCGTTGCACGAGATGAACCTCAAGGTCGTTGCCGGCGGCGAGGCGCGGCTGTGGTCGCTGACGGCGAAGCCCGCCTATGATCGCGAGGGACATTTCCTCGGCTATCGCGGCTTCGGGCGCGACGTGACCGAGCGTTGGCGCGCGGAAAAGGCGGAGGCCGAGAGCCGCGCCAAGTCGGACTTTCTGGCGGTGATGAGCCACGAGATCCGCACGCCGATGAACGGCGTGCTCGGGCTCGCCAGCATGCTGCTCGAAACCCAGCTCGATGCGGAGCAGCGCGAGGCGGTCACCACGATCCGCGACTCCGGCGACAATCTCCAGCGCATCCTCAACGACATTCTGGACTTGTCCAAGCTCGAGGCCGGGCGCTTCACCTTCGAGGCGATCGACTTCGCCCCGCAGGCGCTGGTCGAGGCTGTCGCGACCGTCATTCGCGCGAGCGCCAAGAACAGGGGGTTGACGGTCAAGGTCGAACTCGATCCGAACCTGCCGCCGACCCTGCGCGGCGACGTCGCACGCATCCGCCAGGTGCTGCTCAACCTCGCGTCCAATGCGGTGAAGTTCACCGACCAGGGGGAGGTGACGATTTCGGTCACCTGCCAGGCGCGACGCGATCTGTTGGCGACCGTCGAATGGACGGTGACCGACAGCGGCATCGGCATCGCCCCCGAAAAGCTCGGCCAGCTCTTCAGCGACTTCGCGCAAGCCGATGCCTCGATCAGCCGTCGCTTCGGCGGCACCGGCCTCGGCCTTGCGATCTCACGGCGCATCATCGAGCAGATGGGCGGCACCATCGGAGTCACCTCGACGCCGGGCCAAGGCTCGACCTTCCGTTTCACGCTGGTGCTGCCCTGGAGCCAGGCGCAGACGTCCGATCAGGCAGGCGGCCGCGACGAGGCCGACGATCTCAAAGCCCGCATTGCCGGCCTCGACCGGCCGCTGAAGGTGCTGGTCGCGGAGGACGATGCCGTCAACCGCATGGTCGTGAGCAAGATGTTGGGATCCTTCGACGTCGAGCTGCGCGTCGTCGCCGACGGCGCCGAGGCCGTCGCGGCGGCATCCGAGGGCAATTACGACGTCGTGCTGATGGACGTGCGCATGCCCGACATGGATGGACTTGCGGCCACCCGCACGATCCGCGCGCAAGGCGGACGCCTCGAAGCTTTGCCGATCATCGCGCTCACCGCCAATGCCTTCCCCGAGGACATCAAGGTCTGCCGCGAGGCCGGTATGTCGGACTTCCTCGCCAAGCCGCTGCGCAAGCCGGCGCTGGTCGCGGCACTCCTGCGTGCGCTGAACGGCCATGTCATGTCGGAGGACGCACCGCTCCAGCCGGACCTGACGCCGGTCGAGGTGGAGTGGACGGAGGAGGAAAGGCAGATAACGGGCGCGTAGCCGGTCAGACCGAGAAGCTGGTCCCGCAGCCGCAGGACGCTGTGGCATTGGGATTGTTGACGCGGAACGAGGCGCCGATCAGATCGTCGACGAAATCGACCTGCGATCCCGCCAGGAAGGGCTGGGAGGCGGAATCGACCAGCACCACCGCATTGTCCTGCTCGATCACGAGATCGTCGTCGGTGCGGGCACGGTCGATGTCGAACTTGTACTGGAAGCCGGAGCAGCCGCCGCCCTCGACGGAGATGCGCAGCATCGCGCCAGAACCTTCGCCCTTGAGGATCTCCCCAATCCGGCGTGCGGCCCGGTCGCTGATGGTCACGGCAGTCGTCATCGTTCGTCTCCGATAGTCCCGCAGTCATACCCAATTCATTTGGTATCCCGCGCCCGACATAGTTAAGTGCCACCATACGCAGAATCAAATGGATAGGGACTAAATTCGCCGTGTCCGTCGGAATGGCAGCCCCCCGCGCGCCCTATGCCTGCGATCCCGATCGCAGCCGTGGCCGGCTGGTCGCCGAACCCCCGAGCCGAACCCGCAGCCCGTTCCGGCGGGATTGCGACCGGGTGATCCATTCCACCGCCTTCCGCCGCCTGAAGTACAAGACCCAGGTGTTCGTGTTCCATGAAGGCGACCATTACCGCACCCGGCTGACCCATTCGCTGGAGGTGGCGCAGATCGCCCGCGCGCTGGCCCGGCAGCTCGGGCTGGATGAGGACCTCACTGAAACCCTCGCGCTCGCCCACGATCTCGGTCATCCGCCGTTCGGGCATGCCGGCGAACGGGCCCTGGACGCCTGCCTGAAGGAATTCGGCGGCTTCGACCACAACGCCCAGACGCTCCGCGTCGTCGCTTCGCTCGAACACCGCTATCCCGAGTTCGACGGGCTCAACCTGACCTGGGAATCGCTGGAGGGCATCGTCAAGCACAACGGTCCGCTGACCGACCGCAGCGGCGCTCCGGTCGGGCGCTATCGCGAGCACGGCATTCCCGTCGGCATCGCCGACTACATCAAGACCTACGACCTCGAACTGTGGAGCTTCGCCTCACTGGAGGCGCAGGTCGCCGCGATCGCCGACGACATCGCCTATGACGCGCACGACATCGACGACGGCCTGCGCGCCGGCCTGTTTCACCTCGACGATCTCAAGGTGATGCCGCTGACCGCGGAGATCATCGCCGGGATCGCTGCGCATTATCCCGACCTTGAAGACGTCCGGCGCGGCGCCGAACTGGTGCGCGAGCTGATCTCGCACCTGATCGGGGCGGTGTTTGCGGAGGCACAGAAGAACCTCGCCGCCACCAAGCCGCAATCGGCTCAGGAGGTGCGGCAGCAGAGCCGGGCGCTGATCGCGTTCCCCACCGAGGTCGCGGAGGAAGAGGCCGCCATCAAGGCCTTCCTGTACCAGCACATGTACCGCCACAAGCGGGTGATGCGGGTGATGGGCGAGGCGGAGCGGATCCTGTTCGACCTGTTCGCAAAATACCTGAAATCCCCCGGCGAGCTGCCGCCGGAATGGCTGCTGGGGGCGGAGGCGGACGACGAGGGCGACCGCGCCCGGCGGATCGGCAATTTCATAGCCGGAATGACGGATCGCTTCGCACTGACCGAGCACCAGCGGCTCTTTGACTCGACCCCGGATTTGCGTTAGGCGGCGGCCATGCCCCAGACATCCTCATCCCTGCATCTGTTCGCCGACGTGCTCGCGCGCGTGCACGCCGCCTGCCGCGCGCTTGCGGCGGACGCCAGCTGGCCGGAGGGCATCGATTTCTCGCGCGTGGTGGTCGAGCCGCCGCGCGACGCCTCCCATGGCGACATGGCGACCAACGCTGCCATGGTGCTTGCGAAAGAGGCAAAGGCAAAGCCGCGCGACCTCGCCGAGCAGATCGCCGAGCGGCTCCGTGCGGACGCGCTGATCGCCAAGGTCGATGTCGCGGGCCCCGGCTTTATCAACCTGACACTGAAGCCGGCCGCCTGGGCCGAGGCGCTGCGGACCGTGCTGCGCGAAGGCGCCGATTACGGCCGCATCCGCGGCGGCTCCAAGGTCAATGTCGAATACGTCTCGGCCAATCCGACCGGGCCGATGCATGTCGGCCATTGCCGTGGTGCCGTGTTCGGCGACGCACTGGCGAGCCTGCTCCAGTTCGCCGGCCACGACGTCACGCGCGAGTACTACATCAACGATGCCGGCGCTCAGGTCGACGTGCTCGCACGTTCCGCGTTCCTGAGGTATCGCGAAGCGCTCGGCGAGGACATCGGTGCCATTCCCGAAGGGCTCTATCCCGGCGACTACCTCAAGCCGGTGGGTGAGGCGCTGGCGAAGGAGCACGGCGACAAGCTTCTCTCAATAAGCGAGGCCTCGTGGCTGCCGACCGTGCGTGCCAAGGCGATCGCGATGATGATGGACGAGATCAAGGACGATCTCGCCGCCCTCAACATCCGTCATGACGTGTTCTTCTCCGAGCGCTCGCTGATCGAGGCGGGTAACAACAAGGTCGCCGAGACCATCGATTTCCTGCGCGCCAAGGGCGACATCTACGAAGGTCGCCTGCCGCCGCCGAAGGGCGCACCGGTCGAGGATTGGGAAGACCGCGAGCAGCTGCTGTTCAAGGCGACCGCCTACGGCGACGACGTCGATCGTCCCCTGATCAAGTCGGACAATTCCTACACCTACTTTGCCTCCGACATCGCCTACCACAAGAACAAGTTCGACCGCGGCTTCGCCGAAATGATCGACGTCTGGGGCGCCGACCATGGCGGCTACATCAAGCGCATGCAGGCGGCGGTAAAGGCGACCACCTCCGGAAAGGGTGCGCTCGACGTCAAGATCGTTCAGCTCGTGAAGCTCTTGCGCAACGGCGAGCCGGTTAAAATGTCGAAGCGAAGCGGGGACTTCGTCACCTTGCGGGAGGTGGTGGATGAGGTCGGTCAGGACGCCGTCCGCTTCATGATGCTCTACCGGAAGAACGACGCGGTGCTCGACTTCGACCTCGCCAAGGTCATGGAACAGTCGCGCGACAATCCGGTGTTCTACGTCCAGTACGGTCACGCCCGCGGCCACTCGATCTTCCGCAACGCGCGCGCCGAGGTGTTTCCGGAACTGCCCGAGGATACCGGCAAACGGATCGCCTGGCTCAGTGAGTCGGCCGTGGAGCGGCTGTCGGACCCGGTCGAACTCGATCTTCTCAAGCGCCTCGCAATTTATCCGCGCATGCTCGAGGCCGCCGCCGCGGCCCACGAGCCGCACCGAATTGCCTTTTATCTCTATGAGTTAGCGAGCGAATTTCACGCACTTTGGACGAAGGGGCGTGATTTGCCCTATTTACGCTTCATTATCAATAATGATGCAGATCTTACAAAGGCGCGACTGGCCATGGTCCAGGGCGTCGTCTCGGTCCTGGCATCGGGCCTCGCCATCCTCGGCGTCCATGCCCCGGACGAGATGCGGTAGTTTGGGGCGAACTACTTAAGGGGAACTCGGGGGGTAACCGGCAGAAGCCGGATCGCTTAGACTTGGTTGAAAGCCTTGTGGGTCGAAAGCCGCGCCTTGGTCGAGGGGCGCGCGGCTTTCCCGAAGGGACGCATCATTACGATGGCCGAACGATATCAGGACAGACCGTTTCCTTCCGACGACTATGGTCGCGGTGGCGATCAGCATGGGAAGGCGGAAAATGATCCCTTGGCCGAGCTCGCCCGTCTGATCGGACAAACCGATCCGTTTGCAGCGCAGGGCCGGCCGACCGCGCGCCCGCCGGCAGCGCCGGCCCGGAGCAGTCGTCCAGACGATTATCGCCAGAACGATGATCAACAGGACGATGATCAACAGGATTACACCGAGCAAGCCCCGCCGCCGCCCGGGCCGCCCTCATGGATGCGACGCGCCAACGTGCAGCCGGCGCCCGCGCCAGAGCCCGACTATCCCGTCTCCGTCAGCCCGGTTCATCCGCTGCATCGCTATTCGGCCAAGCCTGCCATGCCGGAGCCTGATGTTCATCAGGCTCAAGCCTATCAGGATGGTCCATATCAGGATCAGGCATATCAAGGTCAGGCCTACCAGCAGCACGGCCAGGCTTACCAGGATCAGACCGAGCCGGAGCCGTACGCGCAGCCCGATCCGTCGCGCTACGACGACGCGCTCTACGGCCGGCTGGAGACAGGCGAGCAGGACTATCAGCGCGATCCCGCATATCCGGACGATCCTTACGCGTTCCAAAGCGACTACCCCGACGACGCCGAAATCGAAGAGCCGAAGAAGCAGCGCGGCGGCATGATGACGGTCGCGGCGATCCTCGCGCTCGCCGTGGTCGGCACCGGTGCGGCCTTCGCCTACAAGACCTATATCGGCTCGCCCCGCAGCGGCGAGCCCCCGATCATCAAGGCCGACAACACGCCGACCAAGATCGTGCCGGCGCCGACGGACTCCTCGGCCAAGGTGCCGGACCGTATGGCCAGCGGCGATGGCACAGAAAAGATCGTGCCGCGCGAGGAGGCGCCCGTCGACGTCAACGCCAAGGCGGGCGGTCCCCGTGTCGTGTTCCCGCCACTGAACCAGAATGCGAACCCGCCGTCGGTGGCCAGCGTCTCGCCATCCTCGGTTCCGCCGCCAAGCACGGGGGTCCCGAGCAATGGGACGTTGCCGAGCAATTCGCCGCGCCCGATCCGGACCGTCGCCGTAAAGGGCGACCAGACCGACAGCGCTGCGCCGCAATCGGCCGCCGCCAAGCCGACGATCGCCGCGCCCAAGCCTGTTGCCGCGCCCGCTGCGACGGCGGCGCCGCACAATTCGCCGACCTCGGCAAATGCCAGCCTCAACCAGCCCCTTTCGCTCTCGCCGCAGTCGGGACCGACGGCCGAGCCTGCGCACCGGATGGCTGCCACCAACCCGACGCAAATCGCCCCCGCCAGCAACGGTGGCGGCTACATCGTGCAGGTGTCTTCGCAGCAAAGCGAAGACAGCGCCGCGGCGTCCTACCGAGTGCTTCAGAGCAAGTACGGCAGCGTGCTCGGCTCCCGTTCGCCGGTGATCAAGCGGGTCGATCTGACCGACAAGGGCAAGGGGATCGTCTATCGCGCCTTCGCCGGTCCCTACGCTTCGGCCGAGGAGGCGACGCAGGCCTGCAACAGCCTGAAGGCTGCCGGCCTGCCGTCCTGCTTCATCCAGAGGAATTAACGGCCGTTTCCTTGACCCCCTCGCGGGGCAGGGTTAATCGGCCGTTATGAGCACGCGGGCCTTCATTACCGGCGTATCCGGAACGGAACTGACCGCCGCCGAGCGGGAGTTTATCCGTGCCGAACGCCCATGGGGCTTCATCCTCTTCAAGCGCAACGTCGCGACACCGGCCCAAGTTACTGCATTGGTTGCGGAATTGCGGGCAGCTGCCAATGCTCCGGATGCTCCGGTCCTGATCGATCAGGAGGGCGGACGGGTGCAGCGGCTGGGCCCGCCGCACTGGCCGGTCTATCCGCCGGGCGCCGTATTCGCGACCTTATACGACACTGATTCGGCGCTTGGGCTCACCGCGGCGCGCCTCAGCGCCCGCCTGATCGCAGCCGATCTCGCTGATCTCGGCATCACCGTGGATTGCCTGCCGCTGGCCGATGTGCCCGTGCCGGGTGCCGACGCCGTCATCGGGAACCGGGCCTATGGCACTCATCCGGGCAAGGTCGCGGCGATTGCCCGTGCGGTCACCGAGGGCCTGGAGCAGGGCGGTGTCCTGCCGGTTCTCAAGCACATTCCCGGTCATGGCCGTGCCACCGCCGATACTCATTTCAAGCTGCCGACGGTCGACACGCCGCGGGACGAGCTGGAGCGGACCGATTTCGCCGCGTTCAAGTCACTCGCGAATCTGCCGATGGCCATGACTGCACATGTTGTGTTTAGCGCGGTCGACCCCGCCCATCCGGCGACGACATCTGCGACAATGATTGCTGACGTGATTCGCGGCGCAATCGGGTTCCAGGGTTTGTTAATGAGTGATGACGTGTCGATGAACGCGCTGTCGGGGAATATCGCCGAGCGGACCCGCGCCATCTTCGCGGCCGGCTGCGACGTTGCCCTGCATTGCAACGGCAACATCGAGGAGATGCGCGACGTCGCCAGCCGGACACCTGAATTGTCGGGCAGGGCATTGGAGCGGGCGAAAGCCGCGCTCGCCGCACGCAAGCCGCCGCAGCCATTCGACCGGGCGGCCGCGCGCGCGGAGTTGGACGCATTGATCGCACGGGCAAACACGGCATCGGCATGACCGCAGAAATCCTATCGTTCGAAACCGGGCGGCCCGCAGAGCTCGCCGAGGGTGAGCCGGCGTTGGTGGTGGACGTCGAGGGCTATGAGGGCCCGCTCGACCTCTTGCTCGCATTGGCGCGGCAGCAGAAGGTCGACCTCGCCAAGATTTCGATCCTGGCGCTGGCCGACCAGTACCTCCACTTCATCGAGGCCGCGCGGAAGATCCGGCTCGAGCTCGCCGCCGACTACCTCGTCATGGCGGCCTGGCTTGCCTTTCTGAAGTCGCGCCTGCTGCTGCCGGAGCCGCCGAGTGCGGAAGGCCCGAGCGCGGAGCAGATGGCGACGGCGCTCGCCAACCGCCTGCGCCGGCTGGAAGCCATACGCGAAGCCGCCAACCGGCTCATGAACAGGCCGCAATTGCAGCGCGACATCTTCCCGCGCGGCGAGCCCGAGCAGATCGCCGAGATCAAGCATCCGAAATATACCGCGACGCTGTACGACCTGCTCACCGCCTATGCCGCACAGCGCCAGTCGCGCGTGCTGGCGAGCGTGCATCTGGCCAAGCGCACGGTGTGGTCGCTCGCCGAGGCGCGTGCCACGCTGGAGCGGCTGGTCGGCAGCCTCAACGAACAGGACGACTGGGGCGTGCTCGACGATTTTCTGATCCGGCATGTCGCCGATCCGACGCAGCGGGCAACGGTGTTCGCCTCGAGCTTTGCCGCCGCGCTCGAGTTGGTGCGCGAAGGGCAGCTCGAGCTGAACCAGAAAGAGGCGTTTGCGCCGATCTATTTCCGGAAGGGGCGCCCAAAACCGGTCCCGGACGCAGCTCCTGCGCCCGACGCGCCGGTCGCTTAAGTGCAAGAAGGAGAATCTGCCATGGCAAGCCTGGCTGAAGTGCGGGTAGAAGAGGCCGAGCCGATGGAGAACGAATCCCAGGCACGTCCCGAAGAATTGCGGCTGCTTGAAGCGCTGCTGTTCGCATCGAGTGAACCGCTGGATACCGCGACGCTGGCCAAGCGCATGCCCGAGGGCGTGGACGTGAAGTCCGCGCTTGAGCAGCTCCAGGCGGATTATGCCTCGCGCGGCGTCAACCTCGTGCGTGTCGCCAACAAGTGGACATTCCGCACGGCCGGCGACCTCGCCTGGCTGATGACGCGGGAGACCACCGAGACCCGCCGCCTGTCGCGTGCGGCGATCGAGGTGCTGGCAATCATCGCCTATCACCAGCCCGTGACACGTGCCGAGATCGAGGAGATCCGCGGTGTCGTGACATCAAAGGGCACGCTCGACGTGCTGCTGGAGACCGGCTGGATCAAGCCGCGTGGCCGTCGCAAGACGCCCGGCCGTCCCTTGACCTTCGGAACCACCGAGGAATTCCTGTCGCAGTTCACCCTGGAACAACTGGGTGACCTGCCGGGTCTCGAAGAGCTGAAGGGCACTGGCCTGCTGGATTCGCGCCTGCCAACCGGATTTAGCGTGCCGACGCCGTCCGACGACCCGGCTCTGCGCGAGGACGAGGATCCGCTGGAACCGGGCGAGGACCTCGATCTCGCGCTGGCGCCTGCGGTTGAGCCCGAGACGCCGGAAGGCGGCAATGAGGGTGGCAGCGAAGGCGGCACCGAGGCGTGATGCCCGTCCGCCTACGGGCCCTGCGACCAGTTAACACTAGCAAGATTGCGTAGTGCCGACAGCGAATTGGCGCTGCCTTGGTCCTTGTTTTTGAGACCTGCCAAGCCTAGGTTTCGGTGAAGATCGGCCGGGTCCCCGGCCATGCGCGTTTGGAGGGTTGCAGGATGGGTTCACTCAGCATTTGGCACTGGATCTTGGTGATCGCAGTGGTCCTGCTGCTGTTCGGCCGCGGCAAGATTTCGGATCTGATGGGCGACGTGGCGCAGGGCATCAAGGCCTTCAAGAAGGGCATGCAGGACGACGACAAGCCCGCCGAGAAGCCCGAGCCGGCCAAGTCGATCGAGCACAATGGTGCGCCGACCGCCGCACGGTCCGACGTCGGCAGCAAGGCCGTCTGAGCCAGAGAGCACGCGAGACACGGGTAGCGGCCCCGATCCTGCGCGCGAGGATTGGGCCGGCTCCGGCTGGCGTGAACGGAAGACCTCATGTTCGACATCGGGTGGAGTGAACTGGTCCTGATCGGGGTCGTGGCCCTGATCGCCATCGGCCCGAAAGAGCTGCCGGGCGTGTTGCGCATGGTTGGGCAATGGATGGGCAAGGCCCGCAAGATGGCCGCGGAGTTCCAGGGCCAGTTCCAGGAAGCGATGCGCGAGGCCGAGATGGCCGACCTCAAGAAGAGCTTTGACGAGGTCAAGGAAGCCGCCACCGGCTTTACCAGCAACAATCCGCTGACCTCGCTGCAGAAGGATGTCAGCGACGCGCTCCGCGTCGATGCGCTGGACAAGCCGGCCGAGACGCCTGCCGCCACCGCCATCGATCCGCCCGTCACACCGACGGCACCGGAAGCGCCGACGCCTGCGACCTTCATGGAAGCCGAAGCGCATGCGGCTACGAACGAGCCGCTCGCGATCACCCGCGACGTCGAACCGGCACCGGTTGCGCAGGACACCGCGCCATCCGAGGCGATCAAGGACGCCAAAGCGTCATGACCGACGCCGATATCGAGGCCAGCAAAGCCCCGCTGATGGACCATCTGATCGAGCTGCGCTCGCGGCTGATCAAGGCGCTGCTCGGCTTTGGCATTGCCTTCATCTTCTGCTTCTTCTTTGCGAAGCAGATCTACAACGTTCTGGTCTGGCCGTTCGTGTGGGTCGCAGGGCCCGAGAACTCCAAGTTCATCTACACGGCGCTGCTGGAATATTTCATCACTCAGCTGAAGCTCGCGCTGTTCGGCGCCGGCTTCATCTCGTTCCCGATCGTGGCGACGCAGATCTACAAGTTTGTCGCGCCCGGCCTCTACAAGCACGAGAAGCAGGCCTTCCTGCCGTATCTGGTCGCCACCCCGTTCTTCTTCGTGCTCGGCGCGGCGCTGGTCTATTTCGTCGTGCTGCCGATGCTGGTCCGCTTCTCGCTCGGCATGCAGCAGGCCGGCAGCGACGAGACCGCGCAGATTCAGCTCCTGCCCAAGGTCGGCGAATATCTGTCGCTGATGATGTCGCTGATCTTCGCCTTCGGCATCGCCTTCCAGCTTCCGGTGATCCTGACGCTGCTCGGGCGGATCGGCATCGTCACCTCGAAGATGCTGCGCGAGAAGCGCCGCTATTTCATCGTGATTGCCTTCGTCATCGCGGCCGTGCTGACACCGCCCGACGTGCTCAGCCAGTGCTCCCTGGCCATTCCGTTGATGGCGCTCTACGAGGGCTCGATCATCGCGGTGGGGATGGTGGAGAAGAAGGCAGCGGCTTCGCAGGCCGCCACCGGCACCGACGTGTCGACGCCGGCCAATCCGGCGGAGTAGGGCACTTTCGCTTTATCATCGCACTGCTCAGCCCATGATTCGTCATGCCCGGGCTTGACCCGGGCATCCACGACTTGATCTAAGGCGGCAGACACGTGGATGGCCGGGATAAACCCGGCCATGACGGGAAAACAGCCATGCACGACATCAAATCGATCCGCGACAATCCGCAAGCCTTCGACGCCGGCCTCGCGCGGCGCGGTTTGAAGCCGATGTCTGCCTCGCTGCTGGCGATCGACGAGAGGCGGCGTGCGGCGATCCTCGCTTCCGAGCAGGCGCAGGCGCGGCGCAATGCGGCTTCGAAGGAGATCGGCGACGCCAAGAAGGCCAAGGACGAGGCGCGGGCGGCCAAGCTGATGGCTGAGGTCGCCGAGCTCAAGACCACGATGCCGCAGCTCGAAGCCGCCGCCAGGGCCGCCGACGAGGAGCTGACGAAAGAGCTGTCGGCGATCCCGAACATTCCGTTCGACGAAGTGCCTGACGGCGTCGACGAGCACGGCAACGTCCAGCACCATGTGTTCGGCAACAAGCGCAACTACAGCTTTGCGCCAAAACTGCATGACGATCTCGGTACCGCGCTCGGCTATATGGATTTCGAGGCGGCGGCCAAACTCTCCGGCGCGCGCTTCGTCGTGCTGAAGAAGGGGCTGGCGCGACTCGAACGCGCCATCGGCCAGTTCATGCTCGACCTGCACACGACCGAGCACGGCTACACCGAGATCAATCCGCCGCTCTTGGTGCGCAACGAGGTGATGTTCGGCACCGGGCAACTGCCGAAATTCGAGGACGACCAGTTCTGGGCGATCAAGGGCGAGCTGCTCGCCTCGCCCGACCACGAGCGGTTGAAGACCGAGCGCCTCGGTCTGATCCCCACCGCGGAGGTGTCGCTCACCAATCTCGCGCGCGAGTCCATTCTCGACGAGAAGCAATTGCCGATGCGCCTCACCGCGCTGACGCCGTGCTTCCGCGCCGAGGCGGGCGCTGCGGGGCGCGACACCCGTGGCATGATCCGCCAGCATCAGTTCACCAAGGTCGAGCTGGTCTCGATCACCACGCAGGAAACCAGCAAGGACGAGCTGGAGCGGATGCTGTCCTGCGCCGAGCAGGTGCTGCAGAAACTCGACCTGCACTATCGCGTGATGACGCTCTGCGCAGGAGATATGGGTTTCTCGTCGCAGAAGACCTATGACATCGAGGTCTGGATGCCCGGGCAGGGCGACGGCGGCATGTTCCGCGAGATCTCGAGCTGCTCGGTCTGCGGCGACTTCCAGGCGCGCCGCATGGATGCGCGCTCGCGCGGGCCGGATGGCAAGCCGCGCTTCGTGCACACGCTGAACGGCTCCGGCACCGCGGTCGGCCGCGCGCTGATCGCCGTGATGGAGACCTATCAGCAGGAGGACGGCTCGATCGCGGTCCCCGGCGTGCTCCAGCCCTATATGGGCGGGCTGAAGGTGATCGCGCGCGACTAAAGCGTTTTCCCGCGAAGTGGGCACCGGTTCGCGTCCGAAAACGCGGCATGACGAGAATCGCGTTGCGAAGATCGGACGGCCGGCTATCCTGCCGGCCCCCTCAGCGCGATCCCACCCTTCATGCCCTTGCACCGCGACATCTTCTGGATCGGCAGACAATGGGCGGTGACAGGTGCCGGGATCCAGGCCATCGATCAGCGTCTCCGCGGCGTCCTGGACATCGAGATCGTGCGGCTCTGGGACGACGATCTCGTGCAGAGCCGACGGGCCAAGCCCGGAGTCAATGCTGCCGACTTCGACAAGGCGCTGACGGTGGCACGCGAACGGTTTCCGCAGGCGCCGACACCTGACCCGTTCGTCGCGCAGCTGGAGGCGCTCGGGGTGATCGAGGCTCCCGTCGTGAATTCAGTCGTGCCGGCGATGCAAATGCGTGCCGAGGGCCGGCTCGCGCGTTTCCTGCCGCAATGGCGCATTCGGCGCTAGCGGAACAGGCCGGGAACCTGCTGCCGGGGCCCTGATCAGCCGGTTTGCCTGATGGGCCATGGCCGGATATGACAGATCAAACGGTTTTTCGGAATCGACCTCTCGCATGCGCATTCTCTGCACCAATGACGACGGCATCCATGCTCCCGGCCTCAAGGTCGTGGAGGAGATCGCGCGCGCCTTGTCGGACGACGTCTGGGTCGTGGCGCCCGAGCTCGACCAGTCTGGCGTGTCGCATTCGCTGTCGCTGAACGATCCCCTGCGCCTGCGCGAGGTCGGCCCGCGGCACTTTGCCGTGCGCGGCACGCCGACGGACTGCGTCATCATGGGGGCCCGCCATATCCTGGGTGCCAAGCTGCCTGATGTCGTGCTGTCCGGCGTCAACAAGGGCCGCAACGTCGCCGAGGACGTGGTCTATTCCGGCACCATTGCCGGCGCGCTGGAGGGCACCATCCTGGGCCTGCCGTCATTCGCACTGTCGCAGGAATTCAGTGTCGAGACCCGTGAACGGCTGCCGTGGGACACCGCGCGCAAATTCGGACCCGACATTCTGCGCAAGGTGATCGCTGCCGGCGTTCCCAAAGACACCGTCATCAACGTCAACTTCCCGTCCTGTGCGCCCGAGGATGTGCTGGGCGTCCGCGTCACGCGCCAGGGCAAGCGCAATCTCGGCTTCCTCAAGATCGACGAGCGCAGGGATGGCCGCGGCAATCCCTATTTCTGGATCGGCTTCGAGCGCACCGCGATGATGGATACGCCCGCCGACGGCACCGATCTCGCCGCGCTGCGCGAGCGCTACGTTTCCGTCACGCCGCTCAGGCTCGATCGCACCAACGAGGCGTTTTCGGAAGAGCTGAGCCTCACGCTGAAATAGGGCTAGCCGCCGCGAAGCGCGGCTTCGATGGTCTTGCCGAGTGCATCGAGCTGAAACGGCTTTTGCAGCGACGGCCGGTCGCGGTATTGTTCGGGCAGGCCGGAAGAGCCGTAACCGGTGGCGAAGATGAACGGGCAGCCCTTCGCCATGATGACATCGGCCACTGGCGAGATGACCTTGCCGTTGACGTTAACGTCCAGAATGGCGAGGTCGAACTCGGTGGATTGCGCAAGCCGCATGGCCTCGGTGATGTCGCCCGCTTCGGCGGCAACCTTGTAGCCGAGCTCCTCCAGCATGTCCGCGACCATCATTCTGATCATGACCTCGTCCTCGACGAGGAAAACAGAGCGGCCCGAAAGCCCTGTCGCAGTCATAGGTGAGTCCTTGCCCATTCTCGTGAACGTTCGCAGATAACGATAGGGGACGCAATGCGCGTTTCGGCGAACGCAAACCCGCAAACGGCTTAGCGCTTTGAAAGCCCGGTTGTGGTCAAATGATGCGCCGAAAGGCTATCATGAGTTCCTGAGCCGGAACAAGATTCTCGTCTCGGGTTCTTGCGGTGCAGTACGCGATGCGCCAGACGAGATGAGCAACAGCAGCTATGACGTCCCATCAGCACCCGCCGGAAAAGATGATGTTTCAGCTGACGCTGAGGCGCCGGGGCATCAGCGATCAGGCCGTGCTGAGGACCATGGAAGAGGTGCCGCGCGAGCTTTTCGTCGAGGGCGCCGATCGCGACGGCGCCTATCGTGACAGCGCACTGCCGATCGCCTGCGGGCAGACCATCAGCCAGCCCTTCGTCGTCGCGTACATGACCGAGCAGCTCCAGCTCAAAAAGCAGCACCGGGTGCTCGAAATCGGCACCGGGTCTGGCTACCAGGCTGCCGTGCTGTCGCGGCTCGCCGGCCAGGTGCTGACCGTCGAGCGCTATCGCAAGCTCGCCGACACGGCACGCGCGCGACTCGAAAAGCTCGATTGTCACAATGTCGAGGTGATGCTCGGCGACGGTCTCAATCTGCCTCCCAATATCGGTCCGTTCGATCGCATCATCGTCACCGCCGCGCTGGAGCAGATTCCGGAGAACCTGATCGAGCGGCTGGAGGTCGGGGGTATCCTGATCGCCCCCGTCGGACCGCATCAGGGCGTACAGACGCTGACCCGCTTGACCCGCACCGAAACCGGGATCGAGCGCAAGGAACTCGTCGAGGTCCGCTTCGTGCCGGCACTGCCCGGGGTGGCGCGGGAACTGTAGAACCCGGATCGGCTGTGCCGCCAACACCTTATTGGGAGGGTTAAGCCGTTATTTACTCGGCAGGTGTTTACTTAAAACACCAGTTCTGTTGCGTACGAGTGAGTAACCATGTCCGCTGTCGCCGAGTTGCTTTACTCGCGCCGCGTGCCGCAGGTCGCGGCGCTGGCGCTGATCTCCTTCAGCTTTGCAGGGTGCAGCGCCGACATGTCGTCGCGGCTGTCCCAGACGAATTTCTCCAATCCCTTCGCCTCGGAATCCACGGGATCGGTGCAGCAGGCGCCGCCGCAGCAGCGTGAGCTGCCGCAATATGCGCGCCCGCAGACGCAGTCCGGCCATTATCAGTCGCAGCCCTTGCCGCCGCCGGCAGTGTCCGCGCCGCAATCCTATCCCGTCGCGTCGGGTGGGGGAGTGTCCGGTGGCGGACGCGGCGTCGGCTCCTATGCGCCTCCGGCGCAGCCGCATCTCGAGACCACGGCCACCGTGCCGCCGCGCTCGGTTGCGGCCGCCCAGCCGGCCGGCGGGACCAAGATCATCGTCGGTACCAGCGATACGCTGGACGTGCTGGCCAAGCGCTATCGCGTCACGCCGCAGGCGATCCTTGCCGCCAACGGCTACAAGGGGCCGCGCGCGCTCTCGCCCGGCCAGCAGCTGATCATCCCGCATCCGGCGACGGCCGCTGCGCCGGCGCCCGTGCCGGCGATGGCGCCCGTTGCGGCAGCGCCCGCGGCCAAGCCGGTCGCGGCCATGATTGCGCCGTCGAGCACCCATTTCGTCAATCGCGGCGACACGCTCGCCAGCATTGCCCGGAAGAACCACATCTCAGCGGCTGAACTCGCCCGTGCCAACGGCCTCGATCCGTCTGCAAAACTCAAGCTCGGCACCAGGCTGACTGTGCCCGGTGCCAAGACTGCCGCCGTCGCGGCGCCTGCGGCTCCGGCCACAGCTGCGCCCGTTGCGGGGACGCTCCAGCCCGTCGCGGCTGCTCCCGCGCCTGCCACCAAGATGGCGGCGGCCGCGCCGGTGCAGAGCGCGCGCCTGGCCCAGGCGACAGCCAATGTCGAAGAGAAACCCGCTGAGACGCCGGCGAAGGCCGCGGAGGCCACCGGCGCGCTGCCGACCTTCCGCTGGCCGGTCCGCGGCAAGGTGGTCACGAGCTACGGCGCCAAGACCAATGGCAAGGCCAATGACGGCATCAATCTCGCGGTGCCCGAAGGGACGCCGGTCAAGGCGGCTGAAGACGGCGTCGTCGCCTATTCCGGCAACGAGCTGAAAGGTTACGGCAATCTGGTCCTGGTTCGGCACTCCAACGGCTACGTCACCGCATATGCCCATGCGAGTGAGCTGTTGGTGAAGCGCGGCGACACCATCAAGCGCGGCCAGGTCATTGCCAAGTCGGGTCAATCCGGGGAGGTGGCGTCGCCGCAGCTCCACTTCGAGATCCGCAAGGGATCGAGCCCGGTTGACCCGCTTCAATTCCTGAACGGGGCGTGAGGCGCAGCGCTTCGGTCGGGCACACCCTCGCCAAAAACACGCTGTCATCGTCCGCGAAGGCGGACGATCCAGTATTCCAGAGACGCCAGTTGTTGAGCCGATAAGCCGCGGCGTACTGGATTCCCCGCGTGCGCGGGGAATGACAGTTGTGGGTGAGGTGATAACGAGCCTTACTTCGCCGTCAGCTTCACGCCGAGCCGTCCCGCCAGCTCCTGCACGAACTGCCAGGCGACGCGGCCCGAGCGCGAGCCGCGCGTCGTGGACCATTCCAGCGCCTCGCGCTCCAGCGCCTCGTCGTCGATCTTGACGCCGAAATGGCTGCAATAGCCGCGCACCATGGCGAGATATTCGTCCTGGCTGCAGCGGTGAAAGCCGAGCCAGAGGCCGAAGCGATCCGACAGCGATACCTTCTCCTCGACCGCTTCGCCCGGATTGATCGCGGTCGAGCGCTCGTTCTCGATCATCTCGCGCGCAAGCAGGTGGCGGCGGTTGGAGGTGGCGTAGAGAATGACGTTCTCGGGCCGGCCCTCGATGCCGCCTTCGAGCACGGCCTTGAGCGACTTGTAGGAGGCATCGTTGCCGTCGAAGGAGAGGTCGTCGCAGAACACGATGAAGCGGAAGGACGAGGCCCGCAGCTGCTCCATCAGCGCGGGGAGGCTCTCGATGTCCTCGCGGTGGATCTCGATCAGCTTCAGCCGGTCGGCCGGTTTGCGCTCCGCGTTGATGCTGGCATGTGCTGCCTTCACCAGCGACGACTTGCCCATGCCCCGCGCACCCCAGAGCAGGGCGTTATTGGCCGGCAGGCCATTGGCGAAGCGCTCGGTGTTCTCCATCAGGATGTCGCGCATCCGATCGACGCCCTTCAGCAGGAACAGCTCGACGCGGCTGACCCGCGGCACGGCCGCAAGGCGCCCGTCGGGATGCCAGACATAGGCATCTGCCCGTTCGAACGATTCGCGCTCGACGGCCGGCATGCCCTGGGCGGAGAGGTGCGCCGCGATCGTCTCCAGCGCGCGGACGATCCGCTCCTGGGAGAGGTCTGGGGCTGTCTTGGCGATGGCTTTGGAGGCTGCCGTGGGGCGTTTTGCCGCGACGCGGGCGGGCTTGCTGGCAGGGGGGCGGGGGCCTTTGCCGGCCGGGCTTTTGCTAAGGTTTTTGGGCATGTCCGAAGTTCCTGAGAACGCAGCCTTATCGGGCCTCGCGGCGCGCCGCAAGGTGGCCCAAAAGGGCGGTCTGGCAGCGTTGCAATTGGGACAATGGCCGCTATAGTCCGCGCGAATTTGACCGAACCGGTCGCCTTTGAGGGCCTGACCGGCTTTCCCCCGTTCTCACGAGGATCGTCCGAATGCTGATTACCCCTGCGTATGCCCAGGCCGCGGGCGCCGGCGACACCAACAGCATGTTGATGTCGCTGCTGCCGTTCGCCCTGATCTTCGTGATCATGTACTTCCTGATTCTGCGTCCGCAGCAGAAGAAGGTCCGCGACCACGCCGAGCTCGTGAAGAACATCCGCCGCGGCGACACCGTCGTGACCTCGGGAGGCCTCGTCGGCAAGGTCACCAAGGTCGTCGATGACGACCAGATCGAGTTCGAGATTTCCGACGGCGTGCGCGTGCGGCAGATGCGCCAGATGATCTCCGGCGTGCGAGCCAAGGGCGAGCCGGCGAAAGAGAGCTCGAAGGAAAGCGCCAAGGACGACACCGCGGCGAAGTGAGCGCTCGCGCGAGTCTCTCAAGTCTCCTGATCTGACAGGTCCAGTCGATGTTGTATTTCACGCGGTGGAAGGCGCTGGGGATTATCCTGACGGCGCTGATCGTGTGCCTCTGCGCGGTCCCCAACTTCTTCCCCGAGGCGCAGGTCAAGACCTGGCCCGCCTGGGCGCAGCGCAGGCTCGTGCTCGGCCTCGACCTCCAGGGCGGCTCCTATCTGCTGCTCGAGGTCGATTCCAACTACGTGAAGAAGGAGCGGCTCGACCAGGTCCGCGACGACGTTCGCCGGACGCTACGCGATGCCAAGATCGGCTTCACCGGCGGCGTCACCGTGCGCAACGACGCGGTCGAGGTTCGGATCACCAAGGAATCCGATGCGCAGGCCGCACTCGCCAAGCTGCGGGAGCTGTCCCAGCCGTTGGGCGGGCTGATGGGATCCAGCGGCCAGCGTGACCTCGAAGTGACCGATGCCGGCGGCGGTGTGATCCGCCTGAGCATCCCGCAGGCTGCGATGCTCGACCGCATGCGCAAGACCATCGAGCAGTCGATCCAGATCGTCGAACGCCGCGTCAACGAGCTCGGCACCGTCGAGCCCGTGATCCAGCGCCAGGGCAATGACCGCATCCTGGTGCAGGTCCCGGGTCTCCAGGACCCGACGCGCCTGAAGGAATTGCTGGGCAAGACCGCGAAGATGGAATTCCGCATGGTCGACACCTCCGTGCCGCCGGATCAGGCGCAGCAGGGCAGGTTGCCGCCGGAATCCGAACTCCTGATGAGCGCGTCGCCGCCGCCGACGCCTTACGTGGTCAAGAAGCAGGTGCTGGTCGCAGGCGGCGACCTGACCGACGCCCAGGCGACCTTCGACCAGCGCACGGGCGAGCCGGTGGTCAGCTTCAAGTTCAATACGTCGGGCGCCCGCAAGTTCTCGCAGGCCACGACCGAGAACGTCGGCCTGCCCTTCGCGATCGTGCTCGACAACAAGGTGATCTCGGCGCCCGTGATCCGCGAGCCGATCACCGGTGGCCAGGGCCAGATCTCCGGCAATTTCACCGTGCAATCGGCCAACGACCTCGCCATCCTGCTGCGCGCCGGCGCGCTGCCGGCGCCGCTCACGGTGGTCGAGGAGCGCACCGTCGGTCCGGGCCTCGGCCAGGATTCGATCGAGAAGGGCGAGCTTGCGGCCTATGTCGGCTCGATCCTCGTCATCGTCTTCATGCTGTTGACCTATCGCCTGTTCGGCGTGTTCGCCAACATCGCGGTGGCCATCAACGTCGCGATGATCTTCGGCCTGCTGTCGCTGCTCAATGCCACGCTGACCTTGCCCGGCATCGCCGGCATCGTGCTCACCGTCGGCATTGCGGTCGACTCCAACGTGCTGATCTACGAGCGCATCCGCGAGGAGCTGCGCGGCGGCCGCAACGCGATCTCGGCCATCGACGCCGGCTTCAAGCGGGCGCTCGCAACCATCCTCGATTCCAACATCACCACCTTCATTGCCGCCGCGGTGCTGTTTTACATCGGCACCGGCCCGGTGCGCGGCTTTGCCGTGACGCTCGGCATCGGCATCATCACCACGGTGTTCACCGCCTTCACCATGACTCGGCTGATCGTCGCCTGGTGGGTGCGGTGGAAGCGGCCGCAGAGCGTGCCGATCTAGGAGCCTGATCGTGACTCACACCGTTCTCATCGGGCTCGGCGTCCTCATTGCCATTCTCACCGTGGTCTCGGTGTTCGGCTGGCTGCCGTCGCTCCGCATCGTCCCTGACGATACGCATTTCGACTTCACGCGCTTCCGCCGCATTAGCTTCCCGATCTCGGCCGCGCTGTCGATCCTCGCGATCGTGTTATTCTTCACCCATGGCCTGAATTTCGGCATCGACTTCCGCGGCGGCACGCTGCTGGAAGTCAAGGCGAAGTCGGGCGCCGCCGACATCGCGGCGATGCGCACGACGCTGGATGCTCTGCGTCTCGGCGAGGTCCAGCTCCAGCAGTTTGGCGGACCCGAGAACGTCCTGATCCGCGTCGCGGAGCAGCCGGGTGGCGACGCCGCCCAGCAGGAGGCCGTGCAGAAGGTTCGCGCCGCGCTCGGCGATTCCGTCGAATATCGCCGCGTCGAGGTGGTCGGCCCGCGCGTCTCAGGCGAATTGCTGGCTTACGGCATGCTCGGCCTGATGCTCGCGATCCTGGGCATCTTGATCTATCTCTGGTTCCGCTTCGAATGGCAGTTCGCGCTCGGCGCCATGATCGCGAACGTGCATGACATCGTGCTGACCATCGGCTTCATGTCGATCAGCCAGGTCGATTTCGACCTGACCAGCATCGCCGCACTGCTGACGATCTTGGGCTATTCGCTCAACGATACCGTCGTCATCTACGATCGTATCCGCGAAATGCTGCGGCGCTACAAGAAGATGCCAATGCCGCAGCTTCTCAACGAGTCCATCAACTCGACGCTCTCGCGCTCGATCATCACGCACTTCACGGTGACGCTGGCGCTGCTCGCGCTGCTGTTGTTCGGCGGGCACGCGATCCATAGCTTTACCGCCGTGATGATGTTCGGCGTGGTGCTGGTCGGCACCTACACCTCGATCTTCATTGCGGCCCCGATCCTGATCTACCTCGGCGTCGGCGAGCATCGCGAAGATGCGCCCGATACGGCTACGCCGGCGAAGAAAAGCAAGGCATGATCCGAACCTCGCGCCCTCGCAGGAGTTTGCGAGGGCAGTAAGCCCATTCGGACGAAGCTCATGGCCGGCGATCCCAATGCTCCGCATTTCCCGCGCTCGGCGCCGATCGATGCCTATGGCAAGGGCGGCTTCGCCTTTGCCGGCATGTCGCATCGGGGCTCGCTGCTCTGCCTGCCGGACGCGATCTGGGCCTGGGACGTGACGGACCCCCAGAAGATCGACCGCTATTCGCTGGATCGGGTCTTCACGGCGGCCAACAGCATCGACACGCTCCTGGTCGGCACCGGAACCGGGCTGTGGTTGCCCCCGCCGGAGCTCCGTCAGGCGCTTAAGGCGGTGAGGGTGGTGCTGGACACGATGCAGACCGGACCCGCCGTACGCACCTATAACATCATGATCGGCGAACGGCGGCGGGTCGCCGCTGCGCTGATCGCCGTGCCATGAGCAGCCCTGCGCCGCCGCCCGATTCCGTTGCCTTCTGCGCCGATCTGGTGCGCAGCCATGACTTTCCGCGTTACGCCGCGACCCTGTTTGCGCCGGCCGCCGAGCGCCGTGCGTTGCTGGCCCTGTATGCCTTCAACGTCGAGATCGTCCGCGTCCGCGACCAGGTGAGCCAGCCCTTGCC
Source organism: Bradyrhizobium sp. CCBAU 25338 (assembly GCF_028128965.1). Classification (NCBI taxonomy): domain Bacteria; kingdom Pseudomonadati; phylum Pseudomonadota; class Alphaproteobacteria; order Hyphomicrobiales; family Nitrobacteraceae; genus Bradyrhizobium; species Bradyrhizobium sp. CCBAU 25338. The sequence continues at coordinate 121,744 of NZ_LFKY01000032.1, forward strand.
CGGCGAGATCCGCCTGCAATGGTGGACCGACATGCTGTCGGGTCATGTCCATGGCAGCGCCGAGGGCAATCCGGTGGCAGCCGAGCTGCTCCGCGCAATCCGTGATTTCAACCTGCCGGTCGAGCCGCTGTCGCTGCTTGCCGACGAGCACCAGTTCGATCTCTACAACGACCCGATGCCGACCATGGCCGCGCTGGAAGGCTATCTGGCCGCGACCTCATCGGCGCTGTTCGGTCTGGCGGCGCAGGTTTTGGGACCGCCGTCGGAGGCGGTCGATCATCTCGCCCGCCATGCCGGGCTGGCGCAGGGCATCGTGCAGGTCATCGCCAACTTGCCGCGCGATGCCGCGCATCGGCAGTTGTTCCTGCCGCAGCAGCTGATGGAGAGGCACAATTGCAGCATCGAGGATGTCTTCTCCGGCAAGGAGACACCCAATCTCCATGCGGTGCTGGAGCAGCTTGCGGGTGAGGCCCGGCAGCATCTGACGACGGCTTCGTCGCTGCTGGCGCAGGTGGCGCCGTCCATGCGGCCGGCGTTTCTGCCGCTGAGCCAGGCGCAGGCCGATCTCAAGCGCCTGTCGCGTCCGGGACGCAACCCGTTTACGCTGCAGCCATCGTCGCGGCTGCGCACGCTCTGGACATTGTGGCGCGCCTCGCGATCGCGTGAATTTACCAAATAGCGGCTGGCTTATCGCCTGAGCCGGCCAAATGCTCTATGCTGTCCTATGGCTGACTTATCCCGAAGCACGTCCGATCTCAGCGGCTTTCCGGTCGCACCAAGCGACATTCTTGCGGCCGCCGAGACCATCCGCGGCGCCGTCGTCGAGACGCCCTGCAGCCATAGCCGGACACTGAGCAGTATTTGCGGCTGCGACATCTGGCTGAAATTCGAGAACCTCCAGTTCACCTCCTCGTTCAAGGAGCGCGGCGCGCTCAACCGGCTCACCGCGCTGACGCCGGAAGAGCGCGTGCGGGGCGTGATCGCTATGTCCGCGGGCAACCACGCGCAAGGCGTCGCCTACCACGCCAAGCGGCTCGGCATTCCCGCCACCATCGTGATGCCGATCGGCACGCCCATGGTGAAGATCGAGAACACCAGGCATCACGGCGCCGAGGTGGTGGTCACGGGCGCGACGCTGGAAGAGGCCGCCGCCTTTGCGCGCAGCCACGGTGAAGCGCGCGGCATGATCTTCGTCCACCCTTACGACGATCCGCTTGTCATCGCGGGGCAGGGCACGATCGGGCTGGAAATGCTGAAGGCCGTACCGGATCTCGACACGCTGGTCGTTCCGATCGGCGGCGGCGGGTTGATCAGCGGTATCGCCATTGCCGCGAAATCGATCAAGCCGTCGCTGCGGATATTGGGCGTCGAGGCCTGGCTGTATCCCTCGATGTACAACGCCATCCATGACGGCAATCTGCCGGCGCGCGGCGACACGCTGGCCGAAGGCATCGCCGTGAAATCGCCGGGGAAGATCACCACCGAAATCGTCCGTCGTCTCGTCGACGACATCGCGCTGGTCAACGAAGCCGAGCTCGAGCGTGCGGTCGCAACCCTGATTTCGATCGAGAAGACGGTGGTCGAAGGGGCCGGCGCCGCGTGCCTCGCCGCGCTGATGTCCGATCCGTCCCGCTTTGCCGGCCAGAAGGTCGGCCTGGTGCTGAGCGGAGGCAATATCGACACGCGGCTGATTGCCTCCGTCCTCACCCGAGAGCTGGCGCGCGAGGGGCGGCTGACGCAGTTGTCGCTCGATATTCCTGATCGCCCCGGGCAGCTTGCCGCCGTGGCCGCGCTGCTGGCCGAAGCCGGCGCCAACATCATCGAGGTCTCGCATCAGCGGACCTTCTCGGATCTTCCGGCCAAGGCGACGCTGCTGCAGCTGGTCATCGAGACCCGCGACAGCGCGCATCTCGACGAGGTGATGGCGAGATTGAGCGCATCCGGACTGAGCGCGCGCTGCACCTGAGCGGTGCGCGGGCGTGCCGCTATCGCGCCGCCAGAGCCGCGAGGTGACCGATCAGCCGATCGATCTCGGCTTCGGTGTTGTAATAGTGCGGTGATGCCCGCACGAGCGGCGGCAGCGAGCGGAGCTCGGCATCGATGCGGGTACTTGATGGATCCGACGCGCCGATCGTGATGCCGGCGGCAGCGGCGCTGCCCACGATGGCGTCCGCCTCATACCCGTCCATCGTGAAGCTGACGATGGCGCCCGGCGCGCAGCCGAGGTCGCGAATGGCGAGGCCGCGGACGGACGCAAGGCCGCCCCGAAGGCGATCCGCCAGCAGACGGCAGCGCTGCTCGATGGGACCCATGCCGATATCGAGTGCATAGTCGACGGCAGCGCCGAGCCCGAGCCGGGCCGCATAATTGTTCTCCCAGGTCTCGAAACGGCGTGCATCGTCGCGGAGCCGATATTCATCCCGCGAGACCCAGGGCGCCGCGAAATGGTCGATCATCGGTGGTTCGAGCTGTTGCAATAGCGCCCGGCGCACGTAGAGAAAGCCGGTGCCGCGCGGGCCGCGTAGGAACTTGCGCCCCGTGGCCGACAGCATGTCGCAGCCGATCGCCTCGACGTCGACGGCCATTTGACCGACCGCCTGACAGGCGTCGAGCAGGTAGGGAATACCATGTGCCCGCGCGATCTTGCCGATCGCCGCGGCGGGATTGATCAGCCCGCCATTGGTCGGAACCCAGGTGATGGCGATCAGCTTCGTGCGCTCATCGATCATGCGTTCGAGCGCGTGCACGTCGAGTTCGCCGCTGGCATCGCTAGGCACGACATCGATCGTCGCGCCGGTTCGCTTCGCGACCTGAAGAAAGGCGACATAATTGGCAGCGTATTCCGCCTCGGCCGTCAGGATGCGGTCTCCCTTGCGGAAGGGAAGCGCATAGAACGCCATCTGCCAGGCAACCGTCGCGTTCTCCACCAGGGCGATCTCGTCAGGTGCGGCATTGAGCAGGCGCGCCACCGAGCCATACACCGCGTCGAGCCGATCGGACTCGCGGTCGGCGGCGGCATAGCCGCCAATTTCGCTTTCCAGGTCGATATGTCCCTTCACGGCCGCGACGACTGGCGCCGGCATCAGAGCTGCACCCGCATTGTGCAGGTATGCGAGCCGGGAGGCGGCAGGCGTGTCGGCACGTATCCGGTCGATGTCGATCACTTACGCCTCCGCTTCTCGCGATCTTCGTGCATGAATTAGACGCGTCGAGGACTGCGAGCAAGACGGCGCAGTCTTGGCTCAGATGCAGAGGCTGAGCAGCTTGATGTGGCAGGTGCTGGATTTGGGCTTGGTTGCGGGCGCCGCCTCACGCTTCACGGCAACCAGCGGCTCCTTGTCCTTCTTGCCCTTACCCTTGCCCTTCGGCTCGTAATCGCCGGCGATCACCATGGCCCAATAAGTGCGCCTGCCGTTGGCATTCTTGGCGCTGGCAATGCCGACGCGGGAGGCGTTGTGCAGCAGGAGGTTCTTGCGGTGCCCGGACGAGTCGATCCACTGTCCCAGCGTCTTCTCGAAATTGTCGTAGCCGTAGGCGATGTTCTCGGCGGCGCGGCCCGCGCCCGCCGGCGCGACACGGCGGTTGAAGGGCCCGAGCGCATCGTGACTGAGGTCGTCCTTCGCCGCCATAGCGCGGGCCTGATCCATGGCGATGCGGTCGAGGGTTGAATCGCGAACGACGCGGGCCTCACCATGCTTGAGACGGAAGCCCGAGATCAGCTCGGCCGGTGAGTCAGCCATCGCGGGCGCGCCTGCCAGCAGCAGAAGGCCAGCGATCATCCCGCCAACCACACGATGCATCATGGTCCCCCGAGTGCCCATAATCCTTGCCAGCCCTTCGCTATCCAAGCGTTTCTCTATCGCCAATGTGGACGCTTCAAGGCACGCCGCAATGCTAGCTCGCCGGCAGCTTCGCCTCGAAATTGAAGCGGTCGCGCAGGTTCTTGCGCTGCTCCAGGATATCCTTGAGGAAGGCACGGTCCTGCTCGTTCTTCATCATCGGCTCGATCAGGTCGAGCTGGTTCATTGCGACCAGTTGCAGGACCTCGGTGCGCGGCGCGCCGCTGGCGTTGCGCGGCAAGGCGTGCACGATCTGGATGTGCTCGGGCGGCTTCGGTCCCTTGGCGGCGGCAAGCTCGCTGCGGAGCTGGCCTTCGAGCGCGGCCTGATCGGCTTCGACGAAGGCATAGAGCCCGACGCCGGAGCGGCGGTCGGCAAAGGCGACGATGGCGGTGTCGCGCACGGCAGGATTCCGGCGGATCAGCTCGGCGAGCACCGGCGCGTCGTTGACGAGCCGGCGGCCGCCGCCCTCGCGGTCGGTGAAGTTGAACAGGCCGCGGGTGATGGCGCGATAGACCTTCTTGCCGGTGGCGAGCCACAGGCGCGCGGCGAACGACTTCTTCGCCAGGATCTTCCGCTCCCGCGGCGTCAGCGCCTCCGGCGCGTAGGAGCGCTTGTGCTTCAGCAGATGCCGCAGGTCTTCATAGGCGAGAATGCGATACAGCCGGCCGCGACCGTTGAAGCACGCGGCAAGCTGAAAATCGGTCACGTAGGCGCGGCCGTCGCGGCCGACCAGCCAGTTCTGCTCCTTGGCGAGATCGTTGTGGCAGATACCGGCGCGACGCAGCCGGCGCAGCGCGGCCTTGGCCGAGCGGAAATAGGCGAGATCGCCATGCGGCTTTGCCAGATGCAGCGCGACGCCGTCGACGAAGCCGCGCACCAGCGCGCGGCGTCCGGCCCACAGCAGCTCGGGACCGACGTTGAGGCCTTTGGCGCGCACCAGCGCATGCTTCTCGCGGGCGAACAGATGGCGTGCCAGCAGAAACGACCACCATGGCACCTCGTCGAGCCGGCGCAGCACCGCGTCGGTCTCGCCGCTCTCGGTGCGGAAGCGGCCGCGCTCGACGGTCGAGAACACGTCGCGCTTGAGCAGCACGCCTTCGGTCCAGCGCGCCGACAGCTCTGCGGCGTCGTCTTTGGGGAGGCTCATCGAAAACTCATGCGGCAGCGGCAATGCGCAGGTGATCGGCGATCCAGCGATCGAGATCGGCGAGCGCCCGTGCGCTGAGCGCCTGCTTCTTGGCCACCGTCTTCTCGTTGCCGCGCAATCGCGTGCCATCGGGCTTCTTCGTCGGTGCGGTCGCGAGCGGCGGGAACAGGCCGAAATTGATGTTCATCGGCTGGAACGACCGTGTGCCCGGCTCGATGGTCTCGATATGGCCGCCGGTGATGTGGCCGAGCAGCGATCCGAGCGCGGTCGTGCCAGGCGGACTGACAAGCGTCTCGCCGCGTGCGTGCGCTGCTGCATAGAGACCGGCGATCAAGCCGACGCTGGCGGATTCCACATAGCCCTCGCAACCCGTCATCTGGCCGGCAAAGCGTAGCCGCGGCTGTGCGCGCAGCCGCAACTGGCCGTCGAGCAGCTTCGGCGAATTCAGGAAGGTGTTGCGATGCAGACCGCCGAGTCGGGCGAACTCGGCCTTCTCCAGACCGGGAATGGTGCGGAAGATGCGCTGCTGCTCGCCGTACTTCAATTTCGTCTGGAAGCCGACGATGTTGTAGAGCGTGCCGAGCTTGTTGTCCTGACGGAGCTGCACGATCGCATAAGCCTTCGTGGCGGGATCGTGCGGATTGGTGAGGCCGACGGGCTTCATGGGGCCATGGCGCAGCGTCTCGGGGCCGCGCTCCGCCATCACCTCGATCGGCAGGCAGCCGTCGAAATAGGGCGTGTTGGTCTCCCATTCCTTGAATTCGGTTTTCTCGCCGGCCATCAGCGCGGCGACGAAGCTGTCATACTGCTCCTTTGTCATCGGGCAGTTGATGTAGTCGGCGCCATTGCCGCCGGGGCCGACCTTGTCGTAGCGCGACTGGAACCAGGCCACCGACATGTCGATGGACTCGCGGTGCACGATTGGCGCGATGGCGTCGAAGAACGCGAGCGCGTTCTCGTCGGTGAGTTCGCGAATGGCTTCGGCCAGCGGCGCGGAGGTGAGGGGGCCGGTGGCAACGATGACGTTGCTCCAGTCGGCCGGCGGCAGGCCCGCGACTTCGCCACGGGCGATCTCGATCAGGGGATGGTCTTTCAGCGCCTTGGTGACGGCCGCCGAGAAGCCGTCGCGGTCCACCGCGAGTGCGCCGCCGGCGGGCACCTGGTTGGCATCGGCCGCACGCATGATCAGCGAGTCGAGCCGGCGCATCTCCGCATGCAGGAGGCCGACGGCGTTGTTGGCGGCGTCGTCCGAGCGGAACGAGTTGGAGCAGACGAGCTCAGCAAGTCCATCGGTGCGGTGCGCCTCGGTCATGCGGGTTGGCCGCATCTCGTGCAGCACCACGGGCACGCCGGATTTCGCCACCTGCCAAGCAGCCTCTGAACCGGCAAGGCCGGCGCCGATCACGTGGACGATGTTGGATTGGGGTCCTGTCATGGGGCGGACAGGTAGCGCTTTTCGGCGGAGAGTGGAATCGCCGAGATCGAGTTTTCTGCCACCAGATACGACAACGCCCGCACGAGGCGGGCGCTATCGGGTCGTCCGGTTGGGGCTGAGGTTATCAGCCCTGATACTGACCGGCGGCAACGCGCGGGATGTCCGAGCGATCGAGGCCGATATCGGCCAATTCGCGATCGCTGAGCTGAGACAGCTCGGCAACATTGCGCTGATAGTCCCGGAAGGCCTGGATCATGCGGATGAGCGAGAGCAGCATTGGTAGTCTCCTGTAGTTCGATTCAGCTCTTGCCCGAGCCTCATCGTTGAAGTGGATATAGATGGGAGTAGTGCAGTGCGAAAGTTCCTATGTTGCGATGCAGCTAAGCGCAGAGTGCATAGCGCCTGTAACGAACGATTAACCCGAGGGCGCTCCCGCCCAAGCAGCGGGCACAGTCTCGGGCGACGAGCAACAAATGTCCGTGAATTCACGGACTTATGGCGGCAGCGTGAGCTGGATGCGCCAGGAGAATATGTTGCGTTTCCTGCACCCGCCAAGGACCCGAACTAGCTACTGAACCCAAGTCACACATGCGCGATTCGCATGTGTCAGGAACAAAAGATATGAATTTATATTCATTCATATCTGTTGTTGGATCCGCTTGGATGCTTGTTGCTTTCGACCCGTAAATGCCCTGCGCCTGAGTGCACGCTTTGCGTGCAGTCTTCATTACGGGGCTGTCATGAAGATTAGAATTTCCGCATGCCGCTCTGCGCCATGCGCAGCATCACGCATTTCTCGCGGAGAATTTATTGCGACAAGTTGACGCGCCGAGATGAAAGTCGTGCCGCAGAATCCGGCAATGTCGCTGGTCTGTGCAAGGACAAGAAGGAAGGTAACGTCATGTCGAAGTTACTCGGGGTTATCGCAATTGCTACCGTCGCGTTCGCCGTTGCGCCGGCTGAGGCCGGCAAGCACGCCGCGGTCGGCTGCAGCGGGACGAATCTGGAGAAGACGGAGACCGCGATCGAGAACATGGCCGACGGCGACAGCAAGTTCGTCGCGCAGAAGGAAATCACGGCGGCGCAGGACGCGCTGCTCAACGGCAAGATGGGTGTGTGCGGTGCGCATCTGAGCAAGGCGATGCAGGCCACCATGTCCAAATAGAAACGTTGAGAAGTCAGCGCATCAAAGAGGGGGCCGATCGCCGCGCGGTCGGCCCTTACTCGCTTGTCCGAGGGCCCAAAGCATGATCCGGAAAGTGCACAGCGGTTTCCGAAAAGATCATGCTTAAACAACAACCTAAAGCGCGATGACGATTCATCCTGATCGCATCGCGCTTTAAGGAGCGCGCGCCAGCTGGGTGGCGAAATAGGCGATGGTCTTGGAATAGACCTCGCTCTTGTTCCATTGCTGAAGCACGGCGAAGTTGGGACTGCCCGGCTGCCAATCCTTGCCTCGTTGCCAGCCATAGCCGGCGAGATAGTTGGCGGTGGAGGCGAGCACGTCGGGCGCGTTATGCAGGAGATCGCGCTTGCCATTGCCGTCGAAATCGACGGCATATTTCATCCAGGATGACGGCATGAACTGGGTCTGGCCGAGCTCGCCAGCCCAGGCGCCCTTCATGTCGGCTGGGGCGAGATCGCCGCGCTGGACGATGCGCAGCGCGTCCATCAGCTCGGCGCGAAACTGCTCGGAGCGGCGGCAGTCATAGGCAAGCGTTGCCAGCGAGCGGATCGTCGCGAACTTGCCGGTGTTGACGCCGAAATCGGTCTCCAAACCCCAGATCGCAACCAGGATCTCGCCGGGCACCCCATAGGCCTGCTCGATGCGCGACAGTACCGAGCCGTATTGCTTCATCATGTTGGAGCCGCGCTGCATGCGCGGCGGCACCATGCGGCCGGAAAACTCCTCGAAGGACTGGGTGAAGACCTTTTGCGAGCGGTCGCGGTTGAGGACGCTCTGATCGAGCGTCACGCCGGCAAGCCCGGTGGTGATGGCCTGCTGCGAGATGCCTTTCGCCGCAGCGTCAGTTTTGAAATCCGCAAGCCAGGCGTCGAAATTGCCCGAGCCGCAGGCAACAGCAGCGAGCGCGGGCTGGGCTGACAGGATTGAAGCGGAGAGGGCGAAGGCTGCGAGAGCGAGACGAGAAATCGTCGGGGTCATTCGAGCAAATGAATTCCGTGAAGCGATCTGACCGGTGGGCACAATCTCGGTCGGAACCGCGGCCAAAGCAAGGCGCACGACAGGATGCGATCCTGCCCGACCCGGGGCAGGATCGCACGTCACGATATCGTCAGGCGTCGGTCCGATTGCGCCAGGGGAAGAGGTTGGCCGGGAAGTCGGCGGCCGGCTTGCGCGGACGATGCGGCGGGGGCGGCACCGGGCGTGCCCCGGGCTCCGAGACGATCACCTTGCGGTAGAGGTGCCACGTGGCATGCCCGAGCAGCGGGATCACCACGGCAAGGCCGAGGAAGGCCGGTATTGTGCCGAGCGCGAGCAGCACCGCCACAATGAAGCCCCACGCCGCCATCGGCACGGGGTTTCTTGCGACGACCCGCAGCGACGTCACCATCGACTCGAATGCGCCGGCATGACGGTCCAGCATCAAGGGGAACGACACGACGCTGATACAGAGCGCGGCGAGCGCGAATAGGAAGCCGGTGCCGCAGCCAACCGCGATCAGCCACCAACCTTGCTGAGTCGTCAGCACGCGCGTCACGAAGTCCGAGAGTCCGGTCACGCCCTCGTAGCCGAACGCTGCGATGTAGATCGCCTGCGCGGTCGCGACCCAAGTGACGAGCAGGGCGAGCAGCAACGTGCCGAGGCCCAGCATCGCACCGAACGAAGGCGAGCGCAGCACCTCCAGGGCATCCCAGGCGCTGGCCGGTTCATAGCGCTCGCGCCGGCTGGAGAGCTCGTAAAGTCCGAGCGCCGCGAAGGGGCCAATCAGCGCGAAACCGGCAGCCAGTGGAAACAACAGCGGCAACACCGAATAGCCCATCACCACGCGGGCGAGCACGAGGCCGAGCACCGGGTAGATCAGGCACAGGATGATGGCGTGGCTCGGAACGGCCTTGAAGTCTTCCCAGCCGCGCCTGAGCGCATCCTGCAGATCGGACAGTCGGATGGTTCGGATCACTGGTCCAGCCGCATCCGCGGGCTGGCCCATCGTAGGAACATTGCCCTGGTAGAGTGTGGCCATGGTCGCTAGCTCCCTTGCCAGGCGGCCAAGACCGGCGCCGGCAAACGGCGCAAGCGGCCGCCATTCTCTGAAATCTCGCGATCCCGACCACACGCGAATTCCGGCTGGCATCGCGAGCTGAACGCCAACCATACTCTCAAGTCCAAGTCCTGTCCCTCACGCTGGGGTAAAATTCGATGTCGCGGCGCAACCACAACGACGTCATTCTGTCGTCATTTCGCCGCAGATAAGCTGATGCTGCTGTTAGCTTGCGGAACTTCGCGGGCGCAGCGCGGCAACTTCGTCTATAAGTGCCACTCAAGGCCCTTCCAACGGATTCCTTTTCGGGGAGCAGACATGAGCATTTTCGGGAAAATCATGAGCGCGATCTTCGGCAGCGAGCCGGCCTCCGCCGCGCCCGCCGGTGGCGCAGCTTCGCCCGGCGCGTCCGCAGGCGCGCCAGGCGCTTCGGCGCCGGCCGCCGCGCCCATGGCGGCCGTCGACGTGGCGGCGATCGTCGACAAGGCCGCGGCCGCACACAAGGGCGAAAAGCTGGAATGGCGGACCTCGATCGTCGACCTCATGAAGGCGCTCGACATCGATTCCAGCCTCGCTGCGCGCAAGGATCTCGCCAAGGAGCTCGGCTACGGCGGCGACATGAACGACTCGGCCAGCATGAACGTCTGGCTGCACAAGCAGGTGATGTCCAAGCTCGCAGCCAACGGCGGCAAGCTGCCGCCGGAGATCAAGCACTGACCCGCCCCGGGTCGTGCCGGAGGGGCCCGCGATCTCGCGGGCCCTTTTGCACTCAGGCGACCAGATCCGCATCCTCCGGATGCTTGTCGAGATAGTCGACGACGAAGCCGCAGCCGGCGATCACCTTCCTGCCGTCGCGCCGGATCAAGTCCAGCGCGCCCTTGACCAGCTCGGAGCCGATGCCGCGGCCGCGCAGCGCGCGCGGCGTCTCGGTATGGGTGATGATGACGGCGGACGGCGTCAGCCGGTAATTGGCGAAGGCGATGTCGCTGCCGACATCGAGCTCGAAGCGGCTCCTGTCCTTGTTGTCGCGTACCGATGCCGCCATAAGGGATCCTTCCGAAATGCAGATTGCCTCCTGATCTAGGAGGCCAATTCCGCCCTTGCCAAGGTGAGACCAAGGCAGATTGGCGCAGAGGAGATATCCGCAAATGCGCCGCGGTGACCGCAGTGCAGTATGGAAGTCGCGCCCTGCGAGCATGGCGCGGCGACCGCAAATATTCCTCGATACGACTCTTGCAAGCCGAAGTTCGGTTCCCACGTCCTGGAAAGGACATACGCCCGAATGCGGCCGGCAGGGTCGCCAGATATTCGGAGTGTCGTGATCGCCAGCCGCAGACGTATGCCTCTTTTGCAGGAGGGTACGATGTCGGACTCTGGTTTCTTGAAGACTCATCGAACATGGGAAGACTGGTGCGGGATGCTGCTCGGCGCGGCGATCGTGGCTTCGCCGTGGTTTCCCGTCCAGGATCAGGCGATCGCCGGACACCAGACGGCCATCCTCAACACCGTCGCGATCGGTCTGATCGTGTTCGGCCTCAGCCAGCTCGAGTACGTGGCCTTGCAGCGGTGGCAAGAGGTGACGACAATCCTGGTCGGGCTGTGGCTCATCGCCTCGCCTTACGTGATCGGTTACTCCGCTGACGGCTTCCTCCGCATCTATCACACGACCCTCGGTGCGGTGGTGGTGCTGCTCGGCATACTCCAGCTGTGGCAGGACTGGGGTCAGACTGACCAGGACTTGCTCAAGCATGGGCAATAGGCCCTAGATATTGGAAGGCCCGCCGGCCACGGGGGGCGGGCCTGTGCACTCATGTCGTTACGAGATCTGCATAGTCCGGGTGCTTGTCGATCCACGCCTTCACGAACGGGCATTGTGGGATCAGATTCAATCCGGCGGCGCGGACTTGGTCGAGTGCGCCTTGTACCAGCTTCGAGCCAATGCCCTTGCCACCAAGTTCCTTCGGCACGTCCGTATGCTCGAACGTGATCACGTTTCCATCGAGCTTGTAATGCTCGGTCGCAAGATGGCCTTCCACCGCGAGCTCGTAGCGGTGTTGGGCCTTGTTGTCGATGACGTCGCTCATGTCGTGGCCCCTCCAGCTGCCAGCCTCGCACACGAGACCGTAACGCGCGGTCGGGTCGGCAGGTTTCCGATGTTGCGGTCGTTCGGTTCAATCGGTCGCTTTGGCCAGCCTGGAATCCTCGGGCTGCGGCGGCTGGCGGAGGCAACCCTGGCAGATGACCAGGGAGCGGTTGACCTTGGCGTCCTGCTCGGCCTCGATGCCGTCCTGCGCCTGCCACCATTCCTTCGAATAGGGCTGAATGCCGGCTTGCGACTTGTTGCGCTCGGAGTGGGCAGCGGTACGCGTTGGTTGTGAAGCAGCGCGCGGCCGGTTGGGATCCTCGCCGGCGCCATCCCAGGCGTAACGCGCAGGCTTGAAGGCGGGATCGGAAGCCAGATGCGCCTGTGGCGCAACGGCACATCCGGCGAGCGCCAGCGTGAGCAGGATGGCGGCGGGCGCTTTGATCATGGAATGCACTCTGTACGCGGAGACGGATGAAGCGTGCGCCGATCATGTTTAAAATTCCCTGAACAATTGCGGTTGTGGCTGCGACCAACGCCAATGCGATCTCTGATCCTCCTGCTCACCTTGCTCGTGACCTGCGCGCGCGCCGACGACGCAAAGCCATTCAATCCGGCCGACTATCCATCGGACGTGCAGAAGGCGCTGCGCTACGCCAATGAGGAATGCGACAGCCAGGAGGGCGGCGAGGTGACCTTCGCGCCAAACACCGTGCGCAAGATTGACCTCACCGGCGATGGCCGCGAGGACTACATCGTCGATTTTCAGGACACCAAATGCGGCGATCGCGAAACGACCTATTGCGGAACCGGCGGCTGCGTCATGAAGATCCTGGTGACGCTGCCGCACGGGAGCGTGCGCGAGGTGTTTGGCGGCTATGTCCTCCGCTACGAGATCATGGCGCCGCCGGCGAAGCGCGGCGCCGCGCGCACCGTCCGCTTCGATCTGCACGGCAGCTTCTGCGGCGGCTTCGGTGCGCAGGCCTGCTGGAAGGCGAAGGCCATTACGGCGACGCCGTTTGCGTTCAAGCAGCCGTAGAGCTGGTCCGCGGCCGCTGGCCTTGCAGGGGCGCCGGCGATGGCGATAAATGGGCGGCAATGAGCGGGCGGCTTGTGCGCTGTCCGTCGTCGAAGAGGAAGCCCGATGCAGCCCCTGCGCATGTCCCGCCGCGTCATGAATCTCGCCTACATGCTGACCCAGAATGCGCGGCGGCATGGATCGCGCCCCGGCTTCGTCTGGGGTGACAAATCCTGGACCTGGCGCGAGATCGATGCACAGGTCTCGGCGCTGGCCGCGGCGCTCGCCGCACGCGGCATTGCCAGGGGCGACCGCATCCTCGTCCATTCCAAGAACGGCGAGGAGATGTTCGTCTCGATGTTCGCCGCGTTCCGGCTCGGCGCGGTCTGGGTGCCCACCAACTTCCGCCTGATGCCGGACGAGGTCACTTATCTCGCGCAGGCCTCCGGCGCCAAGGCGTTCCTGTGCCATGTCGATTTCCCCGAGCACGCGGCGGCGGTGAAGGGCGGCGCACTCGAATTCAACTGGAGCATCGACGGCAAGGCGCCATTCGCGGATATGTCGGTTGCCGAGGCCATGGCCTCGCGGGCAGGAACGGCAGTCGAGAACGTCGCCGTCGAACACGACGATCCCTGCTGGTTCTTCTTCACCTCCGGCACCACCGGTCGTTCCAAGGCGGCCGTGCTCACCCATGGCCAGATGGGGTTCGTCGTCACCAATCATCTCGCCGATCTGACGCCAGGTGTGACGGAGCAGGATGCCTCGCTGGTGGTAGCACCGCTGTCGCACGGCGCCGGCGTGCACCAGCTGATGCAAACCGCGCGCGGCGCATGCACGGTGCTGCTGCCGACCGAAAAATTCGACATCAACGAGGCGTTCCGCCTGATCGAGGCGCATCGCGTCAGCAATCTCTTCACGGTGCCGACGATCCTCAAGATGATGGTCGAGCATCCCGCCGCCGACAAATACGATCATTCCTCGCTGCGTCAGGTGATCTATGCCGGCGCGCCAATGTATCGCGAGGACCAGAAGGCGGCGCTGAAGAAGCTCGGCAAGGTCATCGTGCAGTATTTCGGCCTTGGCGAGGTCACCGGCAACATCACCGTGCTGCCGGCCGCGCTGCACGATCCCGAGGACGGCCCGCATGCAAAGATCGGCACCTGTGGCTTCGAGCGCACCGGCATGCAGGTTTCGATCCAGGACGACGAGGGACGGGAGCTTGCCCCGAACCAGAGCGGCGAGATCTGCGTGATCGGGCCTGCGGTGTTCGCCGGCTATTACGACAACCCCGAAGCCAATGCCAAGGCGTTCCGCAACGGCTGGTTCCGCACCGGCGATCTCGGCCACATGGACGAGGAGGGATTCGTCTACATCACGGGACGTGCCTCCGACATGTACATCTCCGGCGGCTCCAACATCTATCCGCGCGAGATCGAGGAGAAGATCCTGACGCATCCCGCGATCGGCGAAGTCGCCGTGCTCGGCGTGCCCGATGCGACCTGGGGCGAGGTCGGAATAGCTGTCTGCGTTGCGCGCGAAGGCGCGAAGCCAGTGAGCGAAGCGGAGATGGCGGCGTTCCTCTCGCCAAAAGTGCCGCGCTACAAAATGCCGAAGCGGTTTTTCTTCTGGGAGGCGCTGCCCAAATCCGGCTACGGCAAGGTGCCGAAGCGGATGGTGCGCGACGAGCTCGAGGCGCGCGGGCTGCTCGATCTCGACAAGATCAAGGCCAGCTGAGCAGGCGTCATGCGCAGCATCAAGCAGCCGGGCCCGCCCGTCGCCGAACGCATTCAATGGGTGGAGGCGAGGGGGCGCGCCTTTTCCTTCACGCTTCAGGCGGGACTGCCGCTGCTGGAAGCTGCACGGCGCGGATTTGCGGCAGAGGGATTTGCCGGCGGCGTGCTCAATTTCGGCCGCTGTGCGCTCGAACCGTTCGCCTATGTCATGCCGGCGCTGTCGAAGACCGGCGAGAACGCGGCATTCTACAGCGAGACATATCGGCCCGAAGGCGTGACGCGCACGAAGCTTGGCAGCATGACGCTGGGCGTGCGGGACGGCGCACCGTTCTTTCATTGCCATGGGCTCTGGACCGAGGCCGACGGCAAGGCAAGCGGCGGCCACATGCTGCCGGACGAGACCGTTGTGGCCGAGCCCTTCGAGGTCGAGGCGTTCGGCATCGATGGCGCGATGTTCACTGCCGAACCCGATCCGGAGACCAATTTCAAGCTGTTCGGGCCCGTCGCGGTCGCGAGCACCGGCGCCCGCACGACGAGCCGAAGCTTCGCATTGCGGCTGCGGCCCAATCAGGATTTTGCCGGCGGCCTCGAGGACTTCTGCCGTGCACATGGCATCGCGCGTGCGAAAATTCACGGCGGCGTCGGCTCGACAATCGGCGCGCGTTTCACCCATGGCGGCATCACCGAGCCCTTTGCCACCGAGCTGGCGATCACGGCCGGCGCGATCGCGCCCGGCGCTTCCGGCCAACTGCAGGCCGCGCTCGATGTTGCATTGATCGATTACACCGGCGGCATCGCCGAGGGCCGCCTGATCCGCGGCGACAATCCCGTGCTGATGACCATGGAGCTGGTGCTGGAGGCGTTGGCGTAGCTGGTCAGGCCTGGGCGGGCGGGGCAGATATCGCTTTGCAATTCTTATGTTCCTGTTATGTTCTAGCGGAGGTTTCAGGGGTGGGCAATGGCACGAAAAGGCAATCGGACGATCAATCTGCCTGCGCCTTATCTGAAGCGGGTCTGGCTCGATCCGTCGCAAGTTCACGATCGCGAGGCCTATCCGTTTTGCCTGCCCATCTTCCCCGATGACTTCGAGCTCAACTTCGACGCGGCCATCACCATCATCGTGGGAGAGAACGGCACCGGGAAGTCGACGATCCTCGAGGGCATCGCAGCGCTCGCCGGCTATGACGATGCCGGTGGCGGCAAGGGCTACATGCCGGTCGATCATTCCGAAGCACGCGAGAAGATGGGCGGCCAACTCTCGAAGGCGCTGCGCGCAAGCTGGCTGCCGAAGATCACCAATGGCTGGTTCTTCCGTGCGGAGAGTTTTTTCTCGGTTGCGCGATATCTGGACAAGGCGGCACGGGATGCCGGCTAGGCCGGTCCCGATTTCCTCTCGCACTCCCACGGTGAAGGCTTCCTGCGCTTCTTCGAAGAACGCTGCCAACGCCAGGGCATCTTCATCTTCGACGAGCCGGAATCGGCGCTGTCGCCGGCGCGCCAGATCGAATTCCTGAAGCTGCTGCGCCGCATGGAAGAGTCCCGCATCTGCCAGGTGATCATGGCAACGCATTCGCCGGTGCTGATGGCCTATCCCAATGCGCGGCTGCTGCGGCTCGGGAAATACGGCCTGGAGCCGACCACGGTGGAGCAGACCGATCATTACCGGGTGATGCGGGAGTTTTGTGCCGATCCACGCGGGTTCGTGGAGGCGACGCTGGCGGAGTAGGGGCGCACCCGACGCCCACACTCGTGTCCCGGACAAGCCGCAACGCGTGAGCGTTGCGGCGCAGAGCCGGGACCCAGGAGTCCGCGCGTCGTGCTGCTGCATGGGCCCCGGCTCAGCAGCGCACCGCCGAAGGGGCGCTGCGCTGCGTCCGGGGCACGAGAGCCCGAATTTCTCTAGCATTGCTACCCGCATTATACGCGCGGCTTCGCATTCTCGCGGCACACCGTGTCCGAGCTTTGCGTTGATCGCCGCCCTCAAGAGTGCCGAGGGCGCAGGGAAGGCCGGGTGCCGGCTGGCACCCGCGGTCCGCTGTGCGCGTAATGCGCTGGAAGTGATGCACAGCGGCATACAGGTGAAGCCAAACATCCGGCCTTCCCTGCGCAGTGGTTTTACGGCTTATGTCGTGATCTCCTCGGGGAGCGATGCACTATTGCCCCCGTCGCCTTGCGGATGGTTGACGATGCGAACCCGGTCGGGCCGCAACGTCACCACAAGCCTTGGCGCACAGACCCCGGGCGCCAGGACCACACGATTTTGCCGTACGCTGGCTGCGCCCGTCGTGTGCGCGTCTCGTCTGCCCACGGAGTGACCCGTCCTGCAAACCGCCTGCGCGCGACGCTGCCTGCGTCCACCACATTCCCATCCCGCGTTCGTGACGATCGCGATCCGCCCCTCGGCCCGGGCTGGGATGGCCAAAACATGCGACAATTCCGAATTCGAGTAAAGCGAATTTTTTCCGTTTGCAGGCGTTGACCGTGTTCTGGCGTGTTTTGCCCGTCAGGCAACGCAACGGATGGTGTGATAGTGGGAGCGCGCCGCCACAGCCGCGCCACGAACCGGTCTCCCCACCGTCCAAAAATGCGCTACGATGCTCCCAGCGCGCTTCAAGTCGCGCAGGATCAAATGAGGAAACGACATGAGGATGACGATGGGACCGGCGATCGCCGGGGTCGCGGCGCTGGCGGTGGCGGGGATGGCGCTGACAACGGCGTTCGAGCCGGTCTGGGCGCACGGGCCGACGCGGCAGAAGGTGAGGGAATCCATCGAGATCAACGCTGCCCCGGCCAAGGTATGGGCGGTGATCGGCAATTTCCAGGACATGAGCTGGCTTCCACCCGTCACCAAGACCACGGGCGAGAAGGGCAACGAGATCGGCGCGACGCGGACGCTGACGCTGACGGGCGGCGCAACGGTCGAGGAGGAGCTCTACAAATACGAGCCCGACATGCTGAGCTATTCGTACCGGATCACCAAGGTCGACGTGAAGGTGCTGCCGGTGACCAACTATTCCTCGACGCTGACGGTGTCGCCCGCGCCTGATGGCAAGGCGAAGCTGGAATGGGCCGGCGCGTTCTATCGCGGCTATCCCAACAACGATCCGCCGCCGGAGCTGAGCGACGAGGCCGCCAGGACCGCGGTGAGCGGGCTGTACAAGGCCGGGCTCGAGGCGCTCAAGAAGAAGATCGAGAGCGGAAGCTGACAGTGCGGGCGCTGGTTCTGGCGGCGCTCGCCGCCAGCCTTTGCCTCGTCGGTCCCGGCGGCACGTTCGCCGAGGAGGCGTTCGTCACCAACCAGCTCAGCGAAGACTTGATGGTCGTGGACCTCACGACGTCGCGCAGCGTTGTGACCATTCCGATCGGCGGCAAGCCGGCCGGTGTCGCCGTCAGCGCCGACGGGCGCTTTGCCTATGTGACGAGTCCCGAGGCCAAGGCGGTGACGGTGGTGGACGCGGCCGCGCGGCAAGTCGCGGCGCGGATCGTGGTCGGCGGCGGGCCGCTCGGCATTGCCGTCGCGCCCGATGGCCGCACCGTCTATGTCGCCGACTGGTATGCCGCCGCGGTGCGGGTGATCGATACGGCTTCGCGCAGCGTCACGGCCAGCATCGCGGTCGGGACCTCGCCATCGGGCCTCGCCGTGACGCCGGATGGCAAGCTGCTGCTCTCGGCGGACCGCGACGACGACAGCGTCTCGGTGGTGGACACCGCGATGCGCCAGCGCAGGGCCATGATCAACGTCGGCACCCGCCCGTTCGGCGTCACCATCGATGCCGACGGAACACGCGCCTACACCGCCAATGTCGGCTCCGACGATGTCTCGGTCATCGATATCGCGGAGGCTCGCGAAATCGGCCGTGTGCCGGTCGGGATGCGCCCCTATGCGGTGGCGCTGACGGCGGGCCGCGGTTTCGTCACCGACCAATATGGCGGCACCGTCAGCGTGTTCGACCTCGCGAGCCTGAAGCCGATCAAGCGCATCACTGTCGGCGACTATCCCGAAGGCATCGCGGTAACCGCCGACGGCAAGCGCATCATCGTCGCCTGCTGGGAGAGCAACACGCTCAATATCATCGATGCCAGCGAGCTGAAGGTGATCGGCGAGATCAAGACCGGCGATGGCCCGCGCGCATTCGGGGCGTTCTTGCGCAGGACGGAGTAGTTCGCCAAAACCCGCGGCCGCTATCCAACGACGACGTTGCATGAAGGTGCTGTCGATCGCTCATCCAGTAACACCAGTCAGCGCTGATCAGTTAGCGGGGGGCCAGCCTGATCGGTGACCGCGGCTTCCGGGGCTGCGTTGGCCGGCGCACCCCGGTCGGTCCAATCCGGCGGCAGCCCAATCCTCTCTCCGGCCATTCCAATCAGTCCCGGCGCTCGCCCGAATGTTTCACAGATCACCTCCTTGGGCGCGCCGCCGAGAGAGGCCTGCAGACTGCCGATGGATGGCGGCGCCGAGACCTTTCCGAACGGACTCTCGCCGGTAACAAGCATCTTCCCGAAATCGTCTCCGAAAGCGCTGGCGAGATCATAGGCATCCCCGTCGCTCGATGCGCGCGGAGCGCTGGTGAAGGAATTCGCTCCGCGCGCCCAGATCATGGCAGCTTTTTGGTCGCCGCTGCGGTCACGGGCCTCGGCCTCTACGGACAGGCTCCCAAGTCCGATCGGAAGCCGCGGTACAGGGATGGGCACACCGGGAGCAACGATGGACGGTACAACGCTCGCGACCTTGGAGACGCCGGCTGCCGTCGCATCGGTCGGCGCAATGTGGGTAATGACCGCCCGAACATTCAAGTCCGCGGCTTCCGTCGGCGCTACGATGCGGAAGCGCTCGCTCAGCGCAAGACACATCGCTCTGTTCATCGCATTCTTGATCAGGCTGCGCTGCCGGTCGGAGAACGGCTGGCTTGCGGCGGTTACCGCGAACGCAGCTGGCTCGATACGCGCAGTCTTTGCGGCGAGAACATCAGCCTTGCTGATCCGAACCTGCGACTTGGTCAGAAGACCATCGGACGGCGTCAGATTGTCGTAGGAGGCCAGGGACCCGGACCGCTCCAGCGGTGCAACCGCGCAACCAGCAGCCATCAAGCTCAAGGTCGCGACGACTGACCATCTCATGGCGAGGGAGCAAGACCGATCGCCGCCCTCTGGACCATGCGCCGGGAACGCGCGACCGGAACGGGAGACGGCGCGGCGCCGGGCGCCGATGCCAGGATTGGCTGCCAGGTCGCATTCCAACGCGCCAGCGTCGTCTCGTTGCCGTCGAAGGCCAGGTCGAGGAAAGCCAGAGTGAGCTCGGCCGTCGCAGCCTTCACTTTCGGATTGAGAGCCGGACCACCCGTGAACGAGCGATCGGTAAAGATGCTGTGCGAGCCGCCCTCGAACACAGCAAGCAGCTTGCGCGGTTCGGCAACGGCGTTGAAGACAGCCAATCGATCGGCAGCAGGCGAGTGGTATCCGGGGATTTCGATCACGTCGTTTGTCGCAGTCACGTGCAGGTTCGGAACTGCGATCTTGCCCAGGACCGAGGCAAGATCGGACTCGCCGTAGAACGGCGGCGCAGAGATGACGATCGCCGCCGAGAAGCGCGGGTCGCGGGCCTCGACCCACCGTCCTTCACGCATCACGCGGGCGCCAACCGCAAGAAGGGCCGTGTTCGCGCCATATGAATGTCCGGCCGCTACGATACGCCGGCGGTCGATCTGGGCGCCGTAGGGGCTCGACAGCACAAGGTTCAGAGCGAAGTGCAGATCCCTGGCCCGCGCCAGCGTCTCGCTCTCATGAGCCGCTCGCTGCAAGCGGTCCACGACGGCGAGAGGATTGCCTCGCCAGAGCGATGAATCGCTGCCCGCATGCTGAACATGCAGACTGGCGATGCCACGGGCCGCCCAATATCGTCCCAGATAGCTGTAGCCCCGGCGGGAGCCGCCCAGGCCATGGGAGAACACGATGAGTGGTACGCGCGATCCTGGCGCGACACTGGTCGGCCAATGCAGGCGCGCCGGAACGTCCCGCGAACGCGCGGGATCGACCCAGTCGAAGTCGATGAAGGCGGGCGGGACGGACTGCGCTTGCGCTGGAGGTGCCGCAACGGCGGCTGTGACTGCGACGGCGAGCAGCATGGCACCAAGGCGCCGTCGCGTCATGTTGCCCGGCGCGATTGCGTCGCCCCCGCCACCTGCGTGAGGGGATGAAACATGCCACAAGGGAGTATCGCCGCCCACCCTGTTCGCCATGAACACACCTTGAACACAATTCGCACTGGGTGTAATTTTGTATTGCACTTGGTGTAATTTTGCAAGCGGATTTGTTTCGTGCCAGAACAGGTTATGAAGAGCTCGTCTCGAAGGGAGGAAGGCCTGCGCGAACGGAAGCGGCGCGAAACGCTGCATCGCATCGCCGAGCAAGCCCTGAAACTGTTTCTGACCCACGGCTACGAGGCTACCACGCTCGACGCGATCGCGGAGGCAGCCGGGATCTCGCGGCGGACGTTCTTCTATTACTTCAAGTCGAAGGAAGAGATCCTGCTGGCGTGGCAGGACGGCGGTTTCAGCGAGACCCTGCGAGCCGCCGTGCTGGAGCAATCGACCAAGCAGTCACCCCTCGATGCCGTGAAAAACGCCTTGTTGGAGCTGACAGCCCGCTTTCAGGCGGATTACAAGCAAGCCAAGGTGATCGAACGCCTGATGTGTGCGAACGAAGCGCTTCGCATTCGACAGCAGGCGAAATACGTAGAGAAGGAAGAAGCGGTATTCGATGCGCTCTGCCAGTTGTGGCCGCAGCCCAGCCGACAAGCTGCTCTCCGCATGGTCGCCATGATGTCGGTCGGAGCACTACGTCTCGCGATCGACAACTGGAACGGCGATCAGGGCAAGCGACCTTTGGCCATCCACCTGAGAGAGGCTTTCGCGTGCCTGGACCAGGAAATTGGAGGGGCGTCCTCGCGCAAGACTGCCGGCCGCTCCGGCGAGTGAGTGAGCGTCAGGCCGGGTGGCCTGCAGAACGCTGTCGCTCCGCAGCTTCGGCTGAGTGATTTGCCGGATGAGCCGTCCTCATCCACCGACGTTCCCGGGTATCGCTCTGCTCATCCGGGTTACGGCACCGGAGCACAGCGTCGGCGCAATTTCATCCATTCGCTCGAACATATGGTCCGGCCGCAGCGCCCGCAGCGCCGCCGGCGCCGCGTAGCCCCAGCACACGGCGCCGCAGGCGATGCCGACGGCGCGAGCGGCCTCGATGTCGCGAACCTCGTCGCCGATCGCAATCACACGCTCAGGGCTTACGGCTGCCCGCCGGATGACTCGGCGAAATTTCGCGGGCTTGCCGAATATCGACGCAGAACAGTCGAAATGCGCGAACAACGCGGCGGCATCCCCGAGCTTCTCGCGCGCATTGGCCTCGCTGTCGGAGGTCACCAGCGTGAGCTGCACGCCGTGTTCGGCCAGTGTCCGCAGCATCGCCTCGACACCCGCAAACAGCGGAATCTCGCTAGCGGCCTCCGCCTTCAACCGCCGCGCATGCCGCGCGATCGCCGGCAGCTTCCACAGCGGCACCTCGAGCCGGGAGAGGATCTCGCGGCTCGACGCATGCCGCAGCTCTTCAATGTCCTCATCCTTCACGCGGCGAAAATTGAAGCGATCGGCGACATCGTTGATGGTGCGGAGGAACCACGGAAAGCTGTCGGCGAGGGTGCCGTCGAGATCGAAGATGGCGAGGGCGTAGGGCATGAGTCGGGTTCTGGAATTCGCTGACAAAACGCGATGGGGCAGAACTGCACTGGGAATGAATCAACGCAATTTGCGAACATGAACATTGATGTCGATATCGATGTTGTTGACGCAAGTCTGCGTTGTCCGATGCGAGCCGCCTTCGTGCCAGCGCCCGTCGCGCGCCCGGGCGCCGCTAACATTTGCCAGCTTGAGACACCGCCATTGCGGCAACGATCCGGTGCTCTCGCCGGCAAACTGCCACGCCAGCACAGCCTCCTCGCCAGCCTTGTTGGTGCCGATGATGTGCGGGCAGAGCTCGCGAGGGCGACCCTCGTAGACGCAGGTCACCTGCTGCTCTGCGAGGATTGCGTCACGAAAGAGTGTATAAGTTCGGCTCGGCATGGAGACCACTCCACGGCAGCTTCAGCCGGTCGGCCCAGCGGGCGGCGCTATTCCGCCGCCTCGCTCGCCGTCCGTCTCCGCTTCGGCTTCCGCGCCTTCTCCAGCACCGGCGCCAGGAACTTGCCAGTATAGCTCCGCGGCGCTTTCGCGATGTCTTCCGGCGGGCCCCAGGCGACGATCTCGCCGCCGCCGTCGCCGCCTTCGGGGCCGAGATCGATGACCCAGTCGGCGGTCTTGATGACTTCGAGATTGTGCTCGATGACGACGACCGTGTTGCCCTGCGCGACCAGCTCGTGCAGCACCTCCAGCAGCTTCTTGACGTCATGGAAGTGCAGGCCGGTGGTGGGCTCGTCCAGGATGTAGAGCGTGCGGCCGGTGGCGCGCTTGGACAGCTCCTTCGCCAGCTTGACGCGCTGGGCTTCGCCGCCCGAGAGCGTGGTGGCCTGCTGGCCGACATGGATGTAGTCGAGGCCGACGCGGTGCAGGGTCTGGAAGGTCTCGCGGACACGCGGCACCGCCTTGAAGAATTCCGCGGCTTCCTCGACGGTCATGTCGAGCACGTCGGCGATGCTCTTGCCCTTGAACAGGACTTCGAGCGTCTCGCGGTTGTAGCGCTTGCCCTTGCAGACGTCGCAGGTGACGTAGACGTCGGGCAGGAAGTGCATCTCGATCTTGATGACGCCGTCGCCCTGGCACGCCTCGCAGCGGCCGCCCTTGACGTTGAAGGAGAAGCGCCCTGGCTCGTAGCCGCGCGCCTTGGATTCGGGCAGGCCGGCGAACCATTCGCGGATCGGCGTGAAGGCGCCGGTATAGGTCGCCGGATTCGAACGCGGGGTACGGCCGATCGGCGACTGGTCGATGTCGATGATCTTGTCGATGTGCTCGAGGCCCTCGATGCGATCGTGCGGCGCGGCGCCTTCGCTGGCGTTGTTCAGCTTGCGGGCGATGGCACGATAGAGCGTGTCGATCAGCAGGGTCGACTTGCCGCCGCCGGAGACTCCGGTGACGCATGTGAACAGGCCGAGCGGGATCTCCGCCGTGACGTTCTTGAGGTTATTGCCGCGCGCGTTCACCACCTTGATGGTGCGGCGATGGTTCGGCGGGCGCCGCTCCGGCACCTCGACCTCGAGCTCGCCGGTCAGATACTTGCCGGTCAACGATTTCGGGTTGCGCATGATCTCGGCGGGCGTGCCTTCGGCGACGATGTTGCCGCCATGCATGCCGGCGCCGGGGCCGATGTCGAGGACGTAGTCGGCGAGGCGGATGGCGTCCTCGTCATGCTCGACCACGACCACGGTGTTGCCGAGGTCGCGCAGCCTCTTGAGCGTGTCGAGCAGGCGGGCATTGTCGCGCTGGTGCAGGCCGATCGAGGGCTCGTCGAGCACGTAGAGCACGCCCGTCAGGCCCGAGCCGATCTGCGAGGCCAGGCGGATGCGCTGGCTCTCGCCGCCGGACAGCGTGCCGGAGGCGCGGGACAGCGTGAGATAGTTGAGGCCGACGTCGAGCAGGAAGGTCAGGCGCTCGCGGATCTCTTTCAGGATGCGGCCGGCGATCTCGTTCTGTTGCTTGTTCAGCGTCTCGGGTACGCCTGCGAACCATTCGCCGGCCTTCTTGACCGACAGCTCCGAGATCTCGCCGATATGCTTGCCGCCGACCTTGACGCAGAGCGCCTCGGGCTTGAGCCGAAAGCCGTGGCACGCCTCGCAGGGCACGTCGTGGAAGTATTTCGCCAGCTCCTCGCGCGCCCACTCGCTCTCGGTCTCGCGGTAGCGGCGGTTGATGTTGGTGATGACGCCCTCGAACGGTTTCCTGGTGTCGTAGGAGCGGACACCGTCCTCGTAGGAGAACTTGATCTCGTCCTCGCCGGAGCCATAGAGCAGCGCGTCTCTCGTCTTCTTCGGCAGATCCTTCCATTTGGTGTCGAGCGTGAACTTGTAGTGCTTGCCGAGCGCGGTCAGCGTCTGCACGTAATAGGGCGATGACGACTTGGCCCAGGGCGCGATCGCGCCCTTGCGCAACGTCAGGTCCTTTTCGGGGATGACGAGGTCCTCGTCGACATGCTGCTCGACGCCGAGGCCGCCGCAGGCCGGGCAGGCACCATAGGGATTGTTGAACGAGAACAGACGCGGCTCGATCTCGGGGATGGTGAAGCCGGAGACCGGACAGGCGAACTTTTCCGAGAACAGGATGCGTTCGGGGCCGCTCTTGTCGTGGATCTTCGCGGTCTTCTTTTTCTCTTTCTCTTCGGCAGGCGCGGCCGCCGGCGCGTCGGCGAACTCGACGACGGCGAGGCCCTCGGCGAGCTTCAGCGCGGTCTCGAAGCTTTCGGCGAGGCGCTGGCCGATATCGGCGCGCACCACGATGCGGTCGACGACGACGTCGATGTCGTGCGGGAATTTCTTGTCCAGCGTCGGCGCTTCCGCGAGCTCATGGAAGGTGCCGTCGATCTTGACGCGCTGGAAGCCCTTCTTGAGCCATTCGGCCAGCTCCTTCCGGTACTCGCCCTTGCGGCCGCGCACGACGGGCGCGAGCAGATAGAGGCGGGTGCCTTCGGGCAGCGCCAGCACGCGGTCGACCATCTGCGAGACGGTCTGGCTCTCGATCGGCAGGCCCGTGGCCGGCGAATAGGGTACGCCGACGCGGGCCCAGAGCAGGCGCATGTAGTCGTAGATCTCGGTGACGGTGCCGACGGTGGAACGCGGGTTCTTCGACGTCGTCTTCTGCTCGATCGAGATCGCCGGTGACAGGCCGTCGATCTGGTCGACGTCGGGCTTCTGCATCATCTCCAGGAACTGGCGGGCATAGGCCGACAGCGATTCGACGTAGCGGCGCTGGCCCTCGGCGTAGATGGTGTCGAAGGCGAGCGAGGATTTGCCGGAGCCGGAGAGGCCGGTGAACACCACCAGCTTGTCGCGGGGGATCTCGACGTCGATGTTCTTGAGGTTGTGCTCGCGCGCGCCACGGATCGAAATTGCGCGCAGGCTGGAGCCCGCGTTCTGTTGTTGGCGCTTCGCCTTGATCACTTCGTCCATCCCGCTGGTCCTTAAGGAATCCAAAGACGCGCGATCGCGCCAATGTTGAAGGCGCGCTTCGCCCGGAACCGGGAACGGCGCCGATGGGTATGGCAGCGAACGTAGGAAGAACGGCGGCGGATTTCCAGTGCGACTTGCGAATCGTCAACGGATTGTTGGCGCGCTGGCGGCATCTGGCAGTAGCAGGAGCGGGCGGAACTGCGCAGAGCGAGCCATCAAACAAAAAGGCCGGCGCTGGCGCCGGCCTTTCGTGACGATAAGACGTCGGTCGCGATCAGTACTTCAGATCAGTACTTGGCGACGACCGGGCCCCCGAAGTGATAGTTCACGCCGACCTGCACGGTGTGGAAGTTGAGCGTGCCGGATGCCAGCGGCGCGCCGAGGTTCGAGAAGTAGTTCTCGCTGTCGAGGCTGCGATAGAGGTACTCGCCCTTGACCGACCACTGCGGAGCAAAGAACGCCTCGACGCCCGCACCGACGGTCCAGCCGGAGTGCCACTTGCTGTCCGACACGGACACGCCCAGTGCCGTGAGGGTGATCTTGTTGTCGATCCAGGCATAACCACCGGTGCCGTAGAACAGGAGGTTGTTGACGGCGTAGCCGATGCGGCCGCGGACGGTGCCGAGCGCGTCGGTCTTGGACGACGCGGTGACGCCGAGAGCGGTCGCCGAGGCGCTGACGTCAGCCCAGGAGCCATCGGCCTCGAGGCCGAACACGACGTTGCCGGTCTGCCAGTTGTAGCCGGCGGTGCCGCCGACGAAGCCACCCTGCATGCGGGGGCTGCCAGCGTCTTCCCAAGCGCCGCCGCCGACGACACCGAGATAGAAGCCGGTCCAATTGTAAACAGCGGCCGGAGCGATCGGAGCCTTGGTGTAAGGGCGAGCTGCGAGATCAGCAGCCGAAGCAGGGGCCGCAAGAGCGAACAAACAGGCCGAAGCCAACAAAACTTTCTTCATCTTTAACTAAATCCCAGTCCCAGTTTCTGTTGTTGCCTTCCGTGACCGGAAGGGCAGCGGACTCAACGGCCCAACTGAGGTTGTGTTTACACCACCAAAGCCGCAAGTTGTGTCTCCGAAAAGCCACAACGACGCAAAAGGTAATGGTTACTGACTCGTTGTCCCCCCGGTACTTCTCGCCCAAAGCAGAAAGGCCGGCGCGAGGCCGGCCTTTGATCTCCAAACAATATCAGCGGGATATCAGTACCTCGCGATCAACGGACCGCCCCAACGATAATTCACCCGGATGAGGCCGATATCGACGTCCTGGCTGATGCGATTGGAGGCCGTGAAAGCACCGAGCGGAGCCCCGGCAAAATTGCCGGACCCGGTGAAATCGATCGTGCGGTGGCCGAGGAAGATGTGATTATACTCGAAGCCGACCGACCAGTTCGGGGCGAATCCGAACTCGACGCCCGCGCCCACCGTGCCGCCCCAACGGGTCTCGTTGGCCCGGTCGAACTCGAGGCCGGTCGCCACATCGTAGGTCCGGTAGCGATCGCCGACGACGGCGGCGCCGCCCTTCACGTAGAGCAGCACGTTGTTCCAGGCATAGCCGATCTGCCCGGTGATCAAACCGAAAGAGTCGATCGTGGAGTGGTTGCGAAGGCCGGATACCGCGCTGATGTTGTCGCCGGAAAAATCGGCCCAGTTGCCCTGGCCCTCGAAGCCGAACACCCAGTTCGTCGACTGCCAGCGATAGCCGACCTGGCCACCGACGGTGCCGCCGGTCGCATTGTGGCAGCCCTCGCCAACCAGAACGCCGGTTGCCGGGGTCACGAAATCCCAACACTTGCGGCTTGTGCCACCACCGCCGTTGATGCCGATGTAGAAGCCGCTCCAGTCGTAGATGGCGGCAACCGGAGCTGGCGCCTTGGTGTAGGGACGGGCGGCAAGATCCGCCGCGCTTGCGGGGGCCGCCAGCCCCAACGCCATTGCACTGATTGCACCAAAAAGAATCTTATTCATTGCAGTCTCCCCAGTTTCGTCCGCTTCTCGAGGTCCCCGAAAGCGGCGGATCAGGCGCGACGCCCATATGAACTAATTCCAAGGCAACCATAGCCCAAGGAAGGGGCAAAATCCGTCTCCGAAATGCCACAGTTGCCCACCGATTGAAGTGTCCGCAACTCGATGAAAGTTAAACGGTTTTCGTCCTTCTCGGGAACCCGGAAAAGTTCCATCCGGGTTCCCTGGCTGTCGGCGCGTGTCCAGAATCTGTTCTGGCTCTTGGCACGAAAGAACAAATCTGGAACGAAGCCGGGCGCGATGCTATATATGGGGATAACCGTGGGGGTGGCGGGCTGATCGGTGCCCGCAAGCGTATAGGGTCGCCTCAGCGGGGCGCAGAGGAACGCGGGCAGCGGGATTCGCCCTTTTGAAATTCAGTGGCATTCGGAGTGGAGAGCGGCGATGGCGGGAAGCGTCAACAAGGTCATTCTGGTTGGAAATCTCGGCAAGGATCCTGAAATCCGCCGCACCCAGGACGGGCGGCCGATCGCGAATTTGAGCATCGCCACCTCGGAGACATGGCGTGACAAGGCGACCGGCGAGCGCAAGGAAAAGACCGAGTGGCATCGCGTCGTGATCTTCAATGAAGGGCTCTGCAAGGTTGCCGAACAGTATCTGAAGAAGGGCGCGAAGGTTTACATCGAGGGCGCGCTGCAGACCCGCAAATGGACCGACCAGAGCGGCGTCGAGAAGTACTCGACCGAGGTCGTGCTCCAGGGCTTCAACTCGACGCTGACGATGCTCGATGGCCGCGGTGGCGGCGGAGGAGGCGGCAGCTTCGGCGACGAGCCGGGCGGCGATTTCGGCTCCTCCGGTCCCGTCAGCAGCGCACCGCGCCGTCCCGTCGCCGCCGGCGGCGGCCGCAACAACGACATGGACGACGATATCCCGTTCTGAGGACAGGGATCGCGGCCCAGGCACATTGCCCGATAGGGCTGCGCCTGGCGTGCCGTGTCAGCCATTCCTATTAATTCGCGGGGCGGGCTCGGGTTTTCCGGCCGCCTTCATGTTTGAGGTGAGCTCGGATTGCGCCGGGGCAAAACAGGCTGACAGGGCCCGCTCTCGGCGCGGTTTCGCGGGCTTCGGAGATCGTTTGGGCAAGCCGGTTCCGGGCCTCTCGGAAGCAGTGCTTGCAAGGGCCTAAGTCGTTGGAAGAATAGGCGGAAAAATCGCTTGTCCTGATCTGCGCGAGGGTGGTTATCAGGACCCCGATGCGCTATATGATTCCCAGACAAAATCTCACCGGATTCCCCTTTGGCTGACGACGACAACAAGCCCGGCGACCAGCCGGCGCAACCCTCGGACATTCGCCCCGTCTCCATCTTCGAGGAGATGAAGAAGTCGTACCTCGACTACGCCATGAGCGTGATCGTGGCGCGTGCGCTGCCCGATGCGCGCGACGGCCTGAAGCCGGTGCACCGCCGCATCCTGTTCTCGATGAACGAGCAGGGGCACACGCCCGACAAGAAGTACGTCAAGTCCGCCCGCGTGGTCGGCGACGTCATCGGTAAGTATCACCCGCACGGCGACCAGTCGATCTACGACGCCATGGTTCGCATGGCGCAGGACTTCTCGATGCGCGTGCCGCTGATCGACGGCCAGGGCAATTTCGGTTCGGTCGACGGCGATCCCCCGGCCGCCTATCGTTACACCGAAGCGCGCCTGACGAAGGCGGCGCTGGCTCTGCTGGCCGACATCGACAAGGACACCGTCGACTTCCAGCCGAACTACGACAACAACGAGACCGAGCCATCGGTCTTGCCGGCCAAGTTCCCGAACCTTCTCGTCAACGGCGCGGGCGGCATCGCGGTCGGCATGGCGACCAACATCCCGCCACACAATCTCGGCGAGGTCATCGACGCCTGCGTCGCTCTGATCGACAACCCTGCGCTCACCATTGACGAGCTCATCAACATCGTGCCGGGACCTGACTTCCCGACCGGCGGCGTCATTCTCGGGCGCGCGGGCATCCGCGCCGCCTATCACCTCGGCCGCGGCTCGATCGTCATGCGCGGCAAGGTCGCGATCGAGACCATCCGCAAGGAGCGCGAGGCGCTCATCATCACCGAGATTCCGTACCAGGTGAACAAGGCGACGATGGTCGAGCGCATCGCCGAGCTGGTGAAGGAAAAGAAGATCGAGGGCATCGGCGACCTGCGCGATGAATCCGACCGCGAAGGCTACCGCGTCGTCATCGAGTTGAAGCGCGACGCCGTGCCGGATGTGGTGCTGAACCAGCTGTACAGATTCACGCCGCTGCAGACGAGCTTCGGCGTCAACATGGTGGCGCTCGACAGCGGCCGTCCGCGGATCATGCATCTGAAGGACCTGCTGACGATCTTCGTAGACTTCCGTGAGCGGGTCGTCACGCGGCGTACCAAGTACCTGCTCGCCAAGGCGCGCGATCGGGCGCACATCCTGGTCGGTCTCGCGATCGCAGTCGCCAATATCGACGAGATGATCCGCGTCATCCGGAGCTCGCCCGACCCGACCACCGCCCGCGATACCCTGATGTCGCGCGACTGGCCGGCCCGGGACGTCGAGGACATGCTGACACTGATCGACGACCCGCGTCACCGCATGAGTGCGGATGGCACGATCCGGCTGTCGATGGAACAAGCGAGAGCCATTCTCGATCTGCGCCTTCAGCGCCTGACCGCACTCGGCCGTGACGAAATCCGCGACGAGCTCGACAAGCTCGCCGGCGAGATCGCCGATTATCTCGACATCCTGCGCTCGCGCGAGCGCGTGCTGGGCATCATCAAGACCGAGCTTGCCGAGGTGAAGGCGGAGTTCGCCACGCCACGCCGCACCGTGATCATGGAGCAGGAAGGCGAGGTCGAGGACGAGGACCTGATCCAGCGAGAGGACATGGTCGTCACCGTCTCCCACGCCGGCTACGTCAAGCGCGTGCCGCTGTCGGCCTATCGCGCGCAGCGCCGCGGCGGCAAGGGCCGCTCCGGCATGCAGACCCGCGACGAGGATTTCGTCAGCCGACTGTTCGTCGCCTCCACGCACACGCCGGTGCTGTTCTTCTCCTCGCGCGGCCAGGTCTACAAGGAAAAGGTCTGGCGGCTGCCGATGGCCGCTCCGAACGCGCGCGGCAAGGCAATGATCAACATCCTGCCGCTGGAGCAGGGCGAGCGCATCACCACCATCATGCCGCTGCCGGAGGATGAATCGACCTGGGGCAATCTCGACGTGATGTTCGCCACCACCGGCGGCAACGTCCGCCGCAACAAGCTGTCCGACTTCGTCGACGTTCGCCGCTCCGGCATCATCGCGATGAAGCTCGACGACAACGAGGCGATCGTCGACGTGCAGATCTGCACCGAGCGCGACGACGTGCTCCTGACGGCTGCCGGCGGCCAGTGCATCCGCTTCCCGGTCACCGACGTGCGCGTATTCACCGGACGCACCTCGATGGGCGTGCGCGGCATTGCGCTTGCCGAGGGCGACAAGGTGATCTCGCTGGCGATCCTGCGCCATGTCGAGACCACGTCCGACGAGCGCTCGGCGTACCTGAAGATGCGCCGAGCGGTGGCCGGCGAAGCCTCGGCGGAAGAGGTTCCGGCCGATGCCGAGGCCGAGGAGACCTCCGGCAGCTTCCAGCTGTCGCAGGAGCGTTATGCCGAGATGTCGGCGCAGGAACAGGTGGTGCTGACCGTCTCCGTCAACGGCTACGGCAAGCGGACCTCGTCCTATGAGTACCGCACCACGGGCCGCGGCGGCAAAGGCATCGTGGCCATGAGCGTCAACAACCGCAATGGCAATCTGGTGGCTTCCTTCCCGGTGGAGGACGCCGACCAGATCATGCTGGTCACCGACAAGGGCCAGCTGATCCGCTGCCCGGTCGAAGGCATCCGCATCGCCGGCCGCTCGACCCAGGGCGTGATCGTGTTCGATACCGCCGAGGACGAGCATGTGGTGTCGGTCGAGCACATCACGGAAGAGGCGGAGAGCAACGGCGCGAACGGAGAGTAACGTTCAGCCCGGTCGCCAGGACTGCGCGGCGCTGGATCCGGGCTACGCCCCGCTTGGCTGACACGAAATCGTCAGACGCCGACTACGGGGTCCGATCGGCAGTCACGAGGCGCGCCTCGCGGACATTGGTCTTCGTGCCGGCGCGGCGCAGGCACGAGGTCTCGAAGTTCGGCCAGGCCTGCTGCGAGCAGTCCTTTCCGATGCTGCGGATGTCGAGCCGGTCGCTCTTGGCCAGCGGCTGCGGCACGCTGGCTTCGACGGTGGGGGCGAAGCCCGGCAGGAGGGTGAGGCCCGCGGCAACACATGCAGAGAGTGCGATCGCTGAAAGGGTCTTGATCATTGACGGTCCCCTGTGATGCGGCCGCTCACGCCCTGTGTGCGGCCCGTCATTCGTTGACCGGATTGGTAACCATGACCAGTTTCGGGACGTCTTCGCCGATGCGGGAAATGGTTTCGTTCTCGCTCCGTTTTGTTTCGTGGCTGCCTGGGGACGAAACAAACCAGCCATTGCCGACACGTCCGGCGAGACATTTCCGGGCGACGTGGCAGGAAGCGGGCAAGGAAGCGGGCAAGGAACCTGCCCGGCTTGCCGGGCCGGGCCGGGCGCGGTAGGAGGGAGCCATGCCGCGCATTGCCTTCTATCCCGGTTCCTTCGATCCCATCACCAACGGCCACCTGGACGTGGTTCGGCACAGCGCTTCGCTGTGCGACAGGCTCGTGGTCGCGATCGGGGTGCACCCGGGCAAGAAGCCGCTGTTCTCGACCGAGGAACGGTTGAAGATGCTCCGTGACGTCTGCGGACCCGTGGCAGCCCAGGCTGGCTGCGTGCTCGAGGCCGTGACATTCGACGATCTGTCGGTCACCTCGGCGCGCAAGCACGGCGCGACGATCATGATCCGGGGCCTGCGCGACGGCACCGACCTCGATTACGAGATGCAGCTCGCCGGCATGAACGAGGCGATGGCGCCCGAGGTGCATACGGTCTTCCTGCCGGCCTCTCCCATGGTCCGCCCGATCACCGCCACTTTGGTGCGCCAGATCGCCGGCATGGGCGGGGATGTCTCGGCCTTCGTCCCGCCGCAGGTCGCGGCACAGCTCAAGGCAAAATTCGCCGGATAACGGCCCGCTTCCTTTCTCATCCTGACCGGAGTTGTCATGATCCGAATTCTCGCAGTTCTTGCCGCGCTTCTGTTCGCGGTGCCGGCGGTCGCGCAGCAATTGCCGGCGAACCTCGACAAGGCCAACGCCATCGTCATCGACAGCACCAAGGGTCGCATCGTCATCAAGCTCAGGACCGACATTGCGCCGCAGCATGCCGAGCGCATCAAGCAGCTCGCGCGGGAGGGCTTCTACAACAACGTGCCGTTTCATCGCGTGATGGACGGCTTCATGGCGCAGACGGGCGACGGCCAGAATTTCAACGGCACCGGCGGCTCGAAATACCCGAACCTGAAGCAGGAATTCTCCAAGGTGCATTTCGCCCGTGGCATCGTCGGCATGGCCCGCCGCGGCGACAGTGTCGACAGCGCCAACTCCCAGTTCTTCATCATGTTCGCCGATGGCGGCAGCCTCGATGGCCAGTACACGGTGATCGGCGAGGTCGTGCAGGGCATGGACGTCGTCGACAAGCTGAAGAAGGCGCCCCCGGGCTCGCCAGGCGGCGCGGTCGCCGATCCCGACAAGATGGTGAAGGTTCAGGTCGCCTCCGACATCAAATAGGAGCGGCCATGGCGCGCCGCGGTGGCAAGCTCCTGCTGGTTGCTGCGATGCTGGTGCTCGGCGTCTCGAGTACTGCCGCCGAGGACGCGCAGGTCAACACGATCCAGGACATCTTCCGGCACCTGCGCACCTGCTGGAGACCGCCGTCGCCGGCCAAGGCGCGCCCACTCGACATCACTGTCGTGGTGAGCTTTAACCGGGCCGGAGACATTCTGGGCCATCCGAGGATTACCTATGAATCCGCGGAGGCCTCCGACAATGACCGGCTGCAATACCGGATCGCGGTGATGGAAGCGTTGCAACGCTGCACGCCGATGCCATTTACCGATGCAATGGCCGGCGCCGCCGCAGGACGTCCATTCGCGATCCAGTTCCGCAGCCGGAAGACTTCACCCCCAACGCAAGAGAGACGAGCATGAGCGCCACCGAAAACACCCTGATCCTCGAGACCACGCAGGGCCCCGTCACCATCGAGATGCGGCCCGACCTCGCGCCGAACCATGTGGCTCGCATCAAGGAGCTGGTCCGCGAGGGCTTTTACGACGGCATCGTGTTCCACCGCGTGATCGAGGGCTTCATGGCGCAGACCGGCTGCCCGCACGGCACCGGCACCGGCGGCTCCGGCAAGAAGCTGAAGGCCGAGTTCAACAAGGAGCCGCATGTGCGCGGCACCGCCTCGATGGCCCGCGCCGCCAACCCCGATTCCGGCGACAGCCAGTTCTTCATCTGCTTCGACGACGCCCGCTTCCTCGACAACCAGTACACGGTCTGGGGCAAGGTCACCGAGGGCATGGAGAACGTCGACAAGATCAAGCGCGGCGAGCCCGTGATGAATCCTGACAAGATCGTCAAGGCGCGGATGGCAGCCGACAAGGAATAGTCACTCATTCCGGGGCGCACCTTGGCGTGAACTATGGTGCGCAATTGGGCTCCCGAGAATCTCGCGCCACAATCTCGGGATTCCGGAGCGCCGCGCTCGAGGCGCGGCGTCCGGAATGACGGCGATAGTGACACATGCGCACCGATCTCTTCGATTTCGACCTGCCGCCCGAGCGCATCGCGTTGCGCCCGGCGAGCCCGCGCGACTCCGCGAAAATGCTGGTGGTGGCGAACGGCGCGTTGCGTGACCAGACCGTCGCCGACCTGCCTCAATGGCTGGAGCCTGGCGACCAGCTCGTCGTCAACGACACCAAGGTGATCGCGGCGCAATTGAAGGGCCGCCGCATCGGTCGCGAGACCGAGCCGAAGATCGAGGCGACCCTGATCAAGCGCCTCGACGGCTCGCGCTGGCAGGCCCTGGTGAAGCCGGCGAAGAAGCTCACGGCCGGCGACCGCATCCGCTTTGGCAATGAGGGCAAGGTCTGCCTGCTCGGCCATCTCGACGCCGAGGTCGAGGCCAAGGGCAGCGAGGGCGAGGTGACGCTGTCGTTCTCATTCCATGGCCCTGCGCTCGACCAGGCGATCGCCGATCTCGGCAGCCCGCCGCTGCCGCCCTACATCGCCTCGAAGCGCACGCCCGACGATCAGGATTTTGCGGATTACCAGACAATGTTCGCGGCGAACGAGGGCGCGGTGGCGGCGCCGACCGCGGGGCTGCATTTCACGCCGGCACTGGAGCTGGCGCTGCGCGCGCGCGGCGTCGGCATCAACAGCGTCACGCTGCATGTCGGGGCGGGGACGTTCCTGCCGGTCAAGGTGGACGACACCGAGGGCCACAAGATGCATGCCGAGTGGGGCACGATCTCGACCGAAACGGCGGAGCGGCTCAACACGGCGCGAAAGAACGGCGGCCGCATCGTTGCGGTCGGCACGACGTCATTGCGCCTCTTGGAGAGCGCGGCGGGCGAGGATGGCGTGATCCAGCCGTACGCGGCCGAGACGTCGATCTTCATCACGCCCGGCTATCGCTTCCGCGCGGTCGATGTCCTGATGACCAATTTTCATCTGCCGAAATCGACGCTGTTCATGCTGGTCTCGGCCTTCTCCGGGCTCGAGACGATGAAGCAGGCCTATGCGCACGCCATCGCGAACGGCTACCGGTTTTATTCCTACGGCGACGCGTGCTTGCTGTTTCGGGCGGTGCCGTAGCCGGATGAGCGAAGCGATATCCGGGATTCCGTCTTCGCAGCTTCCCGCATGTCGCTGCGCTCATGCGGGCTACAGCACTGCCGGAGGGTGGGCAAGAGCGCGAAGCGCCGTGCCCACCATCCATCTGCATAGTTGAGGTCGATAGACCTCTACGCCATCACCCGCTGCGGCAGCAGCTCGGCGATCTGCACCGCGTTCAGCGCTGCGCCCTTGAGCAGCTGATCGGCCGCCACGAACATCGAGATCGAATGGCCGCTAGCGTCGCTGAGGTCCTTGCGGATGCGGCCGACCAGGACGTCGTCCTGGCCCGAGGCGTCGATCGGCATCGGGAAGTAGTTCCTGGCGCGATCGTCGACGACCTTCACACCCGGCGCCTGCGCCATGATGGCGCGGACCTGGTCCTCGGTAATCGGCTTCTCGCATTCGAAGGTGATGGCCTCGCAATGGGCGCGCAGCACCGGCACGCGGACGCAGGTGACGCCGACCGCGATGGTGTCGTCCTCGAAGATCTTGCGGGTTTCCTTGATGACCTTGGTCTCTTCGTCGTTGTAGCCGGTCCCGGGATCGACGGCGGTGTTGTGGTTGAAGAGGTTGAAGGCGTAGGGGTGCGGCATCACCCTGGGCGTATAGACCTGCCCGTTGAGGTTGGCGCGGGTGGATTCGACGAGCTCGTCCATTGCGGCGGCGCCTGCGCCGGAGGCCGCCTGATAGGTCGAGATGATGACGCGCTTGATGCGGTTCTGCTGGTGGATCGGCCACAGCGGCACCAGCGCGGTGATCGCGGCGCAGTTGGGGTTGGCGATGATGCCCTTGTGGTCGCGGATGCGGCTGGCGTTGATCTCGGGGATCACCAGCGGCACGTTCGGGTCCATGCGGAAGGCGGAGGAGTTGTCGACCACCACGGCGCCGGCCTTGACCGCGATCGGCGCGAACTTCCTGGAGATACTGCCGCCGGCGGAGAACAGGGCGATGTCGACGCCCTCGAAGGCGCGCTCGGTCAGCTCCTCGATGACGACGTTCTGGCCGCGGAACGACACCGTCTTGCCCGCCGAGCGGGCGCTGGCGAGCGCCTTGAGTCTGCCGACGCGAAAGCTGCGCTTGTCCATGGTGGCGATGAATTCGGCGCCCACCGCACCGGTGACGCCGACAATCGCGACGACGGGATCGTTACTCACTTTGTCCTCCATTGCTTTTGAAATCCAGACAACAAAAAAGCCCCGGACCATCGAGGGCGGGGCTTCGGTAGAGCTGATGCGTTTTCGTCGACGACTACGCGCGCACGCCTCCCCGGGCCCCTGAGGCCGTGGTGGTTTTGGTCGTGCGTTTGGTGGTCGTGAACATGGCGGCGACTTATGCGGGAGAGTCTTGCGGCCGTCAATGGCTTTTCGCCCCGGTCGATACCGGGGGAAAATCTGTCGCTATCGGGCCCGGGCGCCCGGCGGCTCCAGGATGACCTCCTTGAGGTCGTCGCCGCTGATCACCACGATCGCAAAATTGAGCCGGCCGCGTTCGCGCACGAGGCCGCCGCTGATGGCCTTGCCCGAGGCTGCGCGCTCGGCGACGCGCACGGCATCGGCAAGGCGGTGCCTGATCGCACCCAGCGCTGCGAGGTTGCTGCGGTCCTCGTTGTCGAGCTCGGTGAGGGGCAGGGCGGCCTCGCCACCGACGAACTCGCCGGTCGCGGCATTGATGGTGTGGCGCCAAATCCGGTCGTTGTGCAGGGTCTTCACCCGGTAGACCGGGACGCCTGAAGCGCCGTCGAAACTCACGTCGGCGGTAGTGGCGCCGGCATGGCGGGCTTCCGCGATCGCCATGGCCTGGCTGATCGTGATCGACGAGCTGCGGAAGCGTTCGATCTCGCGGCCGACGGCCTGGCGGTCTGCTTCGGCATCACCATCTGTGTCGTTGTGGAGCGCGGTCGGCGTGCTCGCGGTCACGATCGCCTGCGCCGGTGCGGCGAGGAGCAGCGCGGGCAAGGCGATCGCAAGCAGTTGCGAGGTCCGTCGTCTGGCTGTCGTCATGATCGAAACCTTCGGCCTGCGAGTGTGCCGGATGAACGTAAAGAATTCGCGGCCGGCCCTGGGCAAGGCCGGCCGCGGAACGCCGCGGCGGGCTGCACCTGCCGTGACGATCGAAGCGGTCCGGACCTCTTTTGGGGCTGGTGAAAAAAGCGGCCCGTACCAACTTATAACTAAACCATACCGTATCGTTTTGTTTTGGTCAATGCCCTTGCGACGCCCCCTTGGGGGAAAGAGCGTGATTTCACGGAAACGTCAGCGGGAGGAGCGGCGCCGCGCCGGACCCTTTGCGGCGTCCTGGACCCGGTCGGCAGGACCCAGCGCACCGGCAAGGAACAGTTTGATCGCAATGCGCATGCGCTTCTCGGCCGATTTCGGCTCGAGCGCAGTTCCGAACGTCGCCATGCGGTGGGTGTGTCCGACGACGACGTCGAGGAACACCTCGGCTGCGATGGTGGTGTCTTCGACATCGAGCGCACCTTGCGCCACCAGATGGTCGAAGAAGCGCGCGGTGGTGGCGACGGCCTTGAGCCAGCCTTCCTCCTTGCCGAGCTTGGCGACGTCAGGGAAGTTGATGGCCTGTGACGTCATCATGCGGCTGAAGGCGACCGCGTCGGGACCACAGGTGAATGAGAGCATCTCGCGCCCGATCTCGACCAGCCGCTGCTCGACCGAGATGTCGGCGGCGCTGCTCAGCTGGGTCTCTGCCGCGGCCGACAGCGGCGCGAGCCAGCGCGCGATCTCCCGCCTCAGTACGGCCGCGAACAGCCCGCGCTTGTCGCCATAGCGCGAATAGACCGTGGGCTTGCTCACTCGGGCCGCTTCCGCGACCGCGTCGAGCGAGGTCGCCTCGAAGCCGCGATCCAGGAAAAGGCGGGTGGCGACCTCGATCAGCCGCTGGTCGCGCTCGATCGCGGCGGTTTTCGTCGGCCGGCCGCCGCGGGATTTCGGCATCTCGCGCCGTGGAGCTGCCGGTTTTGTCCTGGTCGCAGTCAATCCCATGCCCAATGATTCCTGCGCGTTTCTGACAGTCGTCTTTGCTCTATAACGCGCAGCAGCCGGGGCGTCATCGCGAATCTGGCCGAATTGGCCGCATCGTCAACGGCCTCGACACGGCCTCGTTCCGTCGCGCGGACTCACGGAAGCGCCGAGGTCCAGGCCTGGCCGGATGCGGCCTTCTCGTATCCGTACTGATACAGCGCCCGCATATAGGTGGTATCGAACCCTTCGGAGGGCGGGGCGGGGTAGTCGCGCGCGATGTAGGAGAGATGGAAGCCCAGTCGGTTGCGCTTGGCGAAATCGTAAGTCGAGAGGATGATCGAGCGCGTCTGCGACTGGGTGATTGCCGACAGGCTGCGTGAGGCAACGTCGATGGTGCCGTTGGAGACGAGTTCGAAGTTGCGTTCGATCTTCTTGTTGACGAGGATGTAGATGTCCATCTTCGCACTTCCGGGCAGGCGGCCGCCCTGGAACAGCAGGGCTTCCGGCAATGTCAGCACCGGGGCCGTCACGCCGCCGTCGACATGCATCTCCTGAAACTTGCGGCCCTGGCCTTCGGCGTCGATCATGATCGGCGGAAACACCAGGGGAATGCTGGCCGAGGCCGCCATCACGTCGCGAAACAGCTTCAGGGCCTCGGGCGTTCCGACTGCGGCGATCTTGCCCATGTCCCAGATCGCAGTGCGCTGGGTGTCGAGGTCCGTCGTCACCACCAGCAGTGTCCGACCTTTCGCATGCTCGCGCGCGACCTGCGCCATGATCTCCGGACCGACATAGCGCGCGACCAGCTCGCGCAGCCGCGTGTTGCCGAACAGGCCGGATCCGAACAGCACGCGCACGATGCTGGGATCGTTCAGGAGGCTCTCGGCGATGCCGCTGGTGTAGACCTCCTTCAGCGTGTCGTCATATTGCGGGCCGAGGAAGGCGAACGGCGCGATCAGGCCGCCGGTGCTCACGCCCGAGACGACCGAGAAGGAGGGGCGGGTTCTGGCCGCGGTCCAGCCGTTGAGCACGCCGACGCCATAGGCGCCGTCAGCACCGCCGCCGGACAGCGCCAGATAGGATCTCGTCGCGGTGCTGTTGTTCTTCTCGAAGCTGAACTTCGTGACGGGATCGTCCGCGTAGCGCCGGAGGCCGTCGATATCGAGCACGCGCGATGTGCTGGCTTCAGCGGCCGTATAGGGCGTGCGGGGCAGGGAGGTGCAGGCGCCGAGCGCCAGGCCGCACACCAGGACCAGCGATCCGGTCAGGCGGACACAAGTCTGCCTGATCCGGTCACACGAGGAGACGGATGCGTCGGTCGAACACGAAGGGTGAGGCATTGTCGGTGGCTGGCGATCACGCGTTTACCGCCGCCGGCAAATTCGCCACGGCATTCTCGTCCAGCCCCCAGGAAGAAACTACACGGTATCGTTTTGTTTGACAAGGTGGACCGCACCGATCCTCGCGCTGGTTGGTGTCCCAGTCTGGAGCACAAATCCGCCGGAGCGCGGTCTGGCGGGTTGATCGGCCTGCCCCGACACGCAATAAGCACCGCCATGAATCCGGACAATGGTCTCCCCAATCACTTTGAATTGCTCGCCGTCGATGGGGCCGCGCGCACTGGGCGGCTGACCACGCCGCATGGCGTGGTGCGGACGCCGGCCTTCATGCCGGTCGGCACCGCGGGTGCCATGAAGGGGATGCACTGGCGCGAGGTGCGCGATGCCGGCGCCGACATCGTGCTCGGCAACACCTACCACCTGATGCTGCGTCCGAGCGCCGAGCGGATCGCCGCGCTCGGCGGATTACAGCGGTTCACCGGTTGGAACGGACCGATGCTGACGGATTCCGGCGGCTTCCAGGTGATGTCGCTGGCGGATTTGCGCAAGGTCAGCGAGAACGCCGTCACCTTCCGCTCGCATATCGACGGTGCCAAGGTCGAGCTGTCGCCGGAGCGCTCGATCGAGGTGCAGCGTTTGCTCGGTTCCGACATCGCCATGCAGATGGACGAATGCGTACGGCTTCCGGCCGAGCGCGCCGACATCGAGCGTGCGATGCAATTGTCGCTGCGCTGGGCCGAGAGAAGCAAGCGCGCCTTCGAGAGCGCCCCCGACGGCTACATGTTGTTCGGTATCGTGCAGGGCGGCGACATCCCCCAACTACGTCATGCGAGCGCCGAAGGTCTTGTTGCGATCGGCTTTCATGGCTATGCGATCGGCGGTCTTGCGGTCGGCGAACCGCAGGCAGTGATGCTGGCGATGATCGACGAGACCGCACCATTGCTGCCGAGAGAGCGCCCGCGGTACCTGATGGGCGTCGGCACGCCCGACGACATCCTCGAAGCCGTGAAGCGCGGCATCGACATGTTCGATTGCGTGATGCCGACGCGCAATGGGCGGCACGGCGTCGCCTTTACGCGGTTCGGCCAGGTGAATCTGCGCAATGCGCGCCACGCCGACGATCCGCGTCCGCTCGACGAAGACAGCTCATGGCCTGCGGCGCGCAACTACGCGCGTGCCTATCTGCACCATCTCGTCAAAGCGGGCGAGACGCTGGGCGCGATGCTGCTGTCCGAGATCAATGTCGCTTACTACCAGTTCCTGATGCAGGGCATCAGAGGTGCGATCGCGCAGGGAAAGTTCGACGAGTTCTATCAGCGCACGCGCGAGGACTGGGCGAGGGGCGACATCGCCCCGCGCTAGGTCAGTTGCAAGTGAAGCGTTGCTTCAGGGCGTGCTTGGTCACGAAGCCATAGCCGCAATTGTCGCAGGTCCAGAGATAGCTGATCATGTGGTCCGAGACGTAGGCGGATGCTTCGGCGGCGACCATGGAGTCGGCGCAGACGGGACAGGTCGGCAGCTCGCTGCAACGAGGATCGCGGGTCGACGCGACGGTCGGCAACACTTCAGCAATTGCTGACATCGTGGACCTCCCTGTTTGAGGTATGAACCTAACATAAGCAGAAGCGGTTGACGAGGTCGCAACACAAATGCGTAGCTTTTCTGATTTTACCGCTCACGTGATTTTGCGATGCAGCGTATTTAACATGTGCCGCATTGTCGCTTGCGTGTCGCCGCAAGCTGTCTGTAACTGCGCAATGGTCGGGACGGAAATGCAGATCGTTGCCACAGGGAGTTCATCATGGACGCATCGTCCACCACGGGTGCAGCGCACCAAGCCGGCCGCGGCCGGATCTATGACTCGATCGTCGATGCCTTCGGCAACACGCCCGTTGTGCGCTTGCGCCGGCTGCCCGGCATGCACGGCGTAAACGCGACCATTTTGGCAAAACTTGAATATTTCAATCCTGCAGCAAGCGTGAAAGACCGCATCGGCGCGGCCATGATCATCGCGATGGAGAAGGCGGGCATCGTCAAGCCCGACACCGTGCTGATCGAGCCGACCTCCGGCAACACCGGTATTGCGCTCGCCTTCGTGGCGGCTTCGCGCGGCTACCGGCTCAAGCTGGTGATGCCGGAGTCGATGTCGATCGAGCGGCGCAAGATGCTGGCTTTCCTCGGCGCCGAACTGGTGCTGACGCCAGCGGCGCAAGGCATGAAGGGTGCGATCGCTGCCGCCGAGGAGCTGGTGAGGACGACGCCGAACTCGGTGATGCCGCAGCAGTTCAAGAATCTCGCCAATCCCGAGGTGCACCGCCGCACCACCGCGGAGGAAATCTGGAACGACACCGGCGGCAACATCGATTTCTTCGTGGCCGGCGTCGGCACCGGCGGAACGATCACCGGCGTCGGCCAGGTGCTCAAGCCACGCAAGGCCTCGCTGCGTGTGGTTGCGGTCGAACCGGAGGAGAGCCCGGTGCTGTCGGGCGGACAGCACACGCCGCACAAGATCCAGGGCATCGGCGCCGGCTTCATCCCTGACATCCTCGACCGCGCAGTGATCGATGAGATCGTGAAGATCAACTCGACGACGGCGATTGAGACCTCGCGCGCGCTGGCACGGCATGAAGGCATTCCGGGCGGCATCTCCTCGGGTGCGGCGATCGCGGCCGCGCTGCAGATCGGCAAGCGGCCGGAAGCTGCGGGAAAAACTATCCTGGCGATCGTGCCGTCGTTCTCCGAGCGCTATCTCTCGACAGCGCTGTTCGAAGGAATCTAGCAGATGGCGGATCAACCGAGACGACCGCGCACGCTTGGCGATGCTAGGACCGAAGCGGAGGCGGCATTCAAGAAGGTGACCGCCAAGGTCGCCGCGGCGCCGCCGAAACAAAGCGCCGTTCCCGGCATCAAGGAGCAGGTCACCCTGCGCATCGACCAGGACGTGCTGGAGTTCTTTCAGGAGGGCGGTCCAGGCTGGCAGGACCGCATCAACGAGGCGCTGCGGAAAGCTGCGGGGAAGTAGGCACCAACCCGACACCACTGCGAGGACGACCAAAGACAAAAGCCCGGCGTGAGCCGGGCTTTTGTGTTGTCGATCTCGCCTCGGCTCAGCGGCGGAACATGCCGCCCATCATGCCGCCGACGACACCGCCGACGAAGGCCGCACCGGCTGCATCGCCGGGACTGCTGCTGCGTTGAGGTGCCGGTGCCGGCCCACTGCTCGGAGGCGGAGCGCTGGCGCGCCGGGCCGGCTTCTGGCTGGTGTCGCTGGCGGTCGCTGGGGCAGCGACGATCTCCGCGAGCAGGGCCTTGTGCTGGTTCTTGTTGAGATAACCCGACGAGGGATAGCCGCGCGCGGTCTGCCAGCGCTTGAGCACGGACCGCGTCTCGTCGTTGAATACGCCAGTCTGCTTGGTGTCGAACCCTAACGCCGTCAGTCGACGCTGCACGTCGCGGCGCTTGTTCTTGTCGAGGCCGATCTGGTCCTCGGTGACTTGCGTGGCCTCGTCGGTGAAGGTAGCGGGATCGACGCCGGCGTTGAGCGTGCGGGTCGCGGTCGAGGCGCCGCTCTTGATTGCCGCGAGGCGCGCCAGCGCCAGCGCCTTGAACTGGCCGTTCGGGTAGGCGGTGAGGTAGGCGTTGAGCTCTTCGGGCTTGTTGGACTCCTTGACCGAGCGCCAGTATTCGAGCTCGAC
This sequence comes from Bradyrhizobium sp. CCBAU 25338, assembly GCF_028128965.1. Classification (NCBI taxonomy): domain Bacteria; kingdom Pseudomonadati; phylum Pseudomonadota; class Alphaproteobacteria; order Hyphomicrobiales; family Nitrobacteraceae; genus Bradyrhizobium; species Bradyrhizobium sp. CCBAU 25338. The sequence continues at coordinate 165,194 of NZ_LFKY01000032.1, forward strand.
ACCATCCCCGGCCGCCGCCGGCACGATGCCGGACGCGGTCGGCGCCGCGTTGGCGACCTGGGTCATCGGCGCCTGATTGAGATAGACGGAGCCCGTCAGGTTGGTGTGGCCCCAGGGCAGCTGGCCTTTGCGGGTCTCTTCATTGACCTGGGCGCGCACCGACGTCATCGCCTGCTGGATCTCGACGCCGGGCTTGGTGATGTTGTCGATCAGCGCGCGGGTGAACGGGCTGTTGTTGCCCTCCTGGCCGTCGAGCGCGGTCTGGCCTGGGCCGGTGGCGAAGGCGATCAGGGTGCCTTCGCCGGACTTCATCTCGGCGAGACCGCTCTGGACGTTGACGCTGCGGGTCGCCGCGTTCGACTTGATCTTGGCGGCGAACGGATTGTCGCGGCAGGCATCGAGGAAGACGAGCTTGACCTTGGCATCGCCCATGGTCTGCTCGAGCGTCAGGTCGATGTTGATGGCGGCGCCCAGCTTGACGTCCATCTCCGACTTGATGTCGGCATCGACGGGCAGAAGGTAGTTGGTGCCGCTGACGGCGATGCCGTGGCCGGCATAATAGAACAGCGCGATGTCGGAGCCCTGCGCCTTGCGGCCGAAGTCGAGCAGCTTCTCCGTCATCTGGTCGCGGCTGAGATTGGACCCCTCGATCACCTCGAAGCCGACATTGCGCAGCGTGGCCGCCATCGCCTTGGCGTCGATCGGCGGGTTCGGCAATTGCGCGACGTTCTTGTAGGAGCCGTTGCCGACGACGAAGGCGACGCGGCGGTCAGCCTTGGCGGCACTGATCGACAGTGCCATGCACACCAGCGAAGTGAGGAGGGTAAGATAGCGCATTCTGAAATCCCCAGAATCGAATTGCAGGCAGCAACAAATTGGCAACGAACCTACACGAAGTGCCCGACGTCGCGCCACCAAAACGGCCGGTCCGTTGCGTCAACCCGCTGCTGTGTGGCCGAATGTGCACGATGGAGTGTCCCTCCAACGTGATCCAGATCACACGGCCACTTCGTTTTGTCGCGCGAGGCGGCGCGAGGTTCACCGCGCGCGAGCGGCAACGGGCGAAGTGGGCTTCAAATTCAGCAAATTACCGCCCAGGATCAGCACCGCGCCGAGCACGGTCCAGGCGTCGAGCCGCTCGGAATACAGTAGCCAGCCGGCGGTCGCGGTCAGGGGGACCCGCAGGAAGTCCATCGGAACCACGATCGTCGCGTCGGCGTAGCGCATCGCGCTGGCGAGGCAATAGTGTGAAAATGTGCCGCAGACGGCGATCACGCCGACCCAGGCCCAGACATAGACCGATGGCCAGGTCCAGACGAACAGCGTCGGAATGAAGCCTGCGGCGGATTGCACCACCAGCATCCAGAACAGGATCGAGAGCGCACTTTCAGTGCGGGTCAGCGATTTGACCAGCGCCATCGACACGCCAAATCCCATGGCGGCCCCGAGCGCGATGAGCTGGCCCGGATTGATCTCCCCGGTCGCGGGTCGGACGATGACGATCACCCCGACGAGTCCGAGCACGATGGCGGCGATCTTCCATGGCGTCATCCGCTCGGACAGGAAGCTTGCCGCGAGGATCGCCGTCCAGATCGGCATTGTGAACTCGATCGCGACCACCTGGCCGATCGGAATCAGCGTCAGCGCGAAGAACCAGCCGAGCTGGGCGACATAGTGCACCAGGTTGCGCCCGACATGCTGCGGCAGGCGTGATGTCTTGAGCACCTTCAAGCCGCCGGCGCGGTAGATGATCGGCGAGAGCAACACGAAGCCGACCAGCGATCTCACCTCCATGATCTGAAAAACATTGAGTTCGCGCGTGGTCTCGCGCCCGGCAATCGCCATGACCAGCATCAGCGACAGCCAGCCGGCCATCCACAGTGCAGCCATCGTTTTGGACGGTGTCGCGCTCATTGGGGCAGGATGCCGGAGGAAGGAAACCCGAAGGGACGGTCGGTATCGGCGACATCACCGGCGTTTGCAACGGCCAAATCTGCGGATGCAGCGATGCAGGGTGTCGTGCTAGGCATCTCTGGACAACGAGAAGATCGGGAGAGCGTCGCTCATGCATATCTTGCAGCCGGCCGAGTGGAAAAAACCGCGCGGCTTTTCCCATGGCGTCGTGGTCGAGGGGCCGGGGCGCTGGGTGGTTCTGGCCGGCCAGACCGGCGGCGACGAGGCCGGCAATTACGCGTCCGACATGGCAGCGCAGGTCGCGACTGCGCTGAAGCGGATCATCAAGCTCCTGGGCGAGGCCGGCGCCGGCTCCGAGCACATCGTCCGCCTGACCTGGTACCTGACCAGCCGCAGCGAGTATGAAGCGGCCGGTGCTGGCATTGGTGCGGCCTGGAAGGAAACGCTCGGGCGAAATTTCCCGCCCTCGACGCTGCTCTATATCGGTGGCCTCGTGGACGACCGGGCCAAGGTCGAGATCGAGGTCACGGCGTTCGTACCGGACGCGTAAAAAATCGACCCGGCGAAGCCGCCGGGCCGATTGTCAAAAGTGTCGTCCGCCTTAGCGCGACATCGAGATGTTGGCGCCGCGGAACTGGCTGTCCGCGCGCATCGTGACGGTCTGCTTGTTGCCGTGCGTCCTCAGTGCGATGTTGGCGTTGAAGCCGGCGGCGGAGGCGACCACCTCGAAGTTTCCGCCGCCACCGCGGCCCTGGAGCGAGCCGGAGATGTTGCGGCTGGCCTCGCTCCAGCCTCCCGAAATGGCACCGCCCGCCGACTGAACGTTGGCGGAGAGGATGAACTTGTAGGCGTCGCTGGCGCAGGTCAGCGTCATTTCCATTGTGGGGCCGATGGGAGCGTATTTGGCCCGGCAGCGGATGCGTTCCGTCGATCCGTCCTCGAGGCTGACCGTGCCGCCGCCGCTCCAGCTTCCCGCCATCGGAGCGAACGGACCGGACTGCGCGTTGCTTTCGGAATTGGCGGCTGCGGCCGCAAACAATACGGCGGCCGCGATCAGCAGCCGCCGATTCCGGGCAGGAACCTGCGTTGGTTTATTGGCGCGATGCTTCCCAGCGCCCGCTGCACGGTATGCCTGCTGATGCTCCATTCCACTTCCCCGATCCGGCGTTGCCGTTGAGTTGACCGTTGGCATATGCACCATTGATCGAAACTTTCACAAGTCCCTCACGGCCGATGGTGCCGGAAACGTTAGCGCCGGGCGCGGTGATCTTGCCATCGGCAACCGTCAGCATGGAACTCGCGGTCGGCTCGCACGATCCGCTCTTGGTGACGATCGTGACCTGCCAATTGCCATCATAGGGGCTCTGGGCAAAGGCGGGGGCGGCGAGGGTGCCGGCGAAAACTGAAGCGGCACAGAACACCGCAATGCGACCAAAACGCATAAATTCCGTCCTTGAATTTGTCTGATATGCTGACGCTTATTCGGACGAAATGTGACGGAAATTTGTTGCGATGCCAAATCGAAAATTGTTCCTGTTGGCACAATGGTTTATTTGAGATTCTGACACCGATTTTCGAAGCAGAATCAACGCGGGCTCACGTTAAGGGTAAACGTCAGGAGAGACTCGGCGCGGTGGTCGCGAACTGCTCGTCCTGCGCTTTCGCGGGCAGCGCCTTGTGGACCTTGGCGTAGTCGATCACATCGGCCAGCAGCTTGAGCCCGAGCGGCGCCAGCGCGCGCTCCCAAAGCTCCCGTGCGGTCTCGCCCTTCTTGACGAAGCACCAGTCCTGGGCGGCGATGGCGCCAGCGTCCATACGGTCGGCGAGGTGATAGATCGTGCCGCCGGCGATCGGATCGGCTTCCTTGATGGTCCATTCCACCGCGGCCTTGCCGCGATGGCGCGGCAGCAGCGAAGGGTGATATCCAATCCCGCCGAGCTTGGCGGCGGCGAGCGCGTCCTTGCCGATCCGGGCGTGGCTGTGGGCCGTGATGATCAGATCGGTGTCGGGGGCAATCTCGGAAGCCACCACGAGCTTCGGATTGGCCTGGACCACGACCTCGATTCCGGCGGCCCTCGCCGTCGCGGCGAGGCGATCCTCGGCATCGGCTACCACGACCCGGACGACCGAGACGCTATGCTCCCGGAGCATGTTCAGGGTGGTCACGCCGAAATGGCGGGAGCCGACGAGGGTAATGCGCATGGGTGTCCGATCCGTTTCGCAACTGCGTCATCCCCGATAACACGTCAGCACGCCCTGTCACCACCCGCGCAGTGTTTGCGTGGGTTATCAACAATGCGCCGGGCGCCAGCGGCCGGCGAACCTATTTCTGCGTCACGGACTAGCGTTGCCGCGCCGCCACGGTCGGACGATAAGCGGCCGACAAGTGGTTCCTGTGTCTCGTTTTTAACAGAGATCCCCCTGATTGGCTGGTAACGTGCGCCGGACCGGGGCTGGCGACATTTCAACCCGCATCCATTTTCGAACCCGGCTTTGGCCGCTGGCGTGATCGCCGGCGGCCTTTTCATGCCACGCATCACGAAATCGTCCGACGGTAACACGATCTCAACCAGCTTGGCGTATCGACGAAACCGTCGCGGATTTGTATTGCGTACCGCGACACCGAAAACGTCCGCCGGCGTGGGCGCGCCGCCGGGCCTTTTCACGGGACAGGTTTCATGCCGAGCGCAATCGAGCAGATCGTCGACGCCTATGTGCGTCTGAAGAACCGCCGCGGACTCGACGAGCTGATGATGCATAGGCAGCGGCTTGCGGTCGATCTGAAGAGCAGGTCTGGCTATGATTTCAGCCTGCCGATCGGCCAGATCGACGAGGAGATCGCGATCATCGAGGCGGGGCTCAGCCGGCTCAAGGCGGAGAACGCCACGGGGATCTAGAGGTCTGCGGCGCACGCGCTCCCGGCACGTCTGGCCGATGGCGGGCCTAAAATGTCTGTCGCTCAGTCGCGACGGCCTCCGTCGATGACCGTGAACAGCGGCCGCGCCGGGGTCGGCTCGACCAGGAGCTCCTCCACCAGTGCGGTTGCCGCATCGACATATTTGCGCGTCGGCTTGTCGAGAGGGCGCTTGGCCTCATCATCGAGCGCGACCTTCGCGGCCTCGACCAGCTTGCGCATGCGTGCCGCATGGTCGTCGCCGGCCGTCAGCGTCGCGCGTGCCAGCGAGCGCAGCACGAACAGCTCGCCCTCGAGGCGGAGCAGACGGTCGTTGAGTCTGGTCAGGACGGCGTTGAGGTCGGCCATGATTGGGGTTTGGCGCGGAGGATCCATCCTGATCTAGCGGCGACCGGTGAACGGAGTGCAAACGGCGGCGGTGCAATTGGGCCGATCCTGCGACGCGGACCGCTTACCACCCGACGCCCGCCCAGCGCCTTCCGAACACCGGCGGTCTCGTCTTCACGGCCTGCCAGCCGAAGAAATGATGCTTGCCGGACCAGGCGTGCACGACGCCGCTACAGATGCCGCATTTGAAGCTGCCGGTATGGGCCTCGCTGTGCTCCTCTCTGGTCGCGGTGTAGTTCATGCCGCAACCCGCACAGGTGAACTCTTCGATCGTCCAGATGCTGTTGGCCATTGCACAGAATGCGTTTCGGTGACCTCGATCCACAATAGCCGCCAGCGTTTGCAGCGGCGTAAACCGGCGCGGGGAAATCCGGTTAACGGGCGTTAGCTAAGCTGGGCCGGGGCGCAGGCCAGGGGGAGGCGTCATCGTCGCGGAATGCGGGATGGCCCGATGGGGTCCTGATCGTGGGTGCGGTCAGTTCCGGTCGTCTTGACGCCGGAAGCGTTGCTGGCAATAACGGCCGGGCCGTGCAAGCGCGGGAAGTTGCGTTCATGTCGCAAGGAAAGCTGTGCCCGTGAAAAGCCTCCGTCAGCTCCTGACGGGAGAGGACGTCATCCAGCTCGTGATCCGGCTTGGGCTGCTCGCCCTGCTGATCATCTGGACCTTCCTGATCATCCGCCCGTTCGTGCCGATCCTGGCCTGGAGCGGCGTGCTCGCGGTCGCGTTCTATCCGGCGTTCAGCTGGGTCGCCAAGATCCTCGGCGGCCGGCCCAAGACTGCAGCAGCGATCCTGACCCTGATCACGCTCGGCATCGTCATTGGTCCGGCGACTTGGCTCGGCATCAGCGCGGTGGACGGCGTGCGCGAGCTGGCGCACCAGCTCGGCACCGGCGACCTCGCGCTCCAGTCGGCGCCGGAGCAGCTCAAATCGTGGCCGCTCGTCGGGCCCTGGCTCTACGAGCTCTGGGAGCAGGCCTACAACAACGTCCGGGCGGTGGTGCGCGAGGTGGCGCCGTATCTCCAGCCGCTGGCGGGCCCGCTTCTCTCGCTCGCGGGCGATGCCGGCGTCGGCACGCTCCAGTTTCTCGTCTCCGTGTTCGTCGCCGGATTCCTGTTTCCGCACGGGCCGAGGCTGGTCGCGGCCGGCCGCGGCTTTCTGTTTCGCATCGTGCCCGAGCAGACCGAGCATTTCCTGGGTCTTGCGGGTGCGACCATTCGCGCCGTGGCGCAGGGCGTGATCGGCGTCGCGATCGTGCAGGCGTTGCTCGCCGGCATCGGCTTCAAGCTCGCCGAGGTGCCCAGCGCGGGCCTTCTCGCCTTCATCGTGCTGCTGCTCTCGATCGTGCAGATCGGTGCCTTCCTCGTGCTGCTGCCGGTGATCATCTGGATCTGGACCGCCAAGGACGTCACCACGGCGTTGCTGCTCACCGTGTTTTTCGTCCTCGTCGGCTTCATCGACACCATGCTGAAGCCGCTCGTCATGGGGCGGGGGCTGACCACTCCGACCATCGTGATCTTCGTCGGCGTGATCGGCGGCACGCTGGCCCACGGCATCGTCGGACTGTTCATCGGCCCGATCATCCTGTCGGTGGCCTGGGAGATCATGATGGCCTGGATCAGGACCGAGGATCAGGCGGAGGCGGGCGAGGGCTGATCTCGCGCCCCGCACGTGCGTCCTTCCGGCCGTGCCGCGCCAGGACCCGATATCTCGCGGCCTGTGATCAAAGCATGCCGCGAACTTGTCTGTTCGACTAGACAAGTTACGATCGGGTCGATTCTGTTTTTGATGACGGCAGCAATGGCGAAATCTTCCAAGCTGGTTGCCGCCAGGCGCGGCAAGGTATTGTTGGTCAGGCGCCGGTCGGATGGCCTCTGGATGTTCCCGGGCGGCCGCAAGCGTGCGCGCGAGTCGGAGAAGGACTGCCTGCGGCGGGAGATCAAGGAGGAGCTTCCAAAGCTGAAGCTCGGCAGGATCACACTCTGGAAGGAAGTGAAGACGAGGAACAAGCGCTCAGGCCGCAAGATGAATGACGCGATCTTCATCGCCAAGTCCGCCAAGGGCAGGCTGGCGATCGGCGACAAGAAGGAGATCGACCGCGCTGCCTGGCAGAAGCCCCGCGGTATCCGCCTGACGCCGACCTCGCGCTACATCCGCGACCGCCTGTTTCCGCGAAAGCGGCGGCGGAGCTGAGCTAGTCCTCTCGCCCGGCCGATCGCGTCCGCCCGGCGAATGACCGCGGACCTTGCGCGCATCGCGCCAAGACGCCGGTTGGGACAGTCGGCCGTTATCGCTTGGCCGCCATCGTCTCCAGGCAATGGTTGAGAAAGGCGGTGCGATCCCTGGGCAGCACCTTCTCGAGATCGGCCTTCAGTGCGCATTCACGCTGGCGCAACTGCTCGGCCCGGCGCTTCTCGGCTGCCTCGCGGTATTCGGGAGCAACCTTGTTGGGATCGACCAGCGTCTGTGCGTGGGCGGCCGTCGCAAGCAGTGCGATGGCGCCGATGAAAATGAATAACCTCAAATGAGCCTCCGTAAAATGCGGGCATCCTAACGCGTGGCGCGCGCGCACTCAAACCGGCAGATGTGAGGTACTCGGTTCCGGCATGGTTGGAGCGCCCAAGCATGTTGGACCTCCGATCGGCCAGCTTTGGAACGACTCTGCATGACGTGCGTCGAATCCAGGCTCACGGCCCATCCCCAAGCCCCAAAGCCCCCGGGCCGCGAGAAAACCTACCCATAAAGGTTGGCGACCTCAGGGCCTCTCGCGCTGAGGTCGTTTGCTCGGCGCAAAGCGTGTGAACCAGTTCACAAGCGCGCGGCGAAACCGCTGCTATGAAGACGTCATTGCTTAACTTATTCATGTTGAACGAAACGCCCCAGTGTGGCTCCAAGCGCTGGGGCTTTTTCGTGGCCCCATGCGCGCACGACGTCTTCGATCGCCGCAACGCTTGCATCGAGCGATGCCGATCTCGGGCCGCATGAGTTCCGCGCTCCAGGCCTGCCAAAACAGCCAGATTATCGGGATCGCGGCGCCGCCTTTGAATGTTGCCACGAGGGGTGCGTTTGCGGGGCAAATCCCATATGCATGGCGGCGAGTTGCCGATTCGAGATGAGGGCGGCTCGCATTCTGTTGGCTACAATATAAGACCAGAAACGGGTTCAAGTGAGGCTTTCCAAAAAGACAGGGGTGGCCAAGAAGGCGCCGAAGAAGAGCAAAGGATCGCAGCGCGTCACGATCTCGTCGTCGTCGCCCCTCGGCATGATGGCTCTTCACCTGCTTGCACAATGGAAGCAGTCCGGACGCAGCGGGATCGTCTTCCTCGCCGAGAACGAGAACAGGGCGGAGCGGCTGGGCAGCGTCATTCACGCGCTCGATCCGTCCTGCGAGGTGCTGGTGTTTCCGCGATTGAACACCTTGCCGTTCGATCAGCTCGAGCCGTCGCACGAGCTCGCCGGGCGCAGAGCCTCCGTGCTGAGCCGCCTCGCAAAATCCAGGAAGCCGTTGTTTCTCGTGTCGACCGCGGAAGCGGTGATGGAGCGCCTGCCGCCGCCGGCGAGTCTGTCGCGCCTGAGCCTGAGCTTGAAAGTGGGCGGCTCGTTCTCCGAGCGGGACCTCGAGACCCGCCTCCTAGCCCTGGGATACGATCTCGACGACGAGCCGGACTATCCGGGCGGGGCGCTGTTCCACGGGCAGACCTTCGAGATATTTCCCGCGGGCGCGCTGGGGCCGTTCCGGATCGAGCATTCGGACCATGCGATCAAGCGGATCGTGGCCTTCGACCCGAACGAGCACAGGATCATCTTCGAGACCAAAGAGCTGCTCGTCGATCCCATGTCGGAGCGGCTCGGCCTTGCCGGCAGGCGCGGCAAGCGCGCGAGCCTGTTCGACTATTGTGGGGGTGCCAAATGGATCGCGGACGCCGGCGTCCCGTTGCATGCCGACGCCTGGCTGGACACGATCGAGGAGGCCGCAGGCCGATCGGAACGGGAGCGTGAATATCTCGCACGGCGCGACTGGAAGCAGCTCTCCAAGAGCATGAAGGTGCTGCCGCGGACTGCGCCCTTCCAGCACATCCCGGAGTTTTCGAAGCTGACATCCTCCAGGAAGGCGCTGCGCGCCTTCGTCGAGGAGACACGCCGGGCCGGATCGCGACTGATCCTCGTCGCCGCGCACGAGGACGATCTGCGCGTGATGGAGCGGATGAGCGGCGTCAAGGCGGAGCGCTCCGATGACTGGGACGAGGCGGCGCGGGGGCGGGGCGGCGAGGCGACGCTGCTGGCCGATCTCGATGCCGGCTTCGTCGTGCCCGGGAAGAAGCCCCTCGTCGTGGTGACGGCGTCGGACGTGCTCGGCAGCCGCGCGCATCATCCGCAACCGATGGCGCGCGCCTGGAGTGCGGCCTTCGACCATGCCGATGTGCCCGAGCAGGGCACGGTGGTCGTCCACCTCCAGCGCGGCCTTGCCGTGCTCGACGGCTTGCAGACCGTCAACACCGGCGGCGGCGCCATGCGCGAGATGATCCGCCTGAAGTTCGCAGGCGACAATGCGGTTCTGGTGCCGCCGGCCGATCTCGCCTTGATGTGGCCTTACGCGACCGAGCTCGGCAAGCTCGCGCTGGACAAGGCGGATGGCAGCACATGGTGGGCCCGCCGCGGCGAGGCCGAGCGCGAGATCCGGGCCGCGGGCAAGGTGCTGGCCAAGCACATCAGCCAGCGCCGGCGGCGGCGCGCCGAAAAGCTGGTGCCGCCGGGGTCGACGTACGAGAAGTTCGTCGCGCGTTTCCCTTACTTCACGACGATCGACCAGGCCCAGGCGATCAGCGACGTGCTGGACGATCTTGCATCCGGTCATCCCATGGACCGGGTGGTCTGCGGCGACGTCGGCTTTGGCAAGACCGAGGTGGCGCTGCGGGCGGCCGCCGCGGTGGTGCTGTCGGGCAAGCAGGTGGCGATCGCGGTGCCGACGACGGTGCTGGCAAGGCAGCACGTCGCGACGTTCCAGAAGCGCTTTGCGCCGTTCGGCATCGAGGTGGGCAACCTGTCGCGGGCAACGTCCGGCGCGCGGCTGCGGGAGACCAGGGAGGGACTGCGCAGCGGCCGGATCAAGGTCGTGATCGGCACGCAGGCGCTCACCGGCAAGGACGTCAAATTCGACGATCTCGGCCTCGTCATCATCGACGAGGAGCAGCATTTCGGCGCGGCCGAGAAGACCAAGCTCGCCGGCCTCGCCAGGAACGTCCACGTGCTGATGATGAGCGCGACGCCGATCCCGCGGACGCTCGCCGCCGGGCTTGCCGGCTTCCGCGACCTCAGCGTGATCGCCTCGCCGCCGGTGCACCGGCTTCCGGTCGCGACCCGGATCGCGCCGCTGTCGGATGCCGCCATCGCCTCCGCGCTGCTGCGCGAGCAGCGCCGCCACGGGCAGAGTTTCCTGATCTGTCCGCGCATCCATGATCTCGATCCGATGCTGGCGCGGGTGCAGGCGGTGGCGCCCGACCTGCGCATCGTCTGTCTGCACGGCAAGCTGCCTGCCGACGAGATCGATGACCGGATGATGAGCTTCGTCGAGGGCGGTGCCGACGTCCTGCTCGCGACCAACATCGTCGAGAGCGGCCTCGACATTCCCCGCGCCAACACCATCGTGGTGTGCTGGCCGGAAAAATTCGGCCTTGCCCAGCTGCATCAGCTGCGCGGACGCGTCGGCCGCAGCGGCATCCGCGCCTTCGCCCATCTCTTGACCGAGACGGCTTCGGGACAATCCGAGAAGCGGCTGGCCGTGCTCGAGGAGTTCAGCCGGCCGGGCGCCGGCTTTGCCATCAGCGAGCGCGACCTGGATTTGCGAGGCGCGGGCGATTTGTTCTCGGAGCAGCAGTCCGGCCATGTCCAGGTGTTCGGGCCGGTGCTCTACAGCCACCTCCTGAAGATGGCCTCGGAGAAGGCCGACGAGGAGCGCGCTGCGGTGTGGGTGCCCGACCTGAACCTGCCGGTCGGGGACATGCTGCCCGAGACCTATGTGCAGTCCGAGCCCGTGCGGCTCGAGCTCTATGCGCGCGCCGCAAGATGCAATGGCGAGGATGACCTCGAAGACCTCGAGGAGGAAACTTCCCGCCGCTTCGGACCCTTGCCGAAGGTGGCGCGCGATTTCTTCGCCGCAGCCAGGCTCAGGATCGAGTGCAAGCGCAGAGGCATCATCCGCCTCGACGTCGGTCCCGAGGCGGTGGCTGCGACGTTCCTGCCGGGGCGCTTGCGGAAATCGAGAGGCAAGTCGCTGCAACGCGACGGCGATCGGGTGGTCCATCACAGTGCGATGCGCGATGCGCCGTTCGAGCGGGTGGAGGCGCTGTTCGAGGTGCTGGACGAGGGGTGAGCTCCAAAAAACGCGAAAACAACCCCATGCACAGTAGCCAAGTGCTTCTGCCACAACGCCTTCTGCATCAGGCGCAAAAGGCCCGTTTGACCTGTCGGGCAAAACAGTGGCATGATGCCAACTTCGGAAAATCCGTCGGTGAGAAGCCGCTGCTGCGGGGCGCGTGTTCGGGCTCCAGAGCGAGTGCGCAGCGCAACAGCCCCGTAATCGGCCGGGGGCGTCGGGCCCGTCAGCCGGCTGGGCCGCTAACGTGGAATTAATCCGAAAAGCCCACAATTTTAGGCAGTTGGAGATGGGTGCTGCGTACAGGAGCCGTCACGAGGACGTTCCGGCGACGGCGTCCTGTTGCTCGCTCATTGGGGTCAACGCAGATGACCACGTCCCTGGAAACGCCAAGCTTCGCCGAAGAGCTCGACGCGGTGGCCCTCGCAGCCGCCGCAGCCGCGCACGATCCCGCGGCTCCGGAAGCTGCAGTGCCGCGCACGCGGCCCGGCCGAAAAACGGTGCTGCTGCTGGCGGTGTGTGCCCTGGCCATCAACGGCGCGGCGGCCGTCTATACGTTGCCGTCCGGCTTGCCGTCGCTGAATGTCGGCAGCCTGGCTGGGCTGCTTCCGCGCCAGGAAGCGCCCGCGCCGAAACCGGATCCGGTCGTCGCTGCCTTGAAGGACATTCAATCCGCCCAGCAGCAACACACGGCTTCGCTGCAGGCGAACAACCACGCCTTGCAGCAGAATGCGGCTGTGCTGCAGCAGGATTCACTGGTGCTGCTGTCGCTGCGGCAGAGCATCACGGACGAACGGGTCGATGTGAAGAAGATATCTTCGCAGCTGTCCACGCTGATCGCGAAGGTCGACTCGCTGCAAAATGTGATGATGTCGGACGTCACGTCCTCGATCCGGCGCGCGAATGCTCGCTATGGACTGTCCGCAGCGATGCGCAAGCGGCTGGTCCGGCCGTCGAAGCCGGTAGGGCCGGTTTCGGTGGGAGGAGCTCCGCTGAGTGTGCCGGCGACGGTTTCAGCGCCGGAAAGCTGAAGATCGGAAGATCTTTCATTATCCGCGCCCGGCCTGGTTTGATTTAGGCCGCAATCCGGTGGTCGACAGGTGTCGTCAGAAACTTGAGCGCTTCTGCATGTGCGAGGTCGGGAACCGCGATCGCGGTGTGGCTGTACATCGCATGCGTCCGCGACTTTGCAATCCTGTCCAGGATCTCGCGGCCCTTGATGACGTGGAGACCCATACCCTCTTCAGTGGGGAAGATCGCCAGCACCACGTCGTAAGCCGCGATGACGGCCCTGAGCGCTTCGGCCTTGTCTTCGGCGACGTCGACATAGATACGAACATCAGCCGCGAGTTCACGCAGCTCGTCAAAATCCAGCACTGTGGGATACTCCAACGCAACGAACCTGATTGGAGCTTGGCCGCGTTAGGTTACTGAAGTGTCAACGACGCCGGCCGAGCCACAGGTTTCACGTGCAGGTCACACAGCAGGCGGATCAACAAGAGTCGCGACAGAGAAAACCCCGCCTGGGGGAAGCGGGGCTCTCTGGTGGGGGAGGCTTAGGGACCTCGATCATAAGACGCGCCAGCCGCCGAATGGTTCAAAAAGAAGCGGGCATGGGTCCACAGGAGGGAGGGAGTCCCTGAGAACCCGTGCTTGCGTTTTCGGCCTCGATGGGTTCTAAGCCCGGACACTTCATGACCCCTGGCATGAATCAGCAGCGCGCCCCCGCGGTTCGGCCGCGTCCTCAGCAGGAATTGCTCGCGCGCCCCCATTCAAAGGAATTCAGACATGGCGAAGATGACGAAGACCCAATTGATCGATGCAATTGCCGAGGGCACGCAGCTTTCGAAGAACGACGTGAAGTCGGTGATCGAGTACATGGCGACGGTCGGCTACAAGGAGCTCAATGAGTCCGGTGAGTTCGTCATTCCCGGCTTCGTGAAGATGTCGGTCGTGAACAAGCCGGCGACCGAAGCCCGCATGGGCGTCAATCCCTTCACCAAGGAGCCGATGCAGTTTGCGGCGAAGCCCGCGAGCAAGTCGGTCAAGGCCTCGCCGCTGAAGGTCGCCAAGGACGCCGTCTGAGGCGCAGGCGACATCGTTGCGGCGGGCACTTTCGCAAGGCCGCGCGACGAACAATGGCTGAAGAGGTGGTGCTCGGCGAAGGCGATGCCGAACATCACCGGACGATCAGGACAAACCATAGGGAGCGCCGTTCGCTCTGGCCGGGCGCGCTCTGCCGTTTCCCGCAAGCCGCGCAGACCGATAGAGGGTTCTCTCACAGACCTCGCAGGTCATCGGCGCCTCGATGACGAATCTCGCGATGCCGGCTTCCGTGGCGTCGAACGGCTGCGCCGCACCGTTGCCGGCCCACTGGATTTCGGCCGGTCGATGCGCAAGGGCGAGGCTTCGCTTCGATAGCATGCAATCCGCGCGCGTTGCCAAGTCCACCGACTTCAAGAGAAAAGCCCCGCGCTTTCGCGCGGGGCTCTCTTGGCTGACGGCGTTGGGATTTCAGCGCCTGGCCGCCAACCGTATCTCAAACTTAAGGTTGAAAATGTAAAAAGCAACAGCGCCGCGGTGACGGAGTATGTTCGTCAGGCGGCGCTGCCGTGTGACTGGGCGCTGAAATCCCCAGCTTCCGTAAGTCTATGCCGTTCCGAAAAGGTTCAACGCGGGGCCAGCGAAATTCGGCTGGAGGGGGCTGGACTTTTTGTTCTCATTTTGTTCTAGTGTGAGCCGCCTTGGGAGACTTTTTGGAGGTGGCTCATGACTGTCGAAAAACAGCGCGAAGTGATCAGGCTCTGGAACGAGCTCAGGAAGCTCGAGGGGCCTGCCGCGGAAGAGCTCCGCATCCAGATCCTCGAATGCTTCTCCAAGGTGAAGGCGAAGCGGGCGGCTTGATCAGCGTCGACGACACGCGGCAACCCGCGATCGCGTCTGTCGGCTCGCGCTCGATTGGCCGCCGAAGAGTTTGCCGGCAAAGAGCTCTGCCGCCGAAGGTGTGAGAGCTCGCGCTTTCATCGATCGTTAGGATTCGCTCCGCACCGATTTTCGCGACTCCGATTCGTTCTTCGAGAACGAAATGGAGTCGAAGCCGGAACAGGGCGCGCCTAAAGCGCGATGCGATTAGAATGAATCGTCATCGCGCATTAGGTTTTTGTTCAAGTGTGATCTTTTCGGAAGACCGCTGCGCACTTTTCCGGCTTTAACGGCGGCGATGCGGCCGCGCGTGTCAGAGCGAGACGGAGTGATGCCTGGCCCCGCGCGTGTCTTCTCCGAAAGCGTAAGGCGAGGAAAGCGCCATGGATGCTGACTGCTCTGATCGAGGTCGCAAAGTGCTTGTTAAGAACTGCTCCGCACTCATTTCTGCGATTCCGATTCGTTCTTCTGGAACGAAATGGAGTCGAAGCCGGAACAAAGCCGGTCGGTCGTTCGCCTGTCCCGACGGCAGAGGCGCTGCCTCTGATGTGCCTAACGAGTGCTTGCGCGGACGCCGATAACCCTATTCGGTTAGGTTAAAAGCCCAATCGCGTTGCGCTTGCTGCGGGCTGGGGTAGGTGTCTGGCAAAGACAAGCAAGAAACGCCTTTGCCAAGAAGCAATTTTGTCATGACGCCTTTTTCGACACCGTCCTTTTACCAGGGCGACCGGCACACCTACCGGCGCGTCGCCGTCGTCGCCACGCTGCTCTGTCTCGCCTTCGTGGTGATCAGCTTCTCGCTGCGGCCGCAGGCCGAGGACACGCGCGTGGCGGTCAAGGCCGACCGGCTGGTGCGCACGGCGGGCCAAGCGGCGCACGCCAATTAGCGTTCGTCACCGTAGATGCGATCGTCGGCCGGCGCCTGCGGGCAAGCGGCGCCGCCGCGAGAGGCGAGCGCCACGAAGCCGGCATAGCCGGACAGGTTGAGCAAGACTTCGAGCCACGCGGGCATGTCGGGCCTCTTTTCCTTCATCTCAGCGTGAGGAAGGACTCAACGTCCGCGCGCAATCCTGGTTCCCTGCTCCCGAAAGAAACTCAAACCGGCGAGGAGGGGTCGAGCCGGCGGCCGAGGGCCGCGACGGATTCACTCGACGGCCGCTCCTTCAGGAACTCGGCGATCGCCCGCGCCAGCTCGCCGTCGCTCATCGGCGTCGGCGGCGGGCGCAGCGTACCGACGCCGAAGCTGCGGACAATCTCGTCGTAATGCTGATCGTCGGATCTGGGAACCAACCTGCGAATACGTGCCAGCAAAGCGGATAATGGCAAGAATTCCTCCTCGATCGTCCGCCCCGCTGGCAGCAATTGCGGCCTGCTGCCATTGGCTCCCGTTAAACTGAAAAACCCCGCCAGCATCGCGGAGATACTGACGGGGTCTTCGTGCTGTTGCCTCAACCCGGATGGCGGAGGCTCCCGCACTTGGCAAACCAATCCGCGTTCGGCGATTTCGTTCCCCGCGCATCAACGCTTTTTGAATGCGCCGGGCTTCTTCGAGTTGCGCAACCATCGCAGTTGCTCGCGGTTATCTCCGCAAGACGCGAAGGAGACGAGCATGAAGACATTGGCAGTTCTGGCCACCGTCGCGGCCGTCGGCGTGACCGCCGTCGCGGCGCCTGCGCCGGCCGAGGCACGCGGTCGCGGCATCGGCCCGGGCCTCGCGTTCGGCCTTGCCGCCGGCGCCATCACCGCGGGCGCGGTCGCAGCCTCCCGACCGTATGGCTATTACGGTTCCGGTTACGGCTATTATGGCGGCCCGAGCTATTATTACGGGCCGGGTCCGTACGCCTATTACGGCGGCGGGCCGTACTACCGCCATCACCACTGGCGCCATTGGTAGCCGCCAATAGCGAAAAGCCCGGAGCGTTGCTCCGGGCTTTTTTCATTCGCATGTCCTCGCACTTGCCTGCGCGACGATGCTACGGCCAGAGCGATGGCCGTTCCACCTTGCGGGCGTTCTCCAGCGTCGACACGAAGTATTCTTCGCGCTCGCGCTGGAACTTCTCTTGCGTAGCACGGAAGGCGGCGACCCGGGCGGCGATCTCATCGCGCTCGCGCGCTTTGCGTTCTTCGTCTTCGGTCATGTGAAATCCCCTCCACACCTGAGTATGTGCACATCTGAACTCAAGCGCTGCCGCCGCAATCACGTTGAGTCGCGTCAACACATCCATTGGCGCTCCTGAATGGGGCGTCAATGGGGAGGAGGCATTGCAGGATTGTGATAAGCGAAGGCCGGAAGAAAAAGTTGCCGAGCGCGTTGCGTTCGCGCTTGATAAGTACGTCAGCGATCTTGTCGCTTGTGCATATTGCTGTCAGGCCAAACGAGTCGGGAGGCGCGATTGATCGCATCGGATCTTCAGAGCGGCGTCGAGCGGCTCGGCGACATGATCGCCGAGGCCAGGGCCATCGTGCCGTTCACCGGCGCCGGCATCTCGACCGAATGCGGCATTCCCGACTTCCGCTCGCCGGGCGGAATTTGGACGCGCAACCGTCCGATCCCGTTCGACGAATTCGTCGCGAGCCCGGAGGCGCGCAACGAATCCTGGCGCCGCCGCTTCGCGATGGAGGAGGTGTTTGCCGCAGCGAAGCCTGGCCGCGGCCATCGCGCGCTGGCCTCGCTCTACCGCGCCGGCAAGGTTCCCGCCGTCATCACCCAGAACATCGACAATCTGCACCAGGCCTCGGGCTTCGCCAGCGAACACGTGGTTGAACTTCATGGAAATACCACTTATGCGCGCTGCATCGGATGTGGGCAGGCCTATCCGCTCGACTGGGTGAGGCGCCGTTTCGATGACGATGGCGCGGCGCCCAATTGCACGGCATGCGACGAGCCGGTGAAGACCGCCACGATCTCCTTCGGCCAGATGATGCCGGACGACGAAATGCAGCGCGCGACCGCGCTGTCGCAATCCTGCGACCTCTTCATCGCGATCGGTTCCTCGCTCGTGGTCTGGCCGGCCGCGGGCTTTCCGCTCATGGCCAAGCGCGCCGGTGCACGTCTGGTCATCATCAACCGCGAGCCGACCGAGCAGGACGACATCGCCGACCTCGTCATCCATCACGACATCGGCGAGACGCTCGGTCCCTTCGTCGGCAATTGAGACGAATCAATTTGATTCGCGGCAATGCAAGCTGTTCATAGGTTCCGGCGAATCTCTTTTTTGTCTATGCCTCTCAACCGGGAGTGTTATCTTTTGAGTCGGAAGATTCGCGTCGCGTCGAGTTGAGAAGATTTTCAGAAGACGCGTGATTCGAGCGCCGCCAATGTGGCGGGTGGCATGGCAGTGTGGGGTCCGGGGTTATGGGGTCGTCGGACGGATTTGAGTCCAAGAAGCTCGGAGTTCCCGGGCAGGGAGTATCGCCCGGGCGGATGACGCCGGGCGAGCACGGCGGCGCCGGCCACGACAGCGGGCTCAGCCCCTTCAGCGGGCTCGGTGAGGCCAGCGCCAATCTCGTCGAGGTCCATGGCGTCATCAAATGGTTCGATGCCTCCAAAGGCTATGGCTTCATCGTTCCCGACAATGGCTGGCCCGACGTGCTCCTGCATGTGACCGTGCTCAGGCGCGACGGCTTCCAGACCGCTTATGAAGGCGCCCGCATCGTCGTCGAGTGCATTCAGCGTACCAAGGGTTACCAGGCCTTCCGCGTGGTCTCGATGGACGAGTCGACCGCGATCCATCCGGCGCAGATGTTGCCGCCGCGCACCCATGTCACGGTCACTCCGACCAGCGGGCTGGAACGGGCCCAGGTCAAATGGTTCAACCGGCTGCGCGGCTTCGGCTTCCTGACCTGCGGCGAGGGCACGCCCGACATTTTCGTGCACATGGAGACACTGCGCCGCTTCGGCATGACTGAACTCAGGCCGGGCCAGTACGTCCTGGTCCGCTTCGGGCCCGGCTCCAAGGGCATGATGGCGGCCGAGATCCATCCCGAGACCGGATCGCCGGGATTGCAGTCGCACTGAACCCCACCAATTCTCGCGATCGTGAGCAGAGGCGTGCCGGCTGGCCGGCGCGCCTCTTTCTTTTCCGATGGCCGCCGCGTAAGGACTTGCCCAGTCTCCCACGCCTCGAGAGCCCCATGAATTCTGATCGAAAGGCCGCTTGGTCCGCTGCGAAGGGCTGGCTTGCCGCCATCCTCGTCATCATCGGCTGTGTCGTCGCCAGCGCGCCTGTCGGCGCCGCCAGCTTCCAGCCGCTCGAGATCGTCACCAAGAACGGCGTGCAGGTTTTCTCGGTGGAAATGGCGACGACCGAGGAGGAGAAGCAGACCGGCCTGATGTATCGCAAGGAATTGGCGGACGGCAAAGGCATGCTGTTCGACTTCAATCCCGAGCAGGAAGTGTCGATGTGGATGAAGAACACGTATGTGTCGCTCGACATGATCTTCATCCGCGCCGACGGCCGCATCCTGCGCATCGCCGAGAACACCGAGCCGCTGTCGACGAAGATCATCTCGTCCCGGGGGCCGGCCCGGGCCGTGCTGGAGGTGGTGGCGGGAACGGCGCAGAAATACGGCATCCGCCCCGGTGACCGCGTCGGGCACCCTCTGTTCGGCAGCAAATAGGACGGGCGAGGCGATTGCCGGCCTTGCTGGCGCCTTTTGGAAGCTTGCTGGCGCCTTGGGAAGCGTGTATCGACGGGGCTCGCCGGACATTCGGGGTATAGCGCAGCCTGGTAGCGCGGCAGTTTTGGGTACTGCAGGTCGTTGGTTCGAATCCAGCTGCCCCGACCATTAGCGTCTTTTCTCAATAAAATCAAAGAGTTACGACGATGCAACCAGACAAAAATGGTGCAACTCGTAACAGTCGCTAGTGAGCCTCCGGCGTAGCAAATTGAGCCCATGGGCGCCCCGGTTGCTCAAGCTTTGCGATGATGTTTCGGTGACTTTCTGCACGCCGTTTGGTCATCGATTTGTCGGGGTGCATTCGGGCAACCTTGGCATCCGACGCCTTGGCACCGAACCGCTTCCGGGCGCATTGCTGCACAACCCACGAGTCGGTCAGCTCGACTACACGCGGTCGAATGCTGATCAAGAATTTGTCGCCGCAAGGGTTGGCCGTCGCCGTGATCAGGGCGTTCAAGCGGGCCTTGTATTGTCGCGACGATCGCCCGGGCAGGGGCTTTTGATCGGGCGTGGCTTCCAATTCTTTGAGGGCTTGATCCAGCGGGATTGCACGCTTGGCCGCGCGATACTTACGCACGCGATCGGCCGTGAGCTTCCGCTGGTGCGCCTTCTTTGCCGCTAGGCGCTGCTCAAGCTTTCGCCGTGCATCCGCTGCCAATATAGCCCGGAATTTGGCGAGCGGCGACGGAACGTCGCCGGAGACTCCGCCCCGACTCATGGCGTAGTGGTTCGCGGCCAGCACCATTTCATCATGGCTAGGTTCTTGCGGCGCCTTCTCGGAAGTTTCTTCCGTTGGCGCGTCGATCGCGGGCGGCGCCTCGCAGTCGTCGAGGGCGTCCAGCGCGGCCATCAAATCTTCAAAGGCAGTATTGTGCGCATCGCCGCCGATCGTGACGCACCGCCCGGGTTGGCAGCCGTCGGGGAAAAGACTGCGCTCCAGTTGGTCGTCTGACATGTCCGCCATGGCGGGCTTGGACCAACGGGCCTTCGAATTATTGCTATAGTCTAGGCAAGGGTCTGACGCCGACACGTCGGAAACTCCTTCTGTTGAGCCTCAGGGATGCGGGTCCCTGGGGCTCTTATTTTGGGTTCAAAACGGAGTATAGCGTTTGGCGGAAGGTTCGCCTTGGTCCGCTTTTGACCCGCAACGGGCATCAATGGCCTTGACCCGGTGCGGCCTACCTTTGGTTTGACAGGGTTCTCTCAGGGGCGCGTTGTTCGCGTCCAGCAACGACCTCGGGCGGTCGATCCGGCGCGAGGCTGAAATGGCGACGGTCCTATTGGAACTCCCCCCTTCGTGATAGGCAAGGCATCAGGCAACAAAAGAGAGGACCGAACCGGCATGATCAGCCTAATAAATGTCTTCACGGTAGATCCAGCCAACCAGGACCGGCTCCTCGATTTGCTTGCGCGCGCGACCGATGAATTCGTCAGCCGGGCACCTGGCTTTGTTTCCTCGACCCTTCATCGGAGCCTCGACGGCACGAAGGTGACCATGTATGCGCAGTGGCGCAGCGCGGAAGACTATGAGTCCATGCGCCAGGATCCTGGACCGCTACCCTTTCTCGAAGAGGCGCTCACGATCGCGAAATTTGAGCCGGGCATGTATGAGGTCGTGCGCACATTCTCGCCCATTGATAGGTAGGCCTCGCCCCCGCGCGCGAATCCGGACTTCCGCTGTTGGCCCATTAGCTGACCTTTAGCGCTTCAGCATGCCACCCGGGCGCGTCTGAGTTCGCAACTCTTCGCCAATCATCTGCTTCGCTGCGATCCGGACCTGTTGGGCGATCTGCTGGGCGAGGGCGCGATTATCGGCCGGTGATCCGTTGGAGGCGCCGCCGTTGACGTGAATGTCGCCCATGATGAAGTTGCCGCCTTGACCGCCGAACATGGGCGCCGCGCCGCCGCCAACCATGCCGCCGTCTGCAAACCTGGGCGCTCGGTTGATCTGCTCCAATAGCGCCCGGTGCTTTGCGGTCGATGCCGCGTTGACGACGAATTCGCCCGGGCTGAGGCGGACCACAACCCGGTCATCCCGGGGGCCGCCCGGACCTGATACTTCGCCGCCGTCCGCAAACCTCGGAATCATCCCGCCATCTGCAAAGCCAAGGCCGCCAGACAAGCCACGCATCAGCGGCTGAACGATCAGCATCTTGATCGCAGCCTCTTCGATCGCCCGGACGATGTTCTTTGCCATGGACGCGAAGCCGTCGCTTACGCTCTTGGTGCCGTCCAAGATATCGGCAAGGCCGGTCGTGAGGCTGCTCGACATGGTGTTGCCGATCGATCGCATGGCCTCATTGGTGCGCATAGCCTGGGCCTCAACCGAGTTAAGGGCGGTGGCGACGTCCGGATAGAGGCCCCTTAGCTGTTCGGCAATCTGAACGTCCTGAGGATCGAGGAGGGCGGTTTGACTGCCCCGGCTGATGGACAGCGCAACAGTGGCCTTTTCCACGGCCTGAGTTGCCTTGCTGTAGGCCTCGGTGACTTCCTCAATCCGCTGGCGCTGTTCGGCCGTAACGACGTTTTCACCCTTGCCCGCCGCCGCGTTGGCCTGCATGGCGACTTCCTGTAGCTGGGCCGCGATTTTGTTGCGCTCGCGGGCGGCGGTGCTCAGGTCGAGGCTTTGGGCTTCCGCATTCAATGCGGCGGTTCGCTTGTCGATACTGTCAGCGGCCGAATTCAGCTTGTCCACGTTGCCGCCGGTGCTGATCTTGGTCGGCGCCGCGCCGGTGCCGCGCGAGGTAGGGGCCTCGGGACCTTCCGGAGCGCCACGCTCTGAAGCATCGATCTCAGCCTGTAGCTGGTCGCGGCGCCGCCTCAAGGCGTCCTGGGGCTTCTCAGCGCCGATCGCGTCATAAAGCTTGCTGACACCGGGGATGTTTGTGACCTGAGGCAGTCCGCCCAGGGCGGTCCCGTTCTTGATCGCATCATTGATCGCGGCAAGCTCGCTCCTCTTGCGCGCCGTCTCGGAGGTTAGGCCCAGCTTGTTAGTGAATTCGACCGCCTTTGCGATCAGATCGACCGTGTCGGACCAATGCCCCTTGATGGTGAGCAAAATTGACGCGAGATCGTCCCAGCTAGGCTTCAACGCCGTCGAGAGGCGCTGATGGGCCAAGTCTAGTTGCAGGTCCATCTCTTTGGCACGCTGGACCAGGGCGTTGCTAAAAATGCCGTCCGAATTCGCGGCGGCCTCTTTGATCGTCGCAAGCATGCTATCGGCGGAGGTTTTGCCTTGCCGCATGCGGTCGATCAGCGCCGAACCGAACATTTTCTCGCCCAAGTCATAGGCAGCGGCTTGCTGGCCGATGCTCTGCAACTGGATCATGGCCTTAAGCACGGCCTGAATTCGATCTTCCTGGGTCCGCGCGTCCCGGAACAGAACCAACCCCTCAAGGCGCTGGCCTGCGCTCTTCGCCAGCGTCTCGTTATAGACGCGAAGCATATGCTCTACGGCGGTGATCTTCTCTTCAACAACGGTCCATTCCGACACGTCGATAGGGGACCGTTCCTTGGTCGCGTTGAAGGCGTGATCAAGGGCGGCTTCTAGGTCGCCAGTTTCAACCTTGAGCTTCCGGGCCTCCGCCGTGACTGCCTGAAAGAATGCAGGCGCAACGCCAACGTTCTGCGATTTGTCGGCAAGATCGACCATGGTCTTAAGCTGGTCGCGGGCGCCTTCGATCGCCGCTGACATGAGCTTGAAAGATCCCACGACCAACGCGACCCTACCAGCAACACCGAGGGCCATGCGCGCGGCGCCGCCGACCATGGATGCGCCGATGGCCTCATTCATGTCCAGAAACTGCTTCGCGATGTTGCGAGCGGCGCTTTGGGTGAGCGAACTGGTCTGTTTCAGGCCGTCCTTCAACTGATCAAGGTTGACGCTGATCGGGATGTTGAGGGCAGGGGTGGTCACTGGGCGTCTCCGGAGAACAGGGCGGCCAACACCGCATTGGCAAGCAAAACATTGGGATTGAGCGGCTTTCCGCGAACATGTGAATTGAGAAGCGTTTCCACCTCGCTTTCCGGGACACCGCCACCAAGCAAGCCAAGCTCAATCACGCGCTCAACGTCGTCGGCGGTGTAGCTGCCGGTTTCAAACCGGGCGAGGGCGGCGGAAGGCGAATAGCCATTGATGCCTCGCCATGAGATCACGCGCTGCACCCAGCGATCGGCCAGGGTAAAAGTGTGGGTGCCACCGGCCCAATTGATTTCGCGGGCGCACTTGTCGTCAGTCATTATTCAGAACCTCGCTAACTCCGTCGTCGATCGCCTTTTGCAGGTCGTCGCGCATGGCTTCATAGGTGTTGAAAAAGAAGGGCCGGGCGGCTTGGCGGCTCGTCCCGAATTCGAATCCCAGCGCGTAGTCATAGGGTTGGCCGCTGCCCTCGCGGACTTCTTTGGTGGTCAGCTCGCCGCCCGCCTGAACGATGAATTCGAGGTCATTGGAGCCGGGCACGACCACGCACGACTCTTCAAGGTGCCCGGTTTCGTCGGGCGATTGCTCCAGGGCCTGCAATGCTTCGCGCTGGGCGTGGGAAAGCCGTTCCGCCTGTTCCCGGACGACTGCCGATAGCTGCTCGGTGAGCTTGTCGGGCAGGGCTTCTAGGAATGCTTCAAGGTTGTCGCTCATTCCAGCACCAACATGTCAGCCGTGATCGCGGGGTTATCGAGAAAAGACCGGCCGGTGTCGCCGGTCGAGGCTCGGCTAACGGCCATTGCGGTGGCAACCGCACCGTCAATGCTCAGCCAGCGCTTCGATTTGTGAAAGCGAACCGCATGCTGTTGTTTGTTCCGCTCAACCTCCGCATTGGCGAAGCAGAAGCGCAAGACCGGATGCGCACCATGCCGGAAGCGGCGCGCGATGATCGCCCGTTCAAGCTCCGATAGCGCGGGCATCATGAGGCTAGGCACCTGCCGAAAATCCACTACCGGCAAGCCCTTCTCAAGCAACCGTGCCTGCATCATGCGGGCCATGTAGGGGTCGAAAGCGATCTCTTGGACGTTGAATCGGTCGCAAACCTCTTCGATCGTGGCTTGCACCGCGTCAAAGTCGATTACATTGCCTTCGGTCGCCGTGATCAGTCCGTTTTTGACCCATTCGGAATAGGGCGCACCGGTCTTGTTTTCCCGCTCCCGCAAATTCGCGCGCGGACAGAAAAACCACGGGTGCACGTCGTAACTCCCGTCATCGTCGGGCCATGCGGCGGTGACAACTGACAAATCAGTGTTTGAGGAGAGATCGACCGCTAGCCAGCATGGGCGCGAGGCGAGGGCGTTCAGATCAACGGGGGCCTCGCCTTCGTCATAGATCGACATTTCGACGAACGGGCTAGATGCCGCGTCGAGCCATTGATTCAGATTATAGCAACAGAAGTCTTCGCGATCGGCGGGCTTGTCGGCAGCTTCCGACGCGGCTTGCCGCATGCCTTTGAGATCCGGGAAGCCGTATTTCAGACCCGGATTGACCCGGTGCCAAACTTTTTCGTCGCGCCAATCGAACTTCGCGGGCGGCTCGAAAATGATAGGCAGATAGGACGGATTGACGATCTCGCCCGACGCGACCTTTTTCGCGTAGCTGTATTCCTCAAAGCCAAGATTGTCTTGGCCGCGCCCCGCCGTGGTGATGATCACCAGTAGGGTGTTCGGCACCTTGAGCAAGCCGCTCTTCAACGCGCGCCAGAGGCGGCGGTTTCTCCAAACGTGCAGTTCATCGATCAGGACGAAGTAGGGGGTCTTACCTTGCTGAACGTCGCCTTCGGCCGGAATGGCTTTCAAAGTCGAGCCCGACGCAACGTGCTCAAGCTCTAGCTCGGACTCAACAATGTAAGTCGCCTTCGCGAGCGGCGCCGTTGCCTTGATGAAGGCGCGCGCTTCGTCAAAAGCAAGCTCCGCCTGATCTTCAGCACTGGCCGCGAGAATGCAGGCACCGCCGGGCACCTTTTCATGCCCGCAAGCGTGCAGAAGGCTGAGCGCTGCGCCGAATGTGGTCTTACGGGCGCCGCGCGGAATTTGAATGTAGACCGTCCGAACCTCCCGATCGCCGTTGGCGTCGGAAGGCCCATAGATGCGCCGTAGAATGCGTTCCCAGAACGGCGCGAGCTCAAAGGCGTGCCGGGGCGCGGCTGACTTGGGGTGCTTCAATGCCCGGAAGAACTTCACAGCGCGTTCGCCGCGCCCGTGCGGGTCCGGGATGGGTGTTTCGTCAAACACCCAGGTCGGATGCACTGTCATCGTCTTCCTGGTCGGTTCGAATTGAGGGGCGGTTGCGGCTAACAGGCGAAAGGCCTAGTTCAGCCGCCAGAAGGCGCGCCCGGGTCATTGCGTCGGCCTGAATACGGACGGCGGGATGCGCGCGTGGCCCTCGCTCGGTCATGACGACATAGCCTTCGCGATCAATCGTCTTTTGCTGATCTTGAACCGTGCCGGTAGCAGCGCAGTAATGGGCGAGGGTGGTCAGGTCGGTTTCCGCGAGAATGCGACGTTCCATCAACAGTGGAGCGATGCGGCGCCATTCGGCCTTCGCCGCTCTGCTCAGCCACGATGGTGCCTTCGGCGAGGCGAGGATCGGATTGTTATCGGGATTAAGAATAGGCTTCCGTCCGCGCATTAATCGACCCTCGCAAACTCGCCGAAGTGCTCTTGCGCGGCGGTGGCATAGGCTTTGGCCGCCGCCTCCTTTGTGGTAAAGGTCCCTAGGTTCAGGGTGCGATCGTTCACGTGGATGGATGCGCGAAAGTTGCCGTTCGGGGTCTCACGAACCCCTTTGATACCGAGCTTGTTACGGGCTTTGCGGCCATAGGCCGTCTGCTTAGGAGAAGCCAAGCGGAGATTGGCCCAGCGAAGATTCGCCGGGTCATTGTCCCGATAGCTCACGCTGCGCGGCGGCCATTCGCCCGTCATGTACAGCCAGGCCAAACGGCTAGCGAGGTAAGACCGATAGTCGACCTTGATATAAACCAACCCGTCATGCGGACGTGTCCAGCCGGCCGGCTTGCCGCCCCGGGTGAACGCGCCAGTAGCGGGGTCATAAGTCAGCACTTCGCGGAGGCGATCAGCGGCAAGCTGTGGTTTTCCGTGGGTCACGCCGCAACCCTCTCGACAAAAATCGAATCGCGCGGCAGTTTTTCTCCATGAACGGAAACAACCTTCCTGGTCTCGCCACCATCGCGGCTTTGATGTTGGCGGCGGTCCTCACAACATGGCTTGGTATAAGCGGCGCGGTGATCTCCGACATTGATGCTCGCGGGATCCTGAAGGTCATCCAGGATTGGCAAACACTGATCGGCGTAGTAGGCGCCGCCTTGATCGGCTGGATGGCCGTTGCGCCAGTCTGGCGGCAAGTGCGCATCATGGCCGCCCAGGCGGCTTCGCAGCTCCAACCTATCCTGGTTTCGGATTTGGAGGCGATCGATGCTGACATCGCGTTCATCGGTGAGATAAGAGCAATCCAAAATGGCCTCGGTAAGGTATCGGCCACGATCGATTTCTGGGAGAAGGGAGATATCGCGTTGGTGGATGTTCTCGCCAATGAGCTGCTCGCCCTTCGGGCCTCGATCGATCGGCTCGGAGACGTAAACTGGGGAAGATTTTGCGACCGTTTGAGATTGACACGCATTCAGCGAACCGAACGTGCGGACCTGCGCCAGATAATTGCGAGCATCCATGACGAGTCGCGGGCCCTCACTCTTAGGCAACAACAAGGTTCGCCCGACGAATCTAGAATGCAGTTCCTGGGACGAATTGCCCCGCATTTTGTGAGAAGCGTGCACGAGTTTATTGATAGCACCCGTCATGCCATCAGCGACGCTCTCGCGAATCATGAAATTCGGCTGCGAGCCGAACGTCGACGCTTGCTCGCAAAGGGCGAGGAAATTGATCGTTCGTTGGAGCTTCGTCACTGACTTCAAGGCCCAACCCGCTCGCAGGTCACGTCCATCCCAACGCGGCGGCCGATCTCGGTGATCTGCTTCACGTCGTATTGCTGCCCCTCATAGAGCAGCCGGTCATTGAGGCTGAGGCTCGCGAAATAGTACATGCGGAAGGTCAGCGCCGTGTCGGTGGTGTGCCCGCGTGCGTCTTCCCGGTCGTCGGTGGCATTCTTGAGCAGTTGCGCCCGCATAGTGGTGAACGTGGTCCAGGTCTCAACGGGGGTGCCGTTGAGTTTCAGGCTTGTGCTGCGGCGTTGGATTTCAATAAGCCGGTCGAGGTTACCCGCGCGCATGTCAGGCGGCCTTCATGATGCCGGCGGCGGAGACAACGCCGTGCGAGAAAGAGCCGTGCGGATCGCGCATAAACCGGGTGAGGGTGACTGTAAGGTCGTGGCAGTCCCAGCCGTCGAGGTGCAGCACGCCATCAAGCTGGGCATCCACCCGTAGCGCTGCGACGATCGCGGACACGGCCTGCTTGCACTGCTCAAGGCCCGGTTCCTGAAACCAGACGTGCAGGGTTTGTAGGCTGGTCGCGTCCCAGCGCCGGAAAGAGGTGCTGCCCTCGCCAATGTAGACAGCGGGCATGATCTCAGGGCGTCCAGTAGCGTCCCTGATGTTGTCCGGCGGCACCAGGGCGAGAAGCTCTTGGGACGCGATCAGGCGTGCCCGAATAGCCTCTTGCAGGACAAATGAGGGGTCAGAATTGGTCATTATCCGAAGCAAAACGCGCGATAAGGGGCCAAGAGATCGATGAAGCCGAAGGGCAATTCGGTAGCAGTCAGGCCGACAACGGAAGCTTCCCGGTTCTGATAGAGGTGGGCCGTCAATTGCAGTACGGCTTCATTGACCGGGGGCGGGGTGCCGTCCGTATCCACATCGGAGGCCGTATAGGCGCCAACCCACGCCTTTGCCGCCGCCAGCTTGTCGGTAAGCAGCGCGTCGTCAGCGTCGAACGTGACGTTCAGGTGGGCCTTCGTTTGGTCCAAGGTGAGGGCGGGCATGGTCAGAAAAACTCCAATTAGGCGCTCTCTTGCGCGACCCGGGGGCACCGGTCGCGGCGACTTTTTGCGATGTTTCGACCCACCCCCGGGTCTAGCTCTTCCAACATCAGAGAGCCGACGTGTTTGCGATAGACGCGCAACGCGCCATCGATCGAGCAGACAAGCTTGTGAAACTCGGTCTCAAGCTGTGCTGAGGGAGAGACAGTGACGCGCTTCCACTTCGGTGAGGTCAGTGCATCCTCAACGCTCCATCCTTGGCTAAGACGCCAATAGATGATCCTAGGCGAATGACCGGTGAGCTTGGCCCACTCACGGACGGTGAGGGTTAGGCCTGTATGGGTGAGGGTTCGGACGGTCATTGTTTTCTTTCCTGGGACTGCTTGGTGCTGTTGTGGTGATGGGCGCAAAGGGACTGCCAGTTCGTCTTGTCCCAGAACTTGGCCTTGTCACCCCGATGGGGTGTCTTGTGATCGACCACGACGGCAGGCTTGCCGCACATGGCGCAAGACGGGTGCTTGTCGAGGAAGGCGCGGCGCGCTTGCTTCCAATGGCTGTCATAGCCGCGATCGTGAGCGCTGGGCCTGCGCTTGTCGGTCTCAGCCTTGCGCCGTCGCTCGCACAGACAGAGCACGTTCGCGGGTGTGATCTTGCCGCAAGAGCAAATCCGGGGTGGCTTCGTCGGCATTATCGTTTGCCCCTGCCGATTGCGTTGATCTCTTTGCGGAGATCGGCGGGCATGCCCTTGGTCGCATCGATTGTCTCGGTATCGTCGCGCTTGCCGTTGCGGAGGGCCATCAGTTCCAGATAGCCGTCGCGAGCGTTGACGATCTCGGCAATTGACGCGGACCATGCAACCGAAGGCGGCCACTTTAGCCAGCCGGTCGCGACCTTATAGAGGTCCGTAAATTCTTCCTCGAACGTCCTGGGCTCGCCGGACTGCGGTTCGGCGTCGGTCTTATTGTCGTCGGCGCCGCACAACACGGGGATGAATGCGAGTAGTCGGTCTTTCACTTCCGGCGCCAACAGCTCGGCAATGCTGGGCTCGCGATACCGATGGCCGATGCGCGTTGCGTCGATCAGGTCGGTGATTGCAGTCAGATTGCCTTCACGGATTGCCAGAAAGAGGGCCTGAAAGCCGTCATACTTCTCATTGAGGCGGAATGCGGCTCGCAAAGACGGGCGCAAGGTCACTGTCACGCTCGGAGACAAGGCGAGGGTGATTTCGTCGTTTGCGAGCCGCATAGCCATTATGCCGTTGCCTTGATCAGGACCACGGCTTCCGGCAGAATCGGCTTGCCGCCGACGCGGCGACGGGCGCGGAGCTTCACGATGCCATTGTCGGCACCGGTGAAATCGTCGCGCTGAATCGCCACGCCGACGCGATCGACGATCTGGTAGGCGCTCGCGTAATCACCGAACGCAATCGGGAACGTATCCGCCGCCGGGCTACCGCTGCCGACAAACGAGTCCATGTCGATCGCCTCATAGACCGGACGACCCAAGAGGGTCGCGGGCGTGCCGTTCGCGAGGCCATCGGACCAAAGCGTGCGGTTGGCGGTCGAGGCATCAGCCAGCTTACGGATCAGGCCCATGGTCTCGCGCTTCATCAGCCAGCTACCGACGTTGGCATACTCGCTGGGCAGCGCATAAAAGGTGTCGATCAGCTTCGCGAGCAGGTCGCTGCCGTCCTGGTCCGCCGTGATCTGATTGTAGGAACCGGGCGTGTGCATCAGGCCAGTGGGCTTACCGTTGCCGTCACCGACGATGAAGGCGGCCGATTCGCCCTTGGCAAAACGCTTGGTGATGTGACGCGAGAGGAAGCCAGCCAGATCGACGAACGAATCTTCGAGGAGCTGCACGCTGACGGGAACGACGGCGGCATATTCGAACGTCTTGATATCGGCCTGCCCAAACACGGGCTCGGTCGTCGGGCGCGTGCCGGTCTCGGTAACCCAACCACCATCGGCATTGCCGGTGAGCGTAGGGATATAGATTTCGGTGCCACCAATCGTCATCGACGACGCAAGACCACGAAGGGGCGAGAACTGGGTCAGGCCCTCAACGATCTTGGTCGAGTATTCCGGAGCGACGACATAACCACCCGCCGTGGTCGTACCGAGATTGAGCGTCTTGCGTTCAAGATCGTCCAGCGACTGAACGCCGGCATGCAGGAACTTATTGAGCGCCTTGGTTTCGACCCGGGGCTCATTGTCATTGGCGGCGGACTTGTTGCCCGGCCGGTTGACCTTTGCCTCGATACGGTCGAGCCGTTCGGTGAGCTTGGTGTTGTCGTTGGCGGCCTTCGTTTCGAGGTCCGCTTTCAACGCTGCCAACTCTTTGGCAACTTCGGCAATCGGATCGTCCGCTTCGCCGCTGTCTTTGAATTCGAGTGCATGCGCAGGCTTCATTTGGTCGTCTAAGCTCCTAGGAGACTAAAGGCATTGCCGGAAATGCCGGATGAGATCGGCCACGCTGCGAAGCGCGTCTTGTTTTGCGCCCGTGAGGCGGGCGCGTGGATGGGCTGGGTCGCGGACCAAGCTGATCTCGGCAAGGTCGAGCGCGTCGATGATGCGGCCCCGCGCTTGCTTGCGGGCCGCCTTGGTTCGGAAGCCAATTGACAGGCCGGTAACGAGGCCAGTCGTGAGCATCGCGCGAATTGAACGCGCGCGCGGCTGGTCGAGGTGAAGAGTGCCCTTGACGGTCAGTCCGTCGTCGGTCTCTTTCACTTCATTCCACGTACCAACCAGATCGTCGGGGCGATGCTGATACAAGATTGGCAGATCAGGGATAATCGTGCCGAAAGCGCCCTTGGTGATCAGGTCGCCATAGCTGTCCGGCCCGGCATTGTACGGCCATGCGATGCCGGTGATCTCACCTTCATCGCTCACGCTGAGCTTTGCTTTGATCTCAAGCCTGTCGATTATGCTCACGATCGTGCCACCTTGAAGGAAACGGAAGGCGACGTGGCATTGATCAGCTTTGCCCGGAGCATGCACGGCGGGAGCGTGAAGCCAAAAATGAAAAAACTTTGGGGTTTGGTGCTGCCGAAACCGTCGTACTGAATCCAAGTGTCCCCGTTGTCCGGCGATATTTCGAGCACCAGCGAACCGCCGCCGAACGTGCCCCAGGACATGAAGGTGCCGTGACCACCGGGCCAGAACTCCGGGTCCGAAGTGCCATTTGCGGCGAGAGTCGCCTTCATTGTTTTGAGTCCTCGTCTGGGTTTCCGCACAAAGTCCGCTCAAGGATCTTCGCGGCGAGTTCGTGTGTTTCGATCAGGGGGCGGCCGTCGACATAGGCGACGATCAGCTCATAGGCGCGCTTGGGCGTGATGCCGCCGCCGATCAGGGCAAGACGGATGGTTTCGTTGATGTCAGCAAGGGCGAAGTTGCGCGCGGCGATGCGATTAGCGATCGCGCCGATTCCGGAGCCGCACTTGATTTGAAGCTCTTCAATCTCGCGCTTGGTCAGGCGGAACGTGTGCTCGCCGTCGCCAAAGAACGCGGTGTAAGAGAGATTAGCCATCAGCCGGCCTCTCCGAATGCGGTTTCAATGGAGCCGACGCTGTCCGCGTAAACATCGATGTCCTCGATGTCGGACCACGCCGAGATCGGTGTCGATCCAACCAGACATTCGCCGTAGATCAGCGGGATCGCATTGCCCTGCTGTCCTGAATTTCCGACGTTGCCGCCGTTGACGTTGAGGGCGTTAGATGCCTCCGTCGACTGATTGGCAGGCTTGGCGAGCAGCGTTGACGCGCCGGAAAGAGCGAGGCCCAAGCCGATTGCAGCGATGGCACCGTAAGTTGTGCCACCAAGCAGCGGAACGCCGCTGAGCGCGCCGATCGGAGTTGCGAGCACGCCGCCGGACAGGAAGATTGCGCCGCCAACCAGAGCCGCACCAAGCACGATCTTGGTGGTGCCCTTGGCGCTCTGACTCATGGCCGCGCCCTTGGCGACCGGGATGATGTGCAGGTCGGCTCCGCCCAGATTGAACTCGTTGATGAGATCGATGTCGAGCTGCATGCCGGAGCGCTTATCGCCGCGCACGACCTTGTAATAGCCGCCGTCGAGCGCCGCCACGAACCGCTTCGGGAGCGCACAATTGAGCGCGCGCAGCGCCTCGGCCGCAGTCGCAACCTCGAAGCGATGGGACTGACCGAACTCCTTGCCGAGCTTGCCGTGCAGAAGGACGGTCCTCATGCTTCGAGCACCTTGTTTGCATTGGTTGACTCGATTGCTGGATTCAGGAATTTGTCGCCGTCCGCATATCCGGCCTTGTCGAGTTCCGCGCGAGCTTCATTCGGATTGTAAATGCGTGACGCAACGGCCTTGCTCAGGGCTTCAATGAGCTGGGGAAAGTCGGGCCGCAGAAACTGGCGGGTGTCGAATTTCGCGACGTAGTTATGGCGCTCTTCCGACGTGAAGAGCTTCAACGCGATCTCGCTTTCCCAGCGCCGAATCCAAGGCAACAGCGTGTAGACAAGAAACACGGTGCCCATCGTCTCGCTATTGTTGAAGGTCGCGCGGCCCATCTGAAACAGCATGTGCGGCGGGACGCGGAACAGCCGCGCGACGTTGGTAATCGCGAGCTGGCAAAGCTCTTCAAACTGAGCATCCACTGAGCTGAGCGTCACCGATTGGAACGACGCTTCGGAAGGAATCACGGCTGTGCTGCCGGACTTACCAGCGCCATGGGCTGCCTTCCATGCGGCGCCCACCTTTGCGATTGAGTCAGGCGTCTGCACACCTTTCAGGGTCAGGATGCCGGAAGGGCGCGCGCTGTTTCCGAACAAACGCGAAGCATGGCGGTCCAATGTGATAGCCCGGCCTATCTCCTCCCTGCCTTCATAGACCAGACCCCGACCGTTCAATGACGGGCTGGGAATGTGCAGAAGGTTGCTGCGATCAATTTCCTGGGCGCCAATCTTGTAGATCGGTTCATTGTCGTCGCCGTAAGTGACGCTGACGGGTGTTCGCTCAGGATCAATGCGGATAAGTTCGGCTGGCTTGTCTTCGACGCGAACGATGTGAGCGAAACCGCCATGGGGATAGAGAAGGGCGTCACGGGTGACTTGCTCGCGGAAGTCACCCGCCGCCGTCCAATCGTTAGCCGCGTCGTGCAGGAGTGTGTGAACGGGGTGGCTTGTGTCGGGGGTCTTGGCGCCATCGCTGGCGACGCTGTAAACCGGCAACGGAAGAGAGCCGATGGCCTCAGCGATCAACTGCACGGCGCAATGGACCGGGCTGCATTCCATCGCCGTGCGCGGAGTGACAACAACACCGGCGGCGGTCGGGCTCGCGCCGAACATCTCGACAAGCCAAGGCTCAGGCGAGGAGAGGCCTGACTTTGTTTCGAGTCCGATCAGTTGTTTGAGGCGTGAGGCGAACGACATAGACCAATAAGGGTTGCGCAGCCGCTGGATTGCGGTTGCGTCGAGTGCGTCCTTATTGCTCTGCTAGATCAGCGCCTTCCCCAAGGCGCGGCACTGATGCGTTTCGATCAGCGACACAACTATAGTCTCACGCTTTCAAATTGGGCGCAAGCGGAATTTCGGATTGTCGCAATTGTATACTTAGTGACGCGACGGCGGGGAAGGTGATTGCCGGGGAGCCTGCATCCCGGGGCAGATTATCCACTCCGGGAGTCTCCCCATTCCGGGAAGGGTGAGCACTGATCGGGGCAACCCTGTAACGCCGCGCCGACTATCTAATAGATATACCCTCTTACTTCTCTTCTCTTACTTAGACGACACAGC
>NZ_LFKY01000033.1:0-213539 GCF_028128965.1 Bradyrhizobium sp. CCBAU 25338
ACCGCCCGGATGGGCACATCCAACCGCCCGAACGAACTCAGGTCTGGATAAAACTTGGGGGCAACGTCACCGTCGACGCGCAAGCTGCCGTTCATCGGGTATTCAGCGCCTCCGTCATACGTTGTGAGGAGGGAGACGGATCATGATCATTAGCGTTGCCGCGGCTGCGCTCGCGCTTCACCTCGGGACCCCGGTGGCACGGGACATTTCACCCGAGATTCGGACTGTCCAATACCATGTCCCCGTTAGGCCGCCTCCGTGCGGCCACGGTTGGGATGTGAGCGCCCGTGACGGTATGTGCTATCCAAACGGGTACCTTCCGCCTCAGGAACAGGCTGCGCGGCAGTACTACTATCGCGGTGGTGGAGGTTACGGCAGACATCGAGTTCCCTGTGGTCACGGCGCAGACGTCGATGTTCGAGACGGTCAATGCTACCCCAACGGTACGGTCCCGCCGCAGTTTCAGCAGGGTCGACAGGGGTACTATGGCTACGACGAGTATGAACGCCACCCCAGACGCCGCTATTATTGAGAAGCCCGCCAGCGGTGAACTGGCGGGCCTCGACCTCAGCTCTTCGTATCAGCGCCCTTCAGCGCATCCCATGCGGCTTGGTTCGCTTGATCGAACGCCTTCCGGGATTCGGCGAGCGCGGCGCTCAGGACGGACCAGGATTCACTGCCGGCCTGCTTCAGCTTTTGCACACGTGCTTCCGCTTCGGACGCATCGGATTTCATCTGCTTGAGCGCGGCATCGACGTCGGCGGTGCGGGCCGTGGCCACTTTGCCCGCGGCCTCGCGGAATTTGTCCGCCGCTTCGCGCCAGGCCTTGGCCTGTGCCGCCGCAACGTCCTTGAACGTGGCCTGCTGCTGCTCGAGCTGCTTGCCCGCGGTTTCGAAGAAGGTCTTCACCTGGGCTTCAAACCCAGCCCATTGCTTTTCCAGGTCTGTCTTGGCGCCCGCCCAAGCGGCTTCGCCGGCCTCCGCCTGCGTCTTGAGCAAGGCCTGAAACTCATCGCGGCGATTCTTCAGGTCCGACAGGAGTTGATCAGTCTTGACCTTGGACTCGGCCTTGGCCTCGCCGGCCTTGACCTCGAAGGAAGCCAATGCGGCATCCATTTCGTCGATCCGCTCCTTGGCCCAATTGAGGTAAAAATGCATGCTGCTCTGCTGTGACATGGCCGTCTCCGTTTGCTTGCCGAGGTCAGGATTTCAGAGCTCGGGCTTGCCCGTATTGACCTGTCTCAATGACCTTGTGGTCTGAAGCGCTGGCGAACGGTCGACGGCGCACCTCCTCCTGGCGCAAAGGAGGAAAAGCGCGTCAGGAACGCCATCGAATTTGAGAGATTAGCCTGACCGGAAGCTTCACAGCGGGCAACGCATGTTCTTCTTCTTCTCAAACCGGCTGGGATGTCTCGGCTCGCTGCTGATCTCCGGCTTGATCACTGTGGCGCTGCTGTTCCTGTTCGGGATACTCCGGTTTTGATCCTCGGCGCGTGGGTCCAAGGCTGCGCCCGCGCTCGGGAGGGACGGCAGAAGCTGGAAGGTCTGCCTTTGCGCTCCGAACGGCGATCGTGGGAACCCCTTGAGCATCCAACGCGTTTAGACACGAATGCGAATTGCGAGGTCCACCTGCTTCAGAGTTCATCGACCCTGATCCCCGGCGACACCGTCTGGCGGCGGTGCGAAGCGCGGCGTGTGGCGGTTCTGAACGATGCTGCCGCTTATTTCGCGGCCCTGCGGGAGGCGCTGCTGGAGGCGCAAGATCTCGTCTATATCGTAGGGTGGGACATCCATAGTGAAACCCGGCTGGTCGGAGCTTCCGGACGAGCCGATGATGGCTTGCCGGAACAGCTCGGTCCGTTCCTGCGCGCGCTGGTTCAACGCCGGCCCGCCTTGCGGATCAACATTCTCGTCTGGGACTTCGTCTCCTTTTACGCCTCCGAAAGGGAGTGGAGTTCCGCGGCAAAGTTTACCGCCGAAACAGATGGCCGCGTCCGGTTTCATCTGGATTCCACGCTTCCGTTTGGCTCGGCCCAGCACCAGAAGATCGTCTGTGTCGACGGTTCACTGGCGTTCGTCGGCGGGCTCGATCTGACGATCAGGCGCTGGGACACGAGTGACCATCGCGCCGATCACGCATCGCGCTGCGACCCCCAGGGGAAGCCATACCTGCCGTTTCATGACGTTCAATGCATGGTCGACGGGGATGCCGCGGCGTTGCTGTTCGAGCTCGCGGAGGCACGCTGGCGTGCGGCAGGTCAACAGAGGCATGATCGGCGCGCGCTGAAGAGCGTTCGGTGGCCAGCCAACGTGCCGGTCGAGGCCGAGCACTTGCCGGTCGGTATCGCCAGGACCGAGGTGGTCTGTCCCGCAGGTTCGACCATCAGGGAGGTCGAGCGTTCCCTGATTGCAGCGATCCGGTCCGCGACGAGCTTCATCTACATCGAAAATCAGTTCACCAGCGCCACCAAGATCGCGCGCGAACTGGCGGAGCAGATGCGTCGCGTGCCGTCGCTTCGGGCTCTGGTGGTCGCTCCAAAACTGCATTCCTCGTGGCTGGAATTCCAGGCCATGCAGAACGGCCGTGGCGCCTTCATCGACTGCTTTGGTGCAGCCGGGGTCGCAGATCGCATTCGCTTCCTCTATCCGGTCTCACGCAGCGGAGATACGGAAGTTGCCGTGATGGTGCACAGCAAGCTCATGATCGTCGATAACAGGATATTGAGAATCGGCTCGGCTAACCTTAACAATCGGTCGATGGGAGCCGATAGCGAATGTGACCTCATTTTCGAGGCCGCATCCGAGGAGCATCGGGATTTCATCGCCTCGGTTCGCCATCGCTTGATCGCCCATTTCTGCGTTCTCGAAGAACAGACCCTCGCGCAAGATGAGGATCGCCTTCTTGCTCTCCTCGACGACGTGTCGAAAGGTGATGGGACGAAGACGCTGCGGAAAGTGGAGTCCTCGGGTTTGACCAGTACACTGGCCACGATGGTTCAGCCGGTGGCGGACCCTGAGAGGCCTCTTCATTTGGAGCGGGCAGCATCTCGCATGTGGAGCACGAAGACGATAATCGGGATCGTATCGATCGCCGTGGCGCTTCTTGGCTTGACGCTGGCCTGGTCGTACTCATCCTTGAGCGATTTCGCCGATGAAGGCCGCATTTCGACGCTCCTCTCTGCCTATTCGCAATCCATCTGGGGACCATTCTTCGCGATCGCAGCTTTTGTCGTCGGCGGGCTGGTCGTGTTTCCGATTCTCGTACTCATTGCCGCAACCGCTGCTGCACTGGGGCCATGGCTGGGTTTCTTCACTGCAATGGCTGGCGCCTTGCTCAGCGCCCTTGTCCTTTTCTCAATCGGACGGGTGCTCGGTCGAGAACGCCTCCAGCATCTGCTCGGACGACGCGCAGCACGCATCCAGGAACGCATTGTCGGTAGAGGCATTCTGGCCGTCGTCGTCATCAGGATGATTCCGATCGCGCCGTACTCGGTCGTGAATGTCGTGGCAGGTGCGAGCACGCTGCCGCTTCGTGACTTCATGGTTGGAACGCTGCTGGGTATCACGCCCGGGATTCTCGCCATGGCCGTTCTGGGAGCTCAGATCGCGGATCTGGCCAGGAATGCGTCCTGGAGCAACGTTTTGCTGCTCGCACTGGCGTTTCTGGGCTGGCTCGGGTTCTGCGCGGGCGCACAATTCCTCGCGACGTGGCTCGCCGGGAGGCGCTGATGGCGCCAATGCGCTTCATGACGTGGAACGTGCACGGCACGTTCAATCTCAATCCGAAATTCGACCTGGATGGTGTTTGCTCCATCATTCGCAAGTGGTCGCCGGATGTCGTCGCGCTTCAGGAGGTGGATTCCCGATCGCGGTCGGACGATCCCTTTGCGAAGCTCGCGAGTGCGGTCGGCGATCATCGCGTCCACGCCAAGTCGATCGTCACGGAGGACGGTGACTACGGTCAGATGCTCCTGAGCCGCTTTCCGTTCTCCGGCGTGCCGGAGATCGTCGACGTGTCGTATCGGGAGCGGGAGCCACGCAGAGCGATTGCCACGGGATTGCTGACGCCTCTTGGCGACGTCCGCGTGGTCGCCACTCATCTCGGCCTGAGTATCCACGAGCGTTATGCGCAGGCTCAGGCCCTGGTGAGCCTGGTGAGGCCTGGAAGAACTGTCGTCCTCGGCGATTTCAACGACTGGTTTTGGGTGAAATCGGTGCGGCGCGTGCTCGCGCAGGCCTGCCCAAACCGTACGCGGCTGCGAACCTTCCCGGCGCGCTTGCCCTTGCTTCGGCTCGACCGGATCTATGCAACGCGCGATAGCCGGTTCGGGAAAGTCTGGACCGACGAAGAGGCGAGGGCCTATTCGGACCATTTGCCTGTGATCGCGGACATCGAGATCTGATTTGCCGGCGACGGGCCCGTTTCACTTCCCCTCTCGCCGTGGCCCCCCGAAAAGGGGAACTCGGTCAGATGTTCCGAGGGATGAAAGGGCTGTTGCGCTTCAGAAAAGCGTTGTGGCAGCAGGACTTATCTACTGTGCATGGGGTTGTTTTCGCAATCTTCATGACCGGGCCTATGCCCGTGAGCGGGACCATGCGGGAACTTTTTCCTCGCCGCGGCGTTGATTTGGCATGACTGAAGACCTTTCCTTTCGACGCAAACCCCTGACCCCCGAACAGCGCCAAGCGCGCGATGCGGCGCGCCGGATCGAGGCCGAGAAGGCCATGCGCGACCATGAAGCGGCGCAGAAGGCGTTTTACGCCAACAAGGAACGGCTGAGGGCCGAGCGGCTGGCGCGTGAAGCGGCGGCGCCGAAGGACTGAGCTGACGCGCTTGCTGCCCAATCCGTGAATCGTTTCTCCGGCGGCCTTTTTGGCCGCTGGTGCCGCTTGGACACCTTTTTCGAGTCGTCGGCGACCTTCAGCGGTCCGCTTCGCGCAAGGTCCGGGGTTGATAGGGTGGCTTGCTACAGGCAGATCCGTTCAAGCCTTCGAAACTCCGGCAGTTCATTGCTCGGGCGTCAGCTCTCGATGTCTCCGCTCCATGCGGCGCCGTGCACCCGCGTGCATCGGCAGGCTTGACGGCGTTCGGCTTCCGGGAGGAAGCTTCAGATGATCCTAAACTGACGTGAAGCACGGAGACTTTCGCTCCCAGCAAGTCCGATCCTCATCAGCGAACCAGAATGGAGCTGACCATGACCACGTTCGACAAGCGCGAGCAGGGCTTTGAAGCCAAATTCGCTCACGACGAGGAGTTCATGTTCAAAGCCGCCGCGCGATCCAACAAGCTGCTCGGGCTGTGGGCCGCAGGCCAGCTCGGGCTTAGCGGCGATGCCGCGGCAAGCTACGCAACCGCGCTGGTGACGGACCACCTGGAGAGCCGGACGATCGACGATGTCGTCGGCAAGGTGTCAGGCGATCTCGCAGACAAGGGCGTCGTGCGTGAGCAGGTCGCGCAGAAGCTTCAGGAGTATCTGCACCAGGCCCTTCAGCAGCTCCAAGCAGAATCCTGAGCGTGTGCAACTGGCGCTCACAGCTCCATGTGAACGATTTCGATGGGCTCGCCGCCGAGGCCGTGAGAGAACTGCCCTCTGCCCGTGCTTCTGAATCCGTATCGTCGGTAGAAGGCCTCGGCGTTGATCGTGGCTTCAAGACGGATCGGTCCGTCATGGCCGAGGCGAGCCTGGGCGACGCCGATGTCGAGCAGCCGCTGACCGAGCCCGGAACCGGCCGCTTCGGGCAGGACGAACAAGCGGGTGACCTCGCCGGGCTCCGCATCGACGAAACCGACGACGATCCCGTTGCGAAGGCCGACGGTCATTCGCCCTCTGGTGATGAGATCTTCGTAGAACCGCGGTGTCCGTTCGCCCATCCAGTTTTCGATCTGGGCCTGCGAATAGCACCCACGCGACAGACCCGCGATCGAGGCTTTGGTGATGTTGAACACCGTTTCCGCATCGTCAGGACGCGCCGCCCTGAAAGACACCTCGCTATCGGCGGACATGAAACCTCTCAGGGCAGGCGGTGGGTTGCAAGCTGTGCGGGCGATCCTCACTCCGCATGTTTGCGCATCCCGGACTCGCTGAGCTTGTCGACATAGGCAATGCCGATCGCCGACACGACGAAGGTGAGGTGGATCAGCACCTGCCACATCACGGCGGTTTCGGTGAAGCCGGCGCGGTTGGAGCCGAGATTGCCGGCCTCGATGAAGGTGCGGAGCAGCGCGATCGAGGAGATGCCGATGATAGCCATGGCGAGCTTGATCTTCAGGGCGCTCGCATTGACATGGCCGAGCCATTCCGGTTCGTCGGGATGGCCCCGGAGCTCGAGCCGCGAAACAAACGTCTCGTAGCCGCCGATGATGACCATCACGAGCAGATTGGAGATCATCACGACGTCGATCAGCGCCAGCACGCTCATCATGATCTGGTGCTCGGTGAGGTCGAGGGCGTGCCAGGAGAGGTGCCAGAGCTCCTTGAGGAACAGCGCGATGTAGACGCATTGCGCCACGATCAGCCCGAGATAGAGCGGCAGTTGCAGCCAGCGCGAGCCGAAAATGATCGTCGGAAGCAGGCCAAGCTGCGGCGAAGGCGGGCGGCGGCCAGTTCTGGGGTCAAGCTCAACCGACATTCAGGCCGCATCCTCGCATTCGGACGATCTCGCCGTCATGTACCCCGACAAGATGGCCGGCGGAAGACGCGAGGCGCTTGCCGCCTTCCATGGGCAGGGCTGTTTCGTGCTACCTTGCCGACCGGCCGCCGGGTGACGGCCGGCGAGCTGGAGGTGGGGAGTGTCTCGGAGCAGCCTTGGCAAGTGGTCCGGCGCAGTCGCATGCGCGGGCGCCATGCTGGTTGGTGCAGGCGGCGCCGAGGTCTCGGCGACGCCGCTGACGCCGTTTCGCTACGAGGCGCAGGCGCAGCGTCATTGCCCGCATGACAGGGTGGTCTGGCTCGACTTCAAGAAGGGCATCTACTACCGCAAGGGTCAGAAGCGGTATGGCCAGGGATTTGAGGGCAGCTTCGTCTGCCTGAGCGAGGCCCGCGACGGCTTCTATCGCCGTTCACTGCTGGGTCTGCGCTGAGCGGCACGTGATCCAGGCTTGCCGACGCGCCGGCTATTTCTGCGCCGGCAGCTTGATCGGCACGTGCGGACAGGTGCTGATGACCCGGGGACTTCCATCCGGATAGGTGCGGTCGCCGCGGATCAGGGATTCCAGGACCAGGAAGAATTTCTCGGCAAGCATCTGCGTCACCCTCATTGGTGATGGCCTCTCGCAATTGGTCGAGGCGCCGAACGCAGAAATTCAATCAACTGAATGGGAGCGGGACAGTGGCGCTTGCTGCGCCGCGGTGGAGCGATGTCCTAGATCGGAAGCAGGGCCCTCAGGCAAATGCCAGGGCCACGAGGCTCGAGCAGAGCAGCACCAAGCCGCCCGCGGTCAATGCCAGGAAACCATCGGATACGAGGTCATGGTTGCGCATGGGACACCTGCTGCTCTCGTCTACGATGCTCGGTCGGATCCATCAAAATCGTCCGAACGGGCCGCCTTGAAAGAGGTGACGCTTGCTGCCCGCGCGAGTGCCTTTAGGCCCTCGTGCGGTAACCTTCAAACGCATGGGCCAGGAAGATCACCGCGCTTACCAGACCCATCAGTGCCGAAACCGTCTCGATCATCGTTAAATTCCAATCCGCCCCTGCCAGCCGAGAAGACGCGTGCGGCCTTGCACAGTCAAAAGAATTTCGGTGAGCGCCGCGACAATGGGGGTGGAGTGAGGATTTGGCGCAACAGCTTGTCCAGCGGTGGCACAGAGCAGGGCGCCCAGGTTCCGTAGATGGCGGGGGGAAGCGAACCTCCCGTTTACCATCTCGGCGTGATCGCTGTGGGCTCCCCATTTCCGCCGTGTTCGGGTTGCGTTATCCTTACTACTTCCGATGCGGTGGTGGGCCGCCTTGGAATCACAGGTCCGGACAGCGCTCTCCGTCACCAAAGCGGGTTGGGTACGCCTCCGGCGGAATGGTATTTGGGGCGCATGGGGATCCGACGGTCAGATTCGGTTTTGCGGGCCGCGCGTGGTGTTGCGGCAGTCGCGACCTGCCTCGCGCTCGCCAATTGCGCCTCGTCCAGCAAATTCGCCAGCCGCGTCGATCCGAAATACGGCGTGTCCTCGAGCCCCCGGGTGGTGGCCTGGGGCGAACCGGTCCCGAAAGGCGGCGGCACCTACCGTGTCGGCAAGCCCTATGTCGTGGCGGGCCGGACCTACGTGCCGGAGGAGGACGTCAACTACCGTGCCGAGGGCATGGCGTCCTGGTACGGCGACGATTTCCACGGCCGCCTGACCGCCAACGGCGAAGTGTTCGACATGACCTCGCTGACCGCGGCGCACCCGACCTTGCCGATGCCGTCCTACGCGCGGGTGACCAATATCTCGAACGGCAAGTCGCTGATCGTCCGCGTCAATGATCGCGGGCCCTATCACGGCAATCGCCTCATCGACGTCTCGAACAAGGCTGCCGAACTCCTTGAATTCAAAGGCAATGGTGTCGCCAAGGTCCGCGTCGAATATGTTGGCCGGGCGCCGCTTGAAGGCTCCGACGACCGCCAGCTGATGGCAACCTTGCGCACCGGCGTTCCGGCACCGTCGCCCTCGATGGTCCGTGTCGCCTCGGCAAAGCCGTTCGTGCCGGAGCTGCCGTCATCGAGCCGCGGCTCCATCCGCGGCGAGGTCCCGATGCCGGAAGGACGCCCCTACAATCTCGGTAACACCTCGGCCGACATGGCATCGCTCAATGCGACCTCGGAAATGTCGGCCTCGAGCCGCGGCCGGGGCCGAGCGCTGCAGAACGTGCGCGCAGTGTCCTATGACGAGGACCGCCGCTACCTCGCCGAGAGCGCGGCCTCATCGGATGGCGCCGCCGAGGCTCGCAACATCCTGAGCGGCCGCGGGCTCTACTGAGCCGCGCTCGCCGTCAGGAATTTCACCAGCGCCGCGTTCACCTCGTGGGGCCGCTCCTGCTGCACCCAATGGCCGGCGCCCTCGAGGATCAGCCTGCCCTTGAGATTCGGCAGCACCCGCTCGAGCTCGTTGACGCGCTTGGCGCCGATCAGGCCGGTGATCACTGCGTCCTTTGAGCCTGCGATGAAGAGGGAAGGCTGGTGGATCTGTGCGTCCTGCCAGGGCGCGGTCAGCTCCCAGTTGCGGTCGATGTTGCGGTACCAGTTCAGCCCGCCGCGGAAGCCGGACTTGCGGAAGGCTTCGGTGAAATAGGCCAGATCAGTCTCGCTGAGCCAGCCGGGCAGTGGCTCCTCGGTAGTCGCGTGGCTGAGAAAGCCCTTGCCCTCCTGCACGAACATGGCCGCGGACGGATCGGCCAGGCCGCGTCCGGCGAGCACGATGCGCATGGTGCGGCCGACGTCTCGCTCGAGTTCAGCCTCGGCGACGCCGGGCGCCTGGAAATACTGCCAGTAGAAATTGGTGATGCCGCCTTGGCGCAACAGGTCGAGCGGCTTGCCGCGGCCGCGGAACGGTGGCGGCACGCTCAGGCCCGCGACCGCCGTGAAGATGTCGGGCCGGAACAGCGCCGCGTGCCAGGCGACCGGGGCGCCCCAATCGTGGCCGACCACCATCGCCCTGGTCTCGCCGAGCGCCTGGACGAGGCCGACCACGTCACCGACCGTATCGAAGATCGAATAGGCCGCAACATCAGGCGGCGCTGAGCTTTGGCCGTAGCCGCGCATGTCGGGCGCGACGACGTGAAACCCGGCCTCGGCGAGCGCGGGGATCTGGTGGCGCCAGGAGTAGGACAGTTCCGGCCAGCCATGGCACAGCACCACCAGCGGTCCCTGGCCGGCTTCGCGGACGAACAGCTCGACCCCGTTGGCCTTGATCATGCGGGTT
The DNA here is from genome assembly GCF_028128965.1 of Bradyrhizobium sp. CCBAU 25338. Taxonomy (NCBI): domain Bacteria; kingdom Pseudomonadati; phylum Pseudomonadota; class Alphaproteobacteria; order Hyphomicrobiales; family Nitrobacteraceae; genus Bradyrhizobium; species Bradyrhizobium sp. CCBAU 25338. The sequence continues at coordinate 9,897 of NZ_LFKY01000033.1, forward strand.
GAGGACATTCGCTTTTCCGCCTTGTTTCAGGGGTTTGGTCCGGAAATATGAGATGCCACGATAGGGGCGCGAGGAGAATCGTGCAATCTCACGGGCAAGCATCCAACCGCGTGTTGTTCGCATCTGTTCCAACTGTTAGAACGCCTCCCTCAGGGCTTCGCCATGGCATTTCGTCTTCCTTTGCTTCGTCGTAACCGGCTCACCGCCGGCACGCTGGTGCGCGGGCTGATCGCTGCGGCCCTGGTGGCGGGGATCGGCTGGGGCGGGGCGCTCTATGCGGCCAACCAGAGCGTCCAGGGCGCCAAGAAAGCGGAAGAGGCCGGATTCGATGGCGATGCCCCGACTGCGATCCTGATCGAAGCCTCCAGCGGCAGCGTGCTGTTCGAGAAGAACGCCGACGAGCTGCGCGCACCCTCGAGCATGATGAAGCTGATGACCGCGGAGGTGGTCTTCAATGCGATCAAGAAGGGCGACATCAAGCTGACGGACGAGTACCGGATCAGCGAGAATGCCTGGCGCCGGGGCGGCGCGCCCTCGGGCGGCTCGACCATGTTCGCGGCCATCAACAGCAAGGTCTCGGTCGACGATCTCCTGCACGGCGCGATCATCCAGAGCGGCAATGACGCCTGCATCGCGCTTGCCGAAGCCATGGCGGGCAATGAGCGGATCTTCGCGGCCGACTTCATGACCAAGCGCGCCCGCGAACTCGGCCTCGCCAGATCGACCTTCGCCAATTCCAACGGCTTGCCCGATCCCGGCAACAAGATGACGGTGCGCGAGCTCGCCATGCTCGCCCGGCACATCATTCTCGACTTCCCCGAATTCTACAAACTGTTCGGCGAGAAGGAGTTCACCTGGAACAAGATCCGCCAGTTCAACCGCAATCCGCTGCTCAATTCGATGGAAGGCGCCGACGGTCTCAAGACCGGCTACACCAAGGAAGGCGGCTACGGCATGGTGGGCTCGGCCGTGCAGAACGGCACACGGCTGATCGTCGTCGTCAACGGACTCGAAGATCCCGAGGATCGCGCCACGGAAGCCAAGAAGATGCTGGAATGGGGCTTCCGCAATTTCGAGACCCGCACCCTGATCGCCGCCGAGCAGCCGGTCGGTTACGCCAAGGTGTTCGGCGGCGAGAGCCGCTCGGTCAAGCTCGTCGCCAGGACGCCGGTGAAGGTGATGGTGCACAAGAACGGCAGCGACAAGCTGATTGCGCGCATCGTCTATAGCGGCCCGGTGCGCGCGCCGATCGAGGCCGGTCAACGGGTCGGCGTGGTCAAGGTCTGGCGCAGCGGCAACATTGCGGTCGAGACGCCGGTCTATGCAGCGGAAGCGATCGGCACCGGTTCGACCATGCGCCGCGCGATCGACGGCGCGAGCGAGCTCGTGATCGGCATGTTCCGCGCAGGCGCCGAGAAGCTCTGATCATGAGTGAGAGCGCGGTACAGCGACCGTCCGGACGCGGACGCTTCATCACCTTTGAAGGCGGCGAGGGCGCGGGCAAGTCGACCCAGATCAAGAAGCTCGCTGACCGCCTCAAGGCGGCAAAGTTGCGCATCCGGGTCACGCGTGAGCCGGGTGGCTCGCCGGGCGCCGAGATCATGCGTCACCTGGTGCTGTCGGGCATGGGCAAGCTGCTCGGCCCCGAAGCTGAGACGCTGCTGTTTGCCGCCGCGCGCGATGACCATGTCCGCACCGTGATCCTGCCTGCGCTCAACCAGGGCACCTGGGTGCTCTGCGACCGCTTCGCCGACTCGACACGGGCCTATCAGGGCAGCCTCGGCCGCGTTCCCGAGGGCCTGATCAACGCCATGCAAAGGGTCACGATCGGCGATCTCAAGCCTGATCTCACCATCATCCTCGATTTGCCGGTCGAGATTGGCCTGCAACGCGCTGCCGCGCGCCGCGGCAGCGGCACGCCTGACAGGTTCGAGGCCGAGAAGCTCAGCTTCCACGAGGGCCTTCGCGAAGCCTATCGCAAGATCGCAGCGGAGGATCCCGCGCGCTGCGTGCTGATCGACGCCAATTCCGATCCGGACACGGTCGCCGGGCGCATCTGGACCGTGCTGTGCGAACGTCTGCTCCCCACGCCTGCATCAGTGGTGTCAGCATGAGCCCGCGTCAGGCCGAACGCGAAACCGCGATCCCGCATCCGCGCGAGACTTCGCGGCTGTTCGGCCATCGCGAGGCCGAGGCGGCGCTGCTGACGGCCTATCGCAGCGGGCGCATTCCGCATGCCTGGCTGATCGGCGGGCCGCAAGGGATCGGCAAGGCAACGCTGGCCTATCGCATGGCGCGCTTCGTGCTCGCCCATTCTCAGCCGCTCGCGCCCGCCGTGCTGCACGCCGAGAACCTTGCGATCGATCCTGACGACGCGGTCGCGCGGCAGGTGGCCGCCGGCTCGCATGGCGGCCTGCTGGCGCTGGAGCGAACCGCCAATGATCGCGGCGTGATGCGCACCGTGATCACCGTGGACGAGACGCGCGAGACGATCGCGTTCTTTGGCTCGACCGCGGCAGCCGAAGGATGGCGCGTCTGCATCGTCGACACCGTCGACGAGCTCAATCCGAACGCGGCCAACGCGCTTCTGAAGATCCTCGAGGAGCCGCCCCAGCAATCGCTGTTTCTTCTGGTGAGCCACGCGCCCGCGCGCGTGCTCGCCACGATCCAGTCACGCTGCCGCAAGTTGCGCCTGCGTCCGCTCGCCACGGATGACGTGATCGCGGCCGCGGCTTCGGCGGCCGAGCTCGATCCGAACGATCCCGCGCTGCGCGAGGCGGCCGAGGCCTCCGAGGGAAGCGTCGCACGGGCGCTGACGCTGCTCGGCGGCGACGCCCTGAAACTTCAGCAGCGCACGGCGGCGCTGCTCGCGCGCCTGCCGCAGGTCGATCCGCGCGAATTGCACACGCTCGGCGATTCGCTCGGCACCAGCGACCGCGTCGCGCTTGCCGCCTTCGTCGACGGCATCGACCGCTGGATCGCGGAGCGGCTGCATGCGGATGAGGCCAATGCCAACCAGAACCTGCCGCGCCTTGCGCGCCTAGCTGAGGTATGGGAAAAGATCGTCCGCGCCGCGCGTGACACCGAAACCTACAATCTGGAGCGCAAGCCCTTGGTCTTCTCGGTGTTCGGCTGGCTGGCGGACGCAACGCGCTGAAGCATGATCCGGAAAAGTGCGGAGCGGTTTTCCGAAAAGATCATGCGCAAAACAACAACCTAACGCAGGTTCGTTTCCAAATTTCGGACAAGCCGGTAAAGGAATTCGTGGTGGCAACGCGAGCTAAGAAGACCGTCAAAGGCAAGAGCAGCAAGAAGAAGGCTGCCAAGAAGGCCGTGAAGAAAGCCGCCGTGAAGGCCGTGAAGACGCGCGCGGCCAAAGCCGCCAAGAAGACCAAGAAGGCCGCCGCCAGGAAGGGCGGGGCGAAGAGCGCTGCAAAGACGACGAAGAAGGCCGGCAAAAAGGCTGCGAAGGAGCAGGTCGTCGCCAAGAAGGCTTCGAAGAAATCGGCTGCCAACAAGCCGGCCAAGGCTCCGGCAAAGGCTCCGGCGAAGAAGGTCGCGAAGAAGGCGGCTGCACCTGCCGTGACCGCCGCGCCGTCTCCTGTCGTCACGCCGCCGAGGGCTGTGACGCCCAAGGTATCGAAACCCAAGACCCCGCGTGCGCCGAAACCAGTCGCTGCTCCACAGGTCGCCGCACCCGTTGCCGCCCCCGCGCGCGACAACGTCTTCTACATCACGACCGCGATCGCCTATCCCAATGGCAGCCCGCATATCGGCCACGCCTATGAGGCGATCGCGACCGACGCGCTGGCGCGCTTTGCGCGGCTCGACGGCAAGGACGTGTTCTTCCTGACCGGCACCGACGAGCACGGTCAGAAGATGGTTCAGACCGCGGCCGGGGAGGGCATGTCCGCCGCCGCGCTCGCGACCCGCAATGCCGGCCGCTTCAAGGAGATGGACGAGCGTCTGAACGTGTCGTTCGACCGCTTCATTCGTACCACCGAGGAGCAGCATCACCGCTCCAGCCAGGAGATCTGGCGGCGCATGGAAGCGAACGGCGACATCTATGCCGACACCTATTCGGGCTGGTACTCGGTCCGTGACGAGGCCTATTACGCCGAGGACGAGACGCGCGTGAACGACGACGGCGTGCGCCTGGGGCCGCAGGGTACGCCGGTCGAATGGGTCGAGGAGAAGAGCTATTTCTTCCGCCTGTCGGCGTATCAGGACAAGCTGCTCAAGCTCTACGCGGATCACCCTGATTTCATCGGACCGGACTCGCGCAAGAACGAGGTGGTGAGCTTCGTCAAGGGCGGCCTGCGCGATCTCTCGATCTCGCGCACGACCTTCGATTGGGGCGTGAAAGTGCCTGGCGACGAAGGACATGTGATGTATGTCTGGGTCGACGCGCTGACCAACTACATCACCGGCGTCGGCTTTCCCGATGAGAGCGACAAGAACTGGCGCTATTGGCCGGCCGACGTGCACGTCATCGGCAAGGACATCATCCGCTTCCATGCGGTGTATTGGCCGGCCTTCCTTCTGTCGGCCGGAATCCCGCTGCCGAAGCGGGTCTATGCCCACGGCTTCCTGTTCAGCAGGGGCGAGAAGATGTCGAAGTCGGTCGGCAACGTCGTCGATCCCTTCAATCTCGCCGACCAGTACGGCGTCGACCAGATGCGCTATTTCTTCCTGCGCGAGGTGCCGTTCGGACAGGACGGCAACTACAATCATGAGGCCATCGTGGCGCGCATCAATGCCGATCTCGCCAACGACCTCGGCAACCTCGCGCAGCGCTCGCTCTCGATGATAGCCAAGCAGTTCGGCGGCGTGCTGGCCGAGCCCGGGGACTTCAGCGACAACGACAAGGCGATTCTGGCAATGGCCGACGGCATGATCGCTGCGTCACGCGAGGCCATGGCGACGCAGCAGATCCATCAATGGCTCAACGCCGTCTGGGCAGTGGTCGCGGAGGCCAACCGCTATTTCGCCGGGGAGGCGCCGTGGGCGCTCGCGAAGACGGATCCTGCCCGGCAGAAGACGGTGCTCTACGTCACCGCCGAAGTCGTCCGCCAGGTCGCGATCCTTGCTCAGCCGGCGATGCCGACCGCCTCAGGCAAGCTGCTCGATAGCCTCGGCATCCCCGAGACCGAGCGCAAGTTCGCCATGCTCGGCGGCGCCAAGCGCATCGCGCCCGGCTCGACGCTCCCGGCGCCGACGCCGGCGTTCCCGCGCTACGTCGAGCCGGCGGCCTGAAGGCGTTCGCGCGATGCTGGTCGACAGCCACTGCCACCTCGATTTTCCGGACTTCGCGGAAGATCTCGACGGGATCGTGTCGCGGGCGCGAGCGGCCGGCATCACGCGCATGGTCACGATCTCGACGCGGGTGCGCCGGCTGAAGGATCTGCTCGCGATCGCCGAACGCTATGACGACGTCTATTGCTCGGTCGGCACCCATCCGCACAACGCGGACGAGGAGGACGGCATCGCGCCGGACGAGCTCGTTGCCCTGACGCAGCACGCCAAGGTCGTCGCGCTCGGCGAGGCCGGGCTCGACTATTTCTACGACAACGGCTCGCCGGAGGCGCAGGCGAGGGGCTTTCGCGCCCACATCGCCGCCGCTCGCGCCACCGGCCTGCCGCTGGTGATCCACACCCGCGAAGCCGACGAGGACTGCGCACGCATTCTGGAGGACGAGGCGGCAAAGGGATCGTTTCGCGCCGTGCTGCATTGTTACACGGGCGGACGCGAGCTGGCACTGAAGGCGGTGTCGCTCGGGCTCTATATCGGCTTCACGGGAATCCTGACCTTCAAGAAATCAGAGGCCTTGCGCGCGCTCGCGGCCGAACTGCCATCGGACCGTATTCTGGTTGAAACGGACTCGCCCTATCTTGCGCCCGGCAAGTTTCGAGGCAAGCGCAACGAGCCAGCCTATGTCGTCGAGGTGGCAAAAGTGCTCGCCGAGACACGCGGCGTGTCGTTTGACGAGATCTCGCGCCAGACCACTGAAAACTTCTTCCGACTGTTCTCGAAGGTGAGAGCTTGAGACTGGGAACCACATGACGTTGACGCTGACGATCCTGGGCTGCGGCTCCTCCGCCGGCGTGCCGCGCCCGGCGCTCGGCTGGGGCGCCTGTGATCCCAACAATCCCAAGAACCGCCGTCGCCGCTGCTCGCTCCTGGTCGAACGGCCGTCCGAGCACGGCACGACACGCATCGTGATCGACACCTCGCCGGATCTGCGCGAGCAGTTGCTCTCGACCAATGTCGACCACATCGACGCAGTGTTCCTGACGCACGAGCACGCCGACCAGACCCACGGCATGGACGATCTACGTTCGGTCGTCATGCACATGCGCCGTCGTATCCCGACCTACTTCAACCAGTCGACCGCCAAGGACATCCTGTCGCGATTCTCCTATTGCTTCATCTCGCCGGAGGGCAGCGACTACCCGCCGATCCTGACCCGGCATTCGATCGAGGCGGGCGAGAGCCAGACCATCCTGGGGAAGGGCGGCGCCGTGACGATGACAGCCTTCCTGGTGCAGCACGGCAACATTCCCGCGCTCGGCTATCGTATCGGGGATGCCGCCTACACGCCCGACCTCAACGACATCCCGCGCGAGAGCTGGGGCGCACTGGAAAATCTGGACCTCTGGATCGTCGATGGCCTGCGCTACACCAGCCATGTCAGCCATTTCAGCATCAACGACGCGCTGTCCTGGATCGAGCGGTTCAAGCCGAAGCGCGCGGTCATCACCAATATGACCGCCGACGTCGACTACGAGGTCATCCGTCAGTCGCTGCCGGCCGGCGTGGTGCCAGCCTATGACGGGCTGCGGCTGGAGACGCACTGAACCTGGGGTAGAAATTCTGGCGTGAGCCGGCATACTCCTTGCTTGCACCCACCCCATCATGTTGATCTAACGTCTGAAAGACAGGCGTTGGACAGGGCGACATTCAGGCACGACCGGCACGGGTCGATTGAATCGCCTCGTGTGAGGATGGGGATTGCGTTGGCAGGGGACGATGTAGCGGCTCGGGGACCAGTGCGACGCGCGCTGGATCTGCTTTACCTCGGCGCGGGCTACGCCGCGGGCGTCTTCATGGTCGCGATCTTCGCAATCATGATGGTCATGTCGGTCGGGCGCCAGTTTGCGATCAACATTCCCGCCGGCGATGATTTCGCGTCCTGGTGCATGGCCGCGATGGCTTTCCTCGGTCTCGCGCACACATTTAAGCGCGGAGAGATGATCCGCGTCGGTCTGCTGCTGGAGCGTCTGCACGGGCGGACCAAGCAGATCGCCGAGATCGTGGCGCTCGGTATTGCCACCGCCTTCATCCTCTATTTCACCCGCTATGCCGTGCAGATGACCTACGACTCCTGGCGCTTCAACGATGTAGCGCAGGGCGTCGTCGCGCTTCCGCTCTGGATTCCGCAGCTCGGCTTTGCCGGTGGCCTTGCGATCATGTCGATCGCGCTCATCGATGAAATGGTCAATGTCGTCGTCGGCAACCGGCCGAGTTACGAGAAGGGCTCGCCGGATGAGACGCCGGACGAATTCATCGAGCGCATCTCGCAGGGCGGCGGAGGTTGACCATGGCCAATCTCGGCATGATCGAGCTGTCGTTCGTTCTGCTCGGCGTCATGATCCTGCTGCTGGGAAGCGGCGTGTGGATCGCGGTCTCGCTTGGACTTGTCGGCTTCGTGGCGATGGCGCTGACGACGAGCCTCCCGCTCGGCGCCGTGCTCGCCACCACCACCTGGAGCGCCAGCTCGTCGTGGACCCTGGCCGCGCTGCCGCTGTTCATCTGGATGGGCGAGATCCTCTTCCGCACCAAATTGTCGGAAGAGATGTTCCGGGGGCTGTCGCCCTGGGTTCAGTGGCTGCCGGGACGCCTGACCCATGTCAACGTGATCGGCTGTGGCATCTTTGCGGCGGTGTCGGGCTCTTCGGCGGCGACCTGCGCGACGATCGGAAAAATCGCGCTGCCTGAGCTGGACAAGCGCGGCTACGACAAGAGCCTGAGTCTCGGATCGCTCGCAGGGGCGGGCACGCTCGGCCTCCTGATTCCGCCCTCGATCCCGATGGTGGTCTACGCAGTCACGGCGAACGTCTCCGTGCTTCAGGTGTTCCTCGGCGGATTCCTGCCGGGCGTGCTCGTGATGGTGCTCTATTCGGGCTACATCATCATCTGGTCGTTGCTCAATCCCAAGAAGGTTCCGCCGCGCGATCCGCCGATGCCGTTCCGGCAGAAGCTGCGAGAGTCTGCGAAGCTCGCACCCTGCCTGCTTCTGATCCTGGCCGTGTTTCTTTCACTCGTGCTGGGCTTTGCGACCGCCACGGAATGCGCCGCATGGGGCGTCACGGGCGCGCTGCTGCTGGCTTGGTGGAGCGGTACGCTCACGCGCAAGAATTTCCTCGAGAGCATCATGAGCGCGACGCGCCTGACCTGCATGATCATGCTGATCCTGGCAGGTGCGGCCTACACCACGGCTGCGATGGCCTATACGGGCATTCCGGCCGCGCTCGCCACCTGGGTCCAGGGCCAACAGCTCACGCCGGGCATGCTCGCGCTGTATCTGAGTATCATGTACATCATCCTGGGATGCCTGATCGACGGCATCTCGATGATCGTCCTGACCGCCGTCATCGTGCTGCCGATGGTCAGGCAGGCCGGGCTCGACCTGGTCTGGTTCGGCGTCTATCTCATCATTCATGTGGAAATGGCGCAGATCACGCCGCCGGTCGGGTTCAATCTCTTCGTGCTACAGAACATGAGCGGCCGTGATACGTTCACCGTTGCGCGTGCAGCGTTTCCGTTCTTCGTCCTGCTGCTCGCGTCCGTGTTCATCATCACGGAATACCCGCAGATCGTGATGTTTCTGCCCAAGCTCGCTTTCCCAGACTGAGCGTACGAAGTGTTCAAATTGACTGTGAGGAGAAGCCCGATGACGTCCCGTTTAATCCGCGCATCCTTGATCGCCGGCGCCGTGCTGGCCGCGACGCCCGCCATGGCTCAGACCAAATGGAATCTGCCGGCGGCATATCCAGCCGACAATCCGCACTCCGAGAATCTCGTCGCTTTCGCCAAGGACGTCGAAGCCGCCACCTCCGGCAAGCTCCAGATCACGGTTCATCCGGGTGCCTCGCTGTTCAAGGCACCCGACATCAAGCGCGCGGTGGTGACCGGGCAGGCGCAGATGGGTGAGGTGCTGCTGTCGATCCACGAGAACGAGGACCCGCTCTTCGGCATCGACGTCGTGCCGTTTCTCGCGACCAGCTTCCCGGATGCGATGAAGCTGTATCAGGCCTCCAAGCCCGCAATCGTCAAGAAGCTCGATGCGCAGGGTCTCAAGCTGCTGTTCGTCGTGCCTTGGGCGCCCCAGGGCGTCTATGTCAACAAGCCGCTCGCCACGATCGAGGACATGAAGGGCCTGAAATGGCGCGCCTACAATGTCGGAACCGCGCGGATCGGCGAGCTGGTCGGCGCCCAATCGGTGACGATCCAGGCGGCGGAACTGCCGCAGGCGCTGGCGACGGGCGTGGTGAACTCCTTCATGTCGTCGGGCGGGACCGGTTACGATTCGAAGGCCTGGGAATCGCTCAAATATTTCTATGACGTGCAGGCCTGGATTCCGAAGGACTACACCTTCGTCAACAAGGCCGCGTTCGAGGCACTCGACAAGCCGACCCAGGAGGCCATCCTCAAGGCCGCCGCGACCGCGGAAACCCGCGGCTGGAAGGCGTGGCAGGACAAGAGCACCTGGTACATCGACCAGCTCAAGGCGAAAGGCATGACGGTCGAGCCGCCGAGCCCGGCACTCAAGGCCGGCTTCCAGAAGATCGGCGAACAGCTCACGGCCGACTGGCTCAAGAAGGCAGGCGCCGACGGTCAGGCGGTGGTCGACGCCTATAGGAAGATGTGAGAACGGAGAGAGCTTCCGCTCGCCGTGCTTGGGCGGGCGGAAGGCTCTCCAGACGCTGTTTAAGCCGAGATCGCCTTCACTGATCCGACCTCGTTGCGCAGCAGGAACTTCTGGATCTTGCCGGTCGAGGTCTTCGGGATAGGTCCGAACACGACCGCCTTCGGCGTCTTGAAGCCGCTCATATGCGAACGGCAGAAGGCGATGATGTCGGCCTCGCTGGCGCTGGCGCCGTCCTTCAATTCGACGAAGGCGCAGGGCACTTCACCCCATTTCGGATCGGGCTTGGCAACCACGGCTGCGAACAGCACGGCCGGGTGCTTGTAGAGGATGTCCTCGACTTCGACGGAGGAGATGTTCTCGCCGCCGGAAATGATGATGTCCTTGGAGCGGTCCTTGATGATGACGTAGCCATGCTGGTCGAGCACGCCGAGGTCGCCGGTGTGAAACCAGCCGCCCTCGAAGGCTTCCCGGGTCGCCTTCTCGTTCCTGAGATAGCCCTTCATCACGATGTTGCCGCGGAACATGACCTCGCCGATGGTCTCGCCGTCGCGCGGCACCTCCTGCATCGTCTGCGGGTTGATGACGGTGACGCTTTCCTCGAGCGGGTAGGGCACACCCTGCCGGCGCTTCATGCGCGCGCGTTCCGCAGGCGGAAGGTCGTCCCAGCCGGGCTGCTCGGCGCAGACGGAGGCGGGGCCGTAGACCTCGGTCAGGCCGTACACATGCGTCAGCTTGATGCCGATGCTTTCGGCGCCTTCCAGCACCGCGACCGGCGGCGCAGCGCCGGCGATCAGGCCGACGACGCGGCGGTCCGCATTGCCCTTGGGCGCATCGGGTGCGTTGATCAGCGTGTTGTACACGATCGGCGCGCCGCACATGTGGGTGACGCCGTGCTGCTTGATCAGCTCGAAAATCTTCGTTGGCTCGACCTTGCGCAGGCAGACATTGATGCCGGCGGCGGCCGCAATGGTCCAGGGGAAGCACCAGCCGTTGCAGTGGAACATCGGCAGCGTCCAGAGATAGACCGGATGCTGGCCGAGATTGCCGGCGAGGATGTTGCTGACGGCGTTCAGGTACGCGCCGCGATGATGGGTGACGACGCCCTTGGGATTGCCCGTCGTGCCCGAGGTGTAGCTCAGCGCGATCGCGTCCCATTCATCGCTCGGCCTGACCGCCACGAAGCCGGGATCGCCTTGCGCAACGGCTGCCTCATACTCGATCTCGCCGATGCGCGTGCCGCCCTTGAACGATGCGTCGTCGACGTCGACCACGAGCGGCTTGGGGCCCTTCATCTGCGCGAGCGCATCGGTGATCACGCCGGAGAATTCGGGGTCGACCAGGATGATCCTGGCGCCGCCATGGTCGAGCTGGAACGCGATGGAGGGCGCATCGAGGCGGATGTTGAGCGCGTTGAGCACGGCGCCGGTCATGGGCACGGCGAAATGCGCCTCGTTCATCGCGGGAATGTTCGGCAGCATCGCCGCAACGGTGTCGCCGACGCCGATGCCCTTGCGCGCCAGCCAGGACGCAAATCGCCTGCAGCGTTCATAGGTCTGTGCCCAGGTGAAGCTGCGGCCCTCATAGACGGTGCTGACGTGATCGGGATAGACGGCGGCGCTGCGCGCGATGAAGCTCAGCGGGCTCAGCGGCACGTAGTTGGCGGGTGTCTTGTCGAGGCCGATATTGTACGGGTTCTGCCGCTCACTCATCGACACACTCCTTAAATCGCGTCAAAGAAATCCGATCGAGATCCAGGGGAAGATCGCGACGATGATCAATCCCACCAGCAGCGCCAGTAGATAGCCCCAGATCGGCCTGATGCCCTCAGCTGGATCGACCCGTCCAATGGCGCAAGCGGCATAATAGCCCACGCCGAACGGCGGGGCGAATAGCCCGATACCCATGGCGAGAATGATCACCATGGCATAGTGCACCTCGTGCACGCCGACGGCGCGGGCGATCGGAAACAGCAACGGTCCGAACAGCACGATGGCCGGAATGCCCTCCAGCACGCTGCCGAGAATGGTGAAGGCGAGGATCGAGACGGCAATGAAGGTCGCCGCTCCGCCGGGCAGCCCCGTCATGGCGGCCGCCAGCGAACGCGAGAAGCCGGATTGGGTCAGGCCCCAGGCCATGCCGGTCGCCGTGCCGATGATCAAGAGGATCGCGCCCGACAGCGCCGCCGTCTCGACCAGCATCGGAAACAGCCGCCGCCAGTCGAAGCGGCGGTAGACGAGGAGGCCGACGAGGGCGCCATAGACGATGCCGATGGTGGAGACCTCGGTCGCGGTGGCGATGCCCTCGACGACGGCGTAGCGGATCACGAAGGGCAGCGCGAGCGCGGGCAGGGCGACGATGAAGGTCCTGCCGATCTCGGATGCCGTGGCGCGGCGGACGTGACTCATGTCCTCGTGGCGGTAGCGCCACCACACCAGCATGCACAGCGTGATCGCGAGCACGACGCCGGGCAACAGGCCGCCTGTGAACAGGGCTGCGATCGAGACGCCGGTGACCGAGCCGATCGTGATCAGCACGAGGCTCGGCGGAATCGTCTCGGTCTGGGCGCCCGTCGCCGCAAGAAGCGCGACGAGGTCGCCAGGCTTGGCACCGCGCTCTTTCATCTCGGGAAACAGCACGGGCGCGACGGCGGCCATGTCGGCGGCCTTGGCCCCGGAAATGCCGGAGACCAGATACATCGCGCCGACCAGCACGTAATGCAGGCCGCCCCTGATATGGCCGAGCAAGCTCGCCAGGAACGCCACCATGGCCCGCGCCATGCCGGTCATCTCGATCAGGAGGCCGAGGAACACGAACAACGGCACCGAGAGCAGGATGAGGTGGCTCATGCCCTCGTCCATGCGCCCGACCAGCACCATGACCGGCGTGCGTGTGGCGAGCGCGAGATAGCCAAAGATGGCCAGGCCAAAGCCGAACGCAATGGGAACACCGGCAAAGACGCAGAAGCCGGCAACGCCGACGAAGAAGATGACGAGGTTGAGATTGCCGAGCGGCCGCAGCAGCGGCTCCGCCAGCCAGAACAGGCCGATTACGGCAGCAACGGTGACGAAGGCAGTTGCGACCATCCGGTAATCGGCCGCGCGCAGCAGCCGCAGCAAGGCAAAGGCCGCCATGAGGCCGATACCGGTCGGCAGCGCGGCGGCGCGCCACATGTTGGAGATCTGGAGCGCCGGGGTGGTTATGTAGCTCTCTTCGTAGGCATAGTCGAAGGACGGCCAGACGATCAGCGCCAGGAACGCCAGCGCCGCGCAGGTTGCGACCAGATCGAGATAGGCCCGCATCGCAGGCCTGGCGCTCGCGACGATCGCGGTCATGCGCATGTGCTCGGAGCGGCGGAAGGCGACCGCCGCGCCGAGCATGGCCAGCCACAGGAACAGGATCGAAGCGAGTTCGTCGGACCAGATCAGCGGCCGGTGCAGGCCGTAGCGCGCGACCACCCCGGCGAACAGGATCACGATTTCGGCGACGACGAGAATCGCCGCCGGGACTTCGACGAGGAGGCCGAGCACGCGTTCCGTTGAGCCCAGCAACGAAGGTCGGCGAGGGGACTGCACAGCCACCTCGCCCGTTACTTCGGTCACCTCAATCTCGATATGAGCCATGACGGCCCCGACGCGTTACGACAGCTTGCCGACGGCCTTCTCCAGGAGGTCCCAGGCCTGGTCGCCGTATTTGCCTTTCCACTCGGCATAGAAGCCGGCGGCGCGCAGCTTGTCCCGGAACGGCGCAACCGCGGGCTGGTTGAAGGTCAGGCCCTTGCCCGCGAGTTCCTGCTGCAGGCTGGCATTGAGCTTGGCGGTGTCCTCGCGCTCCTTCACGGCCGCGGCGTTGATGTTCTTGGCGACGATGGCGCGCACGTCCTGCGGCAGCTTTTCCCAGGCCCGGCGGTTGGCCAGGAACCAGAAGCCGTCCCACATGTGGTTGGTCAACGAGCAGTATTTCTGCACCTCGTAGAGTTTTGCCGTCGAGATGATCGCGAGCGGGTTTTCCTGGCCCTCGACAATCTTGGTCTGGAGCGCCGAATAGACCTCGCTGAAATTGATCGAGGCGGGCGCCGCATCGAACGCCTTGAACATCGAGGTCCACAGCGGCGACACCGGCACCCGGATCTTGAAGCCCTTCAGGTCGTCCGGCCCGGTGATCGGCTTGGTCGACGACGTGGTCTGGCGGAAGCCGTTGTCCCAGATCTTGTCCATGACCTCGAGGCCGGCCTTCTTGATCTCGCCGCGGACATGGGCGCCGAGATCACCGTCCATGGCCTTCCAGACCGTGTCGTAGTCCGGGAACGCGAAGCCGATGCCGTTGATGGACGCCGCCGGCACCAGGGTCGACAGGATCAGTCCCGACAGCGTGAAGAACTCGACGCCGCCGGAGCGGATCTGGCTCAGCATGTCGGTGTCGGACCCGAGCTGGTTGTTCGGGAAGATCTGGAGGTCGAACTTGCCGCCGGTCTCGCTCTTGATCGCCGCGGCCATCTCCTTGGCGCGCACGTTCATCGGATGGGTGTCGGGCAGGTTGTTGGCATATTTGTAGGTGAACTCGGCGCTCTGGGCGCGGGCCACATGGGGCGCACTGAGGCCGCCCAGGACCGCGGTCGCGGCGGAGGCCTTGAGAAGCGTGCGTCGGGAAAAGCTCATGGGTCTGCTTCCTCGGAAGGTTTGTTGTTGTTCTTGAGATGCAAACCTATATGGACGGTCGGCCCTTCAGGTCATCTGCGATCTCGCGAGGCCTCGCTTATTGCAGCCGGACAACGTCACGGCAATATCGGCTTTCGGCATACGGGGCCCATTTCAAAATCTGAAAAACAACCCCATGCACAGTAGCCGTCAAGAGCTGGGGCGACGGTCAAGGCGTGGACCGAAAACCGCGCTCCAGTGAACGTGTTGCACCAGGAACCTCGCCTAAATATTTGATCTGATTGTAGATAAATATATTCCATAATATACCTTATGCGAATTAGAGATTGGGCGCGCAGCGTTCCCGCCTGTTGAAACTTCTCTCCTGATCCGCGTCTGCTTTCGGCTCTTTTGAGCCTAGCCCCTCTACAACGCATCGAGCCGCAGGCCTTCCCATTCGAGGAGGTTCGCCGGACGATAGGTCTGCGCGCCAACGCTCAAACACCGAGGTGTCGACGGTCTCTTTCATCCTGAGCGTCGTGGCCTCCAGACCGACGGGACGGTAGAGCGATTGAGGGCGGTGCCTGAACTCGCCGTAGGAGTTAGTGACGGGCGGCATGACCTGCGCCGTGTCGATGACGACCTCATCTCGGAACGCGAGGCCGGCGTATTGGTCCATAGGCGATTTCAACGGGCGCTACGCCAACGGGGCGCTCGCGTATCCGCCATCGAGAAGATCCGGCCGTCTAACAGCCGCGCACGACCGGCAGTGCATGTGATCCTGGCCCTCGCGGCGGAGGTCAATTACTGCCCTGCCCTTAGCGGCTGCCTTCACATGAAAATGGAGAACGGCGCCCCTTACGGCGAATTCGTAGGGCGAGTGCTCTGAGGGTAAAGGGCGGGGACGCGCCCTTCTCCGAGTTGTCGAAGAGTTGTTTGCGTGGGATCGGGCGCTCCTGCCCTTTGGGAAGATCATGGCTCGCAGCGAGGATGGTCAAATCCGATGGCGGCCTAACCGCCAAATCTCTTGACGAGCTTTGAGCCCTTGGCCGTGCTGATCTGCTGGCTGGTCAAGTCGCTTCCCGCGCTCAATCCCTTCACCATGAGGTTCTTGACGCGCTGCGCCGCCTGCTTCTCGTTGGAATAGTCGATCTCGACGTGATCGAGCTCCATCAGATGGCCGAGTTCGTGCGCCCAGGCGCGTCCATTGGCGTGGTCATTGCCATACCACTGGACGAAGCTCGCGGGCTCGGGAGAGCCATTCGGGTATGAACCTCCGCCGGCGTTCAGACTTGCGATCGAATTGACCAGGAAGATGTGGACCGCATTGTCCGCGTCGTGCCGGGACGCGAGAACGCCCAGCAGGACCTCATCGCTGCTGCGCCTGCTCGGTGCCATGTCGAGCGGTTTGTCCAATAGGCAATCGCTGATCACGAAGGCGATCTTCGCCTTCGACCAGATCGTATTGACGACATCGAGCGCCTTCTTCGCTGTATCGCAGTCCCATTGCGCAGGCTCGAGGACGCCCCTGTTGGCGAATGGGGTGACATAAAGTCTAAGCGGAATGGACATGCGCCGGGCTACCGATCAGTCTTACGGCAGGAAGAACGGTATGAAGCCGATTCCGCCACCACCACCACCACCGCCGCCTCCGCCCGCGTTAGCCTCGGGCTTCGGCGGCCTTGCAGGCCGTGCCGGAGCTTCTTCGGGGTCCCTGTTCCTGCGCTCGAGCTTTGCGGATGGTGTCGGACGGGCCCTGCGCTTCTCGCACTCATCGTCATTATTCAGGAAGTAGCCCGCGGCGCAGGTGATCTTGACACACCGATCTCCATCGCGTTTCTGGCCGGATCCGCAAATTATCGGGCAAACCCGCGCCGATTTGAGCTTGATCGCGTCGAGCGCCTCAGGGCTCGCAGCCTTTGCATCGAACGTGGTGCCGGCATTCTTGTTGTACAACTCGAGCGAACGCCGTGAGGCCGCATCCCAGTCGCCATCGGCCGGTCCGCTAAAGCAACCGACCCGGCGCAACTCGGCTTGCACCGATTTTGCAAGCTCGGCCTTGGACGGCGGTGCCGGCGCGGACGTCTGTGGAGCTGGCAGCGCGGCCACTTTCGCATCCGAGTTCGGGGGAGCCTCTTGCGACGGGTCGGACCCAGCCTGAGCGCCAATTCTCGCGACGGCTATTTCAGCTTCCCGGCGACGCTGCTCGGCCTGCGCGGCCAATTGTTGCGCGGTTTCTCTGGCCTTCTCCGCTTCGGCACGAGCGTCCTGCGCTGCTTTCAAGTCCGAGGCGGCTTTGGCCAGTTGTGTCTGCTGGGCCCCCTGGTTGACGAGCCGCGCCTGCTCCTGCTCGGCCTGGCGGGCCTTTTCCGCTGCGGCCGCGCGCTTATCTTCCGCATCGATCTTGGCGAGCTGCAGCTTGGCCAGATTTGCGTAGTAGCCGTCCGGATACTGGGCAAGGAAGTAGTTCAGCGCATCCTTGTTGCCGATCTGCAGCGCGAGCTCGTAATCGTGCCGAATTTCTGCACGCGCCGAGACCGGTGGAGTTGCAGGCAGCGGTGGCGGGGCCGGTTGAGGCGCTGCGGCGGCCGCTTCCTTGGCCAGTGCCGGCACGAGCGGCACATCATCGCCACCAAGCGTACCGTACACATAGGGCTCCTGCTTGTTGCCGGTCGCCTTCATGACGTCGTCGCGGACGAAGCCGAACACCCGGCGCAGGTCCATGCCTGGAGTAGCGATATATTTCACCAGTGCCGAGGCATAGGGGCTGTTCTTGCTGCCACCGTCGGACGCCGTCGAGCCAGCCTTGGCAGCGAAAGCAACCAGCGTATTCGAGGTCGCCGGCTCGATCCTGGCGAGGCCCCGGCTGACAGCCCGCGAGCCGACCGTCCGCTTCATCTTGTCGGCGAAAGGATTGTTGCGGCAAGCATCGAGGATCACGAGCCGCAGCTGCCGCGCCGGCTCGATCGCCAGCAGCACTCGCTCGAGCGAAAAGGCCTCGTCGTACACATCTGTATCGCGCTCGAGCGTCGCATCCGTGGGGATCAGGTAGTTCGTACCTTCGAGCTCGATCCCGTGGCCCGCGTAGTAGACGACGGCGACATCCGAGTCGCGCGCCACATCGGCAAAATCACGCAGCGCACGCCGCATCTCCGATGCCTGGAGATCCGTGCGGGTCTGGACGACGTCGAATCCCGCTCTCTTCAGGGTTCCCTCAACGATCGCAGCATCATTGGCTGGGTTGGCAAGCGCTGCGGCGTTCTTGTAGGCCGAGTTGCCGATGACAAGCGCGACACGGTTCGCAGCCCATGCCGGCTGACAGACAATCAGCGCAGCGAGAAGAAACAGGGTACGGCGCAATGCCACAGATCGGTGCAAATGCATGGCAGTACTACTTCTAGATTTTCTTCTTCCATCATTTGTGTCGTCACGACAGAAGCGGTTCAATGCGATCTCATGATCCGGCTGTGGAACCCACAGGGATGGCATGACTGCGCTGGCTGGCCGGTCAATTGACCTCACCGCAAGCCTGCCGTTTAATGAGGCAGGTTTCGAACAGGCGAGATCACTCCCGTGACTGGCGCGAAGCTCGATCAGGCGGGAACAGCGCGGAAGGAGATTGCCGGGCGCGGAGGCAATGCCTTGTTGGATTGGACCGCCAGGGCCGTTGTCGTGATCATCTATGGCGGGTCTGCTGTTATGGGCGCCGCCAGCGTCCCTCACCTGCTTCCGCCGGACAATCTCCACGACGGGCTTGCGCTTGCGGCCAGAATTGCCAACATCCTGTTCCTCGGCCTCGTCGCGCTGACAACCATCACCAGGCTGACGCCGATCATGAAATCGCAGGGCATCGAGACGCGGGTCTCAGCCTTGCTGGGTACTTTCTTGAGCATCGTCCTCGCATTTCTTCCGAAGGCAGAGCTCGGGCCCGTCTGGTCGGCTGTGTCCTCGACGTTGGTCTTGGTGGGTACCTCGCTCTGCATCGTGGTGCTCCGCTGGCTCGGCAGATCCTTCAGCATTCAAGCGGAAGCCAGGCGTCTTGTGACGGAAGGGCCTTATCGGATCGTCCGGCATCCTCTCTATCTCTGCGAGGGGATTGCCCTCGTCGGCATAACACTCCAGGTCCTTTCACCGCTTGCCGTCCTCGTCGCCATCGTGATTGTGATGATCCAATGCCGGCGGATGATCAACGAAGAGCGGATCCTGAGGCGGGCATTTCCCGAATATGCCGCCTACCGCACGACAACTCCTTTTCTGATCCCCACGTGCCGGGCGATCGGCCGAATAGGCCGGGGCCAGGCACCGGCCAAGGCGATCGATCCGCACGCCTGACACCACGCTTCACATCCGCTCGATCTGCAACCAGGCGGAGTTCGATCCGAACCGACTTTCGGCCTTCTTCAGCGCTTCAGGCAAGCGATCGAACAGATCAGTAAAAGTAGACATATCAACAATTTACCTCAAAGAACCGGAGTGCGAAGAGCGCCGGCGCGACCGCTCGCAGGCCCCGAACAATCGTCCGAGGCCCTTGAACGCGTTCACTGGAATACGCGACCAATATCAGGAATGGATCGGGCTCGAGACTGTTCCTTGCACGAGCCAGGCGGTCGCCAGGAGCTATGAGTTTAGTCAGCATCTGCGCGGCCATGCCAACTTCGTTGACGCTCGCTACCATTCTTCGGCTGATGTTGGACGTCGCGCCATGAGCAATTACACGCAGATCAAGTTGTACGCTCTTCTTCTTGCTGCCTTGCTGTTCCTGACCGCTCAGCCTGCTTCCGCGACAAAGCGCGTCGCCCTGGTGCTTGGCAATGCCACATATCAAAACGCTCCCCTGCTTCCCAACCCGGCCAACGACGCCGGCGCCATCGCTGCGACGTTGAGGGCCGCGGGATTTGACGTGGTCGACTCGAGGCTCAACCTCGCAGCGATGGACATGAAGCGCGCCCTGAGGGATTTTGCAGATCAGGCGCGCGACGCCGACATCGCACTCGTCTACTACGCAGGCCATGGGATCGAGATCGATGGCACGAACTATCTGATCCCAACCGACGCCAGGCTTGAACGTGATACGGACATCTACGACGAGGCGTTCTCGCTCGACCGTGTCCTGATGGCGATCGAGCCTGCAAGGCAGCTACGGGTCGTGATCGTCGACGCGTGCCGCAACAATCCTTTTGCCGACACGATGAAGCGAACGGTCGCCTCGCGATCGATCAGCCGCGGGCTCGCCAGGGTCGAGCCAACGGTCTCCAATACGTTGATCGCCTTCGCCGCGAAGGCCGGGTTGACGGCGCTCGACGGCAACAGCCAGAACAGCCCGTACGCGGCCGCACTGGTCAAGTATATCGCAAAGCCGGGCCTCGACCTGCGCAGGGCCTTTGGGTTCGTCCGCGACGACGTCCTGCAAGCCACGGGCAACCGGCAGGAGCCTTACGTCTACGGCTCGTTGGGCGGCGAGGACGTTGCGCTCGTGCCTGCTCCAAAGGCCGTGGAGCCCACGCCAGCGGCGGCCAACCCCCAGTCGGAGGTTCGCCGTGACTACGAACTGGCGCTGCAGCTCAACAACAAAGCCGCTCTGGGCGCATTCCTGACCCAGCATCCAGACGGATATTACGCAAGCCTCGCCAAGCTTCAGCTCAACCAGATCGAGGCGGAGGAGGCACGGGTTGCGGCGACCGAAAAGGCGCGCCAAGCCCAACAGCAGCAAGCCCGGCTTGCCTCCGAAGGCGCCCTGCGCGCAGAGCAGGAAAAGGCGGCCGCTGATCTGAAGGCTGCGGAGGACGCCCGCATTGCGGCCGAAAGAACAAAACTAGCTGCGCAACAGCAAGCGGCCGATGCCGAGCGGAATCGGACCACATCCGAGGGATCGATAAGCGCCGCGCTCACTCGGAACAAGGCCGCCGTCGAGAATTCCACCACGGCGAGCCCGCCTCCAGCCGCTGTGGCCGCTCAGAGTGACACAGACACGAAGGTCGCCGCTCTGAGCGCCGGGCCGCAGCAGGCCGATCCGGCCAGGGCCGATATCCCTCAGGCCGATCTCGCCAGATCGGTACAGAGCGAATTGAGCCGTGTCGGATGCTTCACCAGTGCCGTCGATGGCGAATGGAATGCCGCTTCGCAGCGCTCACT
Source organism: Bradyrhizobium sp. CCBAU 25338 (assembly GCF_028128965.1). NCBI lineage: Bacteria > Pseudomonadati > Pseudomonadota > Alphaproteobacteria > Hyphomicrobiales > Nitrobacteraceae > Bradyrhizobium > Bradyrhizobium sp. CCBAU 25338. The sequence goes on from NZ_LFKY01000033.1 coordinate 30,594, forward strand.
CTCGCTCTTCAACCGCCACGCGGGAACCAAGTTCGACACGAAGCTTGCGAGTCTCGATGCACTTGACGCAATCAAGCTCAAATCGTCGCGGGTCTGTCCGCTGGTCTGTGAACGCGGCTACAAGGCCAATGGCGACCAGTGCAGCAAGATCACCTGCGCCGAGGGCTCGTTCCTCAATGACGACAATGAATGCGAGAAGCGGCGCGGCAAGAAGCCTGTTGCAAACCGCAACACGGGCGAGCGCCCGGCCCGCGCGGATCGCCCGGCCCGCGAGAGGTTTACGCCGGCTGCGGAGGCGCCCGCGCCACGGCGACAGGCGACTGCCAAGGGAAGCAGTGGCAGCATCTATTGTGACCAGCATATTTGCCGTCAGGTCAATCGTGGCTGCCGCCTCGAATACCGGGGCGGTGGAGGTCCCGGCGGCAACACTGGGAATGTCGAGGTCTGCAACTAGAGCCTTTTCCGTTCCGATGGAATCGGAACGGGGCTCTAGACTCTTGTTTTGACGCGTTTTCTTGACGCGAACCGGTGTCCACTTCGCTCGAAAACGCTCTAGCGCCACGCAAAAGAGGTGTCCGAAGGAGTGACCTGAGTGACAACCTGCGAGCTGGAGCAGAAAGATGTCGGCACCTTTCCGGGTGTGACGCTCTTCACGAAGCGGCAGGCGCCCGGCATGAGGCCGACGGCGGTCTATCTTCCACCGAAGCACGCAACGGCCGCCACCAAGTTCGATGTCGTAATCTGGCTACACGGTTTCTATGTCAGGGATCATGAATACCTGTTCCGGAACGATCCTGCGCGTCTGCGCGAACAGGTCCGGGATTCGGGAAAGGATGTCGTGCTTGTCGCGCCATTCCTGGGCTACGAATATGCCGTCGGTGACACCTTTGCCGGAAACTACAGCGTGAAGGATCTGGCTTCTGCCAAATGGGGCGAACGCTACCTGGACGAGATCCTCGGGGCTCTTGCCAAGTTCGTGGCGCCTGTCGCCAGCACCGGCAACGGCAACGGCACCCGGAGCATACCCGAGCTCCAGGTCGGCAAGCTCATCATCGCCTGCCATTCCGGCGGCGGGAGCGGCATGCGCAACCTGGTCGGAAGCCTCGGAAAGTATCAGCCGAACCTGTCGGCCTGCTGGGGATTTGATTGCCTCTACGGCGCCAAAGTGCAACCGGACGACGCCACGTTCTGGTACCAATGGCTGTCGGGCCAGAGCACCTGCGCGCTCGAAATTGTCTATGGCCCGACCACCCTTTCGCAATCGGTGAAGCTGGACCTGGTCGGACGCGGACTCGCAACGCTCGACGGCAATCGTCCTCCGTCACAGCGCCCTGCTCTCAAAAACCTGACTGTGAGCGTGGGTCACTATGATGCATTTCCGGCCTTCGGGCAGATGGTCAGGGTCAATGATCTGGATCCGGCCTTCGTCGACCGCTTCATGATCCCGCAGGTCGCCGACAAACCTCCACTGGGCCACAAGCCGGCGTCGCGCAATGGAGAATTCCTCAAACAGGCGATTGCCAACGTTCGCGGCGCTTTCCCCTTTCCGAAGGACATTCACTACATGATTGCCCGCGGCGGTTTCTACAGCCGCCTGAGTAAGCTGTAGCGTCGCAAAGGCCCTCCGGCGGGCACGAATTCGCCAGTCACCGGCTCGCTGCTTAACCTTGGCTGTGATGATGCGAGGAGACACGCAGGACATGACGGAACCACCTTTCGATCCGAACACCGCGCCGAGAGCCGGCAACTCGGCTCAGGACCGCGCCGCGATGCGAGCGGACATGAACAAGGTCGCGCTGAAGCTGCGCGAAGCCGGCATTCAGCTTTACGGATTCTACAAGATCCACGACCTCGTGCCGTACTGGAATCCGCTTGGCTTCGATTTCATGTGCGACAACTGGCGGCAACTGCTCGATGCCGCCGGCAAGGCACCGCGGCTAGGCTCCGACCAGATCAACATGCCGGGCTACGATCCGTGGCTGCAGGCCGGCGTCAAGAGCGTCGGCTTCACGCAGACCGGCAAGGCTCCGCACGTGCATCTCGACATTGCGATCGATCGGCCCGGGCTCTGTCGAATTTACATCCTGGAGAAAGACGAGGAGCGACGTCTCGACGCCCTGCGACGGGCCCGGGTGGTCACCGCGAGAGATACCGACGTATTCAGGAAGATCCACCGGCGGGTGGAGGGTCTCGGCATCGATCTCGACGATCACATCGGCTCGCACCTGGAGGCGGGGCGGCTCGTGCTCGATGGCATCAATTTCGTCGCCAAGGATCACCACCGTCTTCTCGATGCGCTGACGAACCTGAAATATCCCGCCGGCAACAATGTCTTTTTTCGCGGAGAGAGATCCGGCCGCGGTCATTTCTTCGGCATGGCCTCATTCCTGGCCACCGACGGCATCGGCTTTCGGCAAATCTGGCAGACATTTCCGGAGGAAAGACCGGTCGCAACACCAGATCCGCGTACCGGACCGGCGATGGATCCCAAGGCTTCCGGGCGGTTCGGCGATTCACCGAACCTGCCGGATCTCACCTCGGTGCACTGTGCCGTGTCGAACCGGATCTGCAACGTCCATATCGACGAGATGGGCTTCGTGGTCACGGACAGCAAAGGCACCATCATCGTCGACCCTGACGCGCTGCGGCACATCTTCGTCGAATTGCTCTGGAAGACCAACCTGCAGGGCAAACTGCCTTTCTGGGCGCTCGATAACGTCAATTTCATCATCCCGAGCTCGCCAAACGACTTTTCCCGCGTTGGAGTCAGCGTCGACATCGCGAAGTTCGGGCGTGTCAAGATTGCGCTCAACGGGAGCTGCTCGGCCGACGGCAAGATGGAAGCAGCCGGCACGCTCACGCTCGGGTTCAAATTCTGAGACAGCTGACAGCCACGGCTCACTTGATGGAATAGGACTTGACGTCGAACGACCAATTGTTTGGCACGAGTTTTCCGCTGCCGCCGTCCGGCACACGCAGCTCCCTGGTCCACGCCGACAGGTAGCTCAACGTATCGGCTTGATTCTGTAGTTTGCGCGGGAGATCCGGCAAATCGAGCAATTGCACGCGCCGTTCACTCAGGATCGCAACCATGACGGCCGAGCCGGTCGGCGGTGCGACGACATATTCAAAGCCACGTTGCCGCCCTGCCGGAGTCGGCACAACAAATTGCACACCGGGCTTGACGAGATTGATGTCGCGGCCATCCGACTGCTCCAACAATTCGGGAGTCGGAAAAATCTGGGACATCCGTCCGTCCGCATCGACATCCACCAGAATGAGATAGCCTGCCTTCTTCGCAGTCACTCCGAATGACACCTTGCCGCCAACGTCGACGGTCAGGCCGGGCAGGATCTCAAGGGACACACTTGCAGCATTGCTCTGCGTGGCGCTGGACCGTCCGCGCGTCGCCTGGATGCGCCAAGACCATGGTGCGCTCGCCAGGCTCGCATGTAGAGATTCCGGCCGCAGCGGCGCCGCGGGCGCGGCCCCGCTTCCCGCCAGCAGCAGGGCGAATGCGAAGCATACTCGTTTACGGCGGATCAGCTCCGATCGCCACATGGCTCTCCCCAAACAGATGTCAGGGAGCGCTGAAAAAGCCGATCGAGGCGATCCGCGCGTCCGCAGGCAGATAGCGCTCGAGGTTCTTGATCAAGTGCCCTGAGGCACGTCGCCGATTGAGCTGAATCAGGACGGTCTCGAGATCGACCATGCGCCGCTGCGAGGTTACAGCAACGACCTGCTCGGCACCGAACGGCTCACCCACCCGGAGTGGCAGCCGCAAGTTCGACGATTTGGCCACTGCCGCATCTGTACCCACCGGGTACAACATCTGGATGGTACCGTCGCCGGATACATTGAACAGCAGCAATGCCCTTGAAGCCACGTCGGACAGTTCGACTTCGATGGTCTGACCAGCGCGCTGCTGTCGATCATCCGGCCAAATACGCATGATCTGCGGCGATCGGGTCGCCATTCGCTTGAGCTCCCGCATTGCTGCGGTGCGATCCACCACAGTCGGCAAATTGGCCACGTCCATCCCATAGGCGACGACATCGCCCCAGGCGATCACGTCATGCGAGACGGGGTCCCAGATCAGGTCGGGATTGTCCGTCGGCTGAACGGCCTGCACGGTGGCGTCCTTCGGCGTCATGCCGGCGAAATAGTTCATCTTGCCGTCGAGCGCCGCCAGACGGATCGGTGCCGTGAGACGGAGGGGCGCCGGTGCGGCGACGGTCGGGGCTGCAGCAGTCGGAGCGGCGACGGGCGCAACCGTATTGGGTGCAGCGGCCAGCGTCGGCAGCGCCGGAGCCTTGGTCGTCGCAGCCGGCGGGGCAGCCGCCTGTCCATCAGCAGCCTGACTGGAGGCCGTCCTCGCGGCCGGGCCCTGAATCAGCACCACGCCGCGCGTCAGCTCGAAGGCGACGGCGGTCTCCGGCGCCTGCGCCGGTGACGATATCGTCACGATGTTCTGGCGCTGGTCCGAGAGCTGATAGACCACCTGCCGGACATTGGCGAAGAGCTCCTTGAGCGTCACCTTGCCATCGCGATTGATGTCCGCGCTGCCCTCCACTGCCCGCGCCACCGCATAGCTGAGAGCCCCGCGCAGCCCATCGATCCCGGGAATCCGTACTTCGGGCGCCTTGGTGTGGCGATCAACAGCGGCGAGGAACGCCGTATGGTCGAGATCGAGCTCGGACTTCGGACCGTTGCTGTCCGATATCGGTTTCAATTCATCGACAAGCAACGTGTAGCGCGGCACCTGCCGGAAGCTCATCTCTGCAGCCCGCGGGTCGATATCGCGCACCATTCCGCCGCCATGGCAGGTATCCGCAACGAAGATCACCTTCGCGCCGCGCAACTCGAGCTGCCGGATGAAATGGTTGAACTCGCTCCCCAGAATGCGCTCGACTGAACCCTTCGGCGTGGTTTCGAAGCCGGGCAGCAGGAACACGTTCTCCATCCCATCGGGCTCCGAGCCCTTGACGCGCTCAGGCTCCTGCGTGCCGTGGCCGGCGATCGACAGGAAGACGAGGTCATTGTTCTTTGTGCGCGTCACCAAGGCACTGATTTCACGCAAGACGCTCGCCCTGTCCGCTTGGGCATTGGTCAACTCGACGACATCGCTAACCCCCATCGTCTTCAGGCTGGACACGAGATCTCCAGCGTCAGCGACTGCGCCCTTCAGTTTGCGGACGTGCTGGTAATCGTCGATTCCGATCACGAGCGCGCGCACGGCCGCCCCATCCGGATTGCTGATCGCCAGTGCTTCCGCTGCCTGGGCGCGCTGCAGCGGCAGACCGATCACCGCAGCAAGCGCGATGGCGGCAGCGCAGCAGATCCTGTACTCAAATCCTCTGGACCTTCGCATCGTGATCCACCTCGATGTCATGCAAGCCGGTTCCCGAACCGCGCCGGTCCGACGTGGCGGTGACACGTCGTCCGAACGTCCGGGATCCAGTCTGCGAACAGCATTCGCTACCCATCTGTAGCGCCAGTGACACACATGGTTCAGCGCCTCTTGGTCGCGGTTTTGGCAGCCGCCGATTTGCGGCCCGTCGGCGCATCGGAGTCCTGGTAGACGTCAGCTGAAACGGTTGTCTGGTCATCGGCGAAGGCACGGAAGCGAACTGGAGTGTAGCCACGCGCAAGCAGGCTCGCCAACGGATAGATGTTGCGGCAAACGCGTCCGTTGCAGCCGCCGGTCGAAGATTCCATCACCTCCGCCTTGCGATCCGGCGTGAACCGCAGGAACAACATCACATGGGAGCCGGGCTTGTTGAGTGCATCGCCGGGCTTCAACTCCCAGGGGTTCGTCACAGGCGCAGCGATCGCGGGAATGGCGGCGGTCGTGTAGTGGACCGAGAGTCCCCACGTGGCGCTGACGAACGCCGAGCAGTCGACGCCCGCCACATCCGGCCTCGGCGCGTTGCGGGTGCAGACATTCCCGGCCAACGTGCCGCTCTCGATGCGCTGCCGGAAGTTTGCGAGCGAGCCGTGACAGCCCCAGCAATAGGGTACGCCGCGTACCTCCTGGTTTACCTTGCCCTGAAGGTACCATGGGCGGCGAATGCGGTTGAATCCGCTGCACTGGCTGTCCGGATCGTTGCCATAGTTCGCCTGCGTCAGCTTCCACTGCACACCCTCGAACGCAAACGCGGTCTCGATCGCCTGCTGGCGATTTGACGGCCGCACCGCCGCTGTCGCATTGAACTTGCTATTGTTGTAGGGCTGCGCGGTTGCCGTCCGCGACGGCCGTGCGTCGATCACCGACGCGTTGCGCAGGGGGCGGAAGCCGACGCCAACCACATCGACACCGTTTGGCTTGGTTCGCAGGAAATAGACGTCGCCGTCACCCGAGATCGTGACGAACCGCCTCGTCAGCGGGGTGTTCTCGAGAGGCAACTCGTAGATTCCCTCGAGCCGGCCGTTGGCGGCATAGCGCACGACGAAAGTGGATGCGTTCTTTCCCGACGGCGGAATGTCTTCGGCCAACACATAGAAGCGATCGCTATTGTCGATCTCGAGGAACTCGACCGTACCGAGCTGGTCACGCACGCGCAGGCCGAGCGCGCCAATGGTCTCATTGGTGACCATGGTCTGGATCTCGATCCGCACGCTGGAATTGCCCTTGTCCGGGATGATATCGGCGATGACCGAGCCCTTGCTGCGGGACGCGACGTACTGTCGGTCGGGCTGCCGGCCCGTTTTGACGACGGCCGCGCGGGTGTTCTGGTCGAGCAGCTCGGTCGCGCTGCCGGGTGGCTGCGATCCCATCTGGGCGAAGGCGGAGATGGCGACCTGGTCGTCCGTGCCGCGGCTCGAGACTTCCTCAAGTTGGATTTCGTCGCCACCGAGCCCGCGCGTGGACTGGTCTGGCGCCGCCTTCAACGTGCGGACGCCGCCGTCCCAAACCATGATGTCACCGTTATGAACGACGAGATCGGTCGGCTGTACATCCCTCGGCATCTTGAGGACGTCAGGATCGGAATTCGGTTGCTTGGGATCGAACTGGAGAATGCGTCCGTTGACCTGATCGAGCACGAACAGGTTGCCCTGCCCGTCGGCACTGAGCGCCTGAGGGCCTGCCAGTTCCACATCCTCGCCGGCCGGGACGATGCCGACCATGGAGGCAGCCGAGCCGCCCGAAAAGCTCCGCACGACGGTGTCCTCGGCGTGCGTCCCGGTGGCAAAAATGCTCGCACCGGCGATGAATACCCAGATCCAACTCGTTGGACGAAACATGTTCGCCTCAATGTGCCCGAACCGATTGTCGCGCCAGATCGACTAATCCGAGATGCCGTTGATGCGGCGCGTCAATTAGTGGTGAGCAATCTCAATCGCGTTCAATTCTATCACCGGACGGTGATAGCCCGAATGTCTTCAGCTTGCGGTGCAGAAATCATGGCCAAGAATAGATTTGAGCAGGTCAACGAGATCCAGCCCGACGCCATTACGCTGGTCCTGAAACGCGACCTTGACGGCGCCACCGGATCGGTTGTGATGCCGGCTGCCAGCAGCGGCGGGAGGCTGTCCAATGACCAGGTCAGCGCCCCGTTGCCGGCCCAGGACGCCTTTCGCGGCGCGATCCGGCTGGCCAATGACGTGAAGCTCGCGATCGTGGTGTGCGATCCGGACGGCGTCTGGAAGCCCGAATGGGGCGATCTTTACCGGGCCCTCGACTGATTCATTGCCGGGCGGACCGGCACATGTTGCGACGCCGTATGGAGACGAGCATGCTGAACGGACCCCTGCCCCGCGCGTCGTTGCGGGTCCGAGCCTTGATGGTCGCGCTGTTGGTTGCGACCAACTGGCCGGCACGGGCCAACGACTCGGCCGCCGAATTGTCGATCGGGGGGCTCCAGTTCGTTCGCACCCGCGATGTGGCCATGGAGAGCGAGGACCTTCGTATCGCACTCGACAGGATCATCGTTCGCTATCAGTTCGCCAACGTCACGAACAAGCCGGTTACGCTGACTGTTGCCTTTCCACTGCCCGACATCGACCTGTCGGAGGCCGATAACATTGCGCTGCCGTCGAACGACCCGGTGAACTTCGTCGACTTCGAGACCAGGATCGACGGTAGCCCAGCGCCGCTGACGATTGATCAGCGCGCCATGATTGGCGACAAGGATGTCAGCGCACTGCTCCGCCAGCTCAAGCTGCCGCTGTTGCCCATCGGCAGCCGCGAGATCCGCGTGACCGACCTCCCGGCAGCAACCCGAACCCGGCTTGTGGACGAGGGGTTATTGATGCCTGCCGGAAAGAGCGACAACGGCCGTCAGCAATATGCTCCAGGCTGGGTCACCAGGACGTCCGCCGTGCGCCAGCAGGTGTTTCCGCCTTCCCGCACCGTCGTCGTCGAACACCAGTATCGGCCCAGCGTCGGCTCCAGCGCTGACACCATACTGCGCCCGGGCCTGCGCCGCAGCAACGCACTCGGCCCGGAAGTCGCGCGTTACCGGAAGGATTATTGCGTCACGGACGGGTTCCTTGCCGAGCTCGACAAACGCGCCGGCGACGGCACGGCCAACACCGCCAAGCTGCAGGAGAGGCGCATTTCATACGTGCTCAAGACCGGCGCAAATTGGGCCGGGCCGATCCGGGCGTTCAAGCTGACCATCGACCCGGGTGGCAGCGACCGCATGGTCAGCTTCTGCCAGGGCCGGCTCAAGGCGCCCCCGACCGGAAACACGCTTGAATATACGGCAAGCGATTTCAAGCCGGATACCGACCTGAAGATCCTGGTGATTGGAAAATTCTGAGCGCCGATCAGTTCGTAAGCATCACGTAGCGCGCGGCCGCGGTGATCGTCACGTGGTTGCGCTGGGCGTCACTCAGCGCCTGCAGGAAGAACGTGTCGGCAGCGATCGGCCGCGGCTGGCGCAACGAGTCCAGAACCTGCGGAGTCGCTACGGCCAAGATCAGTTGCGGACCGCTCGCGCGCGGGACCGGGAGCGAAAACGACAGCGAGTCAATGCCCGGCTTCAGAAGGTAAGACAGGCTCTGCACCTCACCGCGATCCGATACCACGAGCAGTTCCACCACACGATTGGCGAAGTTCTCGATGGTGCCGTTGAGGATTTCGCCAGCCTTCAGTTCCGTCGCTGACAGGGTGACGCGCGGCACTCGCATCTGATCGTTTCCTACCTGGCTCAAGAACTTGACGGCCGGGCACTGGGCCTGGGTCACCTGCCTGACACCGACCGAAGCCTCAAATCCCTGGTCCCGTCGAAACGCCTTGTCGAACGTATCGAACGGGGCCGTCGAGGCGCCGAAGCCTTCGATCACGGCGGCCGTTTGACTGACCGCAACCGGCAAGATGAAGAAGCAATCGCCGCCGGAATACTGAGTTACATATTTGCGGATGCGTTCGGCTCGTCCCTGCCCCTCGGCTGGCGGAGTGGGTGTTACCGCTGGCGGTGGTGACAGCTTCACCGACTCCTGACGTCCGAGCTGTGGTGCAGGGGACTCGACTTTCGGCGGCGACATTGTCCCCGCGAGTTTCGGAGGCGGCGGCAAGGCCGCCACGCCAGGCGCCGACCAGACCAGCTTGTAGAAGGCATATCCACCCGCGCCCAACAGGAGCAGCACCGCGGCTGCGCTCGCATAGAGCCAGAGACTCCGCGGCCTCCTCTGCGCGGTTGAGGGCGCCCTGTCCTGCCAGGCCGGCGCCGCGCTTTCCGGCGGCGCCAGCGGATCGAAGCCGGACAGCGGCGCGGTGGATGTCTGAGGCGGACCTGTCGGCGTCCATTTGGCGACCTCCGCCATGGTCGCACGCAACGCCGGATCGGGCTGCAGCATCCGCTCCAGCAAGGGCCTGATGCGCATGTCTACCGCACCGAGATCGGGCACACGCCGGCGCTTCTCCACCAGTTGAAACTGGCTTCCGCCCATGTCGAGCTTCTGTCCGGTCAGCGCATGGAACAGCACGAGGCCGAAGCTGTAGACGTCGGACTTCGCTGTGATCTCGTTGCCGTACAGGCCGACCTGTTCCGGGGACGCGTAGTTGTCCTTGCCGGCGAAGCCCGAACCGATGATGGTCTTGTCACCCATCTGGGTCGATCGGGCGATACCGAAATCGATGATCTTGGCGCGTCTCACATCGTCGAGCGGCACGATGATGTTGTCCGGGGAAACGTCGCGATGGATGATGCCGTGCTCGTGGGCGGCCTCAAGTCCCGATGCAACGCGCTGCATCAGCTTGACCAGCGCCTCGAAAGTCAACGGCCCTTCGTCGAGCATGTTCGAGAGCGAACGGCCGTTCACGAACTCCATCGCGAGATACGGTCGCTGCAGCACGGGCTCCACGGTGAACAGGAAGTAGCGAACGATCGCGTCGTGCGGGAGATTGTGGAGCGCCGCTGCCTCACGCCGGAACAGCGCGAGCGCGGCCTCGTTGTCGACCATGTCGGGCAGCAGCATTTTCACCGCAACCGGCGATCCGGTCTGGATCTCACGGCACTTGTAGACCTCACCCATGCCGCCCGCGCCGATCACCGCTTCGATCTCGTAGATGCCGTTGAGGCGGGTGCCGGGCGGCACACCGCGGTAGCCCGACGGGAATGGATCGTTGACGGTCATGGTTGCGGCTCCCGATCCAGCGGCGATCTTGTCGGTTCCGAGGATCGCGGCACCAGCAGCCGCACAACCACGATCGTCACGTTGTCGAGCCCTCCCCGATCAAGAGCCAAAGCGAGCATGTCATCGCAAGCCGCCTGGGCGTGCCGCGTGATCGCATGCTGCAGGATCTCGTCGTCCTGCACATGCTTGGTCAAGCCGTCGCTGCAGATCACGAAGACGTCTTCCGGCTCGGCCGGACCTGTCACGACCTCGAACTCCGGATCGTCGGCGACGCCAACGGCCCGCGTAATGGCATTGCTCGGCCAGTCCTTGACGTCTTCGCGCGACACCGCGCCGCCGGCAATCAGTTCCTCCAGCTCGCTGTGATCATGCGATACCTGATTGATGCTGCCCCGGTTGACCAGGTAGACCCGGCTGTCGCCCGCCCATATGCAGGCATAATAGCCGTCGCGCACGAGCAGAACCGCCGCCGTGGTGCCGACGGTGGCACCCTGCCGCTCCTTGCTGAGCGACAGGATCTGCCGGTTCGCGTGGAACAGCCGCTCCTCGCACTGCGCCAGCAAGTCGGCGGCCGAGTCCGGCAAGTCGATCGTATCAAGCGACTGCACGACGATGCGGCTGGCGAGATCGCCGGCCTCGTGACCGCCCATACCGTCGGCAACGGCCCACAGGCCGACATCGGTCCGGACCAGGCATGAATCTTCGTTTCGCGTCCGCACCCGTCCGGCATGAGTGACGCTACCGACATCGAACAAGGAAGGGACATGCACCATCGCGCGTCACCCCGTCCCGGATGCTGCACGGCCGAGATTGCCGGTCAACAGTGTGGAATAGTGAAATGGATCCGGCAATCCGCGGCAAGCGAGCGCCATTGATGGAAAGCCTTCGCCACCCGCGGTCCACCAGAAACTTGCCGCAGCATAGATCTGCGGACTGGCAGCGGAAAGCGCGGCAAAGGACTTGGTGAATGCGTCATCCGCTGAAACCGCTCCGACGGTCGTTGCGCCCAGTGCGATCATTTGCGATTCGTCGGCGATCGGCGCCTGCGGTCGCGGCAGCGCGAGACGATCCAGGGCACCCGATATCTGCTCAAAGGTAGAAGTTTGATCCAGGGTCGAAAGCAGGAACGCCTCCGCCTGTCCGTACCATTCATCCTGAGGATCGACGCTCGGCGGCGGCAGCAAGGCGCTTTCGTCCGACACCACATGCAGCGTCAATGGATAATACCGCCCCACCCCGTCGAGCGAAGACATCATTGCCCCCGCCACCGTCGTGCCGCAGATGGCGGCGCCAAGCCAGAATCGCCAGACCGGTGCGGTCAGGAACGCCTGCTGCCAGCCCGGGCCAAGCTGATGACGACTGGCCGACAGCGCAGACTGCACCCATGGCTCCCAGGCTTCCAGGAAGCTGCGCGGGGTGGCGATCGCGATGAAATCACGCTTAGCGCCGATCTTGCCGAATAGCCCACAACGCATGGTCATATTCCGGTCGGGCAACGAAACTCGCGGAGCACCGACAGGTTGAGGGGATTGCGCAACGACCCGGTCGAAATCTGATAGTTGAGCTCGCGCCCCGCGACGATGAAAGTCGCGCTGGCGGTTTCCGCTTTCACCACCAAAGATCCAGCCTCTAGCATCCGGAACAACGACCAGGGACCGATGCGCTCGAGCACGGATGGCGGCCCGATATCGTTGCTGACCGAAATTGCCGTCCGCGGCGACGGACCCGGCCATAGGACGGTGGTCGGTGCGTTGCTCTGAGGCTGCGGCGGTGGTGGCGGAGGTTGCGGCCCGCCGAACATGGACGAAGCCGTGGGCGGGCCCGGCGTGACCGGGCTGGTGATCGTCGTGCCGCCAATCTCGGTCTTGACCGTCACGCCCGGTCCGGATGCCCCGGGCGGCCGGATCGCGAACGACACCGCCGGCACGCCACCGCCGGTCTGGAAGAAGGCGTCGCGGACATAGGCCGCATTCTGGAACTGCTTCAGCGTGTCGGGCGAGAACGATCGGCCGACGGGACTCTCCTTCCGCCACGTCCAATCTGATCGCGAAGTGTCGGCGTAAGACGCCAGGAACTGGGTGAAGAATTTGTCCATCACGCCGTTCGGACTGAAAAGCTTGGCGAAATCGGCGAGTGGCACCTCCTGATTGCTGCCGCGGACGAACGGATACCGGTTGGTCACCGTCTGCTGGCAAACCGGCGTGACCTGATCGCGCAGCGCCTGCAGGATCTGTCCGGCAGTCGAGGCGGCAATACTGCCCTCGAACTCCGCGGCGGCCGCGCGCAGCATGTCGGAGAACGGCGGCGGCATGCGCGAGGCGTTGTTGCGCAGGGCCGCAACCTGGCTCTGAAGCGAAGCGGTCGCCTGCGCGGTCAGTTGCGGGTTCTCGATCATCAGCGTCAGATTCTGCGCGATATCGTTCAGGTTGGCGATGGTCGAGTCGATCGGCCGGCGGGTGCTGTCGCCTTCCAGCACCGCCTGATATGGTTTGAACTGCGCTTCGATCGTCGTCCCGAGTGGTCCATCCTGGGCGTTGGTGAACAGTGGCGGCGCGGCCACGGCAGGCGTGGCCGGGTTCGTGGCCGCGTTCGCCGGCTTCGGCCGTTCCTTGGTCAGCATCGTCTCGTCGCGCACCGATTCCAGGATTTGCCGCATCGGTGAGGTCGGCGCGGAAACCGCCCTTAGCACCTCGTATTTCGGCTTGTCGGCGAGCAGTTTCTTCAGACGCAAGCTGCCCAGCGCGGTCCGCCAAGTCGTGACAAACTCGTTGGAATAGATGTTCAAGAGGTCGCCGGCGAGGTTGTCGTACTGCTGGTCGATGGCCGACTGCTGGCCGGCATCGCCCAGAACCCAGCGTTCCTTCTTCATGCGCTCCGACAAACCGGGCAGCCGGGCGACGAAGTTCTGCTGGAAGCCGTTATACGTGAAGAACTGGGGCACCCGCACAGCGTCCAGAGGCTGCCCCGTCGTGGTTTCGAACACGACCGCCATATCAGGACCGCCGCGGCGGGCGGCGAGCCAGTCGCCTGCAGTCGATGAGCGAGCCTCGGATTTCAGGAATTCGTAGGCGCGCTGCGAGACGCTCAGGCGCGCGAGCGAGTTCTGCGCCTGCTTGATCAGCCGGCCGTCCAGCTCGACAAGCGGGGGCTGCTCCGTCTCGAGGTCGAACATCGCCGTGAGGTTCTCATCGAGCAGGCGCCGTCCTTCTGCGTTGGTTGCGCCGGGATAGAGGTTGTCCTGCCAGTCGCGCTGCATCCAGGAGCGGATCAACTCGCGGTCCGGCGACTGCAGGCCGCCGAGCATCAGATAGACCTTCAGCGCCTCGTAGACGAACGCAGATTCGTTGATGCGCGTGTTGAGCTGCTCCTCCAAACGATACAGCAGGCGTGGCCTGAACATGCGCTCGAGCGCCGTATGATAGGCCGCCTTGGAGGGGGACATCAGCCGCGCGTGCTGGCTGAGCCCGTAACGGGCCGACAGGGGCACCGATTCGTTGCGCGATCCGTAGCCTGCCGGGGCGTTGCGCAGCCGATAGAGCAGTGGCAACACCTTGTCGAGATCATGATCGTCGATCAGCGTCTGCTTGATGAGAGGCGCTCCGGCGGCTGCATATTCGTTGTCCGCCTGCACACTCTGCTCGATCAAGTCAGAATTGCGCTTGTAGCTGGTCAGCCATCCTGCGATTAGCCCGATCGAGACCAGACCGATCAAGGATAGCGCTGCGGTTTTCAGAATCAGTGCGCGGCGCACCGCCGCACGGTCGGTCGAGACCCAGTCGGCCTCGCCGATGATGACCTTGGAAATGAGATCGGCGAGGAAATAGCTCTTGCCCGTCCCTGAATAGGATCCGGAACCGACCTCCTCCGCGCCGAACGTGCGCGCCAGCGACCCGATCAGTTGGTCGATGGGCGTCCCTTGCTGAGTACCCGAGGTGAAGTAGAATCCGCGCAGGTTCGCGTTCACGTGGTAGCGCGTCGGCTCGAAGATCTGGTTGAGGAAGTCGTGGATCTGGGGCTTGAGCCGCGCCATCTGTGCCGGGAAGCCGAACAGTTGCACGCGGTGCTGCGGCGTCGGCTCGTCCTGCAGGCGGTCGAGTGTCTCCTCGCTCAGGCGCTCCAGCAGACGGTCGAACTCGACGGGTATCTGTCCCACCAGATTCTGGGTCTTGTCAGCGGTTTGGAATGTCGCACCCCAGACCTGCCGACGGCCGGCCTCGCCGAGATAGGCGAAGTATTCGGTGAAGCCGGCAACGAGATCGGCCTTGGTAAATAGCGCGTAGACGGGGAAGCTGACCTTGAGCTTCTGATGCAGCTCGAGCAGGCGCATTCTGATGGCGTCGGCGTGAAGCGCGAGCTCCTGCTTCGGCAGCGTCAGCACGTCCTCGATACTGATGGCGACCAGGACGCCGTTGATCGGCTGGCGTGACCGGCTCTTCTTGAGGATGTCGAGGAAGGCCAGCCAGCTTTCCTTATCAGCCTTGGCGTTGGAATCCTGAGTGGTATAGCGGCCGGCCGTATCGATCAGCACGGCCTCCTCGGTAAACCACCAATCGCAATAGCGGGTACCGCCGACCCCCGCGACCGCAGCCGGCGTTGCCCCGCGTGCGAGCGGAAATTTGAGCCCGGAATTGACCAGCGCGGTGGTCTTGCCGGCGCCGGGCGGGCCGATGATGACGTACCAGGGCAGATCGTAGAGATAGCCCGATTTGTTGCCGCTGGCGGTCTTCAGCGTGGCGAGCGCATCCTTCATGCGCTCCTTGAGAACCGGCTCGTCGCTGACGGGCTGATCTGCCGCACTGATCCCGTCGGCGATCTCCTTGGCATTCTTGCGCCGCTTGAAGAAACTGAAGGCGGCGACGCCCGCCACGGCCGTGGTCAGCAGCAGAATCGCGATCTGGCGGATGATGTGGTTCTCGAGCGGATGCCAGTCGCCGAATGCAATGAAGGGACCTGCGAAATAGATCACGGCGCCGAGCGAGCTGAGCCCAACTCCGTAGAGAATGATGCGGATGATATCCTTGGCAAGCATTGATCGGTACCTGTCGCAAACCGCGTGAGCCGTGGAGCCTGCTTATTCGCTGCGTTCGATGAAGATCTCGACACGCCGGTTCTTGGCGCGTCCGTCAGGCGTCGAATTGGGTGCGATCGGCGCGTCCGCTCCCTTGCCTTCAACGTCGACGCGCGAACCATCGGTCAGGCCGGGCTTCAGCGCGGCGGCAACCGCCTTGGCGCGCTCGACCGACAGCTCGAAGTTCGAAGGGAAACGCACTGTGCGGATCGGCGAGCTATCGGTGTGACCGACGACCCGGATTCGTCCCGGCTCCTTGTCGAGAGTTGCTGCGACGCGGGTCGCAACCGGCTTGAAGCCGTCGAGGACGGTGGCCTGGCCTGACGAGAACAACACGAGGTCACAGACCCTGATCACGATAAAGCTCGCGGTCTGGTCCGCAGTCATGGCACAGGCGGTGTTTTCCTTGGCGAGCGCGTTGCGGATGCGCTGCAGCTGGGTGATACGGTCCGGCGGTGGCGGCGGAGGTGGTGGAGGCGGAGGTGCAATGACCTTGCGCTTGAGTTCGATCGGATCGCTGGGATGCAGCGCCAGAGCGACTTCGGCAGCGTTCTCCGCCCGGCCGGCCAGCAGCGTTCGCAGGACGAAATAGGACCCCGTCAATAGCGCGGCGGCCACGGCTGCCACCAGCCAGACCGGAACGCGGAGACGCTGCCGGCGACCGGCCAGCGCCTGCCCCCTCCAGTTGGGCGACAGGTCGCTCACCGTCTTGGGACGGACCCGGCGCAACAATTCGTAGAGGTTGCGCTGGATCACCTGCAGGTTCGCAAGCCCGCCTGCCGACGTACGGTGGATGCCCTGGAAGCCGAGCGCGAGACAGGCATGCTGCAGTTCGAGCACTGGATAGTTGATCAGCGGATCAACCTTCAAATGGTCGAGGATCTCGAAGAAACGGACACCACCCACCCGCTCGCCGAAGAATCGGCTCAGCATGGAATATTGCGTCCAGACGTGGCGCTCATCGGTCGGGATGTGCTGCACGATATCGTCGGCGGTGGCGCATAGGATGTATTTCGCCGTGTTGGCCTGATGCTCGGAGATCCCCGCCGAACGGATATCCTTCTCGAAGAATTTGATCGCGTCGGCGACCTGCTCCATCAGACTCGCGAATGACGCACGCATGAGCGCCACGCGCAACCGGCCAAGCAGTTGCAGCAAAGGGCCGGCCGCACGCATCACCGGATTGGCGTTTGGCGCCACCAGATCGTCGACGCGCAACGGCGGTCCGGGCGGCAGCATCCCCTGCTGCACCGGTGCCTGCGCGGGTGTCGATATCCATTCCTCGGACGGCTGGCTGGTCGGCGCAGCGGCGTAGCTCGGGTGCTGCGGAATGGGAGAAGAGGATGACGGCGAGGAAGGCGCGGGCGCGCCGGGAGACGGCACAGGTGACGGCGAATAGCTTGGACGTGCTGCGGGTCCCTCGCCCGCCGGAGGCTGAGCGGCGGGCGCCGGCGGCAACCTCCCGCCGGGATTGGGACGAATGATCGTCCGCTCGCCCCGACCGAAAGGATTGACCGGCTTGTCCCTGTCGCTCATGGCCTGTCTTCCAGGATAGCCCAAAGGTACAGCTCGAGCTCCGGCCAGTCGCCGGAGAAATGCATCCCGATCGAGGCCGCCGTGCTGAACTCCGGCCATAGCGGCGACTTGCGATCGAGATAGAAGTAGACGTGATCGGTGATGGCCCGGATGTGCGGCGGCGGGGTCGGCAGGTGCACCAGCGTCAACCCTGGCAAGTTGGCGTGCACGATTTCGTTCATCTTGGTGTTCGGGCCGACCTTGAACAAATGCGGGAAGTCGTTCTGGATCTCGACGAGCGGCCGCCGTGCGGCGACCTCCAGCACCAGGGTCGCATTCCGGAACAGCGCCCGGTCGCGGATCGGCGACACGAACGCATTCTGGGCGCGCTCGATGATCTCCAGGCGGATCGCCCGCCGGCCCAGCCGCGCGCTCAGGAAGTCCTGGATGTCGTTCACCAGGGGTGTGAAGATATTCTCGAGATCGTCGTGATCGTACGCCGGATAGTTGCGAGCACGTCGTTCTGGTGTGGCAAACGTCGCAAGCTCACCGGCAAACCTCAGCAGCTCCTCGTACAGCCGTTCCGGGTGAACGCTGCCCGAACGCTGGAAATGGGTCAGTACGGGAATGGTCCGGTTCAGCACCTGCAGCACCAGATAGTCGACGCTCTGCAACCCGCCCCCGGACGACGGATCGACCGCGTAACGTGCCAGCTCGTCGAGCTTGGTCTCGACCCAGCCGATGATGCGATTGAGCCAGCCGTCGATGATGGGATGTGCGGCGCAGACCAGCATCGGCGGCACGAACTTGTCGTCGAACAGGACGTTCTTGTCGCGCACTTCCAGAATGCGCGCGATGCCGAGTCCCATGTATCCCGGCTTGCTGGTCTTGCGCAGTTCGAACGACAGCCGCGGATAAGCGATGTCGATCTCTTCCTCGATGCGCAGCGCTGAGGTCGAATCGATGAAGGTCTCGGACGTGCGAACATAGCGACTGGCGCTGTCGGTGCGATCCTCATCAACCTCGCGGGTGTTTGGCGCTGCGATCGGCATCATCAGCCAGACGATCTGGCCGGCGGCGGAATCCGGCACCTCGATCGCTTCCGGAATCGGGCTGTCTGCGGGGATGTCGAACGGCGTTCCGTCCGGCATGACGCCGGACGCGTTGCGCACTGCGAACTTGCTCTGTTCGGTGAGGTCCTTGTCGATCTCGAGCTGGGCGAATCCCCAGGGGTATGGCGTTGTGTAGCGAACGCGCTTTTCCAGCAAATGTTCGATATAGCGATCGTTCTGCTGCAGATGGTGCGGCCGCAGAAACAGTCCTTCTGACCAGAAAACCTTGCTGTACCAAGACATTCCTGCATCCACTTACCAATGTTCGGCGACCGCGTGGTCGCCGATAGTCACTTTGATCCGCCCTTGTCGGCGCGGTCGTAATAGTCCGAAAAATGCAACATGAAGGTATCGATCGGCGCGCTATTGTCGCGGCCGAGATGCGCTTTCCAGCGCGTCAGGAATTCGTCCCAGAGTTTGCCCTTGTTCGAGCCGAACCAAGAGTTGGCGCCGCGCTGAAGCTCGAGCTCGCGCGCCATGAGCGTCGGATCGATGCCGGCGATCAGCTCGTGGACGGCGTGCTGCATCGCCATGTACGTCTTCAACTGATGCGATTTGAGGTCGCCAAAGCCCTGCGCGAAGGCTCGTTGCGCGTCGAGATAGCTGCGCGTCTGCGGCCCGAACAATATGCGCATGGCCTCTTCCGAGGTCGGCGAGAATTTCAGCGGGTTGTTCTCCACGGCCTGGACAGTCGTCTGGCTGGTGCTGCGGGTCAGCTGCTTGGCCTGAGTTCGCGCCTGCAGCAGCGCCATCAGATTGTCTACGGTCATGCGCAAGATCGTGCCGAGCTGTTCGGCGAGCTCCGCGTCGGTCTTGTTGGCAAAGAAATTGTCCGGCAACCCCGCAGCACGTGCCACCAGCCGTGCGAACTCGGTGCCGCCGACCGGCTTGGCCGCGACGGGCCCCTCGTCTGCCACTGGTGCCGGGCGTGACTGCTCAACGGGTGGCCGTGACCACGCCGGCGATGGCGGCGGCTGGACGGGCGCTGTTTCATCATCGGTCCACACCGATTTCCGGCGCGGGGTCGGCATGGCGGGTGGTGGTTCCACCAGTGCTCTCGGCGTCGCGACCGGGCCGGCGGCCCAGCTCAATTCGTCCTGCGCATCGGGCTGGTGCGGAGGCGTCGGCGATGGACGTCGAAACGGATCCACTCCCGGCGCCGGGACGCTCGCGGCCCAATCCAGAAACTCCGGATTGATCGGCCGCGCCGCCTCGCGTGGGTTCTTCAGCTGCTGCGGATCGATCGGCGGCGGCACGTCGCGGTCGGCCGCCCAAAGCTCCTGGTACCCGGCATGCTGCTGGACGTGGGAAGCGCGCGGTTGCGCCTCGCGGTCCGGGACGCGCCCGCCCTCCTCGTCCTCCAGTGAAACTCCGATGATGTAGTGGCCAATGGTAAGCCGATCGCCG
Source organism: Bradyrhizobium sp. CCBAU 25338 (assembly GCF_028128965.1). Taxonomy (NCBI): domain Bacteria; kingdom Pseudomonadati; phylum Pseudomonadota; class Alphaproteobacteria; order Hyphomicrobiales; family Nitrobacteraceae; genus Bradyrhizobium; species Bradyrhizobium sp. CCBAU 25338. The sequence continues at coordinate 50,280 of NZ_LFKY01000033.1, forward strand.
TCGCGCAACCGGTGTGGCCCCCGGATGCGCTGGTCGGCGCCATTGAGAAAAGTGCCATTGGTCGAGACGTCATGCAGCCAATAGCCGCCGTCGCGAAAATGCACCTCGCAATGCTTTCCGGAAATCATCCGCGCCGGATCGGGCAACGTCCAGTCGAGGTGACGGTCCCGGCCAATATCGACCGAACGCCTGCCGGTGACCGAAAATGATACAGGGCCGCCGTCCGGAAGGTTCGGTTCGTTCTCGATATTGAAGCGAAGCACCATCTCATCGTCTCATCAGCGCGGAGGGCGCGGTTCGCCGCGTGCTAATTGAATACCATCCTCCAGGCATGCCGTCATTATCCGGTCCCGGGACTCGCGGGGGAGCCGGCAAAGGGCGATCAGCAGGGCCGCCCGCACCGCGCGCGCGGCTTGATCGGGCTTGGCCTCGACCGGCGCAAATTCTGCCGGAACCACGCTTCCGCCGGACCATCCGGCCGCCAGCGCCAACCATGTCGCCGGCTGCTCGGGATCGTTGGCATTGCCGACCGCCAGCGCCTTGTTCCGGGATTGCTCGTCCGGCTGCCGGACCCAGGTCTCCACGAAATTCAGCGCCCTACTGTCGTTGGCGTCGAACTGGTCGAACATCCGTCGCAACGAACGGCATCCCCAGGCAACCGCCACGCGCCTGGGCAGCAGATAGGCGCAGAAAGAGACGGCCCCGTGCCAATTGCGCGCGTCGGCGGCGTCCTGGAGGAAGTCCAGCGAGGGCTTGTCGACTTCGGCCTTGCCGACGTCGTGGCGCGCCATCGGATAGGCCTGAAATAGATCCTGCACCGTACCGAACCGAGCCTGGCTCATAGCGGTCAGCCGACAAGAGTTGGCAGGCCGTGGGCGCCCAGCGGTCCCCCGGCTGCGAGTGCCATGGCGCCCTGCGCCGTCATCGCGATGGTCGGCGCGTTGATGACGATACCCGCAGGGGTCAGGATGATCTGGCTGGGACCAACCTGCAGGGTGATGTTGACGTTCGCCATGAGCGTGATGGTCAGGCCCGCGGTGACGGACTGATCCATCGTCATGGTGATATGCTGGCCGCCCAGCTCGATGTCGAGCTTGTCGTTGCCGTTGACGAGGGTGGTCTTGCGGGTGTCACCACCGAGCGCCGCTTCGCCGATCGTCCGCGTCTCGGTGTCGCGGACCGTCACGTCGTGGTCCTTCTCGGCGTGCACAGTGATCTTCTCGGAGCCCTTCTTGTCCTCGAAGTTCCACTCGTTGTAGCCGCCGCCCCCCTTGGTGGAGTCCGATTTCAATCCCGCGATCGTCTTCTTGGACGGCAGATCGTAGGGCAGCTTGTATTCGTCGTTATACACCGTGCCGATCACCAGCGGCCGGTCCGGATCTCCTTCCAGGAATTCGACGACCACCTCCTGTCCGACGCGCGGAATGATCTGACCGCCCCATTTCTTGCCGGACCAGACCTGGGCGACGCGCAACCGGCATGACCGCTTTTTCTTCCGGTCCCAGAAGAACCGGACATAGATTTCGCCGAGATTTTCGACGTCGATCTCCTCGCTGGAATTGTCGTCCTTGGTCACCACCTTGGCGGTCTGGACGCCGTTGATCCTCGGCTTCGGCGTTAGCATCGGCGCGCGGAACGGCCGATCACTTGGCAGAAACTCGTAGCTGCCGAAATAGACGTGTTGGCCGGCGTCGCTCGGGCCGCCAGTGCGATAGGATTCGATCGAGAACGAATGGGTGGCTCGCACCACGAGATATTCGACATTCTGCGAGTCCTTGTGGTGCTTTTCGAGCTTGGTCAGTCCGCCGGGGAACAGGTTGACCGCGTCGCCGTTGCCGCGCCGCCGCCGGTCCATAGCCTGTTCGGACTGGAGCTGGATCTTCGCGTAACGCTCGCCGTCGGATTTTTCCTTGAACTTGCCTGGATAGTCGTAAAACTCCATCTCCGACCGCGTGTAGTGCTCGTTACCCTTGGCGTCGCTGATCATCTGCGCGTTGGGCTTCTGGTAGTTGTAGTCGTTGAGCTCGACCTTGCCGGTCCGAAACCGGCGCTCCGAGACCCATTCGTAGATGTGTTGCTCGCCGCGCCGGTCGGCTCCCGTCAGCGGAATGTAGGGTATCGTGGCAAGACCGTTGATCGGGCTGTGCGACGATTTGGAGTCCGCCAACACCAGCGTGTGCTTGCCGCCCTCGTGCTTGAAATAGTAGTAGATGCCGTGCTGTTCCATCAGCCGGCAAACGAAATTCAGATCGGTCTCCCGATACTGAACGCAATATTCGAGCTTCGGACAGGAGCCCTCTTCGGTCAGCTTGGATTCATAGTCGGTGAAGCCGCGATCGTTGAAGACCTCTTTGATGATATCGGGCGCCTTCTTGTCCTGCCAGATCCGGCAATCGGTGGTTCGCGACAACAGCCATAGCCAAGGCCTCAGCACGATCCGATAGCTGAAGTAGTCGTTCTTCACCCCCAGCCACTGGGCTTCCGTGAGAATGCCGCTGAACTCGCGTTCCTTTTCGTGCAGCTTGATGGTCAGCGTACATTGCTTGCCGATCGCGCGGTCGAAGTCGAGATCGGCATCCTCGCTGAGACACTCGATGCGATATTCGAAGAGTTCGCTAAGTCCTTCCGAAGCCTCGTATCCGACGAAAACCAGAACGTCTTTGCCGAGAGGCGTCTTGAGCTCGCAGAGGCGGGTATCCTGGGTAAGCTGGCCCATGTGGGCGTTAACTCCCTCTTCGTCCGCGTGATCGGCAAAAGTGCAGATCAGGCGTCATGCACGAACCACGGAAATCCCTTCTGCCGCTGACAGGGCCGGCAAGTCCGCCCCGAGGGTGGGTGGGCCTTCTGACGCGCCGCGGCAGCCGTCCAAAGAACCACCTCGCCCCTCAAGTATAGTCGCCTCCAAGAGCTTGCCGGTTCACGCGAAACTGTCATGATCGTTGGGGAATGAACCAGGGCCATCATGGATCTGACCTACCAAGGCAATCAGATCGTGATCTTCCCCTGCCCGATCCGCTGGACGACACGGCTTCGGCACAGGGGCGGATGGCTCAGGAGACGGACGATCCTCGCATGCTCGACGTCGCATCCCTCACCCAGGCCATAACGGCCGATGATCCCTGCGGGCCGGATCTCGACGCCGCCGGCGACATCCAGTACCTCAATTTTTTCGCAGGTGCGGAATCCCTGCTGCCGATGTCGTATTTCGAGGTCGTCAACGCCAATGGAGAGCGCGGACGATTTGATCCAAAGGCCGTCGATATCGCGGGCCAGTTCGAGGCCGTACGGCCCCTTCTGGCGCGCACGCGCGATCTGCGCCTGAACATGCTGCTGGCCAAGTTCTCCATCCTCAACCGGGATCTCGACGGCTTTCTGAATTGCCTGAAGGCGACCACCACGCTGCTGAGGGATCAGTGGGAAGCGGTGCATCCGAGGGCCCAAGACGACGACTATGCGCTTCGGGCCGTCACGATCGAAGCGATCGATGTGTTTCCAACCGTGATCAACCCCCTCCAATTCCTTCCGCTGATCGAAAACCGCAGGCATGGCAGCCTCAATTACCGGGCCTATCAGGTCGCCAAAGGCGAAATTGCGTCCGGCGATGCCGACGCGGGCAGCCCCGATCTAGCGACCATCGAGCGCATCATCGGCGATACGGATCTCGACACCCTCAAGGCCGTGAGTGCCCGGTGCTCGGCGGTCGCGGCCGAAATTTCAGGCATCAAGGCGATCTGGCACGAAAAGTTGAACACGGGTCAACCCATCAGCCTCGATCGAGTCTCCGGAGTCGTAAACGGTATGGCCGCGTGGCTTGCGGGGCTTGTCACGGAGCGTGATCCGGCCGCAGTGGCCCCGCTATCGGACGATGCCGCACCGGTTGACGCGCAAGCGCCGCTGGAAACGACCGGCGCGCTGGCTTCGTCAGCGCAGGCCACCGCAGCACTTGCGGCCGCGGCGGACTATTTTTCCCGAATGGAACCGTCCAACCCGGCGCTGTTGCTGGTGCGCCAGGCGCAGGAGATGGTCGGCAAGTCATTCATCGAGGTGATGCGGATGCTGGTGCCCGCACACGTGGAGAGCGCCGCGATCAACATCGGGCGCGACAAGGTTTTCGACCTGCCGATCGAACGGATGGCGGAACTCGCCATAACACCCTCATCCACGGTCGAGAACACATCTCAAGATGTTGTTTTTTGTGTAGAAAACAGAACTCAAGCTCTGGGCCTGCTGGCGAAGGTGGCGGCATTCTTCCGAGCCGCAGAGCCGTCCAGCCCGATCCCTTTCTTGGTCGATCGCGCGCGCGATCTCGCGCAGCGAGACTTCCTCAGCCTCTTGAATGACGTCCTGCCCGAGGGGACGCTCAAGACAATCGACAAATCGCATTGAACCCGCTTTTCGCTCGACGGCACTAACAGGACATAAGGAAGCTTGTCGACCGCGAGTTGAGCCGCCTTATCAGCCTGCGTCGCGCAAGTCGGTTTCCAAAGCGATTTTGTAGAGAGGGCAGCCATGGCTACGGACAGCGGTCAAAAATTCATTCGGCGAAACCGCGCACCGCGCGTGCACATCACATACGAAGATCCCTACGACGCCGAGCGGCTGATCGAGCTGCCGTTTGTCATGGGCGTCCTCTCCGACCTTTCCGGCAACAACGCCGGCGTCGAGAAGTCCAAGGTCGAGGAGCGCAAATTCCTCGAGTTCGACATGGACAATTTCGACAACCGCATGGCGGCAATTCAGCCCGGCGTGACGACACGCGTGGCCAATCGTCTGGGCGATGCGCCCGACGAGAAGATTTCCGTCGCCCTGCGCTTCAACAAGATGGCCGACTTCTCACCGGTGGCGGTCGCCCGGCAAGTTCCAGCCACGGCCAAGCTGCTGGAGGCCCGCGAACAGCTCGCCAACCTGCTGCGCTACATGGACGGCAAGGTGGCCGCCGAGGATCAGTTGAAGAAGCTTCTCAGCGATCCGCAACTGATGGCTGCGCTGCAGGAGCGCGCAGCCAGCCAGCCGACCGAACCCGACGTTGAGAAATAAGGGAAGGACTGGGGACCATGGCAAAAGAAGCTGGTCAGAAAGCAACCGTTACTCAGCTCGGGACCGTCGAGGCTGACGAGTTCGCGACCCTGCTGAAGCAAAGCTTCAAGCCTCGCACTGAACGCGCGGCGACCGAAGTCGAGAACGCGGTATCAACGCTCGTCCAGGAAGCGTTGAAGGACACCAGCGTCATCAAATCCGACGTCCTCGACACCATCGAGGAGATGATCGCGCGGATCGACCAGAAGCTCACCGCGCAGATGAATGAGATCCTCCACGCACCGGAGTTCCAGGCGATCGAAAGCGCCTGGCGCGGTCTGCATTACCTCGTCTTCAATTCCGAGACGGACGCCAATCTCAAAATTCGCGTGATGAACGTCTCCAAGAGTGAGCTCTATCGCAATCTCCGGCTTTACCCGGACGCCCGCTGGGATCAGAGCCCGCTCTTCAAGCAGGTCTACGAGTACGAGTTCGGCCAATTGGGTGGTGAGCCGTTCGGCTGCCTAATCGGAGACTACTACTTCAGCCATTTGCCCACCGACGTGCAGTTGATGCGCGATCTCAGCAAGATTGCCGGCGCGGCACACGCCCCCTTCTTCGCCGGAGCCGAACCCACGCTGATGGGAATGGATTCGTGGACCGAACTGTCCAATCCCCGCGACATCGGCAAGGTGTTCGACACGCCGGAATATGCGGCATGGAAGGGTCTGCGCGACCAGGATGACTCGCGCTATCTCGGCCTCTGCATGCCGCGGGTACTGGGTCGCCTCCCCTACGGCGCCAAGTCTGAGCCTGTGGAGGAGTTCGCCTTCGAGGAAGAAACCGACGGGCATACCGGCGACAAATACGGCTGGATCAACGCGGCCTACGCGATGGCAGTCAATATCAACCGCGCCTTCAAGGAGTTCGGCTGGTGTACGCGCATCCGCGGTGTGCAGTCCGGCGGCGAGGTCATCAACCTGCCGACGCACACGTTCCCGACCGACGATGGCGGCGTCGACCTGAAATGCCCGACCGAGATCGCCATTAGCGATCGTCGCGAGCACGAACTTGCAAAGGCGGGCCTTATCCCGCTGATCCATCGCAAGAACACCGACAAGGCGGCCTTCATCGGTGCGCAGTCGCTCTACAAGCCGAAGAAGTATTTCGGCGAGAAAGGCGTGGATGCAACCGCGTCCGACAACCTATCGTCACGTCTGCCCTACATGTTCGCAGTGTCTCGCTTTGCGCACTATCTGAAGTGCATGGTTCGCGACAAGATCGGATCCATGAAGGAGAAGGATGAGCTGACGGTCTGGCTGCAGACCTGGATCAACGAATACGTTGATGCCAATCCAGCCCTGTCGTCAGAAGCTCAGAAAGCGCGCAAGCCGCTGGCCGCTGCGAAGGTTGAGGTCATAGCAAACGAGGAGAACCCGGGATACTACAACGCACGCTTCTTTCTCCGTCCACACTTTCAACTTGAAGCGATGGACGTCGGCCTCAGCCTCGTCTCGCGCCTGCCGGGCCCGAGCTCCTGACGTCACGTCATCGCGACCGTCAATATCAAGATTTTTGAGAGGACTATGCTATGGCTGTCGATATTTTCTTGAAACTCGATCCGATCAAGGGCGAATCGAAGGACGACAAACATCCTGACGAAATTGATGTCTTGAGCTGGTCTTTCGGCGAAAGCCAGACCGGTACATTCCACAGCGGATCCGGCGGCGGCGCCGGCAAGGTCAGCGTCCAGGATCTCCACTTCACGCACTTCGTTGACAAGGCCACGCCGGAACTGTTCAAGGTCTGCGCGAACGGCAAGCACATTGACACCGCGATCCTCACCGTTCGCAAGGCCGGCGAGAACCCACTGGAATATCTCAAGATCGAGATGAAGCACGTTCTGGTCACCAGCGTGTCGACCGGCGGGTCGCACGGCGAAGAGCGTCTCACCGAGAACGTGAGTCTGAACTTCGCGAAGGTCAAGATGACTTACAAGTCCCAGACGGAGAAGGGCGCCGCCGGCGCGTCGCCGACCTTCGGCTGGGACGTTCCTGCCAACAAGGAATGGGCTTGATCTGCGGGTCCTCGTCTGGCGCCGGTTACCGATAGCGGGAACCGGTGCCATGCGACGCGATCCCACCCTTCTAGCTTAGCCCGGTTTTCGGGCTGGACGCTTGATCACGGCAGGTCACGCCGGACGCCAATTGCCGCCATATGCGCCGGCCGACATGGGGACCGGAATGACGCTTACGCCAAAAAAGGATCGGCTTTCTCCACCGCTCATGCTGGCCTTTCGCGCGGCTCACGAGGCACGTGATGCGCGCAAGGAGCTCAATCTGCGCGACCAGTCCGGTGAACGGATCATCGCAGGCCGGCGCAGCACCGGACGCCATCCGATCTCGGAAACATTGCTGCGGCGCGAGGTCTCCCATGACCTCGAAACGCTCCTCAATACGATCGCTCTGGAATCAACGCTGGACATGACCGGCCGGGATTGCGTGCGAATGTCGATCCTGAACTATGGCTTTCCCGATATTGCCAATCGTTCGATCGACGAGGTCACGGACGATGAACTCAGCGACGCGCTGCGCGAGACCCTGACGACTTTTGAGCCGAGGCTCGATCGCAAAACAATCCGCGTCCGCCGCGACGGCTCGGTCGGCCCTGAGCAGCTCAAGCTGCGCTTCATCGTTCACGCCGACATGAAAGCCGAACCGCTCAACGTTCCCGTGGAATTCGTCGCCGACGTCGAACTCGACAGCGGCGATATCCAGATCAACCGACTTTAGCATGAACCGCGAATTTCTGGACTTCTACAATCGTGAACTGTCACTGCTGTACGAGCAGGCGGGAGACTTCGCCGAAGAATTCCCCGGGATCGCGGAACGCCTCGGCGGCCTGATCCGGGATCGCTCGGATCCGATGATCACCGGCCTGCTGGAGGGCGCCGCGTTTCTCGCCGCCCGCGTCCAGCTGAAGCTCAAGCACGAATTTCCGGAATTCACGGCAAACCTGCTCGAACAGCTGGTTCCGAACTATCTTGCCCCGACTCCGTCGGCCATGCTGGTCGCGGCGCGGCCACCCTATGCCGACCCGGCGCTGCGCGACGGCAAGAAGATCGCGCGCGGCGCGTATTTCGACGCCACGTACCGCGAGAGAGAACGAAGCCTCGCCTGCCGATTTCGACTTTGCCGCGATATCGTGCTCTGGCCGTTCGACCTCAGCGGCGCCGAATACTTTTCGACAGCCGGCGCACTGCAGGCACTCGGGATACCGGTCGGCGGCGATGTCATAGCGGGACTGAGACTGTCGTTGACCCACCGTACCGCGGCCCGGCTCGATGAGGAACCGCCCGACACCGAGGCCAGGACCAAACCGGAAACCTGGTTTGCAGGCTGCCGCGTGAGCGAACTCCCGATCTACCTCTCCGGCGCGGAGTCGGATTCCATCGCGCTTTACGAGCAATTGATCTCGAATTGCAGGGGTGTCTACTTCCGCCATCTCGACGACTTCGGCGATCCCGTGGTGACGCGTGCGCCGCTCGACTGCGTTCAACAGATCGGCTTCGATGAGAACGAGTCGCTGTTTCCCAACGATAATCGGATCTTCCGAGGCTCGGAGCTGCTGCGGGAGTATTTCGTATTTCCACGCAAGTTCCTTGGGGTCAACCTGACCGGGCTTCGCAGCGTGATGCCGCGCCTGCGCAGCAAGTCGATCGACATCGTCTTCGCTTTCGATGAACACAATTCGCGGCTTGCCGCCGCGGTGCGTCCCGACACCTTCAAGCTCTATACTGCGCCGGCGATCAATCTGTTCGAGAAGACGAGCGATCGCATCCCCGTCAAATCGAATACCCACGAATACCACGTGGTGCCCGATCGTAGTCGCTATCTCGAATACGAACCGCACCAAGTGATCGAAGTCTACGCGCATCTTCCGGCGGAGAAGGACAAGCGGCTGGTGCGCCCGCTGTATTCGGCTGTCGTCGACCCGACCAGCGGATCGGTCGAGAATCTCTATTTCACCGTCCGCCGCCTGCCTCGACGCCGCACGGTGGAGGAGAAGACGTATGGCTCATCGTCCGACTACACCGGGACCGACATGTTCCTGTCACTGCTCGAGCCCGGTGAGCTGAGCGGAGAAAACCCCGTTGCCGAACTCAGCGTCCGGGCGCTGTGCTCCAATCGGCACCTCACGGAGCACCTGCCGGTTGGCCACGGCGGCGCCGACTTCCGCCTGCTGGATGATACGTCCCTCGATCTGGTGTGCGTCGCCGGTCCCACACGTCCACGGGAGCCGGTGGTGGCTCAGTTGCGCAGCCGCAGCGAGATCGCCAATAGCGGAGTTGTCAGTTGGCGGCTGATCAACATGCTGAGTCTGAACTACCTTGGCCTTGTCGAGCGTGGTGGCGGCAAGAACGCCGGAGCGCTGCGCGAAATGCTGTCTTTGTTCGCCGACCAGTACGACGACGCCACGGAACGTAAGATCCGCGGCGTGCGCACGATCGAAAGCCGGCCGGTGGTGCGGCGGGTGCGAGAGCGCACGGGCAGCGGCGCAGCGCGCGGGCTGGAGATCACCGTCACACTCGACGAGAAGGCTTTCGAGGGGAGCGGCGTGTTCTTGCTCGGAGCCGTACTGGAGCGATTCTTCGCCGACTATTCGGGTTTCAACACGTTTACCCAGACAGTCATCTCCACACCGGAGCGCGGCGAGATCATGCGGTGGCAACCGCGCATGGGCACGCGGAGACCGTTGTGACGCTGATCGACCAGATGAAGTCCGAACCCTGGCGGTTCGATTTCTTCAATACGCTGCGCCAGCTGGAGCGAGCCAACCGGGATCGACCGCGGATCGGTGACAGCGCCGCGCGCCGCGAGGAGTATGTCGACCTCGGTCAAGTCCCTTATCTGGAGTTCCCCGCCTCCAATCTTGCTGCGGTCGACGACCAGGACGGCCGGCTCAGGATACTCGTCAAGTTTCTGGGTCTGCTCGGGCCGCAGGGCGCGCTGCCGCTTGCCACCACCGATGAAAGTCTCAGCTGGTGGCTGATGCGGGATGACGCTTTCCCGCGATTTCTCGACCTGTTTAACGGGCGCTTCCTGCAGCTGTTCTTTCGCGCCTGGGCCGATGCGCGGCCGATCGCGCAGCACGATCGGCCGGCAGAGGATCGCTTCATCGCTTATGTCGGCTCCTTCGCGGGCCTCGGCTCCGACGTCTTCGCCAATCGGGACACCGTACCGGACATGGCGAAGCTCGGCTTCGCCGGGCTTCTCGCCCCCAGGGCGAAGTGCGCGTCACGACTGACGCGGTTCCTGCAGGGGCTGTTCGATGTCGAAGTCGAGATCGACGAGTTTGTCGGCACCTGGCTCGCATTCGACCCAGATCACTGCAGCCGGATCGGGCAGGCACATGCCAGCCTCGGTCGAGACGCTCTTCTCGGCTCACGGGTGTTCAGCGTCGAGGACAAGATCAGGGTTCGGGTCTTCGTCAAGAATTTTGCTCAATACGAGCAGTTCTTGCCGACCGAAAGCCGCAACTTGTCGGAGCCGCTGGCGGACGCCGTCTTCTTTTATATCGGCGACGAACTGGAGTGGGAGGTTGAACTCGCCATTCCAGCGGGAGAGGTCGCCCCGGTCAGACTCGGCCAGAGCGGACGACTTGGATGGACCACCTGGGTCTCGCCGAACTGGACGTCCACGGAAGAATATCGCCGCGATGCCCGCTTTCAGCTTGGCGAGCGCTTGAGAGCCCGTCGGAGCAGCGCAGCGGATGCCGCGGCGATTTGAACCTATCGGCCGCCCCTGTCGTCCTAACATCATGGGATTCGAGGCAATTCCGCCAGGTGCGAGGCATCCGCGGAGCAATTGAGCAGGAGGGGCCGCCGTGACCGACATCAGCCTTGAAGCGGTAACCGGCAAATTGAACCGGGCTGGCTATGACGCCTTCATACAGGCTCTCCGCCACGCCAAGAGCGCCGGCAACCGCAACGTCGAGCTTGCGCACTGGCTCTTTCATATCCTGCAGCAGGACCGCACCGACCTCAGCCTCTCGGTCGACCATTACAAGCTCGACCGGTCACGGTTGCTGTCGGACCTTGCTGGCGTCATCAACGGCTTCCGCAAGAACGAAACCGATATGCCGGGCGTCGCCAATCCGGTCATCGATCTTCTCGATCGCGGCTGGCACTACGCCACGCTCTTCTTCGGCGAAACCCAGATCCGCACCGGCCATCTGCTGGTGGCCGGGCTCAAGTCGAATGACATCCGTCGCACCCTGAACAACCTCTCCCAGGAATTTGCAAAGGTGAACGTCGACGCATTGGCCGCGGAGCGCCGCGCCGTCTGGGCCGGCTCCGACGAGGAGTCCATGCGTCCGATGGACGGCTCGGGGCTGGTCGGCGCCGGCGCGGAGGGCGCGGATCAGGCGAGTCCCAAGGGGACGACGCCGCTCGACCGGTTCTCGCAGGATCTCACAGCCAAGGCCAAGTCGGGCGAGATGGACCCGATCCTGGGTCGTGACGAAGAGATCCGCCAGCTGATCGACGTTCTGATGCGGCGGCGGCAAAACAATCCGATCCTCACTGGCGAGGCCGGCGTCGGCAAGACGGCCGTGGTGGAGGGATTCGCCCAGCGAATTGCCGCCGGCGACGTGCCGCCACCGCTACGCGGTGTCAGGCTCTGCGCGCTCGACATCGGCCTGATGCAGGCCGGCGCCTCGATGAAGGGCGAATTCGAGCAGCGGCTGCGCTCGGTGATCGATGAGGTGCAGAGTTCACCGACCCCCATCATCCTGTTCATCGATGAAGCCCACACGCTGATCGGCGCCGGCGGCGCAGCCGGCACCGGCGATGCGGCCAACCTCCTGAAGCCTCCCCTCGCCCGTGGCACGCTGCGCACGATCGCCGCCACCACGTGGGCGGAGTATCGTCAGTACATCGAGAAGGATCCCGCGCTCACACGGCGCTTCCAGCCGATCCAGATCGACGAGCCTGACGTCGAGACCTGCTGCGTGATGCTACGGGGCCTTCTCGGCCCGATGGAAAAGCACCACGGTGTTCGCATCTCCGATGCTGCAATCGTTGCAGCCGTCAACCTCTCGCATCGCTACATTCCCTCTAGACAGCTACCGGACAAGGCCGTCAGCCTGCTCGACACCGCTTCGGCCCGCGTGGCGATCAGCCAGAGCGCGACACCGGCCTTGATCGAGGATACGCGCGTCGCGATCACCGCTCGCGAAGCCGAGAAATCGGCGCTGGTCAACGACAGCGACCTCGGCATCGAGGACAGCGAGCGCGTTGCCGCGATCGACAGCGATATCGCAACACTGAAGGACAAGTTGACGAATCTCGAGGCCGACTGGGCCAAGGAGCAGGAGCTGGTCAAGGACATCCGCAGCATTCGTGACATCCTGTCCGAACCCAAGGAAGATCAGGATCCGGCCGCCAAGCGCGCGGAGCTGCGCGGCAAGTTCGAGACGCTGGAGGGCATCAATCCGGAAAAACGGATGGTCTACGCCCATGTGGACCAGCAGTCGGTGGCGTCCGTGGTGTCCGACTGGACCGGCATCCCGGTCGGCCGGATGATGCGGGACGAGATCGAAACCGTGCTGAAGCTGCCGGAGATCCTCAACCGCCGCGTCGTCGGCCAGTCCCATGGCTTGACGATGATCGCCAAGCGAGTTGAGACCAGCCGTGCCAAGCTGGACAACCCGTCGAAACCGATCGGCGTGTTCATGCTGGCCGGACCGTCCGGGGTTGGTAAAACCGAAACCGCCCTGGCGCTCGCCGAAACCCTGTACGGCGGCGAGCAGAACATGATTACGATCAACATGTCGGAGTTCCAGGAGGCGCATACCGTCTCGACCCTCAAGGGAGCGCCTCCCGGCTATGTCGGGTATGGCGAAGGCGGTCGCCTCACGGAGGCTGTCCGGCGCAAGCCCTACAGTGTCATCCTGCTCGACGAAGTGGAGAAGGCCCATCCCGACGTCCACGAGATCTTCTTCCAGGTGTTCGATAAAGGGGTCATGGAGGACGGCAACGGGCGACGGATCGACTTCAAGAACACCTTGATCATTCTGACCACCAACGTCGGCACCGATCTGATCATGGGGCTTTCGCGCGATCCGAAGTATCGCAATGAGCCGGAAGAACTCGCCAAGATGCTGAGGCCGGAATTGCTCAAGGTATTTCCTGCCGCGCTGCTCGGGCGCATCGTCTCGATCCCCTACTTCCCGCTCTCGGACGAGATGCTCGCCGGCATCGCCCGGCTGCAGCTCGATCGCATCGGACGGCGACTGCGCGACAATCACAACGCGGCCTTCAGCTACGACGATGCAGTCGTGGAGCACATCGTGTCACGCTGCAACGATCCGGATTCCGGCGGACGCATGATCGACAACATCATCACCAATACCCTGCTGCCGGAGCTGTCGCGCGAATTCCTCAGCAAATCGCTTGCCAAGGAAGAGATCAGGCAGACACGCGTCTCGATCGCCGACGACAAGTTCGCATATTCGTGGAGCTGAGCACGATGAACATTCAGTCGGAGCATCGCCATCCCGCTACCGGCCCCACACCGTATGACGAGGTCTACTACCCCGGCCACGTCTACGGGCTCACCCACCCCAATCATCTCGCAACGATCGCCACCGTTTACGGCATGCAGCCTGCTCCGGTCGAGCATTGTCGGGTGCTGGAGCTCGGCTGCGGCGTTGGCGGCAACCTGTTGCCGATGGCCTTTCAATATCCGGACAGTGAATTCGTCGGCGTCGACCTGAGCGGCGTGACGATCGAGCGCGGCCAGCAGAATATCGCGACCTTGGGTCTGAGCAACATCAAGCTTCTGCACTGCGACATCATGAATGTCGACACAAGCTTCGGGAAGTTCGACTACATCATTGCGCACGGCGTTTACTCCTGGGTACCGCCGCAGGTGCGCGAGAAAATGATGGCGATCTTCAAGCAGAATCTGGCGCCGCGCGGGATCTGCTATGTCAGCTACAATGCGCACCCGTTCTCGCATCTTCGCGACATGGTCCGCGACATGATGCGGTATCACACCCGCCGCCTCACCGGCATGAAGGAGAAGGTCGGACAGGCCCGCGCGATCCTGAAGTTCCTGAGCGAGGGCTCCAAGGCCAACACGGTGCACGGCGCGATCATGCGGGACCAGTACAATCGTGTCCTCAAGGCTCCGGACGAATTGTTGTTTCACGACGACCTCGACGACGGCGCAACCGCCTTCCTGCTGCACGAGGTCGCCGAGGATGCCGCCGGCCACGGCCTGCAGTATCTCGGCGATGCCCATTTCGCGCGCCGCTATCTCGCCGGCCATTCCGAGGAGGTCCGCGCCACGCTGCAGCGCTTCCCGGAGAGCGAGTTCATGGCGCGCGACCAGTATCAGGACTTTGTCGACGGCAACGGCTTCCGTCGTACCCTGTTCTGCCACGACGACGTCTCCCTCAACCGGCAGATCGATGTGGATTTCGTCAGGCGATACCACCTACTCAGCACAATCAGCCCGCTCGATCCCGAGGCCTGCCTGACCGACGAATCCCCGATGGAGTTCGAGAACCACGACGGCAGCAGGATTACGGTGACCAATCCGATTCTGAAGGCCGCGCATTTGTGCCTCGGCCGGGCTTGGCCGCGGGCGCTGTCATTCAGTGAACTGCTGGATGGTGCGCGCGCGCTGCTAGACGGCCGCCGAGCCGATGATGACGAACGGGCACTGACGGATGCGATGTACATCCTGGCCTGCAGCGGCGAGGTCTCCTTCCTGGTCTCGCCGCCCTTCCTCTTGAAGGAAGTTACCGACCACCCGCAGGCGAGCTTGCTGGCCCGCAAGCAGTCGCAGACAGGTCCGCTGGTCACCAACCTGCTCCACCAAACGGTACAGTTGGAGGATGACCGGACGCGGCATTTCCTGCAACTGCTCGATGGCGCTCGTACCATCGACCAGATCACGGCCGAAATGACCGAAGCATTCGGGTCGACCATCCGGATCGAACAAAAAGACAAGGACGGAAATCCCGCCGAGCCGCTGTTGCTGTCAACCCGAGAGAGCGTCGAACGCTCGCTTGCGATGGTTGGCAAGCTGGGCTTGTTGGTCGCGTGATGCGATAGCGATCCAACTCAAGACGACGGCGCCAGATCACCGCCGTGGACGGCGAGCATTCAAGTGCTCTCCCCGTCCCTAATAGTAGCGCCCCGTTCGGCGATGTTTTCGAACCGGTTTGCGGCCGTCGGCGCAGCTCAGACCGATTACTGCATCAAAGCTAGGCGTGGGTCGTCACGACGGGAGCTGGACCAGTGTCTCGCATGGGATAATTATGTTGTTCAACTGTACGGTCGGGTTCATCAGGAATCCTGTGTTGTTCTTTGTCGTGATGTGGCCCAGACCCAGGGCATGCCCGATCTCATGCGCGGGCACAATATTGGTGTTCACGCTTCCCGGCGTTGCGGGATTGAACCATAGCATCCGATTGCCGGGATCGCCGCGCCCGGCAACGTTCGAGTCTTCGTCATCGATGATCTGTGTTGAAATGAACATGGTGATCGCCGCACGATTAGTGACGAGCGACTTAAGATCGTCAAATCGAAACTCCTGTGCCGTGCTCAGTGGGCCGAAGCCGGAGCGGATGCTGAGTTTCTTGTTCGGATCGATCGGCACTGCCCGGCCTTCGGTGGTCACGGCATCGACGATTCGGCTTGTGCCAGATGTGAACGTCAGGTTTGCCTGATTGTCGTAGATCCGACTGACGACGCTGGCAACGGCGCGCTGTGTAGCGATCATGAGGCCGTTGGCGAGCGTCGCCCGACCGAGATGAACCACGTCGATCGGAATCGATGACGCCTTGCGCACCTGGAGGCGAACCGGGATCGGACCCCTCTGGCCTTCGACGATGACGCTCAAGTCGGCATCACCCTCCAAACGTCCGATTACCGTGACGGTGTCGCTCGTTCGTTCGAGGATCTCCACCTTAGGGCTCTCGAGGGCAAATCCCACCGCGGCGCCGTTTGTCCCTTTCAACTTCAGCTTCCGCGTCTTGCCGATTGGAACCATCTGGCGAACCGGCGCAAGGCCGTCGAATGCCGACCATTCGCCGCCGACCAGCCTGAGCCTTGCGGCACTGAAGCCGCGCGCATCGCATGGCCCGAATATCGGACCGTCCGGCGTAATCGTCACGTTCACGTCGAGCCCGCCGCCCTTGCGACGGTTGAACATCAGACGCATGCGCTTGATCGTATTCTTTTCAGGGTCGACGCGACCGTCGTGCAGCAGACCGGTTTGGGCATTCTGAAACACGAGAATCGCGTCGATCACCGACTCCATGGCTTCCGGCGTGTTGGTCAGATCGTTGATATCGAGCGTTCCATCGGCCCCGCCGTCCTGGGGCGCGATGCCGTTCAACAGCGTCTTGATCACGAAGATATCGTCCGGCTGGTTCGAACCCTTCAGGCCAACGGATTCCGCGATGGAGAAGCCGATCACGTTGATGGGTTTCAGGTTGATCACCATGATCCGCTCCGTCCGATGATCTCCGCGCTTTCCGATGGGTCTCATCGGGGCCAATGAGGTTCAAAGGGCACGGCAGCGATCGCGACGACTTCCCTTTCTATCGTACCTTGCCCGCCTCTGACCAAACTGCGGCATCAAACAGCATCGCATGCTGCCCGAGCCTTCAACTCGGTCCAGTCCAATGGGAAGGATTCGAGACGTACATCTTTCCTCGCGTCACGAAAGCGGACAATTCAAGTCCTACACCCAAAAGCGGCAAGTCAAGCACAATGACGCCCGAGCCCTTGGCTGCCTCGAGTCCTCCGTACAGCGTGTGAAGTGCATTTCTCACGTTCTGAAGTATTCCAACAGCCGTAAAGGCGTTTCGCGCATTTAGCGTGGGCGCCACGTATTTACCGTTCTTCAAGCCATCGATGAAGTACTTGCTGTGATGGATGGATTGTAGTGCCGATTTCGAGATCAGCTTTTCGGTAAATGCGACGTTGACGCCCCAGTCATTCAAGGATTCATGGTCCAACTCATATGGAACCCTGAACCCAAAGCCGATGACAGCAACGGCCCCTCCGCTGCCTCCAAGACCCAGTCCCCACCGACTGCTAACAATCTGGAGATCAAAGGTCTCCAAATCTCCCAGGTTCACGACGTACGCGGTCGTGCTCTCGACGCCGCCGATTAACAACTGCCCGCCTGACTTAACGCCGAAGCCAAGCCAACGCTTGAAGAATTTGCGTTCCGCCGGATAGTATTGAGGTCTCGTTTGAGGCGGCGGTGGGGGCGGTGGCGGCGGTGGGTTTGGTTTATTCCAAACTGAGATGATGACACCACGCCAGGTCTCGTTTTCCACCCCATCCATTTCACCTGCATACATGGCCGCGCGTTCCCCTTTCGCCACCTCGAACGCAACTTTGAAATTGTTGGGCACTTGCTTGCGAAGCAAATCAACTACGGCCCGCAGCCTATTGTGCGACAGTAGCATGTTGAAATCGTCGCTGCCGGTACGACTTGCAAGTCCTATGATTGTAAGGCTTCCTCCGTCCCTCAATTTCGGAGCGACGACACTATTCAGCCAATTGGAATGTTCCGGCTTTATGGCGAACTTGCCGACGTCAAAGTTGAATAACTTCGCCGCAATCGTATCCGATGCCTGCGATCCGTACTCCTGGATTTTCCCGGGTGATGCCATGTTGTTTATCTCCCAACGGAGAGACCGACTGCGAAACGGGTAGAACTCAGATTGAAAGATACGCGTATTGATCGGTCGCTCTGGACGTTTTGGCGGTTCATCGTCGCCCTCAGATTTCGCGTCGGCTACTTGAAGGTGCCATCGACGCCGTCGACGTTGGTGAAGGCGAAGCCATAAGACACTCCGTGGTTTTGAGCGGAATGAGCGTACGCGGCGTTGGCTTCATCGCGATGTCGCAGCGAAGCCATTCGGTATCGCCTGTGTCGCGAGAGGAACCCTGCCGAGCAAACCGCAGCATGTCGCCTTTTGGCCTCTTCGACGAACCGACGCCTCGGCTAGCGAGCGTCCGTCATCGAGCTATGGCGGGCGACAGTTTGCCCAGGTTGAGCTCTTTGCAGTCTGACCTAAAGGCGAAATTCAACGCTTGGAGTGCCAGCTTCCATGTGATCTTCGGAGTGTTAGCCGGGGAAGTCGCGGAACTCCTTGACGAGATTGAACGGAATTTTCCACCCGGCGCCTCCCCCTCGCATCAGCATCTTGATGTCTTCCGCCCTGTTTTCTTTTCCGGTTCTCGGATCGGTCTCCAACGTGTGGCCTTGGCTGTCCCAAGGTTTGCTCGCGCTCTTCGAGTAGTAGCCGAGAAAATGCCCAGCTTCATGGGCAGACGTGTTAGGCCCGCGTTGTGAGCTGATGAAGGCAAGGTCTAACGATCGAGCAAACGATCCATTGGGATAGGAGCCGTTGGACAAAAGCTTGTCGACGCAGAAAATGGTCAGATGGGCGCCCTGAACTTTGTATTTGACGAAGAAGCTCTTCAGTTTCTCGACCTCGATCACATCAGGAAAGGCCGCTAGGCTCGCATCCTTCATGCCAGTGGCATTGGCGAGCTCCTGTTTGACGGCAGCCTGCGAGTCGTCGATGACCAGCCAGTCGCTTGGCACCCGCTCGAAACGGATGTTGGCCTGCGGCCTCCATATACTGTTCATCGTCATCAATTCATCTTGCTCGTTGCAGGGCTTCTTGGCGTGAAACGCCGGAGCGCTGCCGATCCCCGGAACCATGACGTTGCGGAAGGCCACCTTAATCTTGATTTCTGGCAGCACGGCCACATGGAGCCTGGCTTCGATCTTCCGGCCAGCCGACCGAGCCACCACCTCCAGGCCGGGAAAGCCAATCGGCTTAATCCGGCCATTGATTTCGAAGAACCGTGCATCGCCGTTGAAGGTGGCAGGAAGTGACGCCGCCCTGAGCTGCGGATCGATATCGGGTTCGGAGAAGGTGTCTCTGGCTTGAATTACGCGTCTAAGGGTATCGGCGCTATCGATCTCCTTGATCCCGAGGGCATGGGGGTTAGGATCGACTTTGAGCTTTCTGCCAGGGTCGATCAGCGCCACGATGTTGGAGCCCCCGAACGGCACCACCATGCCCGGCGGGCTACGCCGCTCATCGATGCCGGAGCGGCGGAAAACCTCTTGAAAGGCGGCCATTTCTAGTTCTCCTGTCCTCGTTCGGTCCGTCAACGGGAGATTCGCGCGCGGAAATGAGAGCCTCCGTCCTGTGGGAAGTGGCTAGATCGTCCCGCCGCCGGCGAAGATTTCGACGACCACGGCGCGATTGGCGGCCCTGTTCATCACGGTCGTGTTGTCCTTCAGATACTCGTAGTGTGAAGCGGGCTTGACGGAGAAGACGCGCGAGCGGGCGCTTGGGCCGAACAGGTGAAAGACGTTCCTGGCCCGCCCCTTGCGCAGGAAGATGTTGTTGCGTTCGCCGCCGGCGCTGTCGCTGTATCCGACGATCTGAAACTGCAACGACTTGTCGGTCTCGAATCGGATGAGCTGCGCTGCCAACAGCGGATCGCGCTTGGCAATGTTCTTGAGATGCCGCCAGTCGACGCCGAAATCCCAGATGATGAGATATTGGCAGATGCCGGTCGGCGGAACCAGACTGACGTCCACACCGAGATGGCCGACCTCGGTACGGGACGTCGCGACTTCATTGGCCAAGTAGGGAAAGATGGCGGCGCTGTGAACCTTGGCAAGCGGCGAGCACTGCGGTTGCGTCGCCATATTCGGCATCTGTTCCACCGGGCCCGGCGGCGTGTATTGCGGCAGTGGCTGCGGCGCGCGTCCCATGGCCATTTCTCCCGTTGCTGGCGTGTCCTGCGCAAAGCCGAGCACTGGAGGGAGCCTCAGTTCCCACCACGGCTATGACTAGTAGTGACGCGAGCGGTCGGGGAAGTTCAAAGGCGAGGTACGGGCGCCCTCAACAGTCATGTCGGGGCGATGCGCAGCATCAAGCTATTGTTCCGATGCTGACGGATGATTCTCTCGATGTCATTCCGGGGCGCCCGGGGCAAAAGTGGTCGCGTGGCCAGATGGAGGCGCGGCTCGCCAATATGCCGCCTTGCCTGATCGGCATGGAAGCCTGCGTCGGCGCACATCGTTGAGCCGCTGAATCCGACTCGTTTCAGATTTCATCGATTGCATTGAAAACATTGATTTTTTCGAGCGAGTGGACTCCAGACTTCCATTAGGAGCACACTGTTGGCCAGATCTCGCGCACAGTGAATTCGTACCGCCTCCTGCAACGCAGGACTGCAGCCTCCGACGTGGCGGGGTTTGCTGTGCGACTCGGCACTGCATCGGCGAGGGCTAGTCCGCCAAGAGCGAACGCAGCCAGGCCAACCTCGAGATCGCTTGCTCAGCAAGTTGCTGCAGGCTTTCGACGCTTACCGCATCGCTCGCACGCTCGGCGCCGTCGAGGTAGACATCGACGAGAGCTTCCGCGATCTCCAGCGGGTCCTCTCGTTCCATGGAGGCCGGAAAGGTGCCGAAGCCGGCGGTGGCGCCCGCCATCTTGCTTGCCTGCTGGCGAATGTCTCGTGCCCGGACGGCGGCTGGGCCGCTCAAGCGTTGTTCGAGCTCACCAAGTTGCGCAACCAGGCGAAGCTCGAGCCTTCGCGCATCGATCGGCGGCTGAGGAGCGGCGGATGCCTCGGCGCTATCCTGTTCGTGTTGACGATGATACGCGCGGCGCCTCTCCTTTCGCAGCGTGGCGACATGGCCGAGTTCCTCCTTGGCCATTGCCTCGGACGCCTTCTTGACCTCTGGATCGAGCGAGTATGCTGCCAGATAGGACCAGAAGGCGAAGGCGCGTTCCTCGTTGCGGACCGCCATGGCGAGCGCGCGGTACGGCGTCATCAAACGGGATGTTTTCACCTCGGCGGCAACTTCCGGATCGAGGGCTTCCGGCGCTTCCCAGCGCACCAGAGCGGGATCCGGGCTCTTGCCGCGCCGCATTTGCGACCACTGTGTGACGCTGTCGACGTGCTCGCGCTCGGCGGCAGCGAGTCGCGCGAACACGTCAGCAAGATCGTCCTTGCCCTGCCTGCGCATATCTTCGGCAAGAGCATCATACCTATTGGCTGCCTCCTGCTCCATTGCGTGCGCCAGCGCAAAGAGCTCATCGAGAGACTTCAGTACACCGCGAGGCTCAGCGCTCAGCAATGAAGTGCGTAGAAACGGCATGGCGATGGCTCCAAATGCAGACTTCTGATCCGGTTCCGCGCGAATACAAATATTTCCGCAGGGTTGACAGATGCGGTTGCTCGCGATGAGCTTGGCACGTCAGCGGCGACAAATCATCGAAGAAGATTCTCGAGGCACGCGCGGCCGCCTTGGTCGCGCAGATCGCATTTGAATCGACATGTCGAAGCGGCCGAACGACGACGTCGTCTTTGCAAGGCGTGCAGCGCGAGCGCTGGCAGGCTTGCTGCTGATGTGCCTGACGTACATTGCGCCCGCACGCGCTGCCGGTGATCTGCAGACATACCTGCCGAAGGTCGCGCCCGCCGACTTCTTCCCGGGTGCGGATCGTTTTGGCCCGTCTCAAGGCGATCCGCCTATCGTGCCGGTCTACCGTGGCGATCAGCTCCAGGGATTTGTCTTCCTCAACTCCGATCTCGCGAATTCCGTCGGCTACTCGGGCAAACCGATTCACCTGCTGGCTGGGATCGACCCGAAAGGCGTCATCACTGGAGTCAGACTCGTCGATCACAAGGAACCGATCGTGCTGGTCGGCATTCCGGAAGCCCGAATCGTTGCCGCCATGAACTCCCTGATCGGCAAGGACATGAAGCCGGTCGCAAGTGGCGCCGAGAGGCCGCCGCAGGTCGACATCGTGAGCGGCGCGACCGTTACCGTGCTGGTGATGGGTGACAGTATCGTACGTGCGGCGTCCAAGCTCATCCGGAGCGGCCGGGTCGGTGGCGGCGACGGGGCCGCGGCTTCGGCAGCCCTGCCCCCGGTCATCAAGACGCTCGATCTCCAACACAGCGAAGTCCGTGACTGGGAGAGCCTCATCGGCGACGGCTCGATCCGCCGGCTTCATCTCGGCATTGGCGATGTCAACGAAGCCTTTGCAAAGTCCGGCAGCGCGGCGGCGGCCCAGTACCCCGAACCAGGTGACGCCAGCGACACCTTCATCGACCTCTATGTGGCGCTCGTAACTGCGCCCACGATCGGCCGCAGCCTGCTCGGCGACGATGGCTATCGACGGCTGAAGGACAGCCTGAAGCCCGGGCAGCAGGCGATTGTCGTCGCCGGCAACGGTCCCTACTCTTTCAAGGGTTCGGCCTACGTGCGCGGCGGCATCTTCGATCGCATCGAGATCCTGCAGGAAGGCAACAGCACCCGCTTCCGCGATCGCAACCATACCCGCCTCGGAGCACTGGACGCGGTCGGCGCGCCCGAGTTCAGGGAAATCGGCCTGTTCGTCACCCCTCCCGAGTTCACCCTGGATCCGACGCAGCCGTGGCAGCTTCAACTGCTGGTGCAACGCAGCCTCGGCGGCCGCGACAAGGCGTTCCTGAACTTTGATGTCGCCTACGCCCTGCCCGACGGTTATCTACGCCGCGAGCAGCGTGCGGTGACGGTGCCGGAGAATGCGGCGCCTCCTGCCTCGCAGGCTGCTTCTGCCGCCGCCGCCCCGTCCCCGGAGGCGGATGAGCCGCTCTGGGTGCGAATCTGGCGATCGAGCACGGTCTCGATCGGCATCACGGCGTTCATGCTGGCCGCTCTCACCGGCATTTTCTTCTTCCAGAATCTGCTTGTGCGCCGCCCGGCGTTGTACACCTGGGTTCGGCGAGGCTATCTCGCCTTCGTTCTGGTCTGGCTCGGCTGGTACGCAAACGCCCAGCTCTCCGTCGTCAATGTCGTCACCTTTTCCAATGCGCTGGTGACCGGCTTCCGTTGGGAATATTTCCTCGCCGCTCCGCTGATCTTCATCCTGTGGGCCGCGACGGCCGGTGGGCTTCTGTTCTGGGGCCGAGGCCCGTTCTGCGGCTGGCTGTGTCCCTTCGGCGCGCTGCAGGAGCTCACCAACACGGCCGCGAAATGGCTGAAGGTGCCGCAGATAACGGTGCCGTGGGGACTGCATGAACGGTTGTGGCCGATCAAGTACATCATCTTCCTCGGACTGTTCGGCCTGTCGCTCTATTCCGTCGACATGGCCGAGCGATTTGCCGAGGTCGAACCGTTCAAGACGGCAATCATCCTGAAGTTTTCGCGGGGCTGGCCGTTCGTGGCCTATGCAGTCGCCCTGCTCGTCATCGGCCTCTTCATCGAGCGCTTCTTCTGCCGCTACCTCTGTCCGCTCGGCGCGGCGCTCGCGATTCCCGGCCGCATGCGGACGTTCGAATGGCTCCGCCGCTGGGAAGAATGCGGATCACCCTGCCAACGCTGCGCCAAGGAATGTCCGGTTCAGTCGATCCATCCCGAGGGGCACATCAACGTCAATGAGTGCATCTACTGCATGCACTGCCAGGAACTCTATTACGACGATCACCGCTGTCCGCACATGATTCAGGTGCGGCTCAAGCGCGAGAAGTTCGCGGCCATGTCCTCGCCCTCGATGCGCTCAGGCGGCAAGGGTCCGGCGACCGTCATCACCGCCGGCGGCAAACCTGTCGGCGCATCAGCCCCCATCTCTTTACCCCCAAACTGAAACCGGAAGCCGAGGAGGCAATCATGAGCGAGAACGAAACCAAGGGCGTCAGCCGACGAGCTGTGCTGGGAACGACGGCGGCCGCAGCGGGCGTGGGCCTGGCCGCCGGAGTGGCGATGAAGGACGGCGGCGGATTCATCTCGTCCGCCGATGCTCAGACGAAGACAGCAGCACCAAAGGTGCCGGCGGCGCGACCGGCGGTGCAGAAGACCGAAGTGGCGCCCGGTGAGCTCGACGAATACTACGTGTTTTTCTCAAGCGGCCAGTCCGGCGAGATGCGGATCATCGGCCTCCCTTCGATGCGCGAGTTGATGCGGGTTCCCGTCTTCAACCGCTGCAGCGCGACCGGCTGGGGCCAGACCAATGAAAGCATCAAGGTTCTGACGGAAGGAATGCAGCCTGCCACCCGCGAATTCCTCAAGAACCGCGGCGGCACCTACCTGAACGGCGACCTCCATCACCCGCACATCTCGTTCACGGACGGCACCTATGACGGTCGCTATGCCTTCATGAATGACAAGGCCAACAGCCGCGTGGCGCGGGTGCGGCTCGATGTCATGAAATGCGACAAGATCATCGAACTGCCGAACCAGCATACGGTCCACGGCCTGCGACTGCAGAAATATCCGCGCACCGGTTATGTGTTCGCCAACGGCGAAGACGGGGTGCCCCTGCCCAACGACGGTAAGGTGCTTGACGATCCCAAACAATATCGCTCGATGCTCAGTGCGATCGACGGCGACACGATGAAGGTGGCCTGGCAGGTGATTGTCAGCGGCAACCTCGACAATGTCGACGCGGACTATCAGGGCAAATACGCTTTCTCGACCTGCTACAACGGCGAGGAAGGCGTCACGCTGGCGGAGATGACCGCCAGCGAGCAGGACTGGGTCGTCATCTTCAACCTCAAGCGGATCGAGGAGGCAGTAAAGAAGGGCGACTTCAAGGAAATGAACGGCGTGCCCGTGATCGACGGCCGCAAGGGGTCGGCCTACACCCGCTATGTTCCGGTCTCGAACAATCCGCACGGCATGAACACGGCCCCGGACGGCATCCACATCGTCGCAGCCGGGAAGCTCTCGCCCACCGTGACCGTGATGGATGTGCGCCTGTTCGACCAACTGTTCGACGACAAGATCAAGCCGCGCGACGTCGTCGTCGCGGAGCCGGAGCTCGGCCTCGGGCCGCTGCACACCGCCTATGACGGCAAGGGCAACGCCTACACGACCCTGTTCCTCGATAGCCAGGTCTGCAAGTGGAACATCGACCTCGCCAAGCGGGCCTTCAAGGGTGAGAAGGTCAATCCCATCATCCAGAAGCTCGACGTGCACTATCAGCCCGGCCACAACCATACCTCGATGGGACAGACCAAGGAGGCCGATGGAAAATGGCTCATCTCGCTGAACAAGTTCTCGAAGGACCGTTTCCTGAACGTCGGACCGCTCAAGCCTGAGAACGATCAGCTGATCGACATCTCGGGCGATCAGATGAAGCTGGTGCATGACGGCCCGAGCTTCGCCGAGCCGCATGACGCGACCATCGTCCACCGCTCCAAGATCAACCCGATCTCGATCTGGGACCGCGCGGATCCGATGTTCGCGGACGCCGTCAAGCAGGCCAAGGCGGACGGGATCAATCTCGAGGCGGATTCCAAGGTGATCCAGGACGGCAACAAGGTGCGGGTCTATATGACGTCGACCGCGCCGGCCTATGGCCTCGAGCAGTTCCAGGTCAAGCAAGGGGACGAAGTGACCGTCTTCATCACCAATATCGATGCGGTCGAAGACCTGACGCACGGCTTCTGCATCGTCAACTACGGCATCAACATGGAGATCGGGCCGATGGCCACCTCGTCAGTGACGTTCACGGCCGACAAGCCGGGTGTCTACTGGTACTATTGCTCCTGGTTCTGCCACGCCATGCATATGGAGATGAAGGGCCGGATGCTCGTCGAACCGAAGTCAGTCTGATCGGAGCGACCTCGTGCGTCTCTTGTCACCCATGTTTCCAGCGGCGCTGGTCGCCGCCGGATTGTCCAGCTTCTCTGAGGCGGAGACGCTGACGGCTGCGCCCGGCCAGCCGCTGCAAGCGGTGCTGGATGGCGCGCGCGCAGGCGACGTCGTTAAACTTGCACCGGGTGACTATCACGGCTCGATCCGGATCGACCGTCCTTTGCAGCTGGTTGGGACCGAAGGTACGGTGCTGGACGGCGACGGCGCTGACAACGTCGTCACCGTCAGCGCGCCGGACGTCACCGTCCGCGGCGTGACCATTCGCGGGTCCGGCCGCGATTTGCAGGCGATGAATTCCGGGATCTTCCTGCAGAAGACAGCCGCGCGCGCAACGATCGAGGACAACCGGCTGGTCGGAAACCTGTTCGGCGTCTATGTGCATGGCGCGAGGGGCTCCCGGGTCGTCCGCAACGAGATCGAGGGACTGCGCGGCGGGCGTCTCAGCGAGGCGGGCAACGGCGTCTCGCTGTGGAATGCGCCCGACGTCACCATCGCGAACAACACCTTCCGCTATGGCCGCGACGGCATCTTCTCGATCTCCAGCAGCAAGGACCGATTCGTCGACAACCGCTTCGAGCAGGTTCGCTTCGCGGTCCACTACATGTACACCAACGATAGCGAAGTCAGCGGCAACGTCTCGATCGGCAACCATGTCGGTTACGCCATCATGTATTCAAACCGCCTGGTGATCCGCGGCAACAGCTCCGATCACGATCGCGACTATGGATTTCTCTTCAACTACGCGAACTACGCCGAGATCGAAGACAACCGGGTCACGGGCGGCCTGCTGAACCCGACGATGCAGAAACCGGACGATGGTCCGGACGACGAGCGAGGCATGCTTCCGCAAGCGAGGCGGGAGAACGCTCTCAGGACTGGCCCGGAAAAATGCGTCTTCATCTACAACACCAATCACAATAAATTCCGCAACAACTGGTTCGAACGTTGCGCCATCGGCGTGCACTTCACGGCCGGCTCCGAAGGTAACCAAATCACGGGCAATGCTTTCGTCAGCAACGCCAATCAGGTGAAATATGTCGGCACCCGGCATCTGGACTGGTCGATCGGGGGGCGCGGCAACTACTGGAGCGACAACCCGGCATTCGACCTCAACGGCGATGGAATCGCCGACACGGCGTACCGGCCGAACGACCTGATCGATCGCGTGCTGTGGACGGCGCCCGCTGCAAAGGTCCTGATCAACAGCCCTGCCGTCCAGGTGATCCGCTGGGCGCAGGCACAGTTTCCGGCACTGCTGCCGGGCGGCGTGGTCGACAGCCATCCGCTGGTGTCGCCGCCAGCGCGCCGCGCGAAGGAAACCCGATGATCGGCACGGTACGCGTCAGCAACGTCACCAAGGCGTATGGCCGGGTCAACGCCGTGCGCGATGCCTCGTTCACGCTTGGCCAAGGCGAGTTGGTCGCCTTGATCGGCCACAATGGCGCCGGCAAGACCACGCTGATGAAGCTCATGCTCGGCTTGATCCGGCCGACCTGCGGCTCCATCGAGGTTCTCGGAGACAATCCGGCCGCCGGCGAGTTTGCCGGCCGACGGCAGCTCGGCTACCTGCCGGAAAACGTCTCCTTCGACCCTGCCCTGACCGGCCGCGAGACGCAGGCCTTCTACGCCAGGCTGAAGCGGGAGCCGGTCGCCAAGGCCCTGGAGCTGCTGGACGCCGTAGGCCTGGGCGCCGCCGGCCGCCGCAGGGTCAACACCTATTCGAAGGGCATGCGCCAGCGCCTCGGGCTCGCGCAGGCGCTGCTCGGCGAGCCGCGTGTGCTGCTGCTGGACGAGCCGACCACCGGTCTCGATCCGGAGCTGCGGCAGACCTTCTACGACATCATCGTACGCCTCGCCGCTGCTGGTGCAACCGTACTGCTGTCGTCGCATGCGCTGACCGAGCTCGAGGAACGTGCCGGCCGGGTCATCATCATGAACCGCGGGATCAAGGTCGCGGACGGATCGATCGACGAACTGCGTCGACTTGCCCGGCTGCCCACCAGGATCCGCCTTAGGGTCGCAGGGCTCGCTCCGAGCGAGTTGCCGGGCTGGGCGCCCAAGGACGCGACCTGCCGCCGTTTGAACGGCCACATCGTCGAGATCGACGCCGCGCCGGAGCGCAAGATCGAGCTTCTGCATCGCGCGACGGCCGCCGGCAATTCCGTCGAGGACGTCGACGTGGTCCCGCCGACCCTCGACGAGCTTTACGCTCACTTTCTTCGGCAATCGGAGCAGGCGCCATGAACGTCATGATCATCGCCGCCAAGGAGATCCACCAGGCCATTCGCAATCGCTGGGTGCTGGCCGCAACGCTCCTGCTCGCAGGGCTCGCCCTGTCGCTGACCTTTCTCGGCAGCGCGCCGACCGGCAACGTCGGCGTTCGCACGCTGGATGTGGTCATCGTCAGCCTGTCGAGCCTGACGATCTTTCTCGTTCCGCTCATTGCGCTCCTGATCTCCCACGATGCCATCGTCGGCGAGATGGAGCGGGGGACGATGCTGCTGCTATTGAGTTATCCGGTAGCACGCTGGCAGGTGCTGCTCGGCAAGTTCCTGGGCCACCTCGCCGTCCTCGGCTTTGCGACCTGCCTCGGCTATGGCGCGGCTGTCGGGGCGCTGGCGGCGACGGGTAGCGACATTGACGGCGATAGTCTCCTGGCGTTCACGGCGATGGTAGGCTCCTCGGTGCTGCTTGGCGCCACGTTCGTCGCGATTGGCTATCTGGTCAGCGCGCTCGTGCGGGACCGCGGAACGGCGGCCGGCATCTGCATCGGATTATGGCTGCTGCTGGTGCTGATCTACGACATGGCATTGCTGGGCGTGCTTGCGCTCGACCAGGGACGCAGCATCTCGGCGACCATGCTCAACGCCCTGCTCCTGTCTAACCCGACCGACGCCTACCGGCTGATCAACCTGACCGGGTTCGCCAATGTCAGCACCTTTGCCGGCATGGCCGGCCTTGCTCAAAACACCTCCCTGACGATACCGGTCCTTCTGACGGCCCTGCTCGGCTGGACGCTGCTGCCGCTGGGCCTGGCCGCACTCGCCTTCTCGCGGAGGGAGCTATGAGGCGGCTGGCCATCGCTTGCGCCCTGCTGCTGCCGCTGGCGCTCGCGGGCTGTAACGAGAAGCAGGCGGCGAAGATCCCGCTGCCGCATCGGATGACGGCAGAGGACATCGGCCATTACTGCGGCATGAACGTGCTCGAGCACCCAGGACCCAAGGGGCAGATTTTCGCCGCGAGCCTCATTCAGCCCGTCTGGTTCTCGTCCGTACGCGACACCCTCGCCTTCACCATTCTGCCAGACGAGCCCAAAGACATTCAGGCGATCTACGTGTCCGATATGGGCAAGGCACCGAACTGGGACCAGCCCGGCGCCGACAACTGGGTCGAGGCGCGCAAGGCGTTGTTCGTCATCGGGAGCCGGGTCAAGAGCGGCATGGGCGGGGACGAGGCGGTCCCGTTCTCGGACCGGGCGGCCGCGGAGAAGTTCGCAGGTGAAAACGGCGGCAGAATCGTCGGCTTCGACGAGGTGCCCCGCGACTATGTCCTGTCGTCGGCGAATGCCGCTGGCGACGCTGCGTCCGTCGAAGCGACCGAAGGCTCGCCGGGTGACCGATCGAGGAGGACGCCATGACGCAAGCGCTGACCCGCCGACGGTTCATCCGGATCAGCGCCGCGGCGGCGGGGCTCGGCTCGCTGTTCGTCGGACATCCCGTTCGTGCCGAGGTCGCCCCGGTGACGTGGCGGGGCACGATGCTGGGCGCGGTCGCGACGTTGGAGATCCACGACGAAGATCGCCGCCGGGCCGAACGGCTGATATCGCTGGCATGCGCCGAGGCGCGACGGCTCGAGCGGCTGTTCAGCCTTTACCTGGACGATTCCACCCTGGTGGAGCTGAACCGGAAGGGCATCCTGATCGATCCCCCCGCCGAAATGGTCGATCTGCTTTCGACCTCGCAGCACTATTCCAGGCTGACAGGCGGTCTGTTCGATGTCACGGTGCAGCCGCTTTGGGACCTCTACGCCCGCCACTTCGCGCAGGCTGACGCGAATCCAGCCGGTCCTGCGGCAGCCGAAATCGAAGCGGCGCTCGCGCGCATCGGCAGCGGCCGGCTGTCGATATCCCGCGACCGGATCGTGATGCCTCGGGGCATGGCCGTCACCCTGAACGGGATCGCGCAAGGTTACGTCACGGACAAGGTGGTCGACCTGCTGCGCGCGCAGGGCATCTCTCATAGCCTCGTCGACATGGGCGAGGCCCGCGCGATCGGCCCGCGTCCGGACGGACGTCCCTGGGACATCGGCATCGCCAATCCAGACATCGCGGACCACACGAAAAAGGTGCTGCCCATCGTCGATCGTGCCGTGTCCACCTCGGGTGGCTACGGCTTCCGGTTCGATTCCAAGGCATGCTTCAACCACCTGTTCGATCCCCAAACGGGCGGCTGCGCTCTGCGCTATCGCAGCGTGACGACGGTATCCCGCAGCGCAACCGCCGCAGACGCATTGTCCACGGCGTTCAGCTTCATGCCGGAAGACAGGATTCGATCGTTGTTGCCGCGTGTCGACATCGACAGCGTGCATCTGATCGACGCCGCCGGCAAGTCGGTCGAGTTGGCCGCCTCGTCTGCTCCTTCCGCGCTCCAATTTAGCGCAACGGCAGCAAATCCAGCTGGCTCTGCGCCTTCTTGACGGCGGCTGCGAACCAGCTCTGGCTTGGCGCTTCCTTGGCAAAGCACTTGGTGTAGGCGTCCATCGCCTGGTCTTCACGGGCCATGGCGTCCTGCGGGGTCTTCCTGGCCATCATCTGCTTCCAGACCTTTTCGCAGGCCGGGATTTCGGCCGTCTTCACGGCGTCCGATGTGGCGATGAAGAAGACCTTGGCATCCTTTATGGCGATGACGTCGATTTCATGCGGTGATCCCTTGAGGCCGCCATTGCCGCGCACACCCAGCACGGCGACCGCGGTGGTGGCGGATGCGGGCTTGGTGACCGGCAGCTCGGCATATTTGGCGAAGGCCGCGTCCTGGATGGCGTAATAGTAGAAGCGGTCCGACTTGAACGCGGCATCTCTCTCCTGCGGCATGCCGTCCTCGCGGTGCTCGCGCAGCCAGTGCTTGAGCAGCCCGGTCGTGGTCACCACGGCCCGCATCTTGTCGCCCTCGGAAGCGAAGCCGAGCCCGTCGAGATGGCCGAAGCCGACATCGTTCCTGAACAGCGTGTCGACGTTCGACTTGCCCTCGGCCGGCAGCCCCTTGATTGCCACAGGTCCCACCAGGCCGCGCAGCACGCCGGTCAGCTCGTTGAGCGCGGCATCGTGCTGCTTGTAGATCTCGTCGTTCTCCTTGGCTGTCGAGAATTTTGCGATGTAGCGATCGCGCAGGTCGAGATAGTGCTGCTCGGGCGCGGCTGCATGGACCGGCGCAGCCAGGAGAAGCAGGCAGAGCAAGGCGAGCGATCTCATTGCGATGTCCGGAAGACTGGGAGCGGTCTCCAGTCTTTGTGCCGTCGCCGGGCGGGAAGGTTCATCCGTCGACGGAGTGCGGGAGCCCTACTCCGCCGGCGTGAGTTGCTGCCGGTTCAGGCGCATAGCGGCGGTCTCGCGCACGCGGACGCGGGCGCGGCGCTTGCGCCACCAGATCACGACGCCGGTCACAGAGAGCGCCGCCACCACCAGTCCCATGACCGAGATCAGGATGCGGCCGAACAGCCCGACGATTCGGCCCGAATGCAGCGGGAACTGCGCCTGCACGAAGATGTCGGCGGCGGTGCCGACCCAGGGCAGTCGCTCGCCGATTGGGCGGCCGTCCTCGCTGTCGTAGTAGAGCTGCGCCGGGCCGACGCCGCCTGCGCCGTGGTCGTCGCCGGGGTGGAAGAAGGCGGCGGCATAGACGCCATGGGCCGGGCCGTAATTGATCGAGCCAACCGGGGTCGTCCATCCGCGCGCCTTGCCGTCGGCCGCCGCGCGTGCGGCGATGTCGGCGAACGTCACCTTGGGCTCGATCGGATCGTCGAGACCGCGATAGGGCCGCTGCTCGTAGGGCGTCGGCGTGTAGTTCGACACCATCTTCATCAGCGGCGAGAACACCTCGAAATAGAGGTTCAGCGAAAATGCGGTGAAGGCGATGATGAACAGCACACCCCAGGTCCAAAGGCTGAAAGCCCGGTGGATGTCGAAATTGATCCGATAGCCGCTGCCCGAGGTCTTGATGGTCCAGGCCGGCGCCCAGCGCGCCCAGAAGCCGCGCTCGAGCTGGCGCGTGACTTCAGGCGCCCGCGCCGCCTTGGCACGCCGCCGCGAGGGCAGCGTCAGATAGAAGCCGACGAAGCAATCGATGGTCCAGATGATGGCGATCACGCCGAGCACGCGCATGCCCCAGCGGTCGCTGCCCCAGAATTCCGGGATGTGCATCGTGTAGTGGAGCTTGTAGAGGAACGAGACGAAGTTCTCCCGCGTCACCGGCCAGACCGCGCCCCAATAGCGGCGGCCAAGCTCGGCACCGGTGTTGGGATCGAGGAAGACCTGGTTGTAGTCGAGCGGGTAACGCTTTCCGGTCGCGGGGTCGATACGCGGCATGACGAAGAACCACAGCGAGTGGCCCTCTTCCGGCGTCATGAAGAGGTAGACGACGCGCGCACGGGGATCGCGCTGCTCGATCATCTTGGCAAGCTCGATCGATGGAATGGCCGGGCCCTTGGTCGCGACGTCGAACAGATGGCCGTTGAGGACGTCGTCGAGCTCGTGATCCCAGGAGATGATCGCGCCGGTGATGCCCGAGAAGAACAGGAAGGCGGCCGTCAGCAGTCCTGCCCAGCGATGCAGTTTGCCGAATATCGCTCTCATCGCTCAGATCTCATTCACGGTGGGCCCGGCCCCCCATGTGCCGGACCGCTTTCGATTGGACTCATCGCCGGCAGGTCCGCCGGTGGGCCCTCGGCCTAACGCAGGGACCATTTCAGTGCGAGAGGCCCGACATTAGAATTTATCGAGACTGGCGCATGAGCTGCGCGACAAGGCGTCCATGCGGGATCGGCTGTCCGCGCAGCCAAGTGCGTCACGGCCAATCGGCAAAATTCAGCGTCGGCCTCGATCGCCCCGCTCTCACACGTGCCGCAACGCGCCGGCGCCATACCCCCGGTGCCTCGCCGGTGTGCTTGCGGAAGAAGCGGCTGAAATAGGCGGTGTCCGTGAAGCCGAGCGCGAATGCGATCTGCTTGACGGCGATGGTTCCAGTCTCCAGCCGCGCAGCCGCTTCCCTGACGAGGCGCTGCTGGATCAGCTCGCTCGGCGATCGCTTCAGCTCGCGGCTGCACAGCGCGTGCAGCCGATCGGGCGTCGTGCCGAGCAGCCTGGCGTAATCGCTGACGCGCAGGTGCTGCTGATAGCGCTCCTCGAGCAGCCTGCGGAACCGGCTCAGGATCTCGGTGCTGCTGCTCTCCTCGTTGCGGTTGCCGTCGCCGGCGAACAGGCGCCAAAAGCGCAGCGCGCACAGCGTCAGCTCCGCCGACATGATCGACGCTGCACCACTGCGTGCGGGCGAGGCGATCTCGGCGGCGATCGCCGCGATGGAACGGGCCATCGTGGCCGCGAGATCGGCCTCGACCTGCAACGCCAGGATGCCGCCCGCGCCTTCGAGCGCCAGATAGGCCGCCTCCGCCGATGGCGGGAGATAGCGATGCCATGTGCCGGCACGCAATTGCAGCAGCTGCGCGGTCGTGCCGGCCGGCATCTCCAGATAGTCGGCCGATCCCGCCGGTAGCCAGACCATCGCGGGTCCGACCGACTGAATCATCTTGCCGGCCTGACCGATCTCGGCGGTTCCGCCGCCGGGAAGGCAGAGCAGATGAATGAACGGACGGGCCGCTTTCGAGGTCAGCGACCATCGCCGCGCGACGTAATGCGCTCCGATCAGCTCGGCGCCAACAGGGACGGCCCCACTCGGGACGGTTGCCGGTGCCGGATCCGGGCCCGCGACGCCTCGACGCACTCGGCCATCAAGACCAGAAATGTCCAACCTTTCGCCGGATTTGTCCATTGTGCGAGCAAAGCTTGCGATGCTTGCTAGGTCAAGTCCCGGTGGCGGCCGGCTCAATGATGCCGCTCCGAAAGAAGGGGACCAAGAGGAAACGACCAACCACTCGATGCCAACAATCGCTTGAGTGCAACAGGAGGGAGACACGATATGTTTTCAGCGAACCGTCGAACGTTGCTGCGCGGCGCTGGCCTTGCGGCTCTGGCCGGCACGCTTTGGACCTTTCCGTCCACGGCCGATGCGCAGGAGAAGATCCGGATCGGCTACGCGATTTCCAAGACCGGGCCTTATGCCGGCGGCGCCGGCATCACCACCCTGCCCAACTATGAGCTGTGGGTGAAGGACGTCAATGCCGCCGGCGGCATCAAGCTCGGCGACAAGAAGCTGCCGATCGAGGTGGTCGAATATGACGACCGCAGTAGCTCGGAAGAAGCCGTCAAGGCGATCGAGCGCCTCGCCAACCAGGACAAGGTCGATTTCATTCTTTCGCCCTGGGGGACGGGCCTCAACCTCGCGGTCGGCCCGACGCTGAACCGCCTGGGCTACCCTCACCTCGCGGTCACGTCGGTGACCGACAAGGCGCCGGAACTTGCCAAGCGCTGGTCGAACGCGACGTTCTGGCTCGGGACGTCGGCGCAGATATCCGAGGGGCTTGCCGACCTCCTCGGCAAGCTGAAGAGGGAAGGCAAGATAGGGGCGAAGATCGCGATGGTCAGCATCGCCGACCAGTTCGGCATCGAGCTGTCCGCTGCGGGCCGCGAGGCCTTCAAGAAGCACGGCTTCACGCTCGGCTATGACAAGACCTATCCGATGGGGACGCAGGATCTCCAGCCTCTGTTGAAGGATGCGATCGCGTCAAACCCGGATGCGTTCATCGCCTTCAGCTATCCGCCGGATACGATCGCGCTCACCGAGCAGGCGCAACTGTTGAAGTTCAACCCGAAGGTCTTCTATGTCGGCGTCGGCACCGCGTTCCCGCTCTACAAGGGCAAGTTTGCCGCCAACAGCGACGGCGTGATGGGCATCGGCGGTTGGAATGCCGAGTCTCCGCAGCTGAAAGAGTATCTCGCGCGCCACAAGGCCGCCACCGGCAAGGAGCCGGATCGCTGGGCGAGCTCGATCACCTATGCGAGCTTGCAGGTGCTCCAGCAGGCGATCGAAAAGGTCGGCAAGCTCGATCGCACCGCCGTCGCGGCGGAAATCCGCGCCGGCACGTTCGAGACCATCATCGGCAAGGTCAAGCTGAAGGACGGGCTGCTTCAGGAGGTCTGGAGCGTCGGACAGTGGCAGAACGGCGAGTTCTACGCCCTCGCGCCGACCTCGCTGCCGGGCGCACGTGCCGCGGTCGTGCCCAAGCCGCAGTGGCAATAAGGCTGGCTGCAGGCGAGGCCTGCGTGCCGTCCGCTCAAGGGGACGCCGTTTCATGCTGCTTGTGGACATCATCCTGCCGGGCCTCGTGCTCGGCGGCATGTACGCGCTGATCGCGCTCGGGCTGACGCTGCAATATGGCGTGGCGCGGATCATGAACCTCTCCTATGGAGAGTCGCTGGTCGCGGCCGCCTTCGGCGCGTTCTCGCTCTACGGCGGCCTTGGGCTGAGCCCGCTTGCGGCGCTACTGCTGGCGGTCCCGGTCGCGATGGTGCTGAACTGGCTGCTGTATCGCTTCCTGCTGGAACGGCTGATGCGTCGCGGCAAGGACCGGGGCGCGCAGGAGATCGACAGCATCCTCGTCACCTTCGGCGTGCTGTTCGTGATCCAGGGCGCCATGCTGGTCGCCTTCGGCGGCCAGTATTACAGCTATAGCTATCTCTCCATTCCGCTGACGATCATGGGCTCGACGCTTGCCGTCAATCGGCTCGTCGCGCTGCTGTTCGCGGCCCTGGTCGGCGGCGCCGTGTACCTCGCCCTCACCCGCACCCGGATCGGCACTGCGGTACGCGCCATCGCCGTCGATGCCAACGCCGCGCGTCTCGTCGGCATCGACGTTGCGGCCCTGTCGGGGCTGGCGTTTGCCTTTGGCGGCGGCCTCGTCGCCGTCGGCGGCGTTCTGATCAGCATGTTCCTCACCTTCAATGCCGCGATGGGCGTGGTCTTCACGATGAAGGCACTGGTCGTCGTCATCATGGGCGGTGTCGGCAACGTCATCGGCGCGCTGGTCGCCGGGTTGCTGCTTGGTGTGGTCGAAACCGCGGTGGCGCGGCTGGTCGATCCCGGCCTGACGCTGGCCGCGACCTACACGCTGTTTCTCGGCGTCCTCGTGATCAAGCCGACCGGCCTGTTCGGCAGGGCCGCGTCATGACGGGGGCCGTCCGGATCTTGCTGTGGTGCGCCGGCCTCGCCCTCGCCGCCGGCCTCGTCACCTATCCGCTCTATGCCAACGGCTATTATCTCGCGCTCGGCATCAGCGTGCTCTATTTCACGATCCTGGCGACCGCGTGGGCGATGTTTTCGGGCCCGACGCGCTACATCTCGCTTGCCACGGTCGCGTTCTTCGGGCTCGGCGCTTACACGGCTGCGGTGCTCGGCGAGACCATGCCCTGGCCGGCCGTGCTGCTGGCCGCAGCCGGCGTGGGCGCACTTACCGCCGCTGTCACCGGGCTTTCGACGCTGCGGCTGTCCGGTATCTATTTCGTGATCTTCTCCTTCGGCCTGGCCGAGCTGATCCGGCAGCTCGTGATCTGGTACGAGGTCAACATCCACAAATCGGTCGGCCGCTATCTCTTCAGCGCGGTGACGCAGGACGTTCTCTACTGGCAGCTCCTGGGCTTGACCGCGATTGTCTTCCTGGTGGGCTGGATGCTCGGACGCTCGCGCTACGGGCTGGCCCTGCGTGCCATCGGCGCCGACGAAACCGCGGCGAGCCATTCCGGCATCGACGCCACGCGGGTCAAGCTCGGCGTCTTCATTCTGAGCGCGACCTTCATGGCGGTGACCGGCGCGGTCATGGCGCCACGCTGGACCTATATCGATCCGGCCATTGCATTCAATCCGACCATCTCGTTCCAGGTCGTGATCATGGCCTTGCTGGGCGGCGCGGGCTCGTTGTTCGGGCCCGTGCTGGGCGTCATTCCCCTCGTCCTGCTGTTCGAGGTGCTGACCGCGACGCTGCCCAACCATTTCAGCATCGTGCTCGGCGTCATCTTCGTGCTCATCGTGATGGTGTTGCCGAATGGCGTGATCGGCTTGTTCGGGGCGGGCCGCCGCTGGCGCGTTCCGGCCGGCGGTCCCGCCGCCGCGCCCCCCCGCACCAGCGATGCACCGCTGCTCGCGGTCGACGGCGTCAGCAAATCGTTCAGCGGATTGCGCGCCGTCGACGGTGTCAGCTTCACGGCCGCGCCGGGCGAGATCATCGGCATCATCGGCCCGAACGGATCCGGCAAGACGACGCTGCTGAATACGCTGTCCGGGGCGTTGCGGCCCTCCTCGGGCACGATCCGGCTGGGTGGCATCGTCCTCAACGGCCTGCGCGCGCACCAGATCGCGCGCCTCGGCCTGGCGCGCACGTTCCAGCTGGTGCGCGTGATGCCGGACCTGACGGTGGCCGAAAACGTTGCAGCGGCGCGGCTGTTCTCGACGTCCAACGGCTCGGGCGCAACGGCGAGCGAGCTGCTGGACCTGGTCGGGCTCGGCAAGATGCAGGAAGCGCCCGCGAGCGAGCTGACCTATATCGACCAGAAACGCCTCGAGCTCGCCCGCGCGCTGGCGCTGCAGCCGCGCCTCGTGCTGCTCGACGAATGGCTGGCGGGCCTCAATCCGAGCGAACTCGAGACCGGCATCGCGCTGATCGCGAAATTGCGCGACCGCGGCCTCACCATCATCATGGTCGAGCATGTGATGGATGCGATCCGAGCGCTGTGCAGCCATTGCATCGTCATGAACGCCGGCAGCGTGATCGCGCGCGGCGCGCCGGAGGCCGTGTTGTCCGATCCGAAAGTCGTTGCAGCCTATCTCGGAGGCGACGATGCTTGAGGTCGCCGCCCTCTCCCACTTCTATGGGAAGCACCAGGCCCTCGCCGACATTGCGCTCGGTATCGAGCAAGGCGAGATCGTCGCCATCCTCGGCGCCAACGGCGCCGGCAAGTCCACCTTGCTCAAGAGCATCGCGGGGCTGGTCAAACCGGCGCCGGGCGCAACGATCCGGTTCGCGGGACATCACATTGGCGAGCTGCCCGCCCATCTGATCGTGGAGCGCGGCATCGCGCTGGTGCCCGAAGGCCGCGGCGTGTTCGGCGATCTGACGGTTGCCGAGAATCTGCAGCTCGGTGCCTACCCCGCCCGTGCCCGCGCAGGCGAGGCGGACCGGCTCGGAAGGATCCTCCGGCTGTTCCCGCGGCTTGCCGAGCGTATGGCCCAGGCCGTTCGCACCATGAGCGGCGGCGAGCAGCAGATGGTGGCGATCGGCCGGGCGCTGATGTCGAACCCGCTGCTGCTCCTGCTCGATGAGCCCTCGCTCGGCCTGTCGCCCCTCCTCAGCCGCGAGGTCTTCCGCGCGCTGGCGGAGATCCGCAGCAGCGGCCTCAGCGTGCTGCTGGTCGAGCAGAATGCGCGGGCCAGCCTCGACATCGCCGACCGTGTCTACCTGATCGAGTCCGGCCGCAACGCCGGCAGCGGACCGGCCAGTGCGATGAAGAACGATCCGAAGGTCCAGCGCGCCTATCTCGGCAAGGCGCGCGCGGCCCCGTCCCCACCATAATCACTCAATCCGCCTGCAACCTTTGGAGTGCTTCATGAACGCGATCGACCTTCTCATCGGCGGCAAGGACCAGTCGGCCAGCAACCAGCGCACCTTCCAGCGCCACAACCCGATCTCCGGAGACGTCGCGACCATCGTGGCGGCGGCCTCGATCAACGACGCGATGCGGGCCGCGGACGCTGCGGCCGCCGCCTTCCCGGCCTGGTCGCAGCTTGGTCCGTCCGAGCGCCGCAAACGGCTCAATGCGGCCGCCGACATCCTCGCGCGCCGGGCGGCGGAGTTCACCGCGCTGATGGTCGCCGAAACGGGCGCCACCGCGGGCTGGGCCGGCTTCAACGTGCATCTCGCCGAAGGCATGCTGCGCGAAGCCGCGGCCATGACGACGCAGATATCCGGCGAAGTCATTCCGACCGACAAGCCCGACAACCTCGCCATGGCGTTTCGCCAGCCGGTCGGCGTCGTGCTCGGCATCGCGCCGTGGAACGCCCCCGTGATCCTCGGCGTGCGCTCGGTCGCGATGCCGCTCGCCTGCGGCAACACCGTGGTGCTGAAGGCATCCGAGATGAGCCCCGGCGTGCACCGGCTGATCGGAAGCTGCCTGGCGGAGGCCGGCCTCGGTGACGGCGTCGTCAATGTCGTGACCAACGCGCCCGAGGATGCGCAGGCGGTGGTCGAAGCTCTGATCGCCCATCCTGCGATCCGTCGCGTCAACTTCACCGGCTCGACCCGCGTCGGCCGCCTCATCGCGCTGGCATGCGCAAAGCACCTGAAGCGCGCGCTGCTGGAGCTTGGCGGCAAGGCCCCGCTCGTGATCCTCGACGATGCCGACCTCGACGCCGCCGTGAATGCGGCAGCGTTCGGCGCCTTCATGAACCAGGGTCAGATCTGCATGTCGACCGAGCGGATCGTCGTCGACGACAAGGTTGCGGATGCCTTCATCGCCAAGTTCGCCGCCAAGGCCAGGAGCCTTCCCTTCGGCGATCCCCGCAAGGGGAATGTGGTGCTCGGCTCGCTGGTCAGTGACGCTGCCTGCGAGCGCGTCCGGGGCCTGATCGACGATGCCGTCGCCAAGGGCGCCGTCCTCGCTGCCGGCGGTCACGGCAGCGGCACCATCATGCCCGCCACCATCGTTGATCATGTCACGCCGGCGATGCGGATCTATGGTGAGGAGAGCTTTGGTCCGGTCGTGACCGTTGTGCGCGTGAGCGGAATAGACGAGGCCGTGCGCGTGGCCAATGACACCGAATACGGCCTCTCCTCCGCCGTGTTCGGCCGCGACATCGCCCGTGCGCTCGGCGTGGCCAGGCGGATCGAGGCGGGCATCTGCCACGTCAACGCCCCGACTGTGCATGACGAGCCTCAGATGCCGTTCGGCGGCACCAAGGCGTCAGGCTACGGCCGCTTCGGCGGCAAGGCCGCAATCGACGAATTCACCGAGCTGCGCTGGATCACCGTGCAGACCGGGCCCCGGCACTACCCGTTCTGATCGGTGAAAGGAACAGGTCCGGCCTGCAACGCCGGACCGCTCTCGCCTCGTGCTCACCAGCGGTAGGTCAGCCTGGCGATGGCTTTCCGCCTTTCCGCATAGAAGCAGCCCGACAGGCTGTAGCATGCGGCGACATAGCGGGTGTCGGCGAGATTGGTGACGTTCAGCGACAGGCGCCAATTGTCCTTGGTGTAAGCGAGCAACGCATCCAGCACGGTCGAGGCTCCCACCTTGAACGTGTTGGCGTCGTCGCCCCAGGTTGCGCCGACATAGCGGATGCCGCCGCCGAACTGCAAGCCCGCCAGTGGGCCGTTCTGGAGCGTATAGTCGCTCCACAGCGAGGCGCGGTTGAGCGGCACGGTAACCGGGGCCTTGCCGACATTGACCGGATCCTGCGTGACCACGGCATCGACATAGGCATAGGCCGCGCGCAGGTTCCAGCCGTCGGCGAGCGACATCGTACCTTCGAGCTCGATGCCGCGCGATTTCACCTGACCGGTCTGTTCCGCGAGATAGCTCGGAGGCGCGTAGGTGACGACGTTGTCGCGCGTCAGGTCGAAGGCGGCGAAGGTGAACAGGGCATTCCATCCGATCGGTTGGTACTTGATGCCGACTTCGTACTGGACTCCGGTCTCTGGATTGAGCAACTGACCGGAAGCCGTCGCGAGCACCGGCAGGAAGGATTCCGAATAGCTGAAATATGGCGCGATGCCGTTGTCGAAATTGTACATCACGGCGGCCCGGCCGGTGAAGGCCGACGCGTCCTTCGAGACCGAGGTGTTGGCGAGACCATTATCGACCTGCGTCGTCACGAAATCCTGGCGGCCGCCGAACTGGAACGAGAGCCGGCCGAGCTTGATCTGGTCCTGCGCGTAAAGGCCGACCTGCGACTGCTTGACGCCGGTATTGTCGCTCATGGCGCCGATGGTCCAGTCGTAGCTGTAGACCGGATTGAAGACGTTGATCTCGGGGGCCGACGTCGTGACGCTATACGCGGTATCGCGGAACGTGGTGTTGCGGTAGTCGATCCCGACCAGCGTGGTGTGACTGAGGAAGCCCGTGGTGAACTTGCCCTGGAGCTGATTGTCCACCGCGAAGGAGTTGATGTAGGAGTTGCTGTAGCTGCCATAACGTGCGAGCTGTCCCGCGGCCTCGTTGGTATAGCCGCCGCCGTAAAACACCTTCTCCTCGTTGTGCTGATAGGCGTATCGCAGGTTCTGGCGGAACGTGATGTTGTCGGTGAAGTTGTGCGCCAGCTGGTAGCCGACGGTCGCAATCTCGGTGTTGAAGGCATCGAAGCTCGGCACGCCCGCGAAGAACGAGACCGGAATGGTGCGGCCGTTGTTCGGCCACACCGTACCCGCGGCCGGCAGGAACTGGAGGCCCCACCCTGCCCGATCGCGCTGGTAGTTGGCGAGCAAGGTGATGGTGGTGTCCTTGTTCGGCTTGAAGGTGACGGCGGGCGCGATGAAGACGCGATTGTCCTTGCTGAAGTCGACCTGCGTCTCGCCGTCGCGAACCACGCCGGTGAGACGCCACAGCACGGTCCCTTCCTTGTTGGCGGGGCCGCCCATGTCGAACTGGCCCTGATAGCGGTTGAAGCTGCCGCCGGAGATCGAGACCTCGCCGAACTGCTGCGCGGTCGGCAGCTTGGTCACGTAGTTGAGGATGCCGCCGGTGCCGCTGCCGCCGTACATCGCGGAGGACGGGCCCTTGAGCACCTCGATGCGCTCGGCGCCATAGGGATCGAGGCCGTTGAAATGCACGTAGTTGCTGGACGGAATCCGCAAGCCGTCGATGTAGAGGCCCGGCATGGTCATGTCGAAGCCGCGGATCTGGAGTCCGCCGAAGCGGGTGTCCGAGCCGCCATTGACGTCGCCACTCACGCCGGCGGTGTAGCGCAGGGCCTCGCCGATCGAGACCGCGCCCTGGTTCCTGATCTGATCGGTGGTGATGACGGACACCGACTGTGGCGTCTCGATCAAGGGCGTATCGGTCTTGGTAGCGGTGCCGCTCCTTGTCGCGACGAACCCGCGCACCGGACCATTGGCGCGTTCGCCCGTGGCGCCGTTCGATGATGCCGACTGAGTCAGGGTGGCCTGGTGCGCCGGAGGGCGACGATTGGCGCGTGCGGTGCGAGTTGCCGCCGCCCTTCGCGACGAAGCAATTGCCGCCGAACGGGCGCGCTCTGCCGGCGCTTCCACGGTGACTGCGGGAATTTGCGTTTGCGCCTCCACGGAACCGAAGGGAACGACGAGGGACAATGTGCTGACCGCCCCGAGGAAAAATACCTGAATCTGCCGACGACGTGTGTCGTCACGCGAAGAGAGTTGGAAGTCAGTCACGTCTTTCGAGGCCCCACGCACCGCCGGCTTCGCCGGTATCATTTTTGATGTCCCGCCCTAACGCAGGCAGGTCCGGAGTGCGAGAGATGCGGTGTTAGAATTTATCGAGACTGGGGAATAGACTCTGCGACCAATGCGCCCAACGTCGCTTCTTTAGAATTGGAATATTTCTAGACCGAAACTCGGCGGTCGGTTCGGAATGCGACCGCATGCGATGGCTGCATCGCGCGATCAGCGCCGCGAGCCGAAGCCGAAGGCATAAGCCGCCGAATGTTACCCCGGGTCCGCATGACAACAGGTTGCGGCGGTGCTCTTCCCGCCAGCCAGCACGCTGCGGCTGTTGCGGTCCGGCGGGATGTCGCCAGCCGCATTCGCCGCAAAGAATCCGGTCGGCTTGAGCATGAAGCCGGCATATTCGACCGGCATGATCGGAAAGTCCTCGGGTTTGCAGACATGGGTGTGGCCGAAGGAGTGCCAGACCACGATGTCGGCATTCTCGATGTTGCGGTTTTGCGCGGCGTAGCGCGGCAGGCCGTCGCCGCCGGCATGGACGTTGGGATAGTCGCCGCTGGCGTATTTCTCGTCGGCATCGAACGCAGTCACCCAGACATGCTTGGTGGCAAAGCCGCCGCGCTTGCGCACATAGCTCCCCTCCTGCGCCAGCATCAGCGGGCTCGGATTGACCACGAGCTTGTAGGCCGGCGCGTTGCCGACCGAATTGGATTCGTTCGGATTGCTGATCTTCCAGAACCGGCCGGTCTCGCCATTGGCGATCGCCGCCGCGTCGCGCTCGCGTGACAGCACGCGCGTCGTGGTGGTGAAGGCGTTGCCATGGGGATTGTCGTGGCCCCATGGCCGCGGCACGAACTCGTGCTCGGTGACGGTGTTGCCGCCGCCGTCGAGATCCATGTGCAGGCGCACGTTGAAGAAGTGCTGGTGCGTCGGTCCGCCCAGATTGTCGTCGACCATGCCACCCCATTTGTAGGTTTCGCCTGATGGCACGGCAGCGGTCTGGATGATGCCGGTGAGCTTGGTCTCGAGCTGGATCGTGCCGTCCTGGTAGAGATACCAATAGAAGCCGTAGTCGTAATTGCCGACCGTCGCGAAGAACGAGATCACGAGGCGCCGCGAGCGGCGGACCTCGAACAGGCCGTTGCGAAATTCGTAGTGTTTCCAGGCAATTCCGTAATCTTCTTCATGCATGCAGATGGCGTTCTGCATGACGAAGGGCTCGCCCTTGCTGTCGGCCGCCGGCACGTCGAAATAATGGATGTTGCCGAGGCAGTCGCAGCCGAGTTCGAGCGCGTTGGCGAGCACGCCGAGGCCGTATTCGCCGGCATCGAACGCCGATTTCCAGAAATGGTTCGCGGTCGGATCGGCGTAGGGCACGACCATCTCAGTGACGCTGGCGCGGTGGATCAGCGACCGTTTGCGCGCGCCGTCCTGGTAGGCGAGTCGGTGCAGCACCAGGCCCTCGCGTGGCGTAAAGCCGACGCGAAAGCTCCATTTCTGCCAGTCGACCTTCCAGCCATCGACCTTGAAGCTCGCGCCCTCCGGCTGCTCGATATGCAGCGGCTTGATGTCGGTGCGCGGGTTGGTGACCTCGTGAGCGCCGTAATTTCGCTTCTTGCGCGGGATCGGTACGATCGGATCTGCATCCGTGAGATCGATGACCTTGCCGCCGATCAGATCGACCACGGCGACGACGCCCTCGATCGGGTGCGCATAACCGTTGTCCTGCAGATGCTCGCGGAAAAAGCTGACGGCGCGTACGATGCGCGCGCCGCGCTCGAATTCCATGTCGAAGAAGCCCGAGGAGAACGGATCGACCTGCACCAGTTCGATGTCCGTGTCGGCAAGCCCGCGCCGATGCATCGCCGCGCGCCAGCCGGGATCGGCCTTCACCACGGCCTCGCACTTGAAGAACTCTTCCAGCATCACCGGCGGCTGCCCGTAGGGCACGTCGCGGTTGGCGAGGAGTTTCCGATCGACGAGCTCGCCGCGGCCAAGATCGACGATGTGCTCGATGGCCTCGCCGGTGGTGATGTCAAGTGTCAGCACGAAGGCACGGCGCCCTGCTCCGCCCGCGGCCAGTTCCTGCTTGGTCGGCTCTTCCAGCCGTACCGTCGGGAAGCGGCAGTTCTCCGGCGAGGTTGCGGCGGCACGCACCAGAGTGCAGGCTGCCGTGATCTCCTCAGTCGTCAGAGGATCGAGCGGATGCGCCGTGGCGGCATGGGCGGGCGATCGGGCTTTGGCGGGATCAAGCATGATGATGTCCAGAAGTCAGCGCGGGGCGAGATGGGCGGTGATGGCGCCGAAGGCGGCGAGCCAGCGATGGTCAAGCGGAACGTCCATCGCCTTCGGCTGCGTCGCGAGCTTGACAATGACGGTGTCGGAGGCCGCATCGATGTAGAGCCACTGGCCGTGGATGCCGATCGCGGCAAGATCGTTGCGCGCGGGATCAAGTGTGTACCATTTGCTGCGGTAGCGGGCACCCGGGAAGATGTCGGCGAGGTCGCCGTCGGCCCAGGCCTGGGGATCGCCGTTCTCGTGGATGTCGTCGAT
Source organism: Bradyrhizobium sp. CCBAU 25338 (assembly GCF_028128965.1). Lineage (NCBI taxonomy): Bacteria > Pseudomonadati > Pseudomonadota > Alphaproteobacteria > Hyphomicrobiales > Nitrobacteraceae > Bradyrhizobium > Bradyrhizobium sp. CCBAU 25338. The sequence goes on from NZ_LFKY01000033.1 coordinate 95,141, forward strand.
CCACCAGCCCGGCACCACCGGCCGGCCGTCGACGACGCCGCGATTGCGGATCATCTCGCCGAAGCGCAGCAGATCGCGTGCGGTGACCGAGAGCCCGCCGGCGATGCGGCCCATGCCGTGGCTGTCGAGCGTGAGGGAGCCGTCCTCCTCCGCGCCCATCGGCTGCCAGAGATATTCGGAGAGGATGCGAGGGTAAGGCATGCCACAGGCGCGCTCATACACCCAGCCGAGAACTTCGGTGTTGGTGGAGACATAGTGGAACACCTTGCCGTGCGGCTTGCCGGTACCGCGCAGCGTGGCGAGATAGGCGCGCTGATGGCTCGGCTCGACACCTGAAGGCGGCACGTCCCAGCCGGAGGAGAAGCGGTAGCGCGCAACGTCGCCGGCTGGGTCCTCGTAGTCTTCCTCGAACTTGATGGCGACGGCCATGTCGAGCACGTTGCGGACCGTGCAGCTGCCGTAGACGGAATTCTCCAACTCCGGCACGTAACGCACCACCCTCGCCTCCGGATCGAGCAGCCCGCGCGCGGCCAGCACGCCGCCGAGCGTGCCCGCGACCGACTTGCTGATCGAGCAGACCAGATGCGGCGTGATCGCACTCATGCCGTCGCCGTACCATTCGTGGATCAGAGTGCCCCGGTGCATGACCAGCAGTGCATCGCCAAAGGTCTCGCGCAGCGTGGCCTCGATCGTCGTCGGCTGGCCGTCCGGGGCTTTGAAGCCGAGCTTTGACAATTCGCGCGGCGCGCATCGAATCGGCGTCGGCTGGGCCGAGCGGCGCACCTCCGCGGTGGGCAGCACTTCGCGGGTGTGGGTGAAGCCCCAGCGGATGGCGGGAAAGCTGCGCCAATTGGCGCGCGTCACCTGGGCCTCGGGCACGGGCGGGCTGCCGCGCATGACATGGGTCGGTCGCATCTCGATCCTCCGCAAGGCCATCCCGACTGCGATTGTCGGAGCGGCTGGAAGGAAATCTGCACTGCGGCGCTATCGGGCGTTATCGAGATCCGGCAATATTCTGCTGGACTCGGCCGTCCGGCGGGTCAGTCTTGGCACACTTATTGCTGGTCTTGGCTGGAAACTTTCGACGTATTATCATGGCCTTGAACGTAATTCCTCCGATTCAGGACTCGGCTGCCGGCCTGATCGAGGCGAGCAGCACGGATGTCGATGAGCACTGCGCCGCGCTTGGCCGCTGGCGGCTGCGCTACGACCAAATCAGCGCCGGCGCGTTTCGCGGCAGCTTCACCCAGCTCTCTCTGCCCCGTGTCGAGGTGTTCCGCGAAATCACCAGCCAGCAGGTTCGCCAATACGGTCAGCTTGGCGCCGACAGCTTTGGCATTGGTCTACCCTGGCGCGGTGACAGCGAGGTCAATTGCAACGGCGCCAGCGTTGCAGGCGCCCAGGTCATCGCCTGCGTCGATGCCGAGGTCGATCTGTGCACGCCGAAGTCATTCGAGCTGCGCGGTGTCGTCGCCAGTGCGGCGCTGATCCGGGATCTCGCCGCCCGGCTCGAGATCGATCTGCCGCGCGCGGTCTGGCACCAATTGCGGGTGATCGAGATGGCGCAGGCGCCGGTCGCACGATTGCGAGCCCATCTTGAGGCCATTCACGAGGCCATCGCGACCGCGCCCGAACGGTTTGAAGATCCGGCCGTCCGACAGGCGCTCGAAGACGCCCTCCTCGTCGAGATCATGGACATGCTGCCGACCGCACGCCCTACCGATCCCGGCCGCAGCGCCAACGCGCGCAAGCGTACCGTCGATCGCGCGCGCGAGCTGATGCACGGCAACGGCAACCATTCGCTGTCGCTGCTGGAGGTCTGCAAGGCGGTCGGCGCCAGTCCGCGTAAGCTCGGCTATTGCTTCCAGGCGGTTTTGGGCACGAGCCCGATGCATTATTGGCGTGCGATGCGGCTGAACCGCGTGCGGCGCGATCTGAAGCGCGCCGGCGGCGCTGGGACATCCATCTACGACGTCGCCGTGCAGCACGGCTTCTGGCACTTCAGCCAGTTCTCGCTCGACTACAAGCGTCACTTCGCCGAGCTGCCCTCGGAGACGCTGCGCCGCGCGAGGCTCGCGGCCTGACGCGCGCGCTTGCCGCCTACCAGGTCGGCAGATACGTGCCCTTGAAGCGCGTCTCCAGGAACGCCTTCACCGGCTCGGAATGGTACGCCGCGATCAACTGCCTGACCCAGGGCTTATCCTTGTCCTCCTCGCGGACGGCGAGGATGTTGACCCAGGGACCATCGGGGTTTTCGCGCGCGATCGCGTCGGTGGCCGGGTTGAGGCCGGCCTGCACGGCGTAATTGTTGTTGATGGAGACGGCGTCGACGTCCTGCAGCGCGCGCGGCAGCTGGGCCGCATCGAGTTCGACGAAGCGCAGCTTCTTCGGGTTGTCGGCAATGTCGGCGACGGTCGAGGCGACGTAGTTGGGGTCCTTCAGCTTGATCACGCCATGCAGGGCCAGGATCATCAGGCCGCGCGCGCCGTTGGAGGGATCGTTGGCGATGGCGACGCGGGCGCCCTCCGGAAGGTCGGCGAGCTTCTTGTATTTCTGCGAATAGACGCCCTGTGGCGAGCCGATGGTGTTGGCGACCTTGACGATCTTCCAGCCGGTCTTGGCGATCTGGTTCTTCAGATAGGGCTCGTGCTGGAACGAATTGGCCTCGAGATCCTTCAGCGCCAGCGCCTGGTTCGGGATCACATAGTCGGTGAACTCGACCACCTTGATGTCGAGGCCGCGCTCGGCGCCGACCTTCTTCACGACGTCGAGAATTTCGGCGTGGGGACCTGCGGTCACGCCGACACGGATGGTTTCAGCCTGGGCGGTGGTCGCGAGCAAGGCCGCAGCCGCAAGGGTTGCCAGAAAACGCATGGAAGTCTCCGATATTGAACGAGAAGGATCAGCGATGCCGCAGCCGGCGGTTGACCCGGCGCGCCAGATAGTCGCCGGCGCTCTGGACGAGTTGCACCAGTGCGATCAGCACGACGACGACGGCCAGCATCATCTCCGGCATGAAGCGCTGGTAGCCGTAGCGGATGCCGAGATCGCCAAGCCCTCCGCCGCCGACCGCGCCCACCATCGCGGAATAGCCGAGCAGGCTGACCACGGCGAGCGTCAGCGCCAGCAACAGGCCGGGCAGCGCCTCGGGGATCAGCACCTTGAACACGATCTGAAGCGGCGAGGCCCCGAACGAGGACGCAGTCTCGATCAGGCCGCCGTCCACCTCGCGGATCGCAGCTTCGACCAGGCGCGCAATGAACGGCGTCGATGCAATCGTCAGCGGCACGATCGCGGCGCTCGATCCGATCGAGGTGCCGGCAATGAGGCGCGTGAACGGGATGATGGCGACGACGAGGATGATGAACGGCGTGGAGCGCGTTGCGTTGACGACGATGCCGAGCACGCGATTGACGATGGGGGCCGCGAACAACTCGCCTTTGCCGCTGGTCGCGAGGAAGACGCCGAGCGGCAGGCCGAAGGCGGTGCCGAGCAGCGCGGCGATGCCGACCATGTACAGGCTCTCGAAGGTCGCCTGGATGATCAGGTTGATGAGTTCAGGCGACATAGCCGAGATGCTCCGCTGGGAATTGATGTTGAGACATAAAGGCCAGCGTTCGCGTCACCGCGTCCGCGCCGCTGGAAACACCGAGAGGAATACCGAGAACGAGCGAGCCGACATGCTGGCCGCCGATCTCGTCGATGCGCGCCGACAGCAGCGACACGTCGCGGCCGATTTCGCGCGCAAGCCGCGCCACCAGCGTGTCGCCGGCCCCTGCCCCGCCCACCTGGATGCGGATCACGGCGTGGCCGCCGGCCGAAGGCTCCGGCACGATCCGGCTCGACAGTGACACTGGCAGGCTGTCGCCGATCACCTCGGCCAGGAAGGACTGTGTGATGGGATGCTTGGGATGGGTGAAGATGTCGGCGACATGGCCGCTCTCGACGCCGTGTCCGGCGTCGAGCACGACGACCTCCTTGGCGAGTTGGCGTACCACGGACATTTCGTGGGTGATCAGCACGATAGTCACACCGAGCTCGCGGTTGATGTTCGCGAGCAGGTCGAGGATCGCGCGCGTGGTCTGCGGATCGAGCGCCGAGGTCGCCTCGTCCGACAGCAGCACGCTCGGCCGCGTCGCCAGCGCGCGGGCAATGCCGACGCGCTGCTTCTGGCCGCCGGAGAGTTCGGATGGATAGCGATCATGCTTGTCGGCGATGCCGACGAGCGCGAGCAGCTCAGTCACGCGGGCCTTGATGTCGGCCTTGGCCCAGCCGGCGATCTCGAGCGGCAGCGCGATGTTGTCGGCAGCGGTGCGCGACGACAGCAGGTTGAAGTGCTGGAAGATCATGCCGATCGAGCGCTGCGCCAGCCGCAGCTCTCGACCAGTCAGTGCCGAGATGTCGCGGCCGTCGACGATCACGCGGCCCGTGGTCGGCTTCTCCAGGCCGTTGATCAGCCGCACCAGGCTGGACTTGCCCGCGCCGGAGCGGCCGATCACGCCGGTAATGGAACCGCGCGGAATTGCAAAGTCGATATTCTGCAGCGCGTTGACGCCGGGCTTGCCGCGATAGGCCGGATAGGTTTTTGAGATGCCCTCGAAACGGACCATCGCATCCACGGCAGGGGGAATCGCTTCAAGCCTTTCGATCGGCTGTCCGATTGCGAGCGATTGGTAGGCGTTCATGGAGACGGCCTTCATGCACAATAGTTCGCTTGCCCGCGCCGCTCATGGGCGTGCGGGGATCAGGTCGCATGGAGCGACGGGGATGAAATTGCGATGCCGGCCGGGTGAAGCGCGCTGCACCGCAGCACGCACCATCGCCGTTTCCGGTCTTCCTTGCAATGTCAGATATTTGCGAGGAGTTGGACGAAGTTTTCCCAATCCGTTACGTCCGAAGAAAATTCATCTTCCGACGGGATCATCGTCCTGCCGCGCCTGATCTACCGGCCCCTGAAGCGTGGCTTTCGGCGGGCCAGGAATGCTTCGACGCCCTCCTTGTGATCCTCGCTCAGGCTGGCGAGCGCGAACTGATCGACATCCATGTGGCTGGCGAGATCGTCAAGCGCGTGCGCGAGCCGGTTGACGGTCAGCTTGGTCATGGCGACCGACAGCGGCGGCTGTGCGGCGACCTTGCGGGCAAGCTCCATGGCCGCATCGAAGGAATGGCCGGGGTCGGTCACCTGTTCCACCAGGCCCCATTCATAGGCCTCGTCCGCGCTGATGCGCTGGTCGGCCAATATAACCGCCTGCTTGGTGCGGGCCGGCCCCATCAGATGCAGCATGCGCGGGATGCTCTGCCAGCTCATGTTCATGCCGAGCCCGATCTCGGGCACGCGCAAATGCGCGTTGCGGCCCATGATGCGGAAGTCCAGCGCGACAGCGAGGGCCACCCCGCCGCCGACGCAAAAGCCCTCGATCGCCCCGATCGTGATTTGCTCCATCTCCTGCCAGGCGTGCGTCAGGCGCGGCCCGAGCTTGAGATGCCGCCGCAGCGTGCCGAGATCCATCTCCTTGCGCGAACGTCCCTCCGCATCCTTGAGGTCGAAGCCGGCGCTGAACGCGCCCGAGCTGCCGGTCAAGACGACGACCGACGTCGCGGCGTCATCCTCGAAACTGCGCGCCGCCGCGGTCAGCTGCCGCAATGCCTCCGGCGAGAGTGCGTTGATGCCATCGCCGCGGTCGAAACGGACCACCGCAATCCGGCCCTCAGGCCCAAGGCCCTTCTCGATCTTCACGTAGTCCGTCACCATCATCTCCACGCTGCTTTCGGCGATGTTAGCGCACAATTGTCGTCACGAATATGGGACCCGATCACGATGCAAGGAACACTCGACAGGCCTGGGCCATTGCGCATATCTTTGCTGCCATGAGCCACGATCACGACCATCACCACGACCATTCCGAATTGTCGGAGACCGAGCTGCGCGTGCGCGCGCTGGAGACGATCCTGACCGAAAAAGGCTATGTCGAGCCGGCCGCGCTCGATGCCATCATCCAGGCCTACGAGACCAGGATCGGCCCTCACAATGGTGCGCGCGTCGTCGCCAAGGCCTGGACCGATCCGGCGTTCAAGAAGGCGCTGCTGGAGGACGGCAGCAAGGCGATCGGCACGCTCGGCCATGTGAGCCGCGTCGGCGACCATCTCGTCGTGGTCGAGAACACGCCTGAGCGGCACAACATGGTCGTGTGCACACTGTGCTCCTGCTACCCCTGGGAAATGCTGGGACTGCCGCCGGTCTGGTACAAGGCTGCGCCCTACCGCTCCCGCGCCGTGAAGGACCCGCGCGGCGTGCTCGCCGATTTCGACGTCACCCTGCCCAAGGACATGGAAATCCGGGTGTGGGATTCGACCGCCGAAACGCGCTTCCTGGTGCTGCCGATGCGCCCTGCAGGCACGGAGGGCTGGACCGAGGAGCAGCTCGCCGAACTCGTCACCCGCGACTCCATGATCGGCACCGGATTTCCGCGGAAGCCGGGAGAGCCGTCATGAACGGCGTGCACGACATGGGCGGCATGGACGGGTTCGGCAAGGTCGAGCCCGAGCCCAACGAGCCGATGTTCCACGCGGATTGGGAAGCGCGCGTCCTTGCCATGGTACGCGCGATGGGCGCGGCCGGCGCCTTCAACATCGATACCTCGCGCTTCTACCGCGAGACGCTGCCGCCGCACGTCTATCTCGCGAGCTCCTACTATAAGAAATGGTTCCTCGGTCTCGAGGAGATGCTGATCGACAAGGGCTACCTCACCAGGGAGGAAGTCGCCGCCGGCCATGCGATGCAGCCCGCAAAAGCGCTCAAGCACGGCAAGTTCGACCTCGCCAATGTCGAGCGCGTGATGGTGCGCGGCAAATTTGACCGCCCTGCCCCGGCTCCGGCGAAATTCGAGATCGGCGACCGCGTGCGCGCAAAGAACATCCATCCGACCTCGCACACAAGGCTGCCACGTTACGTGCGCGGCCATGTCGGCGTGATCGAGCTGAACCATGGCTGCCATGTGTTTCCTGACACGGCGGCGATGGAGCGCGGCGAGAACCCGCAATGGCTCTACACCGTGGTGTTCGAGGGCCGCGAACTCTGGGGCCCCGACGGTGATCCGACCACAACGGTCTCGATCGACGCGTTCGAGCCCTATCTGGACCCGGCGTGATGAGCACGACGCTTGCTGCGGCCGCGACGGCGGCCATACCGAGCATTCCCCGCGACGATGACGGCCCGGTTTTCCGCGCGCCCTGGGAGGCGCATGCCTTTGCCATGGCGCTGACTCTGCACGAGCGCGGCGTGTTCACCTGGCCCGAATGGGCCGCCGCACTCGCCGACGAGATCAAGCGCGCGCAAGCGGCGGGCGACCCTGATACGGGCGAGACCTACTACCTGCACTGGCTGGCGACGCTGGAAGGCCTCGTGGCGCGCAAGGGCGTCGCATCGGCCGAAACCCTGCACCGCTATCGCGACGCCTGGGACCACGCCGCCGATCGCACGCCGCACGGCAAGCCGATCGAGCTGCGGCCGGAGGATTTCGGGTAGCTTGCGGCGATTGCGGGTCGAACTCCTCGTTGCCCAATCCATTCGGCGCCATGCTTCTAGCGGCGAAATGGATTCTCTCTCTTCCTTGTATTCATAGGAACGGAAGGGCCTCGCCGCCTGATCGCGCTTTGAACTGAATCTAAGTTTGGCTTGTTGACCTCGGGCAAAAGCGCGGGGTAACGCATGCGAGCTACCAGCCGCCTCGTCATGTGAGAACTCTGTGAACACGCCAGCAGGAAAAGAATCTGCGATCACCATCATGGCCGAGGAGGAGCCCGTCGAGATTGGTTTCCCCATGGTGGCCGCCTACCATGGCCAATCCGCGCTTGCCATGGCCGCGATCGTATTCCAGGCGCAGCGGGCAGCGTTCGCCGTGCTGTCGCCCGAGAAGCCTCCGGCGCGGCGTGACATCAGCATCGTGAGCGGGCACCCAGGTCCGGGTGTGCGGGACGCGTTCGAAGTGATCACGCGCGCCGTGACCCGCGGCGCCTATAGCGTAGACCGCACGCTGCCCGAAGCGAGACTTGTGCCTGGGCACGACATTTCCTACAGCTTTCGAATTACGCTCGGAGAGCGAACCGCCGAGATGGCGTTGCTGCCTGGGGTGTTGCCGGAGCGATTTTTCGAGCTCGTCTTCGCCAAGAATCGCAGCACAGCACAGGAGCGCGAGCTGAGTGCATTGAAACGGTCCATCGCCGAGGACGTTCTGGCGAAGGAGCCAGGCGCTCTCTTCACCATGCGTGCGAGTTGATGACGAAGCCCGGACTTGCTCTCAGCTTCGGTTATGACGACGGGTCGCTACGTGCCCTGGCGAACGTCAAAGCCGAGCTGCGGGACATCTATGCGCTGCCCGACATCGATCTGAACGATTTCAGTGTGCTGTTCGTGAGCATGCACAGCGACCAGCGTTTCCTGGCGGCCCGCGCTGGCCAGATCGAGGAATACCTTGTTCGCGGCGGTGTCGTCGTTGCGAACGGCCATCACGCCTATCCCTACCTACCGCGCATGGCAGGTTTCCACACCATCGACAATTACAAGCTGAGCGACATCACGGTGCTGCGGCTCGCCGCGCATCCCATCTGGCACGGCATTGACCCGCATGATCTGACTTTCCGCCGCGGCGTCTCCGGCTTCTACGGCCGGGTCTGGCACGACGCGCCGCCGGATGCGCTGATTATCCACGCCCTGGGCCAGCCGAACCTGCCACTCGACTTCATCTATCCGGTCGGTCGAGGTCATGTGCTGTTCCACGGCGGAAATGACCTCTGGACGTTCGGCAGCGAGGACAAGCAGCTGCCGCCCCGGATCATGCAGTGGGTCACAGAGGGACGAAACGTTCAATGAGCCTCGCGATCCTCGACGGCGGCACGTTTTATCACCACGCGGCTATTCACGGCCGCCGCTATCGAGAGCTGTTCGACAAGATCATCTACGCTCCTGAACTGACAACGGATGCCTTGGCCGGCGTCACTTTCCTGATCGTGCCGGATCGCATCAATCCGAACATTCTTCGCGCCCGCCGCGATGTCCTGATCCATTTTGCGAAGGCCGGGCAAACGCTGGTCGTGTTCGGCGAGAATCGCGCCGACACGTGGCTGCCAGGCGTCACCTGGGCGGCGCGGCCGACAAACTTCTGGTGGTGGCTCGACAAGACAGCGCGTCCGCCGAACCGCCTGCTGGCGCCCGACCATGAGCTTTTCCAGGCGGTGCCCTTCGAAAGCACGATATGGCACTTTCACGGCGTATTGACCCCGCCTGCAGGGGCTCGGGCGCTGATCGACGTGCCGGCCGATCCTGAGGGTCGCGACAGTGGCGGAGCGCTCCTTTACGAGGATTGGGTCACGCTGCCGGGGCGCTTGTTCGTCTCGACACTGGATCCATTCTATCATCATGGCAGCAACTTCATGCCCGCAGCCACGAAGCTCCTCGACGGCTTTCTGCCCTGGGCGAAGCGAAAGGCTGCGCCGCAAATCGATCGCGGCGGTCGCTGATCTCAGGGGACCAGAGGCTGATCCGGAGCCCTGCTCCGCAAGCCGTGCAACGGCACGATCGCCGAGGCCGTCTCCTCGCCTGCATGGACATCGACGCGGCGCACCGGCACGCCATACATCCGAGCGAGATTGCCTTCGGTCAGCACCATTTCTGTCGGGCCGGAGATGTGCATGCCATTGCGCTGCATCAGCAAGGTCGTATCGGCGATACCGATTGCATGGTCCGGATGATGCGTTGTGAACAACACGGTCAGGCCCAAGGAGCTTGCGAGGCGCAGGAGCAGGCGAAGAACGACGCCCTGATTGGCGATGTCGAGCGCCGAGGCTGGCTCATCCAGCACGAGGACCTTGCAGTCGCTGGCCAGTGCGCGGGCCAGCAGGACGAGCTGCCGCTGCCCGCCGCTCAGCCGGTCGTAACGCTGCTCCGCGAGAGCCCCCAGACCGACTTCCTCGAGAGACTCATACGCACGTTCCCTGTCCTTGCGGCCCGGTGAGCTGAACCTGCCGAGATAGCGGCTTCGACCCATCAGAACCATATCGACGGCACTGTAGGACTGATCGGCCGTCAATGCCTGCGGCACGAAACCCACATGGCCGTCGATGTCGATGATTCCTTCCTTGAGGGTCAATGTTCGGCTGATCGCGCGCAGCAAGGTTGTCTTGCCGCAGCCATTCGGCCCGAGGATTGCGGCGATCCGGGCCGAAGGAAAGGTGACGGACAGCTCGCGAAAGAGCCAGTGCTGGGATCCGTACCTGTGGCCTGCATTCTCGATGCGGATCATGCTGCGCCGCTCCTGGTGGTGCGCCGGAGGAGCAGCGCGAAGATCGGAGTGCCGATGAGCGCCGTGATGATCCCGACCGGAATCTCGGCCGGCGTGAGCGACCGCGCCAGCGTGTCCGCTGCAACCAGGAAGATGGCGCCCAGGAATGTCGATACCGGCAGCAGCTGGCGGTTGTCCGCCCCAACGATCATGCGCGCAAGGTTGGGAACGATGAGTCCGACCCAGCCGATCGTTCCGCTGACCGCAACTTGAGACGAGATCGCAAGACAGGCCGCGGCCAGAAGGATCAACCGATCGCGCCCCGGATTGACGCCGAGGGCTCGAGCCTCTTCATCTCCGAGCGAAAGAACGTTGACCCGCCACCTCATCCCGATGAGTACGGCGGCTGCGACCGCGGTGCAGACTGCAATCAGACCGCAGTGCAGCCACGTCGAAGGCGCGAAGCTGCCCAGCAGCCAGAACACGATGACCTGCAATGTCGTCTCGGGATCGGCCAGATAGGTCACAAGTCCGACCAGAGCGGTGCAGAACGCGCTGACGACCACGCCCGCAAGCACGAGCGTGAGGATGGGCGAGAGATTGTCGCTGCGATGGAGCGCAAGCACGGCGACGAGCGCCAAGGCGGCGCCTCCAAAAGCACCGATCTGGACGAGTGGCCCGAACCCGACCAGGTAGATGACGATGACGCCGCCGAGGGCAGCTCCGGAGGAGGCTCCGATTGTCTGGGGGCCAACCAGCGGATTGCGGAAGATCGCCTGAAGCACTGCGCCGCACAGAGACAGGCCTGCGCCTGCGATAGCGGCGGTGAGCACGCGTGGCAGCCTCACCGTTTCGACGACGACGGCTTCCGTGGTCGTCCACGTCGCTTTCACTGCGACCAGGTGCGACACGATGATCGACAAAACCGTGCCGAACGGGATCTGATACCGTCCCGATGCGATCGCCCACAAAAGGACGAGGATCAGGCCCGCAGCGAGCGCAACGTAAAGCAGGGCAAAGGATCTTTCACTTCGCGAGGGGAGACTCGTCGCCGATCCGGAGATAGCGCTTCCCATCAATGAGCCCGATAAGCTTCGTAGCCGGCCGACCCGGCGTTGTCCTTGAGAAACAGGATGCCGTCTATCTCCTCATCGGTTGGATTGTAATTATAGAGAAAGCCGAACCAGCTCTTCACCGAGGTACGAATGCTCTCCTGAGCACGTTCGGGATGCAGCAGACCGGCCAGCCAGAGCCAACCAAGTGCCGATTCGTGACTCGGCGGATCCCAGCGATAACCCCCGAGAGGAACGCGGTACACGCGGCGAGCCTGAACGGCCTCGATGCCCTGCCAGCGCGGATCGCGATACAGATCCGACGGCATCGCCGGATCGAAATTTCCAAGCAGGATGACTTGCGGATTCCACGCGAGGATCTGTTCAATGGTGATGGTGCTGATCGAAGCGGTGCCGACCGCGTTCTGTCCGCCCGCCAGCTCAATGGCGAAATCCTGCGCCGTTCCTTTGCCGCTGACGCGCAGCATGTTCGTGACTCGATTGAAGTACAGCACGCGTGGTCGCTGCGTCGACGATAGATCGGCAAACCGCGACGTCAGCGACTGACGAGTCTCTTCCTGCTTTCGGAGCAATTCGCTCGCTCGGTCTTCCCTGCCCGCAATCTTACCCATCAACTTCACGTAGTCGACGTAGTTCTCGAACGAACCGACACGCATGCCGACGACGGGAATCCCGGTCCGGTCCAACGGCCCGATGATCTCGTTGTTGTTGGCCCATTGGAAAACCGCATCCGGCCGCAATGCGAGGATTGCCTCTACATTCGGAGCGAAGTTGGAGGCATCTCCACCGGTCGTTATCGCCGTCTGGATCTGCCTGAAGCCAGGAAACAGCTTGCCGAAAATGCCCTCCTGCATCCCGCGTGCAGCGTATTCGTTCATACCGACGATCTTCCTGTCGCTCCCATCGATCGTCATGAAGGTCGATGGTGCCGGGATCGGAATGATGACCAGGCGTTCCGGCAGTCGGCTGAACGAGAGCTTGCGGTTGCGCTGGTCGGTCAGATCGATCGCGTTCGCAGCACTGAGCTCGCCGAACGCAATCACAAGGATCGTGGCCAAGCCCAGTGCTGATCTTCCCCAACGCAACAGCGGCAGCATGAAATGCAAGAACCTCGTCGGCGCGGGGATTATCGACCCGGCGCTGCTGACACGGCTACATAGTCCAATGGAAGGAAGATTCAAAAGCAAAATGCTCGTCGTGTGCTGGAGGTGTGGCTGTCCGAAATTAGAATCGCTCGAAGGACGATGTGTCGTTCGATCGCGACGACGAGTTGCTGAATGTCGTGCATCAAACGCTTGATTGATGAGCAGAGCATCCAGCGCAATTTGAATTCCTCGAAACTGGACTTCGGAAGATGGCACAAGAGATTGTCGCAAGATAAGACGCCTGAGGCTGGCTGAATGCTGAGGGATATCGTCGATGTTTTCGAGAACGATCGTTTCTGACTTTGGGAGAAGTTCGCTTTTTTCGTCGACTTGGAGATTGAGTGTGGGGCTTGCTTGCGTGGCGGCCACGGCATCGAGCGTAGTCGCGGAAGCCCAGACGGCGGGTAGTTCATCACAACAATCCGTGCTGCCGACGGTGACCGTCGAGGCCGGAAAACCGTCGAAGCCTCGTCGCACGGCACGGCAGAATGCAGCGCGCGCGGCGCGACAAACGCAGTCGCAGGCTGTGCAGCCGGCACGAGGCCCGCAAACCGCGCAAACAGCTCCTGAAGGCACGAACAGCGATTCCCTGAAGCCCATGGGCGGCAGGCTGCCGCAAGCGGGAATTCCTCATCTTGCGGAGCAGAGCATCACGGTTGTTGACCGTGCCCAGATCGAGGCGACTTCGCCAACTGGCCTTCTCGATATTCTTGCTTCGGTCCCGGGCGTCTCGGTCGCCCGCTCCGGCGGTATCGGTGGTCAGATCTACTTGCGAGGGTTCTCCTCGAACAGCTTCCGCTCGCCGATGTTCATCGACGGCGATCGCTTCCGCGGCCGCAATACACTGCAGCTCAATTACCTCGCGCCTGACGAGGTCGAGCGCGTCGAAGTGATCCGCGGTCCAGGCTCCGTGGTCTATGGCAGCGAGGCGCTGACCGGACTGGTCAACGTCGTGACCCGCTCGTACACCGGCGATACGTCGGGGCCATTCCGGTTTACGGGTGGCGGCTGGTCGACCGGCTACGGAAGTGCCGCCAACTCGTTCACCACCTACGACTGGGTCAAGGGCGCCGGACAGGGCTTCGATTTCATCGGCGGGTTCGCCGGGCGCTGGGGCGGCGACTATCAGACTTCGCTCGGAACGGTGCCGAATAGCGACTATCAGAGCGTCGGCGGCAATATCAAGCTCGGCTACTCGCCCGATATCGGACAGAGGCTGGAGCTCTCGTTGCGCTCTTACAGCGAGGTCGATGGGCGAGCCGGCGGCGTCGGCGGAGCGCCGGGTGCGCCGTATCTCCAGGTCCGGCAGGACCCCAATCAGGTGCATTCGGCGCGCATCGCCTATACCGGCGAACTCGACGGCCTGGTGAAGCACGTCGAGAGCTCCTTCTACGTCAACTATTTCGACACGAAGCTCTCGACAATCAATAACACGATCAACGCTGCCGGCATCACCACCAGGACCGTCAAATCCACCAGCCACGTCATAGGCCCCCTCGTAATCGGCGGGCGCTCACTGGCCGAGATTCCCTGGCTCAGTCCGTGGGGTGCAACGAAGACCACGGTCGGCCTCGACGGCTTCCGGGAAGCGCGGCCGGGCAGCGAATTGACGTCCGAGACCATCACCCGCAATGGGACGACGGGGATCGTGACGAGCGATGTGTTTTCGCCTTACACCAAGCAAGGCCCCGACACGACGCAATCCAACATCGGCACGTTCGTCCTGCATGAATGGAAGCCGACCCAGCCGCTGACGCTGTCCGCAGGGGGCCGTTTCGACTGGTTCAACACGACCACTGACACCTCGCCGCTCGCGTCCACCATTCCTGCAAATGTCAGAGCATTGTATGCGAGCAAGACCAACGTGGATCAAACGGCTCCGACCGGAAGCCTTGGGTTCGTCTACGCCGTCCTGCCAAGCGTCGACCTGATCGGCAACGTGGCGACCTCGTTCCGTCAACCGACGAACTCCGAGCTGTTTGCCGTGACGGCCACTCAGCTTCCCAATCCGGACCTGAAGCCGGAACGCGGCGTGACGTACGAAGGAGGCGCACGCTTTCATACGACCAATGCAGAGCTCAAGGTCACGGCGTTCGATACGCACTACGAGAACTTCCTTCAAACGGTCGCAGTGACGCTCAACGGTGTCGGCGGATACACCCAGTCACAGAACGTCGGCAAGGCCGAGGTGACCGGCGTCGAACTGGAGGCGCGCTGGCAGATGACGCCGTCCGTCAACCTGTTCACGAACTTCACCCAGCTGCGCGGTACCAACACGGCGACCGACAAGCCGCTGCCTTTTCTCGCTCCGTATCGCGGGCGGGTGGGGATACAATATGCGGACCCGGATGGCGCCTACTCGATCCTCGGCGTGATCGATTGGGCCGCCAGCAAGACCCGGATCGATCCGGCGCAGGAGTATACGACCTCGGGATACGCCATTCCCAAGCTCTATGCGACGCTTCAACTCGGCAAGCTGGTATCGCCGCAACTCGGCGATACCAAGCTGATCCTCGGCTTGGAGAACATCTTCAACACGGCCTATGTCGACGCCTCGACCTTCGTGAACCGCTCGTATCCACGGAGCTTCACGAACCCTCTCGTGGAGACCGGTCGAAACGTCTCGATGAAACTGCAGCACACTTTCTAGCGGGCCTGCCTGCCCGCCACATACTCCGCCCATCCCTTTGCGCGCAGGCTGCACGCGGGGCACTCGCCGCAGCCATAGCCCCAATCGTGCTGCGCGCCGCGTTCGCCGAGATAGCAGGTGTGCGAGTGCTCGCGGATGAGATCGACCAGCCCCTCGCCGCCGAGATCCTGCGCCAGTTTCCAGGTCGCGGCCTTGTCGATCCACATCAAGGGCGTATGCAATTCGAACTTTCTGGCCATGCCGAGTGAGAGCGCGGCCTGCATGGCACGGATGGTCTCGTCGCGGCAATCGGGATAGCCGGAATAGTCGGTCTCGCACATGCCGCCGACGATGTGGTTGATCCCGCGTCGATAGGCCAGCGCCGCGGCGAAGGTCAGGAACACGAGGTTGCGGCCGGGCACGAACGTATTGGGCAGGCCATCGGCCCCCATCGCGATCGCGACGTCGCGCGTCAACGCGGTCTCGGACACCGCCGCCAGCGTCGGGATCGACAGCGTATGGCTCTCGTCGAGCTTTGCGGCCCAATCCGCGCGCAGCCCCTTGATGCCGTCGAACAACCGCTCGCGGCAGGCGAGCTCGATGGCATGGCGCTGGCCGTAGTCGAACCCCAGCGTCTCCACGCGGGCAAAGCGGCTGAGCGCCCAGGCCAGGCAGGTGGTGGAATCCTGGCCGCCGGAGAACAGCACCAGCGCGGTCTCGGAGGAAAATGCGTCATTCATGGCCCGCGCTTTAGCATTGCGCGCCCTGCTCGCCAATCGGTGGAAATCGGCCTGTTCCGCCGTACCAGGCTGGGAACGCCGGCCCGGTTTTGGCATAAGGTTGCGGAGCCAGGAGACTGCCCCGCAATGACCCCTTCCCGCGAGATTTCCCGCCTGATCGAGATCATGGCGGCGCTACGCACGCCGGTCACCGGCTGCCCCTGGGACCTCGAGCAGGATTTTGCGACGATCGCGCCCTACACCATCGAGGAAGCCTATGAGGTGGTCGACGCCATCGCCCGCGGCGATCTCGACGATCTGCGCGAGGAGCTCGGCGATCTCCTGCTCCAGGTCGTGTACCACGCCCAGATGGCCTCGGAGCGGAACGCGTTCGATTTTGGTGACGTCGTCGAAGCCATCACCCGCAAGATGATCCGGCGGCATCCCCATGTCTTCGCCGACAAGGACGGCAATCTCGCCTCCTCCCACGTCAAGGAGGTCTGGGACCGCATCAAGGCCGAGGAGAAAGCCGAGCGCGCCGCACGCCGGCCGCCGGAGGACGCGCCGTCGCACAGATCGCTGCTGTCGGGGGTAAAGGCCGGCCAGCCGGCGCTGACGCGCGCGATGGAGCTCCAACGCAAGGCCTCCACCGTCGGCTTCGACTGGAACGATCCGCGCGCGGTGCTGCAAAAGATCCGAGAGGAGGTCGACGAGATCGAGGCGGCATTGGATCGCAACGACAAGCAGGAGATTGCGGAAGAGACCGGCGACCTGATGTTCGCTCTCGTCAACCTCGCCCGCCATGTCGACGCCGATCCGGAAAGCGCACTACGCGTGACCAATGCGAAATTCGAGCGGCGCTTCGCCTATATCGAGCGGACGCTGGAGGCGCAGGGTCGGACCCTTGAGCGGGCGTCGCTGGCGGAGATGGACGCGCTGTGGAATGCGGCGAAGGGTGAGGAGAAGCCGGCGTCAGGGGGAGGCAAGGAAGCCAGCCGGTAACCTCGCTGTCGTCCCTGCGAACGCAGCGACCCATAACCACAGGCAGCAATTTGGCGAAAGCTCGAAGTCAAGCGTTCGTCGGTACGAAGACCGCCCGACGTGGATAGATCACGCGGTATGGGCCCCGGCGTTCGCCGGGACGACAGCGGTCATGTGGCGTGATGCGGCACCGCGTCGAACCTCGACACCACGATATCCCGCTTGGTCTCGTCCACCCGTACGGTCATGTCGAAGCGGCCGTCGTGCAGCTCCTTAGACAGGACCTCGGCGTTGCGGTGCAGCCAGCTGATGCCGGCACCGTCCGAGGCGTCGATGGAGAGATCGAGCGTGGTGCGTTTGGCGGCGAGGCGTTGCTCGATCGCGGCGAGCAGTGCGTCGATGCCCTCACCTGATACGGCTGAGACCAGCATCGCCGGATGATCCTCCGGCCTGCGCGCCGCGATATTGAGCAGCTCTTCCCGCTGCCCGGCGTCGAACCGGTCGATCTTGTTCCAGACTTCGATGATGCGGCCGGAATCATCAGGGTTGATGCCGAGCTGGCGCAGCACCGCGTCGACATCGCTCTGCTGCGCTTCGGCGTCCTCGTGCGAGATGTCGCGGACATGCAGGATGACGTCGGCCTCCAGCACCTCCTCCAGCGTGGCACGGAAGGCGGCGACGAGTTGGGTCGGCAGATTGGAGATGAAGCCGACGGTGTCCGACAGCATCGCCTTGCCGCCATGCGGCAAAGTGAGTGCGCGTAAGGTGGGGTCGAGCGTCGCAAACAGCATGTCGGCCGCCTGCACGTCGGCCCGGGTCAGGCGGTTGAACAGCGTCGATTTGCCGGCATTGGTGTAGCCGACCAGCGCGACGACGCGATACGGTACGCGCTGGCGGCCGGCACGATGCAGACGCCGCGTCGCCTGCACCTTTTTCAGCTCGCTCTCGAGCCTGGAGATGCGCTCCTGAATCAGGCGGCGGTCCGCCTCGATCTGCGTCTCGCCAGGACCGCCCATGAAGCCGAAACCGCCCCGCTGGCGTTCGAGATGGGTCCAGGAGCGCACCAGGCGCGAGCGCTGGTAGTTGAGATGCGCAAGCTCGACCTGGAGCGAGCCCTCCCTGGTCTTGGCGCGGCGGCCGAAGATCTCCAGAATGAGACCGGTGCGGTCGAGCACCTTGGCCTGCCATTCCTTCTCGAGATTGCGCTGCTGGATCGGCGATAGCGCGCAATCCATCACCACGAGCTCGACCTCCAGACTCTTGATCAGCCCTGCGATCTCTTCGACCTTGCCCTTGCCGATATAGGTCGCGGGCCGAATCTGGCTGACCGGAGCGATGATGGCATCGGCAATGACGAGATCAATCGCGCGCGCGAGGCCCGCGGCCTCGTCGAGTCGGGCCTCGGTGTCGCGCAGGACATGGCCTTCCGATTGCGCGTCAGCATTCCCTGCACGCACCCGCAAATAGGGGCCGATGACCAGCACCCGCCCCGTATTGGCCCCTGCCGACCGCGGACGGTCGGCATCCCCGTCGAAATTCCGGGGTTCCAATCAGATCACTCTCAAGTCGGCTGATCCTCGCCGCCTTCGAACAACTGGATCGGTGCGCCCGGCATGATGGTCGAGATCGCATGCTTGTAGACCAGCTGCGAATGACCGTCGCGCCGCAACAGCAAACAGAAATTGTCGAACCAGGTCACGATGCCCTGGAGCTTCACTCCGTTGACCAGAAAGATCGTCAGTGGCGTCTTGGTTTTGCGAACGTGATTAAGGAAGGTGTCCTGTAAGTTTTGTGCGCGGTCTGCCGCCATTGTTTTTTTCTCGCTTTGAGTTTCTTTTTATTGCGCCGGTTGCGGCCCTCTTGTGACGTTCGGGGCCTCTCCCGGTTGCTGTCCCTCATGAGATCCCCCTCGGAAGGAACAGCGGTTCGATTAGAGGACAGGTCGGGATATTAGGCAAGCCGCTTCACGCGGCAGGCCACGCCCTATTGTCCCGGAAAACTACGGAAATCGATGATCTTGCTCACTTATTCCTGACGCGTGGCCGCAAGGTCGCGCGCTGCTATTGTTTTGACGCGTCTTCTTGACGCGAACCGGTCTCCACCCCGCTCGAAAGCACGTTAGCCGACGCCGAGCGCTTTCAATTTGCGGTGCAGCGCCGAACGTTCCATGCCAACGAACTCGGCCGTACGAGAAATATTTCCTGAAAAACGGCTTATCTGCGCAATTAAATAGTCGCGCTCGAACACCTCGCGCGCCTCACGCAGCGGCAAGCCCATGATGTGCTCGCCATTGTTGCTGGTCGGCATCGCCGGCACCATCGAGCCGACGTCCTGCGGCAACATGTCGGCCGTGATGATGACCTCCGGCCCGCCTGCCGCGAGAATCATGACCCTCTCGACGTTGTTGCGGAGCTGACGCACATTGCCGGGCCAAACATGGGATTGCAGCACCGCCATCGCGTCCTGCCCGATCTGGCGCTTGGGCAGGCCGCTGCCGGCGGAAATCTGCTCCATGAAATAGTCGATCAATTCCGGAATGTCCTCGCGCCGCTCCGACAGCGCGGGCACGCGAATCGGCACCACCGAGAGCCGGTGGTAGAGGTCCTCGCGGAAACGGCCGGCCGCGATCTCCTCCTCCAGGTTGCGCGCGGTCGAGGAGATGATGCGCACGTCGACCTGCACCCTGGCGGTACCGCCGACGCGCTGGAACGACTGCTCCACCAGCACACGCAAGATCTTGTTCTGGGTCTCGCGCGGCATGTCGGCGATTTCGTCGATAAACAACGTGCCGCCATGGGCTTCCTCGAGCGCACCGGGCTTGCGCGGCTGCTCGCCATTGGACTGCTCGATGCCGAACAGCTCGTGCTCCATGCGCTCGGGCGTGATCGCCGCCGCGTTGATCACCACGAAGGGACCGTCGGCACGGCCCGAGGCCGTATGCAGCGTGCGTGCGGTCAATTCCTTGCCGGCGCCGGCGGGGCCTACGATCAGGATGCGGCTGTTGGCCTTCGCCGCACGCTCGATGGTCTGGCGCAGCTGGTTCATGCTGGGCGAGCGGCCGACGAGCTGGCTCGCGCTCGGCGCGAGCTGCTTCAGCTCCTTGACCTCGCGCTTGAGTCGCGAGTTCTCCAGCGCTCTGGTCGCGACCAGGATCAGCCGGTCAGCCTTGAACGGCTTCTCGATGAAGTCGTAGGCGCCGCGCTTGATCGCGGCGACCGCGGTCTCGATGTTGCCGTGGCCGGAGATCATCACGACCGGCAGATCGGCATTGTCCTTCTTGACCTGCTCCAGCAGCTGCAAGCCGTCGAGCTTGGAGCCTTGCAGCCAGATGTCGAGAAACACGAGATGCGGCCGCCGATTGGCAATCTCGGCGAGCGCCGTATCGCTGTCGCGTGCGGTCCGGGTCACGAACCCCTCGTCTTCGAGAATGCCCGCAACGAGATCCCGAATATCGGCCTCATCATCGACAATCAGAATTTCACTTGCCATGGATCGCGCCTGTGTTGTCAGCTGCCTGTTGAGGCTTCGATTTTCGTTGAATCATTGGTCTTTTCAGCCGGCTCTTTGGTTCCGGCGGCCGGCTCTTTTGTTTCCAGGTCGTTGCTGGATTTCTTGACGGATTCCGTGACCGCTGCCTTGTTTTCCGGCTTGATTGCTTCGTTGGGCGCTGGCTCGGCGCCCCCGGATTTCGCGGGTTGCCCCGTGATCGCAAAGCGCATCCGCATCCAGGCGCCGCGCTGGCCTTCGCGGAAATCGGAGGCGTCCTTCAGCTCGATCCGCCCGCCATGATCCTCCAGCACGCGGCCGACGATGGCCAGCCCCAGGCCCGTACCCTTGGCACGCGTGGTGACGTACGGTTCGAGCAGGCGCGAGCGCGCGACCTTGGGCAGGCCGATACCGTTGTCGATGACGTCGATCAGCACGTCGTCGCCCTCGCGCGACACCACGACGTCGATTCGGCCTTTGCCGAGCTCCTCGGGGGCAACCTGTTCGATTGCCTCGGTGGCGTTCTTGACGATGTTGGTGACCGCCTGGGAGATCAGCCGCCGGTCGAACTGGGCGCGGAGCGGATCGTCCTTGAACTCGGCCTCGATATCGATTTCGGGATGGGCGACCTTCATCAGGAACACCGCCTGACGCACGGTGTCGGCGACGTCCTCGCCTTCCATCACCGGTTTGGGCATCCGCGCAAAGCGCGAGAACTCGTCGACCATGCGCCTGATGTCGTCGACCTGGCGCACGATGGTGTCGGTGCACTGGTCGAAGATCTGCTTGTCCTTGACCTCGGTGATGGACTTGCCGAACTTGCGGCGGATGCGCTCGGCGGAGAGCTGGATCGGCGTCAGCGGGTTCTTGATCTCGTGGGCGATGCGGCGCGCCACGTCGCCCCAGGCCGAGGTCCGCTGTGCCGAGACGAGCTCGGTGATGTCGTCGAGCGTGATGATGTAGCTGTCGTGCGGCTGGTTTTTCTCGGCGCTGACGCGGACCGACAGATTGCGCTCGGCACCGTCGCGGGTGATCGTGATCTGGCCCTGCACCAGGCGCTGGCTCCCCTCCCGTGCCGTCTTCATCATCTCGTCGAGCTCGGGCAGCACGTCCGAGAGCGGATGGCCCAGCGTCTCCGCTTCGGAGTGGCCGATCAGCTTCTCGGCCGAGCGGTTGAGGATGCCGACGCTGCCGGAAGTATCGACGCCGATGATGCCGGCGCTCGCCGAGGACAGCACGGCCTCGATGAAGCGGCGGCGGCTGTCGATGAGATCGCTGGCATTGACCAGCTCGTCGCGCTGGCTGCGCAATTCCTGCGTCATCTTGTTGAAAGTCTCGCCCAGCTGGGCGAGATCGCCTTCCGACTGATGCACGGGCACCTGGACATGGAGGTCGCCGGTCGAGACCGTTTGCGCCGCGTTCATCAGCCGCCGGATCGGAGAGACCAGCGAGTTGGCGAAGTTGAGGCCGATCAACACCGAGGCCATCAGAATGGTCAGCGCGATCACCGCGAACATCAGCGCGAAGGCGACCTGGATGCCGAGCCGGCGCGACTCGATCTGGGCGTATTCGGCGACGCTGACTTCGGTCTGCTTGAGCTGATTGACGACGTTCGGATCGAGTGGACGGGCGACATAGAGGAAGGTGTCGCTGAAGGCGCGCAGACGGATCACCGCGGCAACGAAGCTCGCGTCCGGGAGGACCGCGATCTCGGGCTCGTTCTCGTTGACGTTGCTGAGGAAGTCCGGCGCGGGCGGCGAATAGGCCAGCCGCATGCCGGTGTCGGCGGATTCCAGGATATTGGTGTTCTTGTCGATGATCATCGCGCCCGGCAAATTGCGCGAGCCGGCACTGGCAGTCAGCATCTCCCGGAATGAGCGGCGATCCTGGTCGTAGAGCGGCCTCGCATGGGCGATGTCGTTGGCCATGCCGAGAATGTCGCCGCGGATCAGCTGCGCATGGTCCTGCATATAGGCCCGCGCGATCGTCAGCGAGTTCTGGATCACCTCCTTGGTCGGGCCGGAGAACAACCGGTCGAGGCCGCGCTCGATGGTGACGTTGGCGACCACGGCGACCAGCACCGCCGGCAGCACCGCCACGATCGAGAACAGGCTGACGATCTGGACATGGAGGCGCGCCGCCGCCCTGCCCCGCCGCCGCGCCAGGATCAGCTGCCAGAGTTCCCGGACGATGATCCCGACCAGGAGCAGGATCGTCGCGGCGTTGATCAGGTAGAACGAGCGGACGACCTCGGGCGTCGGATCGATCCTCGTAAGGCCGGTCAGGACCAGGAAGGTCAGGAGGGCCGACAGCAGCGCCAGCGCCACGGCAAAGGGGGCCAGCCAGCGCCGCACCGACCAACGCCGGGGCTCTTCTGCTGGGGCCGTGTCAAAGTGTGCGGCCGAGGTGTCTGCGCTGGTCATTCCGGCAATGGTGGTGATGAAAACGGTCCGCGACGGGCGGATACTGATGTATTCGTACCACATTGTTGCCGAATTGCGACAATTCCGCGGCGCGAACCCCGGGGCGGGGCGGTGAAATCCACAGGGGGTCTTGGCAGGCTAACCTGCGGGAACGGATTCCCGCGGCTGCGGCTTGTCCGAGATGGACAGGTTCTTTCTCGCGATAATGGTCTCTGCCGTTCTGCTGCTGATCGTCGCCGCCGATCTGCTGGTCAACGGTCCCGGCCTGCAGGAGTCGCCGGCGTACGTCGCACGCGTCCTGCCGTCCACAGGCACAATCATCAGGTGAATGTGTTCGCCGCCGCCGATGGTGGGATGTCCCATCCTTGTGTGACCGCGGAACATTTTGGCCCCACTCCGACTTCTGCTCATCGCGTCAGCCACAACGGCCAGCGCGATCCGGACAGGCTCAGCTCTGCCTTGGTAGGGGGAGCTGAGCCACCGTCCGTTTCGAGAGGTTAGCCCCCGCTCCGATAGACCTGGATGTCGAGATCCCGGATCTTCTTCCGCAGCGTGTTGCGGTTGAGGCCGAGCAGGTCGGCGGCGCGGATCTGGTTGCCGCGGGTGGCGGCCAGCGCGGCCGTGAGCAGCGGCACCTCGATCTCCTTGAGGATGCGGTGATAGAGGCCGGGCGGCGGCACGCCGTTCGGAAAGCCCTGGAAGTGCGAGGACAGATACGCCTCAACCGCGCCGCCGAGATTGTCGACGCCCTGCTGGACCGCGGCGCCCGGGCTGACCGAGGGCGGCGCAAGCTCGCCGTCGATGACGGAGGCCGTGATCACGTCCTGCGGATAGAGGGCGGCAAGGCGCCGGGCGAGATTTTCCAGCTCGCGCACGTTGCCGGGCCAGCGGTGCTGCTTGAGCCGCTCCAGCGCCAGCGAGTCGAGCTTCTTCGGCGGCAGCCCGTCCTTCTCGGCCAGCGTGAAGAAGTGCCGCACCAGATCCGGCAGATCCTCGATGCGCTCGCGCAAGGGCGGCAGCCGCAGCGGCACGACGTTGAGGCGAAAGAACAGATCTTCGCGGAACAGGCCCTGCTGGATCAGGACACGCAAATCCTTGTTGGAGGCCGCGACGATGCGCACGTCGGTCTTGATCGGCGTGCGGCCGCCGACCGTCGTGTATTCGCCCTGCTGCAACACGCGCAGCAGGCGGGTCTGCGCCTCCATCGGCATGTCGCCGATCTCATCCAGGAACAGCGTGCCGCCCTCGGCCTGCTCGAACCGGCCGGAGGCGCGGGTATTCGCGCCGGTGAAGGCGCCGCGCTCGTGCCCGAACAATTCGGACTCGATGAGATCGCGCGGAATCGCCGCCATGTTGACCGCGACGAACGGGCCGTTGCGGCGCTTGCCATAATCGTGCAGCGCCCGCGCCACCAGTTCCTTGCCGGTGCCGGACTCGCCCGTAATCATCACGGTGAGGTCGGTCTGCATCAGGCGCGCCAGCACGCGGTAGATTTCCTGCATCGCCGGCGAGCGGCCGACCAGCGGGATCGCCTCCATCTCGGCATCTTCGTCCGGCGTCGAGGTCCGCTCCTTCGGCTCGGCGAGCGCGCGACCGACGATGGCGATCAGCTCCTTGAGGTCGAAGGGCTTCGGCAGATATTCGTAGGCCCCGCGCTCGGAAGCGCGGATCGCCGTCATGAACGTGTTCTGCGCGCTCATGACGATGACGGGCAGATTCGGCCGCATCTTCTTGATCCGCGGCAACAGGTCGAAGGCGTTTTCGTCCGGCATCACCACGTCGGTGATGACGAGATCTCCCTCGCCCTGGCTGACCCAGCGCCACAGCGTTGCGGCATTGCCGGTCAGCCGCACCTCGTAACCGGCGCGGGACAGTGCCTGATTGAGTACGGTGCGGATGGCGGTATCGTCATCGGCTACGAGAATGCTACCTGCGGGCATCGTTGATCCTCATTTTGCCCCCTGTGACGCAGGCGACGACTTCCCGGCAGAGTCGGCGCGACTGCTTTGATCGGCGTGTTTCACCGATGTGGAATACATCGGCATCAGCACGCGGAAGGTGGTCTTGCGCGGCTGAGATTCGCATTCGATGATGCCCCCGTGATCGCCGACGATCTTGGCGACCAGCGCCAGGCCGAGACCCGAGCCGGTCTGCTTGGTGGTCACGAACGGGTCGAACAGGTTGGGCAGAAGATCGTCCGGCACGCCTGGTCCGTTGTCCTTCACGCAGAATTCCAGCGGCAGGGATACCCTGGATTTTTGACCGGGGACTGACAGGCGCACGCCGGGACGGAAGGCGGTGGTGAGCTGGATCTCGGCGTCGGGAACGTCGATCAAGGCTTCTGCGGCGTTCTTCACGAGGTTGAGGAACACCTGAATGAGCTGATCCTGGTTCGCCAGCACCGGCGGCAGCGAGGGATCGTAGTCCTCGACGAAGCGGATGTTGCGGGCAAAGCCCGACTGCGCCAGCCGCTTCACATGGTCGAGCACCGAATGGATGTTGACGGGGCCGCGCACCACGGGGCGCTCGTCTCCGAACACCTCCATGCGGTCGACCAGCGTGACGATGCGGTCGGCCTCGTCGCAGATCAGCCGCGTCAGCATGCGGTCCTCGGACGAGGCCTGCTGTTCCAGGAGCTGCGCCGCGCCGCGGATGCCGGACAGCGGATTCTTGATCTCGTGCGCCAGCATCGCGGCGAGCGCGATCACCGAGCGCGCGGCGCTGCGATGGGTGAGCTGGCGGTCCATCTTGTCTGCGATGGTACGCTCCTGGAGCATCACCACGATGTGGCCGGGCCGCTCGGTGAGCGGTGCTACGTGCAGATCGACCTGGCGGTCGCCGCCCATGCGCGGCGTGCCGAGATCGACCTTGTATTCGTTGACCGGCGAATTCGACGAGCGCACCTGGTCGATCAGCGCCAGCAACGGGCTGCCGAACGGCACCAGCTCCTTCAACGACTGCCGCTTCAGGAACTGCGTCGAGATCTCGAAGAAGGCTTCGGTCGCGATATTGGCGGCGACGATCTTGCCGTCCGGCCCGATCATGAGCACGGGGTTGGGCAAGGCGTCCAGGATTGCGTCGCTGTCGGACTGAAGCGGCCGACGATGTTCAGCGGCTGAGCTCATGCGACAGCGCTCCATGCGAAGTCGTCGAAGGCGTCTTGCAGTGAATGGTGAACGAGGCGCGGATCCTCCGAGACCAGGATCTTTTGGCGCCAGGATTTCAGCTTCTCCGCCGGCGCACGGCTCGCCTGCGCTGCGACGTCGAGTGCCCAGCTCAGATGCTTGCGGGCATGCCTCAGTCCGATGCGCAGACCATAGAGCGCGCAGACGCCATCATAGAGCGTGCGGACATAATGCAGCTGCGTTTCGAGAGAAGGCGTCGCCTCCTCAGCCCCACCCCGCAGGCGGCGGCCGATCTGACCGGGCAGCCAGGGCTGGCCCTGCGCGCCGCGGCCGATCATCACGGCATCGGCGCCTGAGGCCTCCAATGCTGCGAGCGCCTTCTCGTAGGACGTGATGTCGCCATTGACGACGAGCGGGATCGAGATGGCCTCGCGCACGGCGCGGATCGCATCCCAATCGGCCTCGCCCTTGTAGAACTGGCAGCGGGTGCGACCATGGACGGTGACGAGCTTGACGCCTGCGGCTTCCGCGCGCCGCGCCAGCTCCGGCGCGTTGCGCGTACGGTCGTCCCAGCCGAGCCGCATCTTCAGCGTCACCGGCACGTTCACCGCCGCGATCGTCGCATCGATCAGGCTCAGGGCGTGGTCGAGGTCGCGCATCAAGGCCGAGCCGGACTGGCCGCCGGTGACGTGGCGGGCCGGACAGCCCATGTTGATGTCGATGATATCGGCGCCTTCTGCTTCGGCGATCCGGGCGCCTTCGGCCATCCAGTGCGTCTCGCAGCCGGCGAGCTGGACCACATGCGGGCCGATGCCGGTGGCTTCGCAGCGCAACCGGGACATCCGGTGGCCATTGGCGAGCTCATCGCTCGCGGTCATTTCGGACACGACGAGACCGGCCCCAAGCTCGGCGGTCAGCCGGCGGACGGGCGAGTCAGTCACGCCCGACATCGGTGCCAGGAAGACCGGGGTGGCGATATCAATATCGCCTATTTTCAACGGCTTAGAGCCTGATACTGCCGAGCCGGTCACAGGGGTCTCGTTGACTGTGCAGGGCCTCATCGCGCCTGCCATGATCTATCTTGCGCACAATTCTTGTGCAGTCAAGCGTCATGCCTACAGTTTAGACAAGTCTGCAAATCTTGCAAGTGCAGTGCAGCAAAATGCTGTTTCCCACAATCCGGGGAAACCCCCTTTTTTTGCGGGCCTGCCGTGCTAGAGGCATGCCGGCAAATTACCACTCCCCGACTCCTTGACGAGCAACTGAGTATTTGAGTCCTATGGCGAAATCACAGCGCACCGCAGTCGTTCTCGTCGCAGCCGGGCGTGGACTGCGTGCAGGCGCCGGCGGGCCCAAGCAATATCGCGAGATCGGCGGTGTACCGGTGATTTATCGCGCCATGGAGGCATTCAGCCGCCACCCGGAGGTATCAGCGGTGCAGCCGGTGGTGAACCCCGACGACAGCGTCATGTTCACCTCAGCGGTCGCAGGGCTGAGGCACGAGCCGCCGACCAATGGCGGCGCCACCCGTCAGGCTTCGGTGCTCGCCGGCCTCGAAGCGCTGGCGAAGCACAAGCCGGACATCGTGCTGATCCACGATGCTGCCCGCCCCTTCGTCTCGGCAGGCGTGATCTCGCGCGCGATCGAAGCGGCGGGCCGCACTGGCGCTGCGATCCCGGTCGTTCCCGTCACTGACACGATCAAGCTCACCGGCGAGGGCGGCAATGTCGAGGACACGCCGGACCGGGCGCGCCTCAGGATCGCGCAGACGCCGCAATCCTTTCGTTTCGACGTCATCCTCGAGGCGCATCGTCGCGCGGCGAAGGACGGGCGCTCTGATTTCACCGACGATGCCGCGATTGCCGAGTGGGCGGGATTGACGGTCGCAACCTTTGAAGGCGATGTTGCCAACATGAAGCTCACCACTCCCGAGGATTTCGTGCGCGAGGAAGCGCGCCTGGCCGCCCTGCTTGGCGACATCAGGACCGGCACCGGCTATGACGTGCACGCCTTCGGTGAAGGCGACCATGTCATGATCTGCGGCGTGCGCGTGCCGCACACCAAGGGGTTCCTCGCTCATTCCGACGGCGATGTCGGCCTGCATGCCTTGGTGGACGCCATCCTCGGGGCCCTGGCCGACGGCGACATCGGCTCGCACTTCCCGCCGAGCGATGCGAAATGGAAGGGCGCCTCCTCCGACCAGTTCCTGAAATACGCCATCGAGCGCGTCGCCCAGCGCGGCGGCCGCGTCGCCAATCTCGAGGTGACGCTGATCTGCGAGCGGCCGAAGATCGGCCCCTTGCGCGACACCATGCGCGCGCGCATCGCCGAGATCTCCGGCGTCGATATCTCCCGCGTCGCGGTGAAGGCAACGACCAGCGAGCGCCTCGGCTTCACCGGGCGTGAGGAGGGCATCGCGGCGACCGCGAGCGCCACCATCCGCCTGCCGTTTAGCGAAAAGACCTGGAGCGTCTAGGTCATGGGCGGCAGCGACGCACGCGCCCTCTCCCGCTCGCTGCTCGATCTGTGCCGGATGCGCAAGCTGACGATCGCGACCGCGGAATCCTGCACCGGCGGCCTCGTCGCTGGCGCGCTGACCGACATCCCCGGTTCTTCCGACGTGATCGACCGCGGTTTCGTCACCTACTCCAATGACGCCAAGCGCGCGATGTTGGGGGTCGAGGCGAGCACGCTGACGAATTTCGGTGCGGTCAGCAAGGAGACCGCAACCGCAATGGCGATCGGCGCGCTGGAGCGTGCCGATGTCGACCTCGCCGTTGCCATCACCGGCATTGCCGGCCCCGGCGGCGCCACGCCCGGCAAGCCGGTCGGTCTCGTGCACTTCGCCGCCGCCGCGCGCGACGGCCGCATCATCCATCGGGAGCAGCGTTTTGGCGCGATCGGCCGCAGCGCCGTGCGCGCCCGCTCGGTGGTCGAGGCGCTGCGCATGCTGATGGAGCTCGCCCGCGGTCCGCAAGTCGCGGCCAAGCCGCAACGTGCCGCCGCAAGCCGCCTGCGCCCGCGGGTGACCCGCTCGCCGCGCCGGCATGCGGTGAAGCGCAGGCCTCCGCGTTCGCCGCGAGGCTGAACGACCGCACCGCCGAAACGCCTACGCCGCCGCGAGCAGCGCGCTGGCGTGGTCGAGCATGCACTGCCTGACCGCGTCCGCCTGTGACGGCTTGGCCTTCGCACTGACGGTCAATTCCAGGATCGGCGACGCCGGATTGGCGACATCGACCACTCTGGAGATGTTGACGGCAGGCGCAGCCTGATCGTCCATGCGGGAGTCATTGCGCAGCTCCTTCAGGATCCGATCGGCCAGCGCCGAAGCGGCGCAGGCCGGAACCGGAAACGCCACCTTGACCTCGCCCGTGCCGGGATAGGCGCTGTGGTGGACGATCGCGGCACCCCACACCTGTCCGTTCGGCAGCAGTATCTGCGTATTGTCGGCCGCGACGAGCTCGGTCATGAACAGCGACAGCGACCTCACCTTCCCCGCCTTGCCGGCGACCTCGACCTCGTCGCCGATGCGAAAGGGCCGGAACAACAGCAGCATCACGCCGGCAGCGAGATTGGAAAGCGTACCCTGCAACGCCAGACCAATGGCGAGAGATGTGGCGCCCAGCACGGCGACGAGGCTCGCGGTCTGGATGCCGAAGAGCTGCAGCACGCGATGCCGACCACCGCGAGCACGCCATAGCGCGCAAGGCTACCCACGAACAACGTCACCAGCGGATCGACGCGATGCGTGCCGCTCAGGACGCGCGTGACGAAACGCTGCATCGCGCCGGACAGATACCAGCCGACCGCGAGCAGCAGGATCGCGTAGATCGCATTCAGCCCATAGAGAACGAGCGAGGCTCTCAGCGTGTCGAAATTGACGGTCATGGCGGCTCCAACCAAGGCAATCGGTTGAGAACTCGCTGTCGCGGAAAATGATCCCCTTCGGGGCTTGCCAATCGTCAAGCCCATGCCGCGGGATCGCATGGGTGGAAGCGACGTGAAACCCGGGTACTGACCGGCTGGATTATGCCAGGTTCACCGCGAGTCCCGTTATGGCGCCGCTCGCTGGATACGGTAGATGACGGGGAGCTTCTGCTCGATCGCCTTCGCGAGCACCGTCCCTGTGGTCCGTCCGAGCTCTTTCGCGATCGTCGCAATCGGCTTGGTGCCTGCGAGCTCCCTGAGCCGGTTGAGATCCTCCTCGCTCCACGATTGCTTCCAGCGCGCCATCTGTCCAGTCCGACTCCACAAGCCCCCCGCGCCCGACTCGGATTGTAGTTGAACATCTCATGAAATACACCCCTTACATGTATACCGCTCGCGGCAAGGGATGTTCCGTCGCGGCTCTACGTTTGGCACAGACTGCACGTGTCACCTTCGCCTACACGAAGCCTGGCTTCTTGATCGTGCCGAGGACGCAGCGCAGCTCCTCTAGCGGTGCGCTGCAGAGCCGGGGCCCATGCTTGCAGGACTCTGGGTCCCGACTCTGCGCAGCAATGCTCCGCATTGCAGCGAGTCGGTGACACGAGCGCTACGACAACCTACGTCGATGCCAGCTTCGGCCGGCCGTAGATCGCATCCGCCCGCTTCTCGAACGCGGTTGAAAAGCGCGCGAAGGCGGCGTCGAACATCGAGCCCATCAGCATCGCCAGCATGCGGCTCCTGAATTCATAGGCGAGAAAGAATCCGACGTCGCAGACGCTCTCGCCCTTGGGCTCGAACGTCCAGCGGTTTTCGAGGTTGCTGAAAGGGCCTTGCAGATACTCGACCAGGATCTTCAGATTGGCGCGGTCGAGCGTCACCCGGCTGGTGAAGGACTCCTTGATCAGCTTGAACGACACGGTCATGTCGGCAACCAGCACCTCGGTGCCGTCGGGCTTTGCCATGCGCTGACGAACCTTCAGGGCGCTGCACAGCGGCACGAATTCCGGATAGCGCTCGACGTCGGCGACCAGATCGAACATCTCGGATGCGCTGTGATTGACACGGCGCTTGCTGGAAAAACGGGGCATATCGGTTCAGTGGCCGCTAGCTGCCCGCGCGGCCTTCAGTCTCGCAAAGTCCTCGCCGGCATGATGCGACGAGCGGGTCAGCGGGCTCGCCGACACCATCAGGAAGCCCTTGGTGTAGGCGACCTTCTCGTAAGACGAAAATTCGTCCGGCGGTACGTACCGCATCACGGCGTGGTGCTTGCGGGTCGGCTGGAGATATTGCCCGATGGTCAGGAAATCGACGTCGGCCGAACGCAGATCGTCCATCACCTGGAGCACCTCGTGGCGCTCCTCGCCAAGGCCCGCCATGATGCCGGACTTGGTGAAGATGGTGGGATCGAGCTCCTTGACCCGCTGCAACAGCCGGATCGAGTGGAAGTAGCGCGCGCCGGGCCGCACCGTGAGATAGCGCGACGGCACCGTCTCGAGATTGTGGTTGAACACGTCGGGCTTCGCCGCAACGACGACCTCGAGTGCCCCCTCCTTGCGCAGGAAGTCCGGCGTCAGGATCTCGATCGTGGTCGAGGGGCACGCGGCCCGGATCGCGCCGATCGTCTCTGCGAAATGTTGCGCGCCGCCGTCGGCGAGGTCGTCGCGGTCGACGGAGGTGATGACGACATGGGCGAGGCCGAGCTTGGCGACCGCCTCGGCGACGTTCTGCGGCTCGGCCGCATCCAGCGCATTCGGCAGGCCGGTCTTGACGTTGCAGAAGGCGCAGGCGCGGGTGCAGGTGTCACCCATGATCATGAAGGTCGCGTGCTTCTTGTCCCAGCACTCCCCGATGTTCGGGCAGCCCGCTTCCTCGCATACCGTGTGCAGGCCGTTCGCCCGCACGATGTTGCGGGTGTCGGCATAGCCGCGGGTATTCGGCGCGCGCACGCGGATCCAGTCCGGCTTGGGCGGCGAAGCGGAATCAGGCCGGTTCACCTTTTCGGGGTGGCGCGGGCGCAGCGGGTTCGAGATGGTATCGACAATAACGACCATGGGGTGTCCGGTCTGTTCAGGTCCTACCTAATCGGTCTGGCTGCCTGCCGCAACCCGGCTCGCGCCGCTTCAGGGAACATGGCAGATATGGGCAATATCCTGCTCTGTTCTCAGGCGATTCTCACCTCGAATGGCTCCAATCTCGAAGGCATCCCCACCGCGGCTCGGCAAGCAGCTGAAGCGGACCTTTTTCGGCCGTAGCGTCCACGAGGTCGCACCCGACCTGATAGGCGCGACCATGCTGGTCAACGGTGTTGGCGGGATCATCGTCGAGGTCGAGGCCTATCATCATACCGACCCGGCGGCGCACTCCTATCGCGGGCCGACGCCACGGAACCAGGTGATGTTCGGCCCGCCCGGCTTCGCCTATGTCTATCGCTCCTACGGCATCCACTGGTGCGTGAACTTCGTGTGCGAGGCGGAAGGCTCGGCCAGCGCCGTGCTGGTCCGCGCACTGGAGCCGACGCATGGCATCGCTGCAATGCGCCGGCGCCGGCATCTCCAGGATGCGCATGCGCTGTGCTCCGGCCCGGGCAAGCTGACCGAAGCGCTCGGCATCACCATCGCGCACAACGCGCTGCCGCTGGACCGCCCGCCAATCGCGTTGCATGCGCGGACGGAGGATGTGGAGGTCGCAACGGGCATCCGGATCGGCATCACCAAGGCCGTCGAGTTGCCCTGGCGCTTCGGCATCAGGGGCTCGAAGTTCCTCAGCAAGCCGTTTCCCAAATGATTGTCATTCCGGGGTGATGCGAAGCATCGAACCCGGAATCTCGAGATTCCGGGTCTGGTCCTTACCGACCATCCCGGAATGACAGTGAGGTCACGACGCCTGCTTCAGCCGCTCCAGCGCTTCCAGCAGCTTGGCCTTGCGGGCCAGCGCAGCCTCGCGCTTTTCGCGCTCCTCCTCGACGACTTCCTCGGCCGCGTTGGCGACGAATTTCTCGTTCGCCAGCTTGGACTCGGCGCGCTTGATGTCGGCGTCGGCCTTGCCGATCTCCTTGTCGAGGCGCGTGCACTCGGCAGCAACGTCGATCACGCCCTTCAGCGGCAGCGCAGCCACCTCGCCACGCACCAGCAGCTGGACCGCCCCATCAGGCGCGCGATCGGCGAAGGAGATGTCGGACAGCCGGGCCATGCGCTTGATGACATCGGTCCAGCGCGGCGCGCGTTCCCGGGTCTCGGCCGAGGCGCCGGCGAGCACCAGCGCCGTCAGCGTCGCCGGCGGGATGTTCATCTCGGCGCGCACGGAGCGGATCTGCGTGACGAGGTCGATCACCCAGCCAATCTCGGCCTCCGCAGCGGGATCGGTGAAGTCGGCATGATCGAAGAACGGCAGCACCCAGGCCGGCGAAACGAGCGCATCAGTCGGCCCCGTCGTCGCCGCGAGCATCGCGAGCTGCTCCGGCGTCGGTTCGACCTGCTTCAGCGGCCACGGCGCCAATGCCAGCAGGCCCTCGCGCTTGGCCGTCACCTCCCACAGCTCCTCGGTGATGAAGGGCATGAAGGGGTGCAGCAGCTTCAGGATCTCGTCGCGTGCCCAGGCGATCATGGCGCGGGTCTCGTCCTTGGCGGGACTGTCCGGACCGAGCAGCACGGGCTTTGCAAGCTCGACATACCAGTCGCAATAGACGTTCCAGACAAAGCGATAGATGCTGCCCGCAGCGTCATTGAACCGATAGGCTTCGATCGCCTCGGTCACCTCACGCGTGGTGTGCGCGGTCTCATGCGCGATCCAGCGGTTCAGTGTCTCCTTCGCGTTCGCCGGCTCGAAGCCTTCATGAACGGCGCAGTGGTTCATCTCGGCGAAGCGACACGCGTTCCAGAGCTTCGTCGCGAAATTGCGATAGCCTTCGACGCGGCTGGTGGCGAGCTTGATGTCGCGCCCCTGCGCCGCCATCGCCGCCAGCGTGAAACGCAGCGCGTCGGCCCCGTATTCGTCGATCAGGTTCAGGGGATCAATCACGTTGCCCTTCGACTTCGACATCTTGGCGCCCTTCTCGTCGCGGACGAGGGCGTGGATGTAGACCGTCGAGAACGGCACCTCCTTCATGAAGTGGAGGCCCATCATCATCATGCGGGCGACCCAGAAGAAGATGATGTCGAAGCCGGTCACCAGCGCGTTGGTCGGGTAGTAGCGCTGCACCTCGGGCGTATCGTCGGGCCAGCCGAGCGTCGAGAACGGCCACAGCGCCGAGGAGAACCAGGTGTCGAGCACGTCCTCGTCGCGGGTGATGAAGCCTTCGCGCTTGTTGCGGTCGAGCGCCATCTCGCGCCCCTGCTCCGGCGTGATCACTTCCTGCTCGACGTAATAGCCGAGCGCGTGACTGACGGCCTCCTCCTCGGTCTCGGCCACGAACACCTTGCCGTCAGGTCCGTACCAGGCGGGGATCTGGTGGCCCCACCAGAGCTGGCGCGAGATGCACCAGGGCTGGATGTTCTCCATCCAGTCGAAATAGGTCTTTTCCCAATTCTTCGGCACGAACGTCGTTTCGCCCGAACGAACCGCGGCGATCGCAGGTCTCGCCAGCGTCTTGGCGTCGACATACCACTGGTCGGTCAGATACGGCTCGATCACGCTGTTCGAACGGTCACCATGCGGGACCATGTGGGTGTGCGGCTCGATCCGCTCGACGAAACCGAACGATTCCAGCCGCTCCACGATGCGCTTGCGCGCCACGAAGCGGTCGACCTTGTGGAACTCCTCGGCGAACTGCCCAGCGCCTTCGGGCAGGTCGCGCAGATAATCCTCGTTGTCGAGGAGATCGAGGCAACCTTCTCTGTCGAGCACGCTGATTCGGCGCAGGCCGTGGCGATTGCCGACTTCGAAATCGTTGAAGTCGTGCGCCGGCGTCACCTTCACCGCGCCCGAGCCTTTCTCCGGATCGGAGTACTCGTCGGCGACGATCGCAATCTTGCGGCCGACCAGCGGCAGGATGACGTTCTTGCCGATCAGCTTCTGATAGCGCTCGTCCTCGGGATGCACGGCAACGCCGGTATCGCCGAGCATGGTCTCGGGACGCGTGGTGGCGACGACGATGAAGCTCGAGGGATCCTCGGGGTTGAACGATTTACCCTCGATCGGATAGCGCAGGTACCAGAGGTGGCCCTTGACCTCCGTCTGCTGCACCTCGAGATCCGAGATCGCGGTCAAGAGCTTGGTGTCCCAGTTCACCAGCCGCTTGTCCTTGTAGATCAGTCCCTCGCGGTGCAGCTCGACGAACACCTTGACGACGGCTTTCGAAAGGCCCTCGTCCATGGTGAAACGCTCGCGCGACCAGTCGCAGGAGGCGCCGAGCCGCTTGAGCTGGTTGATGATGGTGTCGCCGCTCTCGGCCTTCCATTGCCAGACCCGCTCGAGAAACTTCGCGCGGCCCATCTCGCGGCGGCCGGGCTGCTGACGCTCCATCAGCTGCCGCTCGACCACCATCTGGGTGGCGATACCGGCATGGTCGGTGCCGGGCTGCCACAGCACGTCGCGGCCGCGCATGCGCTCGAACCGGCACAGGATGTCCTGCAGCGTGTTGTTGAGGGCGTGGCCCATGTGCAGCGAGCCCGTCACGTTCGGCGGCGGGATCACGATGGTGAAGGGCACGGCATCACGCCGGTCGGGGCGACCAGCCTTGAAGGCAAGGCTGTCCTCCCACACGACGGACATGCGGGCTTCGATATCGGCGGGCTGGTAATTTTTCTCGATCATGGGGCTGCTAGAAAGCCGCGCGAGGGGGCCAAGTCAACGAAAAGGTCAGCGCAAACGGGCTTTCCGGCCCGGTCGACGAGCCCAATATGGCGTAGGAGCGGGGCTATATCGGGGCCGTACGGCCCTTCTCAGCGGCCGCCGCGCGAGACTCGCTCGATTTCGGCCTTCACGATGCGTTCAACGAGGCCCGGCAGGTTGTCGTCGAGCCAGGACTTCAGCATCGGCCGCAGCATCTCCTTGACCAAATCCTCCAGCGTCCGTGCATTGCTGCTGAGCACCGTATGGGCCAGGGAATTGAAGGCGGATTCGACCGCGGAGACCGTCGATTGCGCGAGGATCGGCTGCTGCGGCGGCAGCGGCGGGGCGTCAAAGTCCACCGGTGCGTAGGACGGCGGCGGCGCAGGCCGCGGCGGCGGCGATTCGGCGAATTCGAGATCGTCGCGCGGCTCGACCTTGCGGAAGCTGGGCGGTGGCGGAGGCGGTGTCGGATCCACCGCCATCTCGTCCGTCAATTCGAGCACGTCGGGCTCGGGTTCTGGCTCTGGCTCGGGAGCGCGGACCTCGGGCGCAGGCGTGGCCGCGTCGAGCCCCGCCAGCAGCGCGTCGATATCATCCTGGCTGTTGGCTGCGTCCGCGGTGGGCGGCGGCGCCGGAGCCGGCTTCGCAGCTGACGGCGCAGGCTTCTCGGCAGCAGGTTTTGCAGGCGCGACCTTGGATGGCGGAATGTCGTTCATTGCCTGCGGTTTCGGCGGCGTCGCGGGTGCCGCGGCCTTCTCGGGCTTGGCGGCTTCAGCCGGTGGGGGCTTAGCCTCGTCGTCGGCAATGATGCGCCGGATCGAGGCCAGAATCTCCTCCATCGAGGGTTCTGTGACCTTTGCAGGCTGCGTCATCTCCGACTCCACATCATCAACGCCCTCGCATGCGTCGTTTTACCACCAAGCACGACAGGATTGGCCGGTTCCGGACGGGAGGCCCCTCATTTTCGTTGCGGCAGCCCGACTTGTCCCCAGATCACGGCTCAACGTGCAGCGGTGCGCCCCTGCCCCCGGCACTCAAGCGTTACGCACACGACATCAATGCGGGGCGAATCGACCCGCATCATTCCGGCAAGGCTATGTCAGGGATTTTGATGATTGCAAGCAAAGCACCGGTCGACCTCGGCTGTCGGCGAGATCGACCGAATCACTATGGCATGATCCGGAGAGGTATTTCGAAAAGATCATGCTTGAACAAAAACCTAAAGCGCGATGGCGATTCAGCCTGATCGCATCGCGCTTTAGGAGGATCAGCGCCCGTCGGGCGTACGCACGCCGGCCCAGCTGTCGCGTACCTGATGATAGTGAACGCTGGGGTCGTAGGTTGTGGTCCGCAGACCAAGCACCTGCGGCGACAGACGGCCGATGGTACTGAGGACCCTGTAGGAATTCACAACGCGATCATGCTGCGCGTTCACGAGATTGATGCGGGCGTTGACCAGCGCCTGCTGCGCATTGAGAACGTCGAGCGTGGTGCGCTGCCCGGCCTTTGCCTCCTCGCGCACACCGTTCAGCGCGATCTCGGATGCTGTCACCTGGGCTTGTGCGGACGTCACCTGCGCTTTGGATGCCTGGAGCAGGCCCCAGGCAGATGCGGTGTCAGCGCGAGCCTGGTCACGAGTCTGATCAAGCGTGAGACGCTGCTGAGCCAGCGATTCCTTGGACTGCCGGATCAGGGAATATTCGGAGCCGCCCGCATAGAGCTGCCACGAAGCTTGCGCGACAGCGGAGGCGGTGAACGACCTGTATTGAATCAGGGACTGCTCGTTGAGCTGCTGGGCGGTCGCCTGCAAGGTGACCGTCGGCAGCAGCGCGCCTTCATTGATCTTCACGCTCATATAGGCGACATCGATGCCGAACATCGCTGCCGTGACTGTCGGGTTCTCAGTAAGCGCGAGCTCGACCGCTTTTGCCAGCGACGGCGGCAGCAAACGATCCACCGGCGAGCCGGGCGCAAGGTTGACAGGGTCGTTGCCGATCACGCGGCGATAGGTCGCGCGCGTCGCCGTCAGCGTGGCCTCGGACTGCTGCTCCAGCGTTCGCCCTGCAGCCAATTGCGCCTCCGATTGCGCCACGTCAGTGCGAGTGACTTCGCCGACGTTAAAGCGGTCGCGGGTCTGTTTCAGCGTCTGCTCGAGGACGCGGACGTTGCTCTTGTTGACCTCGACGGTCGCCGAGTCGCGCAGATAGTCCATGTAGGTCTGCGCCGCCAAGAACAGAACACTTTGCTCGAGATTGCGCAGCCCCTCGCGCGCGCCGGAGACCTGATGCTCTGCGCCCCGAACCCGGTTGGCCGTTTGGTTGCCGTTGTACAGAGACTGCTGAATGGTCAGGGCGGAGCTGCGGGGGACAGTAGTCCCGTGGAACGGTGCCGTGGTCGAGGAGCTCTGCGCATCCTGATATTGATAGCCGGCGCTCGCAGTCAGCGAAACTCTCGGGCGATATCCGGACAATGCCTGAGGCACGTTTTCGTCGGTCACACGCACCTGGGCGCGCTGCGCGTTGAGTTGCGGATTGTCCTGATAGGCACGCACCAGCGCGCCTTCCATCGTCTCCGCCAAGGCAGGCGTCGGCCCGGCAAGCGCCAGCAGCAGGACCGAAACCGCAGCTCCGGTGAAGAGCTTCACCCCATGCATCCCTGAAATTCCGTTCATCTTAACGCCCACCCCGTGCCCGCGAGCTGGGTTTACCGTCTACGAGGAGTCATCGCCCCGCCGCAACATAGGACGGGGGCAAGCGCGACGGAACTACCTGAGGGTGGTTCTCAGCGGAAACTCTTCACGTGCAGCATCCCTGCCACACTTCTGATTCAGAACGGGATTTTGGCGGGCTTTGGCCCGTCAGAAGACGAAGGCGGCGGCCCGTTCAAGCCCGGGAAGAACCGGGGCTGCGGCATCGAACAGTGCCCGATGGCCGAATTCACCGTGGGTACGGGTCACGATCATGGCGCGCGGCGGCCTGGATTCGGCCGACACCCCCACCAGGCGCCCCCCCTCCTTCAGCTGCCCGAGCAGGGCCTCCGGCAGCACCTCGGCGGCTCCGTTGAGGACGATGACGTCATAGGGAGCGGCAGAAGGTTCCCCTTCGGGGCACGCCGCCACCCGGCAGGTGACATTGGCAAGCCCAAGGGCGGTGAAGGCGTCCTTGGCCTTCGTGGCCAAGGCCGAATCGCACTCGGTCGCGGCGACCTGCCGCGCGAGCTTGGCGGTCAGCGCGGCGAGGTAGCCCGTGGCGCAGCCGACGACCAGCACGCTGTCGCCCTCGCCGATTTCGGCGGCCTGAAGCAGCTTACCGGTGAGCGCCGGCTTGATCAGGAACCGCTTGGCGGCACCTTCGCTCACGTCGAGGTCGAGATCGAGATAAGCCAGCGCCTGCCGGGCGGCAGGCACGAAGGCCTCGCGCGGAACCGTGAGCATGGCATCGAGAACACGACGGTCGGTGACGTCATTGGTGCGCACCTGGCCATCGACCATTTTCTGGCGCGCGGTCGAGAAACCGGACATTTGCAGACCCTGCAATGCGGACGATGCCGCGGAAGAAATTCGCGGCATCTTTGGAGCATGCACGGTCAAAACGCAACATGGCCGTTGGCCCCGAGAGGCCAAGGCTTCCGCAACTCCCCGATCGAGGGGCAGCCTTACTCGATCGCCACCGCGAGGCGGCCGATCAGAGCGGCGACCTCGTCCAGCCGTGCCGAATCCGGCGTCTCGACTGCGCGCGCCAGACGGGCGATGCATTCGTCGTCGCTGAGTTCAGGAACGTCGGCCGGCAGAATCGAGGGGGCCATGAGAGAACGGTCGACCTGGATGTCTGGCATGGGATCAACTCCGTAAATGTCCGGCGGGTGGATGCTCGATTTGAATTGAGTCGATTTGGCGCCGGCCGCATGGCGCGACCACGCCTGCACACACATCTGTTCAAGCGTGATTCCACGCTGGATTGCGGAGGCCGTGCTGCAAAGTCAGGCGAAGAAAATCACGCGCCGCATGAGGATGCGGGCATAAATCACTGAATTGTCAGCAAAATTTGGCTCCCCGGGCTGGATTCGAACCAGCGACCATCCGATTAACAGTCGGATGCTCTACCGCTGAGCTACCGAGGAAAAGGCGAACCGTTCGTTCGCGCGCGGCTGCGTATAACAAAGCCGCTTGCGCTTGCAAAGGACGAATTCGTCATCATCCGCAACGCGCCTGGAGGAAGGTCAGGAGCGGCCCCTCCTTCAGGGGCTTTCCGAGGATGGGTTCTGGATTGCTTGCGCTACGTTCGCAACGACGAAGCTCGAAGCAACGCCTCTCTCCAGCGACGCAAATCTCTATTGCGGACACACCTGCGCTTCCTCGCGGCTTGTCTTGCCCGAGCTTTGCTCCATCGCGACACCCTCGTCAGTCAGAGGGCGCAGGGAAGACCGGGTGCCGGCCGGGCACCCACGGTCCACTGTGCGAAGGTTGCGCTACGAGAAGCTGCACAGCGGCATACAGGTGAAGCCAAACATCCGGCCTTCCCTGCGCAGTGGTTTGACGGCTTATGCCGAGTTCTCCCCGGGGAGCGATGCACTATTGCCCCCGTCGCCTCGCGGATGGCTGATGCACGCGCCCGGTCGGGCCGCCACATCACCGCAAGACTTGGCGCACAGACCCCGGGCGCCAGGACGACACGGTTTTACCGTACGCAGATCACATCGGTCGTGTGCGCGAAGACCTGTCGCTCACGGTCGCCCGCCCTGCGAAAGCCTCTCGCGCCGATGCTGCCTGCGTCCACCGCAGCTCACCCCGCGTGTCGTGACGATCGCGATACGCCCCTCTGACCGGGATGAGGTGATGGATGGATACGCCAAAGCCGAATTTCGGTAAAGCGGAATATTTTCGCGGGCGCGGATTGACCTGCCGGCTGGATGTCTTGCCCGACAGGCAGCACAAGATCTTGTAGTCCCGTTGGCGCCATTCAGGCTGCGGACGATCACGGCCGCCGGCACACCAGATCGATCTCGATCAACGCGTCGTAGGCAAGCCCGGTGACGCCGACGCAGGTACGGGCCGGCAGGCGATCCGGCGCGAAGAACGTGCGGTAGGTCTCGTTCATCGCGGCATAGTCCTCCTTGAAGCGGGTCAGATACACGCGCGTCATCACGACATGCTCGAGGCCGAGATCGAGGCCGGCGAGCACCACTTTCAGGTTCTCCATCACGGCGCGGGTCTGCGCGACGATGCCCTCGGGCAGCACGCCCGGCGCCTGCGGCGTGTCCGGCATCTGGCCCGTGACGAAGACGAAGCCATCGGTTTCCACCGCATGGCTGAAAGGCGCGACCGGCTTCGGTCCGCCGCTGATCATGTGGAATTTCACTTGAGTGTCCTTGTTAAGATGCGTCCTGAAACAGGCGCTTGCTGAGGATGGCGTGCACGCCCCAATTGCCGTCGACCACCTGCGTCACGCCGAAATCGACGGCGGCGGACATCAGCGCGATCGCCTCGTCCTCGCTGAGGCCTTTGACGTTCATCAGGAACCGCCGCATCTTGCGGAACGCGTCCTTCATGGCGAGGTCGAGCGAGGACTTGGCGTAGACCTCGCTCTGCCCTTGGGCGCCGAACTCCGCGAGATAGTTCGGGTGGCTGAAGCCTGTCAGCACCCAATCGGTCTCGGTCTCGATCAGGGGGTAAGAGAGATCGGCGAAGGGCTGGCCGGCGAGATCGGCCTTCTTGTGCAGGATCACCTCGAAGGTACCGGTCATCGAGCACTCGATTGCGGTGCCGCTGAGCTCGCCGTCGCCCTGCGCGGCATGGGGATCGCCGACCGACAGCAGCGCACCGGGAACCGAGACCGGAAGATACACGGCTGCCCCCTTCCCCAACCGCCAATTGTCGAGATTGCCGCCAAAATAGGACGGCGGCACGGAATCGACGAAATCGACCTCGCGCGGCGCCACAGCGATCACGCCGAAATGCGGACGCAGGGGGATCTTGATGCCGTCGAGTACGGCATGGCGGCGCTTGTTCGTGGCGGGTGCGACGGGAACGCCGGGGTAATCGTAGGTGGTGTGCACGACGCCAAACGGATCGGTCTGCGGCTCCCAGCGGTAGGAATAGAGCGCACGGGCGTGCGGCACCTCGGCGTCGTCGAAAATCTCATAGATCGTAACCGCTTCGCGCGGCTTGGGACCGCCGAGAAACTCGTTGTAGTGATAACCCCACCACGCAGCGAC
The DNA here is from genome assembly GCF_028128965.1 of Bradyrhizobium sp. CCBAU 25338. Taxonomy (NCBI): domain Bacteria; kingdom Pseudomonadati; phylum Pseudomonadota; class Alphaproteobacteria; order Hyphomicrobiales; family Nitrobacteraceae; genus Bradyrhizobium; species Bradyrhizobium sp. CCBAU 25338. The sequence goes on from NZ_LFKY01000033.1 coordinate 136,908, forward strand.
CGAGGAGCCGAAGACGCGGCCCGCATGGTTCGGAGCGTGGCTCGCCCGCGGCACGATGTCGAGGATGCGCACCTCCAGCACATCACCTGGCTGGGCATCCTTTACGGCGACGGGTCCGGTGCAGATGTGCACGCCGAACCCCTCGCCGGCACCGCGGCCGAACACGCTCGCATCCATGGGCCCTGCGCCGCGGCGGTCGACGTTCTTCTTGTCCCGCGTCCAGCCGAACACGCTTTCGGCGGCGGCATCGCCGGCGATCATCAACTCGGGATCGTCGGAGGCGTGCTGCGTCAGCGTCTCGATGGTGATGGTGTCGCCCGAGGCGATCTCGATCTGCGGCGGCAGCGAGCGGCTGAAGTAACCCCAATGGACGCGGCTGGCCTCGACCGGCAGATGGTGATGACGGCGTTCGGCGGTCGTGCGCGCCTCGGCGCCGGCGCAGGCGACGCTGCTGCGCGTCTCCACGCTCTGATGGACACGAAGCTGCGCCAGTGCCTCCTGCGGCCAGCCGCGCTGGCCGGCGACGCCGTGCTGTGCCGTCGCGCGCTCCGCCTCCTGCTGGCGAAACTCGCGCGGCGGCAGGCCGAAGCGATGTCGGAAGGCGCGGCTGAAATGCGCGGAGTCGCCAAAGCCGTAGGCGTAGGCGATCTCCGAGATCGAACGATGTGCCTCGGTTGGGTTGGATAGGTCGGCCCAGGCGCGCTGGAGGCGGCGTTCGCGAACGTAATGGGTGAAATTGTCCCCGACCGTCTCGAACAGCTTTTGCAGGTAGCGTTCGGAAATTCCCTCGGCCTGCGCGACGCGCGCTGGTACCAGATCGGGATCGTCGAGGCGACGCTCGATGGTCTGGCAGATCCGGTGCAGCAGCGCGGCCTGCGTCGCGCTCGATCCAGCATCGGAGGCCGAGGACGCCAGCTGATGCACCAGCGTCAGCAGCAGATCGACGAAGGATTGCGCGACCGAATTCCATTCGGGATCGCTCAGGGTGTCGAGGGTCCGTGCAGTGGCATCGAGCAGACGGGAGAAGACGTCGGCAAAGCCGCTGGGCGGAACGACGCGGGGCCCGCCGAGCCGCGGCTTGCCCGAAAGGCGCCCGTGCAGCGCCTCCGATGTCACCGACAGCACGATGGCGCGCATGTCGCGCTGGAACAAGATGCTCCAATCGCCGCTGCGCGGCAGCAGCACGAGATGACCGACGGGAACGATACGATGACTGCCGGCGCTCTTCAGCACCATGCCATCCTCGACCGGCATCAGCGCGATGGGAAGGTCTTCGTTTGCTCGTGAGAGCGGAACAACGCTCTGCGCGCCCGCCGCCATGCGCGTCAGCGCGACTCCTGCGGCGTGCCGGTGCGACGCGGTCGCGTGTCCGTCCAATACGCTATGTCCACCCGCCGGCTGCAGGCCGACCGCAGCCAGCACGTCCCGCCAGGCTTCTGGGCGGTCGTCTTGCGCGTAGGACTCGCTCGTGAACGGGCGGAAGCTCATCGGATCGACCCAGATTGCAGTCGATCGAAGCAACCTCCGTGCCAGACGCACGCGGTCATCCGTCGCCGCGACAGGTCGAAGACGAGGTTCGTCGGTCACCGTCCCATCCTGAAAAACGGGCTGCTCTTCAAAGCGTTAGAGCAGGACGACGTGGAGAGATTCAGTCGCACCGGAAGATGTTCTTGCGGATCGTGCCGTGGACGCCCCAATTGGCGTCGACGACCTGGGTGACGCCGAAATCGGCCCCCACCGACATCAGCGAGATCGCCTCGTCCTCGCTGAGACGATGCACGGTCATCAGGAAACGGCGGAGCTTTCTGAACGCATCGCGCATCGCACGGTCGAGACTCGAGTGATTGGCAATCTCGGTTTGTGCATCGGCGCCGAGCGTGGCGAGATAGTTCGGATAGGTGAAACCGTAGAACGACCAGGCGTGGTCGGTCTCCAGCATCGGGTGGTCGAGGCCTTCGAGGCTGGTGCCGGCAAGATTGGCCTTCTTGTGCAGGATGAACTCGAAGTCGCCGGTCAGCGAGGTCTCGATCGCGGTGCCGCCGAGCTCGCTGTCACCCTGCGCGGCATGGGGATCGCCGACCGAGAAATAGGCGCCCGGGACGGCAACCGGATAGAACATCCGCGCGCCCTTGCCGATGCGCCAGTCGTCGATGTTGCCGCCGGTGTAGCTCGGCGGAATCGAGCTGACGAAGTCGGCTTCCGACGGCGCGAGGCCCATCGTGCCGAAATGCAGCCGCGCCGGCACCTTGACGCTGGAGAGGATGTTCTCGCGCTTCCTGATAGTGGCGTGATCGACGCGGACGCCGGGATAGTCAATGGTCGCATGCACGATGCCGTCAGGGTCGGTCTGCGGCGTCCAGACGTAATTGTAGACCGCCTTCGCGTAGGGCTCGCCGGAGGTGTCCAGCTCGAAGATGGTGACGACCTCGCGCGGCTTCGGCTCCTCGATCAGGTCGTGATAGTGAAAGCCCCAATTGGCTGCGACGTTGGAGCCGAAGCAGCGGCCGGCATGGCAGGCGCTGCAGCTCGGCCGTGGCCGGACGTCGAGGATGCGCACTTCCAGGATATCGCCGGGCTCGGCGCCTTCGATCGCAACCGGTCCGGTGAGCAGATGCACGCCGATCCCCTCGCCTGCGCCGCGGATGAACGGGCCTTCTGTCGGGCCGGAGCCGCGGCGCGCGACAGCCTTGTGCTCGCGTGTCCACTGGAACACGCTCTCGGCGCCAGGATCGCCCTGGATCATGCGCTCGTAATCGTCATTGGCATGATGGGTCAGTGTCTCGATGGTGGCGCGATCGCCTGAGCGCAGCGTCAGGGCCGGCGCGACTGACTTGGAGAAATAGCCCCAGTGGACGGTTTTCGGCGAAACCGGCAGCGTGACATGCTTCATGAGGTGGCCTCTTCGGGAGTCTTGAACCTTGCGGATGCGCCGCTCATCGCACCGCCTCCGGAGTCTTGTCGGCTTCCATCACGCTGAGGAACCGCGCCGTCAGCGGATTGCGGGGATTGGAGAGCACCTCGTGCGCCGGCCCCTCCTCGATGATCGTGCCGCCGCTCAGGAAGGCGACGCGGTCGGCGACCTCGTCGGCGAAGCGGATCTGGTGCGTCGAGATGATCATGGTGAGGCCGTCGTCGATGGCGAGGCGGCGGATCACCTCCAGCACCTCGTTGACCAGCTCCGGATCGAGCGCCGAGGTCGGCTCGTCCAGCAGCAGCACGCTCGGGTTCGGCGCCAGCGCGCGGGCGATGGCGACGCGCTGCTGCTGGCCGCCGGACAGATGCCGCGGCAGCGCGTGGGCGCGATGCGAGAGCCCGACGCGGTCGAGCAGCTCGGCGGCGCGGCGGTCGGCGTCGATGCGGGTCATGCCGTGAACCCAGCGCAGGGGACCGGCGATGTTCTCCTTCGCCGACAGATGCGCGAACAGATTGAACTGCTGGAACACCATGCCGACGCCGACGCTGGCGCGCTCATTGGCGATCGACCGCGGCGACAGTGGCTTGCCATTTTCGCTGAAGCCGAGGCGCCGGCCGCCGACGCGCACGGTGCCGGCGTCCCAGTTCTCGAGGTGGTTGATGCAGCGAAGCAGCGTGCTCTTGCCGGAGCCGCTGGGGCCGAGCAGCGCGACCACTTCGCCGACGCGCACCGTGAGGTCGAGGCCGGCGAGCACCTTCTGCGGGCCGTAGCTCTTGGTGAGGTCCTTCACTTCGACCGCGATATTGTTGCGCGCGATCGTCGCGGCGCGGCGGGCGCGCTCCTCGCGGGTCAGGGCCAGCGGAGGCGTGGCCGCAAGCTCTGCTGGTGCGGGCTCGGGATCGGCGACGGTCGCATCGGCGAGTTCGAGCTTGGTGACCAGATCGACGCGGCGCCAGGGCAGATAATCGGCGAGCTTGCGCTCGCGGCGCGTGGTGCGATCGAGATCGAGCCACCATTCGACGAAGAGCTGGATGACGCTGATGGTCGCGGTCAGCACGAGATAGAGCAGACCCGAGGCGAAGAAGATCGAGAAGAAGTCGAAGGTCGAGGACGCGAGTTGCGTCGACCGCAGGGTCAGCTCCTGCACCGCGACCACGGAGGCGAGCGAGGAATTCTTCAGCGCGCTCACCGCCTCGTTGCCGAAGGCCGGGATCATGGTGCGGATCGCCTGCGGCGCGATGATCCTGCGCATCAGCACCGATGGCGTCATGCCCAGCGCCTGGCCGGCCGTCAGCTGTCCGCGGTCGACGCCGAGCACGCCGGCACGCAGCATCTCCGCGATGAAAGGCGCCTCGTTGCAGGCGAGCGCGAGGCCGGCGGCCAGCACCGCCGGCAGCTTGATGCCGATATGCGGCAGCGCGTCGTAGGCGAACACCATCTGAAGGATCAGCGGCGTGCCGCGGAAGATCACGGTATAGGCCCTGGCGATCGCCGCCAGGGGCCAGAAGCGGGAGAGCTGCATGCCGGCGAGGATCAATCCGAGGATCAATCCGCCGCCGAGCCCGAGGGCGGTCACCTCGAGGGTGAGCTCGATGCCCGCGAGCAGATACGGCATGCTCAGGTAGTGGAGGAACAGCGACATCAGTCGGCCGTGAGAATTTCCGGCTCCATGAAGTTGTTCACATCGAGCCCATGCTTCTTCAGAAGCTCCATGTGCGTGCCGGCCTTCTGCACCTCGATCAGCGCGGCAAGCACGGCGTCGCGGAATTTCGGCTTGTTCTTGGGCACGGCGATGCCGACGGAATACGGGATCGTCACCGCGATCGCCTTCTCCAGCTTGTCCGGATAGGCTTTCACGGCGCTGTCGACGGTGTTGACGTCGTTGATGTAGGTGTCGGCACGGCCGGCGAGGATCGCCTGAATGCAGTTGGCGTTGTTGTCGTAGAGCTGGATGGTCGGTTCGGGCTTGCCGGCCTTCTTGCACTCCGGGATCAACGCCTGGATCAGGGGCACCTCGACATAGCCGGTGTTTTCGGCAGCAGCGGCGCCGCACAGCGACATGTTGATGCCGTTGATGCCCTTCGGATTGCCCTTGGCGACCAGGACACCATCGAACACCTTCGAGTAGGTGATGAAGTCGGCGGCCTTGGCGCGCTCCTTGGTGGCGTAGATATCGGAGATCACGATGTCGGCCTGTCCCGCGGCGAGCGTGGTCAGGAGCGCCGCGAACGTCACCGCCTTGTAGGTCAGCTTGAAGCCGAGACATTCGCCGATGGCTTCGCCGAGATCGATGTCGAAGCCGATATACTTGCTGGGATCCTTGGGATCGATCGTCTCATAGCCCGGCGTGTGCGGGTTGATGGCGTTGACGAGCGTCTTGCCCTTCCAGTCCGGATACTTTTCCTGAAGCGCGGCGCAGGCGGCGGGCGCTGCGGCCTGCGCGCTCAGCGGTGCGGCGACGACGAGTCCGAGAGCAATGGCGGCGCCGAGCATGAGCTTGCGCCGTGGCAATGATGCGCGCGCCACTCCCCGCCGCGCCTGGGGCCCAACCGATTTCTCCATCTCGCCAGTTCCTCCGAATGTCATGGCGTCTGCCATGGTCCAGTGATCGGGGCGGAAGCGTGCGGGAGTGCGCCGCGAAAAGCTTGTCCGCGGACGTACAAAAAATTGGATGGAGTGCGCCCGGCATTTGGGCAAACGGCTGCACAAAAACTGTTCGCAGGCCTCGACGCGGTGCGGGGGCGGGATTTTCGAATTCGGGAGAACCAAATGATCCCGGCTGACGAAGCGATATGTCCGGTCAGAGAATCACTTGGTGCGATGATTTGACAGAGATATGACGTTTGCTGATGGAGATGAGACCCCGGACAGACGCATCTACGGTCGGGCCTCCGCAGCAAATCAACCGGCCCTCCACAGCCTGTCCGCAGCATATCCACAGGCTCACTACGCCGGATTCGTGAGCCCGTGCGAGGTACTTGCTGCGCACAAACCCACAGGCCGCACAACTCAGCCGCCAGGCTGGTCGAACACGGCGCGACAGGCCTCGCTGAAGCTGGACCGGTTGCGGCGCAAGCAGGCCGTGATGGCGCGGACGTTGGGGATCTCGCCGGCGCAGAGGCGGTAAACGTCAGGGGTGCAGGCCCGCCGCTGCTCCGCTGTGCCCTGTGCATGAGCGGCGGAGGGCAAACAGCGTCAGGAACAGCCCGACCGTCGAGGTGCCGCGCGCCCGGCTTTTCACGCCCGCAAATCGCAAGAACCTTGCCCTCATGACCAAGTCTCCCGTTCTGCCCTGCTCGCGCGGCCTGCGCGGGCCGACCTGGTGCGAAGAGCTAGGAGAAATAAGCCAGTGGGAATGTGATCTCTTTCACACCAACGAGGCCGTGGCGGCACGTAGGATTCGCCCGGGACTTTTTCAGGAATCGCTAACCAATCGGGTCCCGATCGCCGGATCGTTAAAATGCGAGCGATCGGGTCAATCCGAAGACAAGCCGGCTTTGCGACATTGCCTCATCCGCGTTCCGGAGGGTGTGATGAGCGAAGCCGAATTCAACTTGCTGCTGGATGCCGTCCGGGGCGTCATGGTCCTTGAAGATCTGGCTCCCGCGCCGGAGGAGGAATTCGTGCCCCGCTCGTGGAGTTTCGACGCGACGCCCAGGACAATTCCGAAGGCCGCCAATGACAACGAGGGCGCTTGGCCCCTCCTGCCCTTTCCCGACGGCTGGTATGCGGCCTGCTGAGGCCGGCTTCACCGTGAACGGATGCGCCCGCCTCGCGGGCGCTTTGGCATTATCGAGCCCGGGCCGGGCGCGACCACGATCAACTCTTGACGCGTTCCTCGCCGTCCTGCGGCGCCCGGTCGGGTGCAGCCGGCGGAAAGATGCTGTCATAGATCGCGCGCGCCTCACGAATGAGGCGAGCCCGCTCCAGCTCGGATTTCGGAACAAATCGGACGATCTCGCCCACGGCTTCTCCAGCGCTCGATTGATCGGATATTTCACCCGACCGATGCGAACTCTATGCCAGCAGGCCTGAATCGCCGGTTGGCGCGGGGCCCGGACAAATCCGGTGTGCAGCCCGCCACCCGACAATACCGACGGCTGTCATAGCCCGCCTGTTTCGAACTGGCGGAACGCCGTTGCCACGGGCTGTTTCGTTGGGTCACTTGGCTCTTTCAGCACACCCGGAGGCTACAGACGTGCCGATCGAATAGCACGTGGGCGGGGGTGGATTCACTTTCGCCGGCGCGCCCTTTGCTACGTCGGGCCCTGGATTCGCCGCCCCCCAGAAGACCGTTAACGCGGCGACAGCCGCGATGATTGCGAACGCGATCTTGTCAAGCTTGATTAAAACGGGGCGACGCTGGAGCCCGTCGGGTGCAATGTGCTTCACTTAACTCAACCCGGACCAAACAATGGAACCATGGTGGATCAGTTCCAGTTCCCTTGCAAGGCACGGCCACGTGAGCAACCGCGACCGGCTACACAGGAGGGTGCTGCGGCAATGATCGACGCCGCCTGGAAGGCAGCCGCTCAAGAACGGGAAATGAAGGCTGGCGATCCGCTCGCCGGGCGATGAGCCGAACAGCCGCAAAAGGAATTTAGCAAGAAATTCCAGAGCTTTATGATGGAGGCCACGACCAGAATTGAACTGGTGTACACGGTTTTGCAGACCGTTGCGTAACCACTCCGCCACGTGGCCCCGTAGGGGCGGAGCAATATAGGGGATGAAGCGTTTAGGCAACCGCCTTCGTCCGACCATCCGATGTGGATCGAAGTCAGGCGCGCTTGCGACGCCGGAAGTCGCGCCGGCGGCCCTTCGGGGCCGGTTTGGGCGCCAGTTCCGGCATCTCGCCCTGGACCTCGCGATATCGTGTCAACAGCCGCTCAAAACTCGCATGCAGCGTGTCGGCGATGTCAGGACGCCGCTCGAGCCCGGCGAGGACCGTCGCCGCGGCCTCGATGGTCGAGAGCCCGTCGCTGCGCGGCTCGCGGCGCAGACGTCCGTACCGCGAGGGGTGCGCCGGATTGAGGATCACGCGCTGGCACTTGAGCATCCAGGGATTGCGCCACCATAGCGCCTTGGCCTGGCTCCAGGTGCCGTCGAGCAGCACCACGCCCTCGAGCTTGCCGAGGATCGCACGCTGGTTCTCCGCGACCTCACCCTTGCGGTTGAGCGCGACGATCTCACCTTCGGCCTCGAGATCGGCCGCGCGCGCCGAGCCGAGGTAGAGCACGGCCCAGTGCGAGGCGTTCTCGACCGGCCGCCCCAGCGCCTTGGACAGGCTCGGCCAGGACAGGCCGACCCTCACTGTGGCATCGGCGAAATGCCTGGCAAGCAGCCGCGCGGTGCCGAGCGCCCTGTCCTGCTCCTGCGGATGCTGGAGGATCAGGAGCGACAGCCGGTTTTCGATCGGCGTGACGCTGTCGCAGATGCAGAGCGGCATCGGCTTCTGGCAATGCGGGCATTCGGGAATGGGATCGGCCGCGGCCGCATCTGTTGGGTTCGACATGGGCGCGCTATACGCTTCGCGCGCCGCTTCAACAACCTATTCCGCCGGTGCCGCCAGCGGACGCGGCTCGGAACGGCGTCGCAGGCGGTCGATCAAGAGATAGATCACGGGCGTGGTGTAGAGCGTCAGGATCTGCGAGACGAACAGGCCGCCGATGATGGTGATGCCGAGCGGGCGGCGCAGCTCCGTGCCGGGGCCGGTCGCCACCACGAGCGGAATGCCGGCGAACAGCGCCGCCATGGTCGTCATCAGGATCGGACGGAAGCGCGCCTGGCAGGCCTCGAAGATCGCCTCCGCCGAGGACAGGCCGCGCCGGCGTTCGGCGTCGAGCGCGAAATCCACCATCATGATGCCGTTCTTCTTGACGATGCCGATGAGCAGGATGATGCCGACGAAGGCGATCACCGTCAGCGGCGTGTTGGTGATCTGCAGGGCGAGCAATGCGCCGAGTCCGGCCGAGGGCAGTGTCGAGATGATCGTGAGCGGATGGGCAAGGCTCTCGTAGAGCACCCCCAGCACGATATACATCGCGACCAGCGCGCCGAGGATCAGGAGCGGCTGACGGCCGCTGGTCCTGGCGAAGTCCCCGGCATTGCCGTCGAAGCTGCCGCGAATGCCCTCGGGCATGTGCAATTCCTCGACCGCGCGCTGGATGTTCTGCGTCGCGACCTGCAACGGCACGTCCGGCAGCAGGTTGAACGACACTGTGGTCGAAGGGAACGACTGCGAGTGATAGACCGCCAGCGCGGCGAGCCCGCGCGTCGCATGCACCACTGCCGAGAGCGGCACCTGCGCATCGCCCGCGCCGGCGACATAGATGCGGTCGAGGTTGGAGGGATCGACCTGGAATTTCGGGTCGATCTCCAACACGATCATGTACTGGTTGCGCTGGGTATAGATGATCGAGATCTGCCGCTGCGCGAACGCATTGTTGAGCGCGTTGTCGATGTCCTGAACCCTGACGCCGAGCGCCGAGGCTTTCTGGCGGTCGATGGAAAGCGTGAGCTGAAGCCCGCCAGGGTCGCGATCGCTGGAGATGTCGGTGATGCCCGCCACGCTCTCCATGCGTTTGGCCACGATCGGCGCCCATTTCTGCAGCAGGCCGAGATCGGTGCTGGTCAGCGTGTACTGGTAATCGGAATCGCTCTGTCGCCCGCCGGCCCGCACGTCCTGGGCGGCGAACATGAAGAGCCGAATGCCGGGCACGGGGTATAACGCGCGCCTGAGGCGGTCGATCACGACCTGCGTCGAGACGTGCTCGCGCTCTTCCGGCGGCTTCAGGCTGATGAACATGGTGCCGCGGTTCGAGGTCGCCCCGCCCGGCCCGCCTCCGCTGCCGACGGTCGAGCCGATGCCGGCCACGGCCGAATCCTGCATCACGATGTCGGCCAGCCGCTGCTGCAGACCAAGCATCGACTGGAACGAGATGTCGGCCGAGGCGCGCGTCGCGCCGATGATGAAACCGGAATCGTCCGTCGGGAAGTAACCCTTGGGGACCTTGATGTAGAGTGTCACCGTGAGCGCGATCGTGGCGAAGAATACCAGCAGCGTCAGTAGCGGAAATTCCAGCACGGTGCGCAAGGTGCGGGAGTAGAAGGCGACGATGCGCGACAGCGAGCCCTCGATGACGCGGTCGAACAGGGTCGCGGTGCTGGACGTAGTCTGCCGGATGTAATGGGCGCAGATCATCGGCGTGACCGTGAGCGACACCAGCGTCGAGACCAGGATGGCGAAGGTCAGCGTCAGCGAGAACTCGCGCAGCAGCCGGCCGACGATGCCGTCCATGAAGATCAGGGGCGTGAAGGCGGCGATCAGCGACAGGCTGATCGAGACAACGGTGAAGCCGATCTGCTTCGCGCCCTCCTGCGCCGCCCGGAACGGCCGCATGCCCTGCTCGAGGTTGCGGTACATGTTCTCGATCATGACGATGGCGTCGTCGACCACGAAGCCGACGGAAATCGCCAGCGCCATCAGCGACAGATTGTCGATCGAGAAGCCCGCGACCCACATGCCGGCGCAGGTGCCGGCCAGCGCCAGCGGCACCGAGATGCCGGCCGCGATCGTCGGGGTCAGCCGTCGCAGGAACACGAACACCACGGCCATCACCAGGAACGCGGTCGCCAGCAGGGTCCACTGCATGTCCAGCACGCTGGCGCGGATCGTGCCGGTGCGGTCGACCAAAGTGGAGACCTCGACGCTGGCCGGTATCCACTGCTTCAGCGCAGGGATCAGCGCCTTCACTCTGTCGACGGTGTCGATGACGTTGGCATCACCCTGCTTGGTGATCTGGATCAGCACCGCCGGCTGCTTGTTGAACCAGGCGATCGAGCGGGCGTTGCGGACGGAATCCTCGATGTCGGCGACGTCCGAGAGCCGCACGAAATTGCCGTTGGAGCTCTTGATGATGATGTCGCGGAACTCCTTCGCCGTGCGCATCTGGCGATTGAGCGCCAGCGTCTCGCTCTGACGCTCGCCTTCGAAAATGCCGACGGGACCGAGCGGGTTGGCGTTGATGATCGCGGTTCGGACGTCGTCGGTGGCGATACCGGCATTCGACAGCGCCACGGGGTTGAGCTGTACCCGCACGGCCGGCTGGTCGGCACCGGACACGGTGACGTCACCGACGCCCGGCACCTGCGAGATGCGCTGCGCCAGCACGGTATCGGCGACATCGTAGATCGCGCTTGCCGACAGCGTCTTCGAGGTCAGCGCCAGCACGAAAACCGGCGCGCCGGCCGTGTTCGCCTTGCGGAAGCGGGGCAGCGTCGGCAGGTCGCTCGGCAGGTCGACCATCGCGGCGTTGATCGCCGCCTGCACGTCGCGTGCGGCCTTGTCGATGTTGCGGCCGATGTCGAACTGGAGCTGGATGCTGGTCGTGCCGAGGGTCGAGGTCGAGGTGATCTGGTTGATGCCGGCGATCTCGCCCAACCGCCGCTCCAGTGGCGAAGCCACCGTGGCCGCCATCACGGACGGATCGGCGCCGGGCCGGCTGGCCGAGACGAAGATGGCGGGGAAGTCGACGTTCGGGACCGAGGCGACGGGCAGGAAATGGTAGGCAACGACCCCCAGCAGGAACAACCCGATCGACAGCAGCGTGGTCGCGACCGGTCGGCGGATGAAGGGCTCCGAGATCGATGCCATCACTGCATCCCCTCGGTCGCGCCGGCGACCGGCGGCCCGCCGGATTCGGCGGGCGGCAGCGCCTGCTCGAGGCGGCGGTTGATGCGGTCGAGCGCGAGATAGATGACGGGGGTGGTGTAGAGCGTCAGGAGCTGGCTCAGCAGCAGGCCGCCGATGATGGAGATGCCGAGCGGGAAGCGCAGCTCGGCGCCGGTGCCACTCTCGATCGCGAGCGGCAGCGCGCCGAACAGCGCCGCCAGCGTCGTCATCATGATGGGACGAAAGCGCAAGAGACACGCCTGCACGATCGCCTCGTTCGGCGACATGCCCTGCCCGCGCTCGGCCTCCAGCGCGAAGTCGATCATCATGATCGCGTTCTTCTTGACGATGCCCATCAGGAGAATGATGCCGATCAGGCCGATCACCGAGAGATCCTGACCGCACAGCATCAGCGCCAGGATCGCACCGACGCCGGCCGAGGGCAGCGTCGAGAGGATCGTGATCGGATGGATGTAGCTCTCATAGAGCACGCCAAGCACAATGTAGATGGTGATCACGGCGGCAAGCAGCAGCCAGGGCTGTCCGGCGAGCGCCTTGGCGAATTCGGCGGCATCGCCGGCATAGACGCCGACGATGCTGTTGGGCATGCCGATGCGGGTCTCGATGGTCTTCACGGCCTCGACGGCATCGCCGAGCGCCGCGCCCGGCGCGAGGTTGAAGCTGAGCGACACGGACGGGAATTGCGCCTGGTGCGAGATCGCGAGCGGCGCCGTTGTCCGCTTCAGCGTCGCCACGGCCGACAGCGGCACCTGCGCGTTGGGCGCGCCGACGGTGCTGCTGGCGGCGCCCGGCAGATAGAGTTTCGACAGGATCGAGGGATCGCGCTGGTACATCGGCAGCGCCTCCAGCACCACGCGGTACTGGTTGGCCTGCCCGTAAATTGTCGAGATCTGTCGCTGGGCGAAGGCGTCGTTGAGCGTGTCGGTGATGGCCTGAAGGCTGACGCCGAGCTGGCCGGCGCGGGTGCGGTCGACATCGAGCTGGGCCCGCAAGCCCCCCTCCTGCGCCTCGGAGGAGACGTCCCGGAACAAGGGATCGCGCCGCATCTCCGCAACCAGCTTGCGCGCCCATTCCGAGACCAGCGTCGCATCGGTGCCGGTCAGCGTGTACTGGTATTGCGAGCGGCTCGACTGGGTCGAGATCTGCACGTCCTGCACCGGCTGGAAATAGACGGTCATGCCGGGGATGCCTGATACCCGCTCCTTCAGCCGGGCCACGACGCCCGTGATGTCGTCACGCCGCTCGCCGCGCGGCTTCAGGCTCATGACGAGCCGGCCGACATTGGTGGTCGGGTTGACCGAGCCCGCGCCGATCACCGAGACCACGCCGACCACGTCGGGGTCGGCCCTGATGGCGTCGGCCGCCTCGGCCTGCCGTCTCTTCATCTCCGCAAACGACACGTCGGGCCCGGCCTCCGTCACCGCCGTGATCGAGGCGGTGTCCTGCAGCGGGAGGAATCCCTTGGGCGCGACGACATAGAGCACGAGGGTCGCGATCAGCGTGGCGAAGGTCACGACCAGCGTGGCGCGCTGGCGTTCCAGGACCCACAAAAGCGACCTGTGATAGCCATCGACCGTGCGGTCGATGAAGCGGCTGATCGCGGCCAATCCCGGCACCGCCAGCTCCTCATGGGCGTGCTTGAGCAGGCGCGAGCACATCATCGGCGTCAGCGTCAACGAGATCACAGCCGACGTCACGACCGCGATCGTCAAGGTCAGCGCGAATTCCCGGAACATGCGTCCGACGAGGCCCGACATGAACAGGAGCGGAATGAACACCGCGATCAGCGACACTGTCAGCGAGATCACGGTAAAGCCGATCTCGCTGGCGCCCTTCAGCGAAGCCTCCATCGCACTGTCGCCGTTCTCCATGTGGCGGACGATGTTCTCGATCATGACGATGGCGTCGTCGACGACGAATCCGGTGCCGATCGTGAGCGCCATCAGCGAGAGATTGTCGAGGCTGAAGCCGGCAAAATACATGATGCCGAAGCTCGTGATCAGCGACAGCGGCAGCGCGACGCCGGCAATCAGCGTGGCGCGCAGCGAGCGCAGGAACAGCAGCACCACCAGCGTCACCAGCACGACGGCAAGGACCAGCGTGAACTGCACGTCGCGCACCGAGGCGCGGATCGTGACGGTGCGGTCGGAGACGATGGTGAGGTTCACGCCGGCCGGGATCGCGCGCTGCACTTTCGGGATTTCCGCGCGGATCTGGCTGACGACGTCGATGACGTTGGCGCCGGGCTGGCGCTGGATGTCGATGATGACGGCCGGCGTGCCCTGGTACCAGCCACCGGTGCGGTCGTTCTCGAGGCCGTCGACGATCTGGGCGACGTCGCCGATGGTGACGGGCGAGCCGTTGCGATAGGCGATGATGACCGGCCTGTAAGCGTCGGCGGCGGCGATCTGGTCGTTGGCGGCGATGATGTAGGATTGCTGCGCGCCGTCGAGCGAGCCCTTCGGCCCCGAGACATTGGCATTGGCGATCGCAGTGCGCAGATCTTCCATGGCGATGCCGTAGGCAGCAAGGCGCGCGAGATCGGCCTGGATGCGCACTGCCGGCTTCAGCCCGCCGAGGACCGAGACCCGTCCGACGCCAGAAATCTGGCTCAAACGCTGCGCCAGAATGGTGTCGGCGATGTCGCTCATCACGCGCAACGAGATCGTGTCGGAACGTAGCGCCAGCGTCATCACCGGCGCATCCGCCGGGTTCACCTTGGCGTAGGTCGGCGGATAAGGCAGCGTCTTGGGCAGCACGCCGGCCGCCGCGTTGATCGCGGCCTGCACGTCCTGGGTCGCGCCGTCGATATCGCGGTTGAGGTCGAACTGGAGCGAGATCTGGCTGACGCCGAACGAGCTGGTCGAGTTCATCGCCGACAGCGACGGGATCTGGCCGAGCTGCCGCTCCAGCGGCGCGGTGATCAGCGAGGCGATCACGTCGGGGCTGGCGCCCGGAAGCTGCGTCGTCACCTGCACGGTTGGGAAATCGACCTGCGGCAGCGCCGAGACCGGCAGCGCGAAATAGCCCAGCAGCCCGCCGATCAAGAGCGCGATGCCGAGCAGCGAGGTTGCGATCGGCCGGCGGATGAAGGGTTCGGAGACACCCATGGGAGCTGCCTGCCGCTTCAAGCGGCTGTTGTCGGGATCATGGCTGCTTCGCTCCACTTCCCGATGCTCCCGGCCCCGGTGCCGGCCCGGTCTGTCCCTTCTGGTCGCCCTCGCTGCTCTTCCGCTTGGCGCGGAACTCGCCGTCCTTGCCTTGGCCGTCCTTCTGGCCTTCTTTGGCACCCTCCTTCTTCTGGGCGTCCGGCCCGCGCGAGCGCTTGCGCGGCGCGAGATCGGCCGACGGGGTCTGGTCGTCGCGGCCCACGATCACCTTGGAGCCATCGGACAGATTGGCAAAGCCCGTGGTGACGACCTTGTCGGTCGGCGAGAGGCCGCCGGCGATGACGGCGTCATGCTCGTTCTGCTGGGTCACCGTCACGGGCTTGGCCGAGACGATGTTGTCCTCGCCGATGACGTAGCTGAAGGTCCCGATCGGACCGCGCTGCACCGCGGAGGTCGGCACCACCAGCGCCTGCGTCAAGGTCTCGACCTTGAGGCGGACATTGACGAACTGGCCAGGCCAAAGCTGGTAATGGGCGTTCGGAAACTCCGCCTTGAGCTTGAGCGTGCCGGTGGTCTGGTCGACCTGGTTGTCGATGCCGGTGAGCTTGCCGGTATCGATCACGGTGATGCCGTCATTTCCGAACACGTCGACGGCGAGCGTGCCCTTTGCGGCGGCCGCGTTGACGCGCATGATCTGCTGCTGCGGGAGGCTGAACCACACCGCGATCGGCTGCAATTGCGTGATCACCACGAGGCCGGTGGTGTCGGAGGCGTGGACGATGTTGCCCTGATCGACCTGGCGCAGGCCGGCCCGGCCCGAGATCGGCGCCACGATCTTGGTGTAGCTCAGCGTCGCGGCCGCGTTGTCGATCGCGGCCTGGTCGGCTTTCACCAGCGCCTCGGTCTGCGCCACCAGCGCGCGCTGGGTATCGGCCTGCTGCTTGGAGCCGGCATTGGAGGCGGCGAGCTGTTCGTAGCGGGCGAGATCGATGCGCTGATTGGCGAGCTGGGCCTGGTCCTGCGCCTTCTTGGCCACCGCCTGGTCGTACTGCGCCTGGTAAATCGCCGGATCGATCTCGCCGAGCACGTCACCCTTCTTGACGTCCTGGCCCTCCGTGAAGTTGACGGCGATCAGCTTGCCGTCGACCTGCGAGCGCACGGTCACGGTGTTGAGCGCGCGGATCGCCCCGACGCCGTCGAGATAAACCGGCACGTCCTGGATGCGCGGGCTCGCCGCCAGCACGGGCACCGGCAGATCGGGGCGCTGGTTGCGGTTGTTGGCCTGTTGCTGATGCGTGACGATCCAGCCGAGGTAGCCAAGGCCGCCCAGGATAGCGAGCGTGATCAGGGTCATGACGAAGCCGCGGCCGCGCGATTTTTTCGCCGTCCCCTCTTCCGCGCCCTGCTTCGTATCCGGCTTAAAGAGCATTGACCGGTTTCTCCATTCGCGGCTCCCAACCACCGCCGAGCGCCTGGTACAGGCTGACGATGGCGAGAAGCCGTGCGAGTTGCGCCTGCGACAGCACGTCTTCCGCCTGGAACAGGGTCAGTTGGGTGTTGAGCACGGTCACGATGTCGGCAGTGCCGGCGCGCAGTTGCTGCTCCGACAGATCGAAGGCGCGGCGCGAGGCAGCAACGACGTCGCGCTGCAATTGCAGCCGGATCGTGGTCTGCTTGATCGAGAACAGCGCATTGTCGACGTCGGCAAAGGCCTGGACGATGGTCTTGCGGTAGGTCTGGAGCAGCTCGTCCTGGCGCGCCTTGGCAAATTCGAAATTGCCGAGGATCCGGCCGCCGTCGAAGATCGGCTGCGTGGCGCTGCCGACGAGCTGGAAGAAGGCCGCGTGCGGCTGGAACAGCGAGACAAGCGCCGAGCTTTGATAGCCGCCATTGCCGGTGAGCTGAATAGTCGGAAAGAACTGCGCGCGGGCATTGCCGACGTTCGCGGTGGCGGAGGCGAGCTGCGCCTCCTGCCGGCGAATGTCGGGCCGCTGCGTCAGCAGCTCCGACGGCAGGCCGGGCGTCACGCGTGGGATCGCGATCCGGTCCAGCGAGCCGCCGAGCACGCGCACGCTCTCCGGCGGGCGCGAGACCAGCACGGCGAGCGCGTTGACGTTCTGGTCCAGCGTCTGGCGCAGCGGCGGCACCAGGGCCTTCTGGTTCGCAAGCACGCTTTCCTGCTGGGCAACATCGAGATCGGTGCCGGTGCCGGCCCTGCGGCGCTCGCGGACCGCATCGAGGATGCGCTGCGCGCTCGCGATGTTGCGCTGTGAGGTCCTGATGCGGTCCTGCGAGGCCAGGACCTGGAAATAGGCGTTGGCGACGGCTGCGAGCGTCGTCAGCGCGACCGTGTCGCGATCGAAACGATTGGCGTTCGCGGTCTCCTCCGCCGTCTGCAGCGCGTCGCGGTTCTGGCCCCAGAAGTCGAGCTGATAGCTCGCGCTGAGCGAGGCCGAATAATTGACGACCTCGCGCCCGCCGATGGACAGGCCGGAGGCGCTCGAACCCGAGGTGCGCGAATAGGTTTCCGACCCGGCTGTCGACAGGCTCGGCAACAGCGCCGCGCCTGCCTGCCGCGCCTGGGCGTCGGCCTGGACGATGCGCGAAACGGCAGCGGCGATGTCGAGGTTGACGGTCTGCGCCTCCACCATCAGCTGCGTCAGCTCGGCTGAGCGGAAGCCGCGCCACCAATCCAGTGACGGCGGCACATCCCCTTTCCCGGCATATTTGTATTGCGCGGGAACATCGAGCGCGGGGTCGGGCAGATCCTGCGTCAGCACGCAAGCGCCCGAACCGGCGGAGAGGCTCAGCACCGCAAGCCAGCGCGCCGCACGATGCGTCCAGGACGCAGAGCGCGATGATCGCCACATGGCGATCGCCGGAACATGTTGTGTCACATCCACCCCCCGCCGGGCAGATCGAGCCGCCACCCCGCCGCGGGATTAACCGATTCGCGGCAGGATGGTGGGGGGGCTTTCGGCAACTCGGTCACAGGCGATGCTTTCTGCGGAACCTTGAGCTTCATACTAACCGGGCACGGAACAGGGGGACAGTGTCGCAGTTGCGAGATGCCCGTGCGAACGAGCGGGCGCAAAACTGACAGGAATGCAAGAAGTGCCCGTCTCGCAGACACTTCTCTCACTACGTGACGTCGGGAAACACGATCAAGCTTACCAAGATTTCATGTGATATTGCTGCCACACCGGCTGCTGTGCCCTTCAATTCGACTGCACCACGCCGCTTCAGCCCAGTCGCGCCTTCTGGCCACCTCACAAGTCCGTCAATTTGCCGAAAGCGAAGCCGTCCATCGTGCCGATATTTCTTCGGCCTTCCACGTGCTGCCCACGCTCCTCGATCTCGACACGTCTCGTCCCTGGCAAAAATTGGTCGCAAGACCGCTCGTGACGCGCGCTATCGTTTCGTCCCCCGACGGCATTCAGTGATTTCCTCCTACCGATATCCCGCCTCATGGCCGAGCGCATCATCGCCGGCCTCGCCACTCGGAATATCACTGTTCGGGCGGGCGTTTCGGTCCGGTTCGCCGCAGCGCAAAAGCCTTCCCCTTTGGCCTCCCAAGCACTAGGTTCTGGCCAAAGCTGATCAACCCCTTGCCAGTGATTTCCCCCGACATGACCATTCGTAACGACGTTGTCGAAGCCATCGGCAACACCCCGCTGATCAAGCTGAAGCGCGCCTCGGAACTGACCGGATGCACCATTCTCGGCAAGGCCGAGTTCATGAATCCGGGCCAGTCGGTCAAGGACCGCGCCGGCAAATGGATGATCCTGGAGGCTGAGAAGCGCGGCGAGCTCAAGCCCGGGGGTCTCGTGGTGGAAGCGACCGCCGGCAATACCGGCATCGGGCTCGCGGTCGTGGCGAGCGCGCGCGGCTACCGCACCCTGATCGTGATCCCGGAGACGCAGAGCCAGGAAAAGAAGGACTTTCTGAAGCTGTGCGGCGCCGAGCTGATCGAGGTGCCCGCCCTGCCCTATGCCAATCCCAACAACTACCAGCATGTCGGCCGGCGGCTGGCCGACGAGCTGCGCAAGACCGAGCCGAACGGCGTACTGTTTGCCGATCAGTGGAACAACCTCGACAATGCCAAGGCGCACTACGAATCCACCGGCCCCGAGATCTGGGAGCAGACCGGCGGCAAGGTCGACGGCTTCGTCTGCTCGGTCGGCAGCGGCGGCACGCTGGCCGGCGTCAGCCGTTATCTGAAAGAGAAGAGCAAGAGCATCCGCATCGCCTGCGCCGATCCGCACGGCGCCGGCATGTACGAATATTTCAGGACCGGTGAGGCCAAGGCGACGCCCGGCGGCTCGATCACCGAAGGCATCGGCCTTAACCGCGCCACTGCGATCGTCGAGACAGCCAAGGTCGACGATACCCATCTCATTCCCGATGCCGAAGCCGTCAGCGCGATCTACGAGCTGCTGCAGCACGAAGGCTTGTGCCTCGGCGGCTCGACCGGCATCAACGTGGTCGGCGCGATCCGCCTTGCCAACCAGCTCGGGCCCGGCAAGACGATCGTCACCGTGCTGTGCGATTCCGGCAGCCGCTATCTGTCGAAGCTGTTCAACGCGGACTTCATGCGGGCCAAGAACCTGCCGGTGCCGGAGTGGCTGGAGAAGCGCAGCAACATCAAGCCGCCCTTCGTGTGATCGTCGCAGGAAGGCGCACGTCGGCGACGCGCGCCCACAAAGCGTCCCCGGTTCGGTCCATTTACGCCACGTCGCCGCGTTCCGAGGCTGCGGCACAATAGTCGCGCCAGAACTGGCGATAACCCGCCTCGACCTTGCGCGTGTAGATCTCGACGTTGCCGGCAGGCGAAGCTGCGATCCGGGCCGGCAGTTCCGCGCGCAGCTTCGCCAGATGGGCGGGCTGCGCTGCATATTTGCACGCGATCGCTGCATAGCCTTCATCGTCCTCGGCGACCCAGTCCTCCAGACCGACGGCTGAAAGGATCGACCCGCCGGCGCGCGACGAGGCGCCATTTCCGAGCTTGGCGACGACGGGAACGCCGGCATAGAGCGATTCCCAGGTGCTGATGCCGCCGTTTTGCGGGAAGGTATCCAGCGAAATGTCGACATCCGCAAAGGCCCGCAGATGCTCGGCGCGCGGGGTCGAGCCCATGCAGACGACGTTGTCCTCGGCGACCCCCTCTGCCACGAACCGCGCAACCAGGCTGTCGCGCAGCAACGGGTCGTCAAGCAGGGTATGCTTGATGATGATCTTCGATCCGGTTACCGCGCGCATCAGCTTCGACCACGCCCGGATGGCCTCGTCCGAGATTTTGTAGATGCGGTTGAACACGCCGAAGGTCACATAGCCGTTGCGGAGCATGGGCAGCTCCGACGGAGGCACGTCCAGGATGGGATCGATCGTGATCAGGCACGGCAGATCATGGACTTTTTCCGCCAGCAGATGGCGCGCCGATTGCGGAATGAAGATGGGGTCCGCGAGCACGTAGCCCATGGTCTGAAGGCCGGTCCCGGTGGCATGTCCGAAACCCGTGACCTGAATGGGGGCCGGCTTGCGGGCGAAGACAGGAAGCCTGTTGCCCGACGAATGCCCGGATACGTCGATCAGGATGTCGACCTTGTCGGCCTGGATACGATCGGCCAGTTCGTCGTCCGATAGCTGCCAGGCGTCGACCCAGATGTCCGCATAGGAGTTGAATTCGGCGGTCATCTCATCTCGTCGCGGCGAGCACGAATAGCAGACGATCTCGAACCTGGCGTGATCGTGATGGCGCAGCACCGGCAGCAGGGCGAACGCCGCCGAGTGGTACCAGAACTCGGCCGCGACGTATCCGACCACGATCCGCTTGTCCGGATCGAGCTCCCGCGCTGCCGGCGTCCTTCGCGGCAATTTGGCGCCGATCGCGTCCCACCAATATTTGCGCGCGGCCTGCTGGACCGCGAAATCGGCATCGGAGAGAAAGTCCAGGAAGAAAATCTTGCGCGCGATCAGGTCCGCATTGTCCGGCGCGATCGCCAGCGCGGCGTCGAGATGCGCGATGGTGGATGCGATCTCTCCCTGGTTTGCGAAACAGGCGCTCAGCAGCGTCATCGCGATCGCTGAGCGCGGATTTTCCGCAAGCAGGATCTTGACGGCCGCAATCGCCTCGGCCGTGTTTCCCAACTGGATGCTGACTTGCGCCTTGCCCTGCAGGGCGACCTCGAGCCTGGGCGAAAGCGCAAGCGCGGCGTCATAATCCGCAGCCGCCTGCTCCAGCCGCGACAGCTCGAAATGGAGCCGGCCGCGGTGCGCCAGGGTCTTCGCCGAGCCCGGCCGGATCGCGAGCGCCGCTGCGAGCGCGGCTTCCGCCTCGTCATATTGCTTGAGGTCGATACAGACCACGCCTTTGCCGACGAGCGCTTCCGCATGACGCGGCTGAAACACCAGAGCGCGCTCGAAACTCTGTTTGGCGCGATCAAACTGGCGCAGCGCCAGCTCCGCCAGGCCGCGATTGCAGAGTGCATCGGCCGAGTCCGGCTTCAGCCTGATCGCGCGATCGTACTGTTCGATGGCCTGGTCTGGGAGATTCAAGTGAAGCAGCGTATTGCCGAGATTGGCCAGCGCGAGCGGAAAATTCGGCTTCAGCGCGATCGCCTTCTCGTGGCACCGGCGCGCATCCTCGAAGTTCCTGAGATCGAAATGCACGGCTCCGAGATGGCTGTGGGCCTCGTGCGAACGCGGATCGAGCGCGATCGCGCGCTCGAGCAGCCGCTGCGCCTCTTCCAGGCGCCGGCCGTTTTGCGCGCACAGACCGAGCAAATGGGTGGCGTCGAAATGATCGGGAACAGCTTGCAGGATCTGACGGCACAGCGCCTCGGTCTCCGCATATCGGCCCTGGCCATAGGCGCTCGCCGCGGCGGCGATGACGGCGTCCGCCTGCTTCTTCAATTTCTTCTGCAATCGCGCGTTCTGGAATGCGCGCGCACCGGCGCCGCTGCTCTGCAAAGGATTGTCTCCGGAGGATCGCCCGGAAAGAGTCTAGCCGATTCGCAGGCCGGGCCGGCGGGTTACTGGACCAGCATCGCCTCCGGGACTTTGCGGTCTCCAGCGCCTACGCCACCTCGCCGCGTTCCGAGGCTGCGGCACAATAGTTGCGCCAGAACTGGCGATAACCCGCCTCGACCTTCCGCGTGTAGATCTCGACATTGCCCGCGGGCGAAGCTGCGATCCGCGCCGGCAGTTCCGCGCGCAGTTTCGCCAGAAGGGCGGGCTGCGCCGCATATTTGTACGCGATCGCGGCATAGCCTTCGTCGTCCTCGGCGACCCAGTCATCGAGACCGACCGCAGCCACGATCGAGCCGCCGGCGCGCGACGAGGCGCCGTTGCCGAGCTTGGCCACGACCGGAACGCCAGCATAGAGCGATTCCCAGGTGCTGATGCCGCCATTTTGCGGGAACGTATCGAGCGAGATGTCGACCTTCGCGAAGGCCAGCAGATGCTCGTGGCGCGAGGTCGAGCCCATGCAGGTGATATTCTCTGCGTCGATGCCGTGCGCCACGAACCGTGCGGCCAGGCTGTCGCGCAGCAAGGGATCGTCAAGCAGCCCGTGCTTGATGATGATCTTCGATCCGGGAACCGCGCGCATCACCTTCGACCACACCCGGATGGCTTCGTCCGAGATCTTGTAGATGCGGTTGAAGACGCCGAAGGTCACATAGCCGTTGCGGAGCATGGGCAGCTCCGACGTCGGCACGTCCAGCACGGGCTCGATCGTGATCAGGCATGGCAGATCGTGAACCTTCTCGGCCAGCAGATGGCGCGCCGATTGCGGAATGAAGACCGGATCGGCGAGCACGTAGTCCATGGTCTGAAGGCCGGTCCCGGTGGCATGTCCGAAACCCGTGACCTGGATGGGCGCGGGTTTCCTGGCGAAGACATGGAGCCTGTTGCCGGTCGTGTGGCCTGATACGTCGATCAGCACATCGACCTTGTCGGCCTGGATCCGATTGGCCAGTTCGTCGTCCGAGAGCTGCCCGGCGTCGACCCAGACGTCCGCCAAAGGCTTGAAGCGTTCGGTCATCTCGTCCGGCAACGGAAAGCACGAATAGCAGATGATCTCGAACCTGGCGTGATCATGATGGCGCAACACCGGCAATAAAGTGAGCGCGGCCGAGTGGTTCCTGAACTCGGACGCGACATATCCGACCACGATCCGCTTGTCCGGATCGAGCTTGCGCGGCGCCAGCGTCCTTCGCGGCAAGTTGGCGCCGACCGCATCCCACCAGGATTTTCGCGCCGCCTGCTGGACCGCGAAACCGGCCTCGGAAAGATAGTCCAGCAAGAAGATCTTGCGCTCGATGGCGTCCGCATAATCCGGCCGGAGCTCCAGCGCCTTGTCGAGATGCTCGAGCGCCGTCGCGATGTCTCCCTGGCTCGCATAACACGACGCCAGCAGCGCCATGCCGATCTCGGAGCGTGGATTTTCCTCGAGCAGGGTCTTCACGGCCGCAATCGCCTGCGCCGTGTTCCCCAGGAGAATGTTGACTTGTGCCTTCCCGCGCAGCGCCAGCTCGAGCGTGGGCGATTGCGCCAGCGCGGCATCGAAGTCCGCGGCGGCCTGCGGCAGCCGCGACAGATCGAAGTTGAGCCGTCCGCGCTGGGCCAGCATCCTCGCCGAATTGGGCTTGATCGCCAGTCCCGCCGCGAGCGCGGCTTCGGCCTCGTCGAAGTGCCGGAGCTCGACGCTCAGCATCCCCTTGCCGGCGATCGCTTCGGCGTGACGCGGCTGAAACAACAGGGCGCGGTCGAAACTCTCCCTGGCGCGGTCGAACTGGCCCATCATCAGTTCGGCCATGCCCCGATTGCAGAACGCATCGGCATAGTCCGGCTTCAGCTTGATGGCGCGATCGTGCAGTTCGATGGCCTGCTCGGCGAGCTTCATGTGCAGCAGGGTATTGCCGAGGTTGGTCAGCGCGAGCGGGAAGTTCGGCTTCAGCGCGATCGCCCTCTCCTGGCACCTGCGCGCATCCTCGAGTTTTTTGAGGTCGAAGTACACGGTCGCGAGGTTGCTGTGGGCTTCGTGCGAACGCGGATCGAGCGCAATCGCACGCTCGAGCAGCTGTTGCGCCTCCGCCAGGCGACGGCCGTCATGGGCGCACAGGCCGAGCAAATGCGTGGCATCGAAATGATCCGGAAGTGCCTTCAGGATCTCGCGGCAAAGTGCCTCGGTCTCCGCATATCGGCCCTGGCCATAGGCGCTCGCTGCGGCGGAGATGACGGCATCCGCCTGCTTCATCAGTTTCTTCTGCAATCGCGCGTTCTGGAATGCGCGGGCGCCGGCGCCGCTGCTCTGCAAGGTTGCTCTCCGAAGGATGGCCGCCCGGAGAGTCTAGCTGATTCGTCGTCAAGGCCGCCCGGTCGGCTGGAACGGCGAGGCCCCCGGGGTTTCCCGGTGCTCTGCGCAAGATCTGGCCGCGGCCTACGCTACGTCCCCGCCTTCCGGGGCCGCGGCGCAATAGTCGCGCCAGAACTGGCGATACCCCGCCTCGACCTTACGCGTGTAGGTCTCGACATTGCCGGCAGGCGAAGCCGCGATCCGGGCCGGCAATTCTGCGCGCAGCTTGGCCAGATAAGCCGGCTGCGCCGCATATTTGCACGCGAGTGCGGCATAGCCTTCGTCATCCTCGGCGACCCAGTCGCCAAGACCGACGGCCGCGACGATCGACCCGCCGGCGCGCGACGAGGCGCCGCTGCCGAGCTTGGCGACGACCGGAACGCCGGCATAGAGCGATTCCCAGGTGCTGATGCCGCCGTTTTGCGGGAAGGTATCCAGCGAAATGTCGACATCCGCAAAGGCCCGCAGATGCTCGGCGCGCGGGGTCGAGCCCATGCAGACGACGTTGTCGTCGGCGATACCCTGTTCGACGAACCGCGCAACCAGGCGGTCGCGCAGCATGGGATCGTCCAGCAGTCCGTTCTTGATGACGATCTTCGATCCGGTTACCTCGCGCATCACCTTCGACCACACACCGATGGCCTCGTCCGAGATCTTGAAGATGCGGTTGAACACGCCGAAGGTCACATGGCCGTTGCGGAGCATGGGAAGCTCCGAAGGCTGCGCATCCAGGATGGGATCGATCGTGATCAGGCAGGGCAGATCGTGAACCTTCTCAGCCAGCAGATGGCGCGCGGATGGCGGAATGAAGACCGGATCCGCGAGCACGTAGTCCATGGTCCGAAGGCCGGTCCCCGTCGCATGCCCGAAGCCCGTGACCTGGATCGGGGCCGGCTTGCGGGCGAAGACATGGAGCCGGCTGCCGGTCGTATGTCCTGATACGTCGATCAGAATATCGATCCCATCGGCCTGGATACGATCGGCCAGTTCGTCGTCCGAAAGCTGCGCGGCATCGACCCAGACGTCCGCCAAAGGCTTGAACTGTTCGGTCATCTCATCCTGCGACGGCCAGCAGGAATAGCAGACGATCTTGAACCTGGCGTGATCATGATAGCGCAGCACCGGCAACAGCGAATACGCTGCCGAGTGGCGCCTGAATTCGGACGCGACATACCCGATGACGATCCGCCTGTCCGGATCGAGCTCCCGTGGCGCGAGCGTCCTTCTCGGCAACTTGGCGCCGATCGCCTCCCACCAGTATTTTCGGGCCGCCTGCTGGGCTACGAAATCGGCCTGCGGCAGATAATCCAGCACGAAAATCTTGTATCCGATCGCCTCCGGAAAGTCCGGCGCGATCTCCAGCGCCGCATCGAGATGCGCGAGCGCCGTCGCGATGTCTCCCTGGTTCACATGGCAAGCCGCAAGTAGCGCCAATCCCATCTCCGACCGCGGATTGACCTCGAGCAGCGTCTTGACGCCCGCCATCGCCCGCGCCGTGTTCCCCACGAGGATGTCGATTTGCGCCCTCCAGCACAGCGCGAGCTCGAGCCGTGGCGATTGCGTTAGCGCCGCATCGAGGTCCGCTGCCGCCTGCTCCAGCCGGGACCGGCTCAAATTGAGCCGTCCGCGCTGCAGCAGAATCCTGGGTGACCCTGGCTTGATCGCGAGCGCTGCGTCGAAGGCGGCGGCAGCCTCGTTGAAGTGCCTGAGCTCGAGATTCACCATGCCCATGCCGGCGATTGCCTCGGCATGACGCGGCTGAAGCGACAGGGCGCGATCGAAGCTCTCTTTGGCCCGCTCGAACTTGCCGGTCATCAGCTCCGCCATGCCGCGGTTGCAAAATGCATCGGCATAGTCCGGCTTCAGCCTGATCGCGCGGTCGTGCAGCCCGATCGCCTCTTCGCCGAGACCGATGTGCAGCAGCGTATTGCCGAGATTGGTCAGGGTGATCGGACAATTCGGCTTCAGCGCAATGGCCTTCTCCTGGCATGCGCGGGCGGCCTGAAATTTCTGGAGATCGAAGTACACGGCCCCGAGATTGCCATGGGCGTCGGGCGAACGCGGGTCGAGCGCAATCGCGCGCTCGAGCAGGAATTCCGCCTCATCGAGCCGGCCACCGTCGAACGCGCGCAGGCCGAGCAGATGCGTGGCGTGGAAATGATCCGGAACCTCTTTCAAGATCTCGCGGCACAGCGTCTCGGCCTCGGCAAGTCTGCCCTGCCCGAGTGCCTCGACCGCGAAGGACATGACGGCGTCCGCCTGCTTCCTCAACTTCTTCTGCAATCGCGCGTTCTGGTATGCGCGCGCGCCGAGACTGCTCTGCAAGGTTTCTCTCCGGAGGATGGTCCGAAAAGAGACGAGCTGATTCGCATGGTGCCAAGCTTGCGGCGGCGGTCAGACCGGCGAGGCCACCGGGTTGCGGGGGCTCACCGCAGGATCTGGCTCAGGAACAGTTTGGTGCGGGCATGCCGTGGGGCGGCGAAGAATTCTCTCGGCGTGTTGGCCTCGATGATCTGGCCGGCGTCCATGAACACGACACGGTTGGCCACTTCCCGGGCAAAGCCCATCTCGTGGGTGACGACCAGCATGGTCATGCCCTCCTCGGCGAGGTCGACCATGGTGTCGAGAACCTCCTTGACCATCTCGGGATCGAGCGCCGAGGTCGGCTCGTCGAACAGCATCACCTTCGGGTTCATGGTCAGCGCGCGGGCGATCGCGACGCGCTGCTGCTGGCCGCCGGACATCTGACCCGGAAACTTGTTCGCCTGGTGCGGGATCTTGACCCGCTCCAGGAATTTCATCGCGGTCGCCTCGGCCTCCTTCTTGGGGATGTTGCGGACCCAGATCGGCGCCAGCGTGCAATTGTCGAGCACGGTCAGGTGCGGGAACAGGTTGAAGCTCTGGAACACCATGCCGACCTCGCGGCGCACGGCATCGACATGCTTGAGGTTGGGGCCGAGCTCGATGCCGTCGACGACGATCTCGCCCTCCTGGAATTCCTCCAGCGCATTGATGCAGCGGATCAAGGTCGACTTGCCGGAGCCCGAGGGCCCGCAGATCACGATGCGCTCGCCCTTCGCGACAGCCAGGTCGATGTCACGCAGCACGTGGAATTCGCCGTACCATTTGTTCAGGCCGGAAATCTTGACGATGGGGGCGGACATGGTGGCCTCGATCAGCTGCGGCGGTGGGCGTTGAGGCGACGCTCGACGAACAGCGAGTAGCGCGACATTCCAAAGCAGAAGATGAAATAGATGATCCCGGCGAAGGCGAAGCCGGTGAACGCGGTCGACGGCGTCGACCATTTCGGATCCGAGAACGAGGCGCGAAGCGAGCCCAGGAGGTCGAACAGTGCCACGATCGAGACCAGCGAGGTGTCCTTGAACAACGAGATGAAGCTGTTGACGAGGTTCGGAATGACGTGACGCAGCGCCTGCGGCAGCACGATCAGCGAGGTCGTTTTCCACCAGGACAGGCCGAGAGCGGCGGCGGCCTCGCCTTGCCCGCGCGGGATCGCAGCGAGCCCGCCG
Organism: Bradyrhizobium sp. CCBAU 25338; assembly: GCF_028128965.1. Classification (NCBI taxonomy): domain Bacteria; kingdom Pseudomonadati; phylum Pseudomonadota; class Alphaproteobacteria; order Hyphomicrobiales; family Nitrobacteraceae; genus Bradyrhizobium; species Bradyrhizobium sp. CCBAU 25338. The sequence continues at coordinate 164,512 of NZ_LFKY01000033.1, forward strand.
CGGACGTTCTCGGCCTGATAGGCGCCCGTGAACAGCGCGATGCCGATCAGCGCCCGGACCAGGCCGTCGACGGTGAAATTCCCGGGCAGGAACAGGGGCAGCATGTAGGTGGCGAAGAACAGCACGGTGATCAGCGGCACACCGCGCCAGAACTCGATGAAGGCGATCGAGAAGATCCGGATCAAGGGAATGGTGGAACGGCGGCCGAGCGCCAGCGCGATGCCGATCGGCAGCGAGGTGACGATGCCGGTGACGGAGACCACCAATGTCACCAGGAGGCCGCCCCATAGATTGGTCGTCACGATCGGCAATCCGCCGCGATCCAGGCCCATCAGCTTGATGACGATCGCGATGGCAATGAAGGTGGCGATGCTGGATGCCAGAGCCCGCCCGCCGGTGCGAATGCCGCCAGCAAGAAAGAACGCGATCAGGCTGACAATCGCGGCCGTGATGCCGAAATCAGCCCAGACCGGCTGCCCGATCACCTGGACGTAATCGCGCAGCCAGGTGAGCGGAAAGATCAGCCAGGAGATCGCCGTGCCGACCAGCACGATGAGGCTGCCGACAACCCACAGCAACGGTGCGATGGCGGACGTCTTGCTGAGACTGAGGAGCGCCTGCCCGGCACCGATGATACTCTCGTCGAACAGTTGGAGCAGGCCGGCCGTCCAGCTCAGGCCGAAGCCCTTGATACCGCCGCCGTGCAGCAGGAAGAATGCGACCACCGGAAAGGCAACGAAGAACAGGCCCGCGTTCAGGCCCTTCGCCGGCAGCCGCGGAACGAGCAGCGGAAGCAGCAGCACGACCGCGAGCAACATCGTGAGGTCGACCCGCCAGCGCTCCGCCTCGGGATAGAAGCCGTAGATCAGTTGCGGGAGTTTCGCCTGGATGTAGGGCCAGCAGGCGCCGACCACAAAGCCGGCGTTCTCGGTGAGGCAGGCGGTGCGGTCCTGGCCGCTCCAGACCGCATCGACCATCAGGAACCTGACGGAAGGAACGATGGTGAACCAGAGCAGCAAGGCGCCCACGATCGTGAGCAGGATGTTGGTCGGCGAGTTAAACAGGCGCGTACGCACCAGGCCGATGAAGCCCGTGGTCTTGACCGGCGCGGGCCGCTCGGCGAGCAGGTCCTGGCGGACGAAGCTGCTTGAGGTGATATCGGTCATGCGCCGAGACTCCGGCTGACGCGCCAACCGTAGACGCTCATGACGGCGCTGGTGAGCAGCGAGATCAGGAGATAGACGCCCATCGTCATCGCGATGATCTCGATCGCCTGCCCGGTCTGGCTCAGCGACGTGCCGGCGAACACCGACACCAGGTCGGGATAGCCGATCGCGACCGCCAGCGACGAGTTCTTGGTGAGATTGAGGTACTGGTTGGTCAGCGGCGGCACGATGACGCGCATGGCCTGCGGTATGACGACCAGGCGTAGCGTGGCGCCGCGGCTGAGACCGAGCGAGGATCCCGCCTCCATCTGCCCCTTGTGAACGGACAGGATGCCGGCGCGCACGATCTCGGCGATGAAGGCGGCGGTATAGGTCGACAGCGCCACCGTCAGCGCCACGAATTCCGGGATGATGCGCGAGCCACCCGCGAAGTTGAAGCCCTTGAGCTGCGGCAGCTCGAAGGTGAAGGGCAAGCCGAACACCAGCATGGTCGCGACCGGCAGCCCGAACAGCAGGCCCAGCACATAGGGCCAGATCCGGATCATGCGCCCTTCCCGGAACAGCGCGCGTCGCGCATGGAAGCGCAGGGCCAGTGACGCCACGATGCCGAACACCAGCATCGCCAGGAACGGCTCGAGGCCGCTCTCGCCGATCGGGCGCGGAATGACGAGACCACGATTGCTGATGAAGGCGACGCCGAGCAGGGAAATGCTCTGCCGGGGATTGGGCAATGCCGCGAGCACCGCGAGGTACCAGAACAGGATCTGGAACAGGAGCGGAAGGTTGCGGATGACCTCGACATAGAGCTCGCCGACGCGCGACAATAGCCAATTGGGCGACAGCCGGCACAGCGCGACGATGAAGCCGATCACGGTGGCGAAGACGATGCCCACCACCGAGACGACGAGCGTGTTCAGCAACCCGACCACGAACACGCGCAGGAACGTGTCCGAGCCGGTATAGGGGATCAGGGTCTGGTTGACGTCGAAGCCGGCATTGTTCCTGAGGAAGCCGAAGCCGGCGGCGATGTGCTGGTTCTCGAGGTTGGCGCGAGCATTGGAGACGATTTCATAGCCGATCCAGCCCAGGATCGCCGCGAAGGCAAACTGGACGGCAACGCCGTTCCAGCCTGCCTTGCCGCCCAGGATGCGCCGGATCTTCAGCGCAATCTGGGCCGGCGGTTTTCGGGCCTCGGTGCTCATGCCGTTGCCGGCCGATCGGGGTGATCAGCGGATGGGCGGCGCGTACTGAAGACCGCCCTTGTTCCAGAGATTGTTCAGACCACGATTGATGGCGAGCGGCGAGCCCGCGCCGACGTTGCGGTCGAACACCTCGCCGTAATTGCCGACCGCCTTCACGATCCGCACCACCCAATCCTTGGTCAGGCCGAGCTGTTCGCCGAAATTGCCGTCGCTGCCGAGCACGCGCTTCAGTTCCGGATTTTCCAGCTTCGCCTTCTCGTCGACGTTCTTCGAGGTGACGCCGAGCTCTTCAGCGGTGATCATCGCAAACAGCGTCCATTTCACGATGTCGAACCACTGGTCGTCGCCGTGGCGCACCATCGGACCGAGCGGTTCCTTCGAGATAATCTCGGGGAGCACCATGTGGTCGTTGGGACTGGCGAGCTTCAGACGATTGGCGTACAGGCCCGACTGGTCGGTGGTGAAGACGTCGCAACGGCCGGCTTCATAGGCCTTGACGGTCTCGTCGTTGGTGGCGAACGCGATCACCTCGTACTTCATGTTGTTGGCCTTGAAGTAGTCGGCGAGATTCTGCTCGGTGGTGGTGCCGGTCTGCACGCAGACCGATGCGCTGTTGAGTTCGAGCGCCGAATTCACCTTGAGGGACTTCTTCACCATGAAGCCCTGCCCGTCATAATAGGTCACGCCGGTGAAATTGGCGCCGAGCGAGGTATCGCGCGAGATGGTCCAGGTGGTGTTGCGCGAGAGCACGTCGATCTCGCCGGATTGCAGCGCCGTGAAGCGGTCCTTGGCAGACAGCGGCACGTACTTGACCTTGGTCGGATCGTTGAAGATCGCCCCCGCAATGGCGCGGCAGACGTCGACGTCGATGCCGGTCCAGTTGCCCTTGTCATCCGGAGAGGAGAAGCCAGGCAAGCCCTGACTGACGCCGCAGGACAGCATACCCCGGTCCTTGATGGTCTTGAGCGTTTGCGCATCGGCGGCTTCGGCAGAGAGGCCGGCGGCGAGAGCAAGGGTGAGAGCCAGGGTTACGCGTTTCATGGGCTTTGGGCCTTTCAAGGTCGTCTCAAGATCAGGAATGTCGTCTTTGGGGTCATCTCTGCCAGGGCTAATCGTACCAGGGCTAGCCTTGCAAGAGTCATGCTGGAACACCTTGCCGAACACCCGCCGATCCCGGGAGGCCATACCTTAATCCCCGCCGCAGGCGCCCGCCATTACGGCTGTGGCGCAAGGTCCGGTCAGACATTGGATCGAAGGTCGCGGCAGGCCCCTCAACATGCGGCGACTGAATAGCACCTGCGCATCACAGAACGACTGGCCAGCCGGGTCAAGGGGTTGACGAGACTCTTCTGTGTTCTGTTATTAACGACGACGGCCTTTCGGCCCACCCGCGGGCGCAACGCGCCCGGCGGAAACGCGATTTTGAAAGCAGACGCATGGATTCCTCGCACCCCCAGCAGCAGCACGCCGAGACCCGGCTGGTCACCTCCGGCCGCGACACCAAGGCGCAGAAGGGGTTCGTCAATCCGCCGGTGTTCCACGGCTCGACCGTGCTCTATCCGACCGCCGAAGACCTGCACGCCCATCGCGGCGAGTTCACGTATGGCCGCCACGGCACCCCGACGACCAAGGCGTTCCAGGACACGCTGATGGCGCTGGAGGGACCGCAATGCGCCGGCGTCGGCATCGTGCCGTCCGGGCTTTCGGCGATCTCCACCACCCTGCTCTCGGTACTGAAGACCGGCGACCATATTCTGGTCGTCGACAACGTCTACCGGCCTTCGCGCAATTTCTGCAACGGCATGCTGGCCCGCTATGGGGTCGAGACCACCTATTTCGATCCGCTGATCGGTGCGGGCATCGACAAGCTGTTCAAGCCCAACACGCGCGCAGTGCTGGTCGAGGCGCCGGGCTCGCAGTCGTTCGAGATGCCCGACATCCGCGCCATCGCCGCGGTCGCGCATGCCCGCGGCGCGCTCGTCATCGACGACAACACCTGGGCGACCCCGCTCTATCACCGCTCGCTCGAGCAGGGCGTCGACATCAGCATGCAGGCGGCCACCAAATATATCGGCGGCCATTCCGACATCATGTTCGGCACGATCTCTGCCAATGCCAAGGCTTGGCCGCAGATCAACGAGGGCATCCGCCTGCTCGGCGTCTGCGCCGGCCCCGACGACGTTTTCCTGGCGCTGCGCGGTCTGCGCACGCTGTCGGTGCGATTGGCGCAGCATCATCGCTCCGGGCTCGACATAGCGCGCTGGCTCGCCGCCAGACCCGAAGTCGCGCGCGTGCTGCATCCGGGGCTCGAAACCGATCCCGGCCATGCGATCTGGAAGCGCGACTTCACCGGTGCGTCAGGCCTGTTCAGCATCGTGCTGAAGCCGGCGCCGCAGAAGGCGGTCGACACCATGCTCGATACGCTGAAGCTGTTCGGCATGGGCTTCTCCTGGGGCGGCTTCGAGAGCCTCGTGATCCCCTTCGATTGCGATGCCTATCGCACCGCGACCAAGTGGGCGCCCGGCGGGCCGACGCTGCGTCTGCACATCGGGCTCGAGAACGTCGATGATCTCAAGGCCGATCTCGATCGCGGCTTCGCTGCCCTGAAAGCGGCAATCTGAGCCTGCTCGCGAGGCAACGCGCCTCGGGACACGGCAACCACGCTCCAGCGGACGTGCAATCGCGCGCCGCGGGAACGCGCCGCTGCCGCAAACGTTAACGCCGATGCGCCAACAAAGAGTTTGATCGGCTCCCGTTTGGCGCTAGCCTCGCCAATCGACTCCAATCCGGACACGGAGCATGGGAACGTTGGTTCTGCTCGATCTCATGGGCGGCGTTGCCCTGTTGCTGTGGGGCCTTCACATGGTCCACAGCGGCATTTTGCGCGCCTTCGGTCCCGACCTGCGGCGGCTGCTCGGCAAGGCGCTGAGCAATCGCGGCAGCGCCTTCGCCGCCGGCCTCGGACTCACCGCGTTGCTCCAGAGCAGCACGGCGACGGCGCTGATCACGAGCTCGTTCGCGGCCGAGGGCCTCGTCAGCCTCGCCGCTGCGCTCGCCATCATGTTGGGAGCCAATGTCGGCACGACGCTGATCGTGCAAGTGCTGTCGTTCAACATCGCAGCCGTTGCGCCGGTCCTGTTCGTGCTCGGACTCGTGGCCTTCCGCTCCGGCCCGCGCTCGCGGATCAAGGACATCGGCCGCGTCTGCATCGGCCTCGGCCTGATGCTGCTCTCGTTGCACATCCTGCTCGACACGCTGGCGCCGGCGGAGAACGCGCCCGGCGTCCGCGTCGTGATGTCCGCCATCACCGGCGACCCGGTCCTGTGCATCGTCATCGCCGCCCTCGTCACCTGGGCGGTGCATTCGAGCGTCGCCAGCGTGCTGCTGATCATGTCGCTGGCCTATTCGCAGTTCATTACGCCTGAAGCTGCCCTCGCACTGGTGCTCGGCGCCAATCTCGGCAGTGCCATCAATCCGTTGTTTGAAGGTGCAAGGCGCGACGATCCCGCGAGCTATCGCCTGCCGGTCGGCAATCTCGTCAACCGCGTGACCGGGATTGCCCTCGTCCTGCCCTTCCTGGGCGTGATCGCCGAGCACATGCACGCCTGGCAGCCCGATCTCGCCAAGATGACGGCGGCCTTCCACATCGCCTTCAACGTCGGCACGGCCGTCGTCTTCATCGGCCTGCTCGACACTATGTCGCGCCTGCTCACCCGCCTTTTGCCGGATCGCGTGCAGGAGGCCGACCCGGCCCGGCCGCGCTATCTCGACGAGACCGCGCTGGAGACACCGTCCCTGGCGCTCGCCGACGCCGCCCGCGAGACGTTGCGCATGGGCGATCTCGTCGAGGTGATGCTGCGCAAGGTGATGGCCGCGATGATGACCGGCGACCGTGCACTGGTCGACCAGGTCTCCAAGATGGACAATCTCGTCGACGGTCTCGACGAGGCCATCAAGCTCTACGTGACCAAGCTGATGCGGGGCAGCCTCGACGAGACCGAAGGACGCCGCGCGATGGAGATCATCTCCTTTGCCATCAACCTCGAGCACATCGGCGACATCATCGACAAGAGTCTGAGCGAGCTCGCCACCAAGAAGATCAAGCGGCGCTTCCAGTTCTCGGCGGAAGGGGCCGACGAGCTCGCCGCCTTCCACAAGCGCACGATGGACTCGCTGCGTATCGCGTTCGGCGTCTTCATGTCGGGCGACGCCAACGAGGCGCGCAAGCTGCTGGTGGAGAAGACCGCGCTGCGCAACACCGAGCTTGCCGCGGTCGAGCGCCATCTCGACCGCCTGCGCGAGGGCCGTCCCGAGACCATCGAGACCACCTCGCTGCATCTCGACGTGCTGCGCGACCTGCGCCGCATCCACTCGCACATCTGCTCGGTCGCCTATCCCGTACTCGACGCGGCCGGCGAGCCCTACCGCAGAACCGAGGCGGATGCAGCCACCCTGCCCGCGTCAGGCGCGGCATCGGTGCTGCCGCGATAGGATCAGCGATCCAGCGTCTTCGACGCGGTGCCGTGGTTCTTCCAGATCAGCATGATGTTGCGAAGATAGATGATGGTCGCGAACAGCTGGCCCATGATGATGACGGGCTCCCGCTTCACGATGCCGTAGATCAGGGTCATCACGCCGCCGCCCATCGAGCAGAACCAGAATGCCATCGGCACCACGCTGTTGCCGGCCCGCTCGCTCGCGATCCACTGCACCAGGAATCGCGCCGTGAAGAAGAGCTGCGCGACCAGGCCGAATGCGAGCCAGAAGTCGAACTTGGCGACGAAGACGTCGTAGAAGTAGTTGCTGACCGCCTGACCGTATTGAATGATCATGCGTTCACCTCAGTCACCTCAGGAGTCGGCTTCTTGCGGCGGATCAGCCACCACACGCCGGCGAGATCCATGATCCCGATCCACAGCCGGTCGAAGAAGCCGTAATTTGATACGCCGGAGTGGCGCGGCCGGTCGATCACGTCGACATAGGCGATCTCGTAGCCTTCCCGGCGCACCAGCGCCGGCAGGAAGCGATGCAGCCCGTCGAAATAAGGCAGCATCAGGAAGACGTCGCGCCGGAACGCCTTGAGTCCGCAGCCGGTGTCGCGCGTGCCGTCTTTCAGGATGGCATTGCGAACGCCGTTCGCCACGCGCGACTGGAACTTCTTGAAGCCGGTATCCTTGCGCCCGACCCGCTGGCCGGCGGCCAGCCCGACGCGCGCGCTTTTCTCGACCGCCGCGATCAGGTCCGGGAGGAAGGCGGGATTGTTCTGGCCATCGCCGTCGAGCGTCGCCACGATGTCCCCGCGCGCCGCACGCACACCACTGCGCACGGCCGCCGATTGGCCGCCAGACCGCGCATGGCGGAGCTGACGCAGATTGCTCCGCTGCTTCATGATGGCGGCAAGCCGCTCGCCGGTCGCATCGGTGGAGCCGTCGTTGATGTAGATGATCTCATAGGCCCAGCGGCCATCGAGCGCCGCGCCGATCTCCGCGATCAGCGGCGCAATGTTGTCGGCCTCGTTGCGCACGGGAACGACGATGGAGACCGAAGGCTGGGACGTCGACAAAGGAGGCTCGTGGTTGGATTTGGCCTGCGCCTTGGGGAACCGGCGGTCCCGGCAGGCAGCCGCTTTTATGGGGCGGATGCCCCGTGGGCAACCCCTTTGAGGCGGCCCCGGGCCGCTCCCGGAAGAGGCACGATGGTGCCGTCGGCGCGGATGGCAAAGCCGAGCCGCCGGGCCGCGAACCAGTAACGCACCGTCATGGCGCCGACCATTCCGACCAGGGCGCCGGCCACGACGTCGCTCGGGTGATGCGCGAGCAGCACCAGGCGCGTCAGCAGGATCACGATTGCGTAAGTGAACATGAAAACCCGCAGGCGCGGCCACAGCGCCGAGACCGCAAACGCCAGGGCGAACGCTGCCACTGCATGTCCCGACGGCAGGCTGGCATAGGCCCCCGTCCCCTCGAACGGCACGAAATTGAACGGATTGGCCTTGCCGCCCACGAACGGGCGGCCGCGGCCGATGAGAAATTTCAGGAACTCGGCGACAAGCGCCGACACGGCAACAGACAGAAATATGTATTGAAGCCGCGTGCCGAAGCCGAGCAGCAGTGCGCGGCGAGTCCCGTGCAGCCATGCTGCAACGAACGCCACAGCCACCAGCGCAGCCCCCAGCACGATCAGCAGATACTCGTCCTTGCCGAAATCGGTGAGGATGCGGATCGGCCACAGGCTTGGTGTGCCGCGCGGCGGCATCAGCTCGATCTCGGTCTGATCGAGCCCGACCATCAGCACGATGACCAGCGCCGCGCCCACTGCGCTGAGCCAGAGCGAGTGCCGCGCCAGCTTTCGGGCGGCCTCGGCCCGGCGCGAATGCGAGGGCGACCGCACGAGTTGCGCCAGCGCTCCCCAGGACACGGCGAGCAATTGTGCGGGATAGCCGGCACGCGGCGCAATGTCGGTCGGCGCCCTCATCCTATTCGGTGCCTTCCGAGCGGAAGATCGAGATCGAGATCGCGCGCCCTTGCGAGAAGTTGTAGCCGTCGATGCGCGCGCCGACCTTGTAGCGCAGCCCGATCGCCTCGGCGCGCTGCACGAAGCTGCGCTCCGAGCGCTGCTCGATCAGCGCGAAGCGGCAGCTGCCCTGCCGCAGGAAATCCGCCGCACCGGAGCCGTCGGTGAGCAGGGTCCGGGTGCCCACCAGGAAGACGAGGCTCGGCTCGTGATAACCGGCCGCAGCCGCCTTCGGTCCGACGCAGGTGACGTTGCGAAGCGCGCGCGCGATCTCGATGCTCGGAAACAGCGGCGTCAGTGAGGGCAGGACGATGCCGTAGACCGTCACCGCCAGCATCAGGGCAGCGACCAGCGCGTTGAGCAGCGAGCGCTCGGCACGATTGTTGTCGTAGAGCCACCAGGCGAACAGGCCGAAGATCAGCGAGGCCGCGATGAACGGCCAGGCCACGAAGGCCGGCTGCCGCGTCAGCATCACCGACCCGACGACCGCGATGATCGAGGCGGCTGCGGGGATCGCGAACCACCAGGCCGAACCGCGCATCAACCAGGAACGCGACAGCACGCGCCGCTCCACCGCGCCCGCGGTGAGGATCGCGATCGCCGGATAGAGCGGCAGCACGTAATGCGGCAGCTTGGTCAGCACGGCCTCGAACACGATCCAGGACGGGATCAGCCAGGCCAGCAGGAACTGCGCGCCGGGCTCGCGCCGCGCCCGCCACACCGCGGGCGCCGCCATCGCCGCAAGCGGTGCGCCCGGCCAGAACGTGATCCAGAACAATGCGAGGTACAGTCCGGGCGGCGCGCCATGAGATTCCTGGGCCCCCAACTTGCTCAGCATGTCGCCGCCGACGGAATCGGCGAAGAAGGCATCGCCCGCGCGCCAGAAGATCGCGAGGAACCAGGGTAGCACCAGCACCAGCATCCACATCAGACCCCAGAGCGGGCGCAGCTTCCACAGCCAGGAGGCATCGCGATCCTGGATCGCAAGCACGACGATGGTGAGACCTGCGAACATCAGGATCAGCGGGCCCTTGATCAGGACGCCGACAGCGAGCGCGGTCCAGAAGATCGCGGGCCAGCTCCAGGGCGGATGCGTCTCGTCCTCGGCGCGCTGCCAGGACAGATAGGCCCGCGCCATCGCGCCCATCGCGGCGACGACGCAGAGCAGCAGCATGGCATCGGTCTTCGCCAGCCGCGCCTCGACGCCCAGCAGCACGGACGCGCACATCATCAGCGCCGCCAGCACGGCTGCGCGCCGCGTGACGAAGCCGAGCGCGGCCCAATAGGTCATGAGCACGGCGCCGATCGCGCCCATCAGCGACGGCAGCCGGTAGACCCAGATGCGCAATTCGGCCTTCGGCAGCTTGAGCATCGACGCAGCTTCGACGGTCGCCGATTGCAACCAGTAGATGCCGACCGGCTTCTTGTAGCGGACGTCCTCCTGAAAGCGGATATCGACGTAGTCGCCGCTCTCGACCATCTGCTTGGTGGCCTGGGCGAACCGCGCTTCGTCGCGATCGATCGGCGGGATGGTGAAGAAGCCCGGCAGAAACAGCAGCAGCGCGCACAGCACCAGGAAGCCGACCGCGCGCGCATGGCTGGCCGTGACGATGTCGAGCATGCGCACGAGTCCACTGCCCGGATTTGCGGGTGATTTCGACTCGCGGGGTGCACCAAAACGGGGGCTTGGGTAGGTCTCGGCCATTGGTTCCGCTTACGCTGAAACCGCCATCGCCACAACCGCTTGAGGCAGGGTCATTGAATTCGAATGACGACTGTGTCCGCGGCGCCCGTGGCGTCGATCACGGTGACCCGGGCAAAGCCCGGTCCGGGCGGATCAATCAGCCGCTGGCGGCGGCCGTCGATCTCGCCGAGCGCGGTGCCGTTAACCATGATCGTCATGGGCAGCACACCGCCGGCGACTTTGACCGGCATGGCTGCGTTCTCCCGGCTGCCTGATCGATCGACATCGATCCGCGAACCGTTGAGCGGAAACTGAATGTGCAGCGCCTGCTCGCTCCCGGTGCGCACCAGCTCCCCGACCGGGCGGAACCGCTTCAGAGGCAGCGGCAGCTTGGCGTTGCCCGCCACCAGGGTTCCCTTGGGCGCCTTCGGCAACGGGGCGAGCGTCTTGCCGGTCCTGGCAAAGGCGTCGAACAGGATCGGCGCGGCAGCGACGCGCCCGATCAGGCCGGGAACCGGGGCGCCGTCGGGCCGGCCGACCCAGACGCCGATGGTCATACGGCCATCGAAGCCGACCGACCAGGCGTCGCGATAGCCGTAGGACGTCCCGGTCTTGAACGCGATCCGGTTGTGGGCAGCATTCTCCGGCGGCGGCGTTCCCAGCAGTACGTTGCCGACCTGCCAGGCCGCGACCTGATCCAGCAGCCGGAGCAGCTCGCGGTCGTCCTGTTCAGTCACGACCTCACGCAGCGGCTTGGTGGTGCCGAGACGGGCGAAACCCGCATAGAGCTGGGCGAGGTCCTGGAGCGTCACGCCCACCCCGCCGAGCCCCATGGCGAGCCCCGGCGTCTCGTCCTTGGGCAGAACCAGGTTGCCGCCAGCCTGCCGCAACCGCGAGGTCAGTCGGCTGGAGCCGACGCGGTCGAGCAGCACGATGGCCGGTACGTTCAGCGACAATTGCAGCGCCTTCCTCACCGGCACCGTGCCCTGGAAGGTCATGTCGAAATTCTCCGGCGCGTAGGAGCCGAAGCGGACCGGGCGGTCGTCGATCAGGCTGTCGGGGTGGACAAAGCCGTCCTCGAAGGCGAGCCCGTAGATGAAGGGTTTCAGCGTCGAACCCGGTGAGCGGACGGCGCGCGTCATGTCGACCTGCCCTGCCCGGCTCTCGTCGAAATAATCCGCCGAGCCGACACGCGCGAGCACGTCGCCGCTTTCGTTGTCGACGACAATGATCCCGACCGAGATGTTCGGCCCGAGCGCGATGGCGCGATCGCGCGCCAGCGGCTCCAGCACCTTCTGCAGGTTCGCGTCCAACGTGAGCTTGATGACCGGCGCGTCCTTGACCGTCGAAAGCGCGGTGTCCGAGGCATGCGGCGCCAGGATCGGCATCGGCTTGCGCAGCTTCGGCACGGGCACCGCCTTGGCCTGCCTGGCATCGTCTGCGCTGACCACATGCTCCTCGACCATGCGGTCGAGCACGCGGTCGCGCGCCTTGCGTGCCGCCTCCGGATGGCGGTCGAGACGGCGAGTTTCCGGCGATTGCGGCAACGCGACCAGCAGCGCGGCCTCCGCCAGCGACAGCCGCTTCGGCTCCTTGCCGAGATAGGCGATGGAGGCGGCGCGGATACCTTCGAGATTGCCGCCGTAAGGCGCGAGCGCGAGATAGAGATCGAGGATCTGCTCCTTGCTCAGCGTCCGCTCCAGCTCGATCGCGCGCACGATCTGCCGCAGCTTGGCGTGAAGCGAGCGCTGCCGCCGCGGCTCCATCAGTCGCGCAAGCTGCATGGTGATGGTCGAGCCGCCCGAGACGATGTGGCCGCGCGTTCCGAGCTGCAACGCCGCACGCCCTAGCGCCAGCGGGTCGAGGCCGTTGTGGGCGTAGAATCGCTGGTCCTCATAGGCGAACAGCAGTTTCAGGTACGTCGGATCGACGCTGGTCTTGGCGTCGACCGGCAGCCGCCAGCGCCCATCCGCCATGGCATAGGCACGCAGCAGCTTTCCATTGCGGTCGACGATGGTCGTGGAGACCTGGCGCGCTTCGTCGAGCGGAAGCGGGCCGAGGGAGTAGACCCAGGCGACGAATCCGACGATGGCGAGGATGAAGGCGAGTGCGAGGGCTGAGAGGGCACGAAGGCCCCTGCCCCGCACGCCGTCATGGCCGGGCTTGTCCCGGCCATCCACGTTCTTGCCAGCGGCGCCCAAGTCCGTGGATGCCCGGGACAAGCCCGGGCATGACGACTGAGAATGTGGCGCCGCGTCGCTCATACAATCCCGCTTACGTTCGAACCCACCATCTCACTTCGCCGCCCGCACCTCGACCGTACCCGTGCCGGTGCGCCCATAGCGCGAGGGATTGTACATGTCCTCGACATAGGCCTGCGGCAGCACATATTTGCCGGGCGACACCGCGCGCACGACATAGGCGACGGTGAACACCGATTTGGAATCCGAGGCCCGGTCGACCGCCGCGGTGAAACGGTCGTCGCGGAACTCGGTATCCTCGGGCTCCTCGCCGTCCTCGATCCAGTCCAGCGTACCGCTGTCGCCCGACGAGACCAGCTTTGGATTGTCGATCTCAAGACCGGCCGGCAGATAATCCGACACCATGATGTGGCCGTACTCAGGCTTGGCCTCGGCGATCTTCAGCACCACCGCAAAGCGCTGGTTCTGCTTGACCTTGCTGATATCGGCGGGCTTGCCGTCGAGCGTGTAATAGCTGCGCTCGATCTTGAAGCCGTTGGATGCGGCCGGCTCCGGCGTCACCGGCGAGCCCGACACCGAGACCACCGCCTGCACAGGCGCATCGCCGGTGTTGGTGATCTTCAGCGGCTTGCCGCTCAGCGTGTCCGCCTTGTAGCTGCGATAGAGCGCGGTCTTGACCGGCTGGCCGTCCACCTCCATGGAGAGGTTCTCCTTGGCCAATGCCCGCGCCGCCAGCACCAGCCACGCATTCTCCTGCGTAGAGGTGTAGGGCGTCAGTCCGCGCGCGGACTCGACCCGCGACACGGCCTGCGTCAACGTCGCCTTCGGCGCGTTGCCTTCACTGGCGAGCGAGACAAGCGCTGCGGCATCGCGGAGCTGCGAACCGTAGTCGGTGCGGCCGAACTCCAGCACCGGCTTGGGCGCGAGGCTGTCGAGCGCGGCACCATATACCCGCTCGGCGCGGTTGCGGTCGCCGACCAGCGCCAGCGCTGCCGCAAGCTGCGACTTCGCAATCGGCGTCGCGAGGTTGTTCAGCTTGGTGTCGGCGAGATAGCGGAGATCACCGATCGGCGCCGCGCCATTGCGTGCGAGCACGTAGAGGCCATAGGCGAGATCGCGGCCGCCGTCCTTCTCGGGCTCATTGGCATTGACCACGGAGTTGCGGATGCGATCGAGCGCGTTCTTGAACAGCACGTCCGGCACCACAAAGCCCTTTTCGCGGGCGCGGGTGAGGAAGTCCGTCACGTAAGCATCGAGCCAGGCATCGTCGCCGCCCGCCGACCACAGGCCGAACGAGCCGTTCGAGCCCTGGCGGGCCAGCAGCCGCTCGATCGCGTCGCGGATGCGCTGGTCGACCTCGGTGTCCATCGCGAGATGGGCGCCGGCAGCGAGATCGTTGACATAGAGCAGCGGCATGGCCCGGCTCGTGATCTGCTCCGAGCAGCCATAGGGATAGCGATCCAGCGCTTTGAGGATCGTCGCCGCATCGAGCGCGGTGGACAGGCTGGCCGAGACCGAGACGCTGCCGGTGCCCGGCACGAGATCGGAGAACATGTCCGAGGTCAGCGTCAGGCTCTCGCCTTTCGCCAGGGTGCGGATCGAGCGCCGTGCCAGCACCTGCGTCGCCGCCTTGACGTCGAAGGCATAGTGGCGTGCCAGCGCGATGCCGTTCGGTCCCCTGATGTCGACGTCGAGCGTCGCCTGCCCCGCCGCAGTCGCGTCGAGCGCGAGCGAGAACGCATTGCGCTGCTTGGCGGCGAGCTTCACGGTGGTCGCGGGATTGCCGGTCATCTTCACCGGGCCGCCCGTCTTCACGTTGATGACGTAGTCGCCAGCCTGGCCCTCGACATTGTCGATCTCGAGATTGACCGTGCCGTGGTCGCCGTTGAGCAGGAAGCGCGGCAGAGTCGTGGTCAGCACCACGGGATCGCGGATCACGACGTCGGTGTTGGCGCGGCCGAGTTTCGTGGCGGTCCAGGCCACTGCCATCACGCGCGCAGTACCCGCGAACTCCGGAATGTCGAAGCTCACTTCGGCCGTGCCGTCAGCGGCGACCGTGACGATGCCGGAATACAGGGCCAGCGGCTTTTGCGTGGGCGGTGAGCCCTGGAGCTCACCTGCACCGGCGTCGCCGCCGGACTTGATCTGGCCGCGCGTCCCCGACATGCCGTCGATGAGTTGCCCGTAGAGATCGCGGATTTCCGCGCTCAGGCGGCGCTGGCCGAGATAGTAATCGTCCGGCGCCGGCGGCTTGTAATTGGTGAGGTTGAGGATGCCGACATCGACCGCGGCGATGACGACCTTGGCGTCCTCGCCCGGATTGAGCCCATCGAGCTTGACCGGGATCTTCAGCGTGGAATTCGGCCGGATCAGTGAAGGCGGCGTCAGCTTCACCTGCAGCGTCCGGGCCTGCTTGTCGATGCCGAACCATTTCAGCCCGATTGCGCGGCCCGGCATGCGCTGGGCCGCCGCATCGAGTGGACGGCGCAGCGTCGCCACGACGTAGGCGCCGGTGCCCCAGTCCTTGCCGATCGGGAGCTTCACCTGCGCGGTGCCTTCCTTGACGTCGATGGTCTGGGTCGTCAGCAGGCGGTCGCCGAGGACGTTGACCGTCAGCTTGCCGGCGCTGCGGACGTTGACGGACACCGTCATGGTGTCCCCCGAGGCGTATTGCGGCTTGTCGATCGAGGTCTCCAACAGGTCCGGCGTGTCGGCGCTGCCGTCGGAGTACCAGCCGACGTCGAACTGCACCGAGGTCACCGGGCCGTCGGCATCGTTGGATTTGACGTCGAGCCTGTAACGACCGGGCTGGGGGCTGAGCGAGATGCGCGATGGCTTGTCGGCAGCAATCGTAACCTCACCGTCGGCCACGCGTGCGGTCGACTTGACCGGCTCGTACTCCCAATAATTGTTCTGGCGGTACCACTGGTAGCGCGACTCCATCTTCAGGAGCTCATAGCGCAGACCATCACGCGGTAGCGTCTTGCCCTCGGGCGAGACGAACACGATTTCGAACTCGGCCTTGTCGCCCTCAGCGACGTTCTTGTCGCCGAACAGGGGCTTGATGCCGATCTGCGCCGCGGCGGGCGCGACCGGCAGCACGATCTTGCGCTCGACGGCGCGGCCGCCGGTCTCGACCATGCGGACGAAGATCTGTGCCTCCTGCGGCCGGGTCGAGGCCGGCTGCTTGTCCAGCGTGACCGGGAACGTCGCAACGCCATTGGCGTCCGCCTCGGGCAGGTTCTCGAGCGGCGTGCGCTCGTTCGAGGTGGTCTCCTCGTCGTCGACGCCGAACTGATAGCCGGCAAAGCCCGGGCGTTCGCTCGCGGGCGCCACCAGCATGTCGCCTTCGAGCTGGAGGCCGGAAGCCGGCGCGCCATAAAGGAAATGGCCGTCCGCCTTCAGCTCCACCGGAGCATTAGCTTTGATCAGCTTGTCCTTGGCGGACAAATCGAATTCGATCCGGTCGGGGACGTAATCCTCGACCATGAAGGTGGTCTCGCCGACGGACGATCCCTTCGGATCGGTGAAGGCGCGCACCCGCCACGTTCCGGTGGGGACGGCCGAGTTGAGGGGCACGGCCAGCGTGCGGCCGCCGGCGCCCTGGTCGGCCAGTACGGCGCGGCGGAATTCGACGCCGTCGGGACGCTCGATCACCAGCGTCATCGGCCCGCCGGTGACGGCATTGCCCTGGCCGTCACGCAACAGCGCGGTCAGATAGACGGTCTCGCTGGAGCGGTAGACGCCGCGCTCGGCATAAACGAACGCGTCGGCGCCGGCCGGCACCGCACGCCCCGAAACGCCACGGTCGGACAGATCAAAGGCGGAGGACCTGAGGCTGAGGAAGGCATAGTCGGCCTTCTCGCCGGTGACGGTGAGCATCGCCGGCGACAGCCCGCCCTCACCGCGCGCGAGCCCTGCTTCGAACAGCACGTGGCCGCTGTCGTCGGTCTTACGGGTGGCCAAAATCTCGTTGTTGCGGGCAACCAGCCGCACCTCGGCCTTGCCGACCGGATCGGTCGAGGCCAGCGAGTTGACGAAGACATGGATGCCATCATTGCCGGAATAAGCGGAGACGCCGAGGTCGGAGACGATGAACCATTGCGTCGCGAGCTGGTACTCGTCGTCCGAGCCCGGGCCCTTGGCCGCGGCGGTCATCACGTAGACGCCGGGCTGGAGCTCGCCGAGCGCCTGGTCCACCGGGAATGCGGTGGTGACGTCCTGGTTCAGCGTCATCGCGGTCGCGAGCTCGCCGGACCAGACCTTGACGCCGCGCTGGTCACCGAGATCGGAGAGCTGGTATGTCGAGAGCGTCCTCTGGAAGTCGCTGTCGACTACCGTGTTGATCAGATTGCGGTCGCCGATCCGGAAGACGTTGATGTTGACTGCGGGCGTGTTGACGCTGACCACGGGAATGCCGCGCTGGCCGGTCCGCGGCAGCACATAGGCGCGGCTGGTGAAGCGCACGAAGGGCTTGCGGTCGCGGACGTAGACGTTGAACTCGGCCGATTTCGGCAGGCCCTCCTTCACGGTGGACGGCAGGCCGGCGCGCAGATTGATGTTGTAGCGCTCGCCGTGCTTCAGCCCATCGACGCAGAGCTGCTTGCCTTCAGCCGACAGCGCCGGCTTGTCCTGCCCCGCCAGCGCCAGGAACGGCCCGAAGTCGGTCCGCTTGGCAAGCTCTTCCGAGAACTGGAAGCAGGCGCGCGGGCTCGCCGAATCCGAGTCCACGGTGTAGTCGAGCAGCCGGAAGCCGTGCTCGTCGCGCATCTTCTCATACTGGCCGCGAACGTCGGCGACCTCACGCATGTCGAGCGACAGCCTCAACGCATCCAGCGCCGGCCGCCACAGTTTTCGTTCGGCCAGCGACTTGCCGAGCACGGCGAGCGCGTCGGCCTCCTCGCCCGGGTTTCCGGCGCGCTGATAGGCGATATAGGCGGCGGTCGAGGCGCGCTCGAGCAGGAAGGTCTGCTCGCTCGAGCTCTTCGGCGAGATCTGGAAAATGACCTTGGCAAGCCGCAGCCAGTTGCCGGCATCGTCCGGCGCGGTGGCCGCGATCTGGCCGAGCACCGAGAGGCCGGTGCGGTAATCATTGCGCCGGAACGCGGCGTCGGCATCCGTGCGCAACGTCGCGCTGGTCTTGGCCACCGCCCCCGCCTCGCTCTTGATCTGGGCCTCCAGCTTGATCGCGGAATCGGCGAGATCGTCGCGTTTGAACGCCTTGTCGGCGGCCTGCGCAGCCGAAAGGCCGAGCGCCAGCGCGGCGCAGAGTGTGACGGCGCGAACAAGACCGATCATGGATGGACTCCCGGAAATCGCGGACGAACGCCGCTTGTCGCAAGAAATGCGCGGAAAGGTGACAGCCTCAAGGCGATGGAACCAAAGGTGCAGATCGTCACAATCGCCATGACCAGGCAAGCCCAGAGGAGACCGATCAAGATACCGCCGCGCTCGCCGTCCTGATGGCGCAGCAATACCGGACCAGTCGACCGGCGGCCGCGTCCCGGAAGCTCCTCAGCGGTCCCGGCGATGTAATCCATCGTCCAGTCCGCTGCCGCTCAGCCCGGCACCCTGACACGCCACCGTTCCACTTTGTCGCCGCATTGAGGAAAACGGTTCGGTTCAGGCTTGGCGAAACACCAGATTTTTCATATTGGCATGTTAGATGAACGGCAGCCCCAAACCGGGCGGCTCAAAACGGTCCCGTAGCTCAACTGGATAGAGTAGCGGATTTCTACTCCGCGGGTTGCAGGTTCGAGTCCTGCCGGGATCGCCAGTCTTCGTCTTGCCGACGAGCCTCATTCGTGCATCGGCGTACGCCTCCACAACCGTACGGTGGCTTGACGCGCCATACGACGCGCCGGCGCCGATCCATCGTCCTTCACGAATGCGTGGGTCACTCCGCTCCGGGCTTTCAACCGGGCACATCAGCCCTATCTATCCGCCGGGCGAAGTGTGCCCGAGAAGGATCCCGATGCCTCAACCCGAATGGACGAGAATGGCTGTCGCATCTGCGGTGGCGATTGTCGCGATGTCGTACTTGGCGATTGACGCAGGCCTCGTGAACACCAATGTGGTCACAAAGCCCATCAAGGTGGCGCAGGCATCGATCGTCGGCGCCGCGATGGGCCAGCATCACATTGCCTTCGCCGTTCAGGAGTGGGCGCGTCGCGGCCACGAGAGGCCCGCCCTGGAGCACTGCCTGGCGATCGATTGATGCGGGGCGCACCTCGTGCCGCTGTCGCCGAGACCTCGCATTCACCCTTCACCCCTGATGCGCCATCCACCACCGCGCAATGGCCGCGGTGAGATCGGCCCACACCTCCGTCGGAAGATCCGGGACCGCCACCCGGACGCTATATTGGTCCGTGGTCGCATCGTGAAACCATTCGGTCGCCGCGAAATCGAAGCCGAAGCTGCCGGCGTGGCGGATGGGAAAGCCCTCCCCGCGCAATTCGCTGCTCATGTCTTCGGCAGCCTGCCGCGCTGCCGCCTCGTTGAGCGCCCGCTTTCCTCGGAGAGTCACGTACAGGCCGTGGGTGAAATGAAGCTCGGCCGAGAGCGACGGAAGCTTCGCAGCAAAATATCGAGCCGCGCTTCGGCCGTTGCGCAAGATCGCCGCGACACGCCTCTGTGTGAGCGCCCAGTACGCCGCGCTGCCTGCGAAGGGCGGGAAGTGCGCCGGCAGCGCCGCGCCGCCGAGCAGCCGCACCGCGTTTCGGGTTTCGAACGCGAGACGAGCCCATTCAACGCCCCCTGCCCGCCGCTGCTGATGCTCGTTCCCTTGCACGAAAACGGCTGAGCCGAGCCGGCCATATTCCGCTCCGAGCGAATCGAGCTTGTTGTGGCTTCGCACCAACACCAGCGGGATTCCGTATCGCCGGGCCCATCTCAGGACACGCCTGATGCGGCCTGACCTGCCGGCGAAGCATGTCGTATCGAAAACCAGGAGATCGAGGCCCGAACCGTCGCAGCGCAGCGCCGCCTCGAAAGCGCCGGCGAAGGAGCAGGAATCCAACAAAAGTATTCGCGGCGAGTTCGCCGGGGCAAACGCATCGCCCAGCGGCAGCTTCAAGGCCTCGACCCGCAAATGCCGGACGAAACCCCGGATCAGCTCCAGCGTCTCTCCATAGGAGCCTGGAAGCACCAGGACATCAGCCTTCTCGACGATTTGCGCGGAGGCGAGCAGCACGGCGGAGATCGCGGCCATGCCCGAGGCGGTATAGATCGCGGCGCTCGTGCAGCCGCAGTCGAACTCATAGAACGAAGGACCGCGCACCGTGAGATCGGCGCGCTGGTAGTCGTAACTGAACGCGAACGGCCCGCTGGCGGGAGCGGCCGTATGCGACCAGGCTGTCTCCGTCGCCTTCCACTCCTGCAATTCGTGCTCCGCCCTCAGCGCGGCAGTGATCTGGAATTTGGACCTGACGACCTCGTCGACGGACCGCGGACACGCCAAATCAAGCCGGCTTTTCAGGCAGTCATTCAACAGCCTGAGTTCCTCGTGCTTTCGCTCCAGATAGGCTCGAATGGTCTCCATGCGCTTCTTGACAGTTCAATGGGGCGTCAACGTCTGGAAAACGCCGTGGGTCCAATGCGCCCGCTGCAACGAACACGCGTCTTCGCAGTTGAACCCACGCAAGGAGGACAGCATGGCTGACATCAGAGAGCACATGAAGATCATCGGCAAGGACGGCGCACATGTCGGCACCGTCGATCGCGTCGAGCGCAATCGCATCAAGCTGACGCGCAAGGACAGCCCGGAAGGTCACAAGGACCATCATCACTACATCGATACGAAATATGTCGGTGCCGTCGAAGGCGATATCGTCAAGCTGTCGGTGAATGCCGACGCCGTACCGAAGACAGAAGCCGCCTGAAACACTGAGCTGAAACACTGAGCCCCTTCGGGGGCTTTTTGTTCGTTCACGATCCGACTCCGCTTCGTTCGCAAAGCACGAATCGCGATCGCAGATTGCGGGGCCGAAGATTCGTTAATAACCGGTTCAGCCAGGTCGGTCATGCACTCACGAGCACGGGCCGCAGCCGATAGGCATCGATCGCGGCATTCGACAGCAGCAGCCTGCGTCGCTCTCCACGCAACATCAAGCGGTCGATCCGGTTCAAGATGAAGCGGGCGGAATCCTTGTGCTCGCCCGTGAGCAGGCCGGACTGGTCGAGATATCGCCAGGCGATCTCGAAAGACTGTGCGCGTAGCTCGGGATCGGTCATAGCCGCACAACGCTGCCGTGGAACGAATGTTCCTGCGCGCCAAGCGCGCGAGCCGTGCAGGAGTTCAGCGCCGCGGATCGATGCGGAACGAACGCGCAATCAGGGCGTTGGACATCCGACTCGAGTGGTGCCGACCTGCCAACCCCGGTCGGCTTTGAAGGACCCCGTGCTTGTCCCCCGAGCACGGGGTTTTTCTCATTCGGCCGCCCTATTCAATCCGAGCCATGTGGCCGCCTGTCGATGAGGAGTCGGCATGCTCATCGTGTGGATCGCGGGCGAGCTGATGCCACGCCAGGGCCAGCTGGATCAGCCGTTGCCGATCGGCACCTTCGGCCTCCGCGGCCCGCTTCATTGCGGCCTCGGCTTCGTGCTGTGGATCGTACTCGGTGCACATGGGGCGACCCTAGCCGGTCATCTGGACAAGCCCATGGCAATTTCGTCCGTATGATTGCGGGGTGCTTTGAGGCCTCACGGACAGATCTGTGAACTACGTCACAGCCTGTCCCCGGCAATTTCCGCTAAACAGCGCTTCGACGCTTCTTGGATGAGGCCCGGTCATGACACGCAAAGCAGCCACGGAAGTCATCGTCCCGAAGCAGCGACATAGCTCGAACCTGCTTGGCATCGCGTACCTCGGCACCATCGGCGTGGTGATGGTGGCCTGGATCGGCAGCCTGGTCTGGGCCACGATGGCATTCTTCAGCTGGCTCGTGTCCTGACGCGCGAGGCGATTGAGCAGCTCTTCACGCGCATAGGTTGCATACGCCAGTCCGCGCGCCACGACATCATCCGGGCAAGTGCGCCGCGGTTTTCCCTCGCGACAAGCGCGGAACGCGTTCGCGCCGAGATCATGCTGAAGCAAAACAACCTAGAGCATGAGACGATTCATCCTCGTCCCATTGCGCTTTAGAACAGGCAAGACAGCGCCTGAGAGAGTTTGATCCCGCCGCAAACGATCATGGCCCAAAGCGCCACGCTGATCTGGATGGCATCCAGCATGTCCCACATCCCCGCGAATCATCCGGATATTTTTCTTTTGAGACTTGCGTGAGGCGGCCGCCAGCGCCAGCGCTCATTTGAAGCCGGCGCACAAAAAAAGAGGCGGGCCCGGGCCCGCCTCCGCGCTCAATCCGCTTGGAGAACTCAGTAGCATGCCCGGGGATCGGCCTGCACATATTGGCCGTTCGGATAGCGGTAGTAGCAGATGCCTTGCGCCCAGTAGTAGCCGGGCTGGGATGCAGCGGTGGCGCCGGCGATCGCGCCCGTCGCGCCGCCGAGAACCGCGCCCGCGGCGGCTCCTGTTGCGTTGCCCGAGATCAGGCCACCCAGCACGCCGCCAACGATCGCGCCGCCGAGCGCGCTGGCGCCGGGGTCAGCCGGTGGCGGAGGCGGAGGTGGTGGCGCGTAGGCGACGGGAGGCGGGGCATAGGCCACCGGCACGTCGTCGATATAGTCCTCCGAAATGTAGGCAGGCGGGCCAGCCATTCGCTGCGGATAATAATACCAGACGCCGCCAACGTCCCACCACCAGCCGGAGCGTCCGTTTCGGACCTCATGACGCCAGCGGCCGCCTTCCCAGGCGCGATTGCCGCGATAGGCATGTCCGCCCCAGTCGCGCTCCGGAGCGGGCCCGCGGGCGACGTGACGTCCCGGCGGCGGACCGCCGGCACTGTGCCGGGCGGGAGCCGCATGGGGCTGCTGGTCGACGGGCCGGCCCGCCTGCTGTGGCGGGGGACCTTTGCGCATGTTCTGATTGGTCGGGGCTGGCGCGCCTACGCCCTGGCGGGCCGGCGGCGGACCGGCATCCCTCGTCGGCCTGGCGTCCTGAGCCTGCGCCGAAAGCGCGAGCAACGACACGGCCGAAACCATTGGAATGATGATCTTCATGCGTTTGGACGCACTCATGCGTGCTCGCCCCCTGCTCTCTCGATCGCCGTCATTCCGTGCGCGATAGACGATTCGCTCGCGCCGGGCTTATACCGGCCGACATAACTGACCTGCTTGATCGGCTAAGTCCCGTTACAAATGATTAAGATCACGGCAATTTTTGGCCTCAACGGGCTCCCAGCGGGCCGCACTGAAGCGCCTCTAGCGAGCCGGCTCAATCACGTTGCAATTGCTTCGCCCGGACATCAGGCAATCCTGCATCTTGCTGGCTGCGGTGAGATCCCGGGCAAGCCACCAGCCGACGCCAAGAATCACGATCGCGATGATCAATCCCGCGATCGCGCCGCGGCGGTCGTTCCCGGACTGGCGCTGGGGACGACTGTTCGGGCGAGGATTCGGCTTTTCGCCGGGGTCGGGTTCGGGCTTGGACATGGCCGCCTGATCGCGCTGGCGAGCCGGCTTTATCACCTCTGCGGCGTCGCGTCACATCCGGATCAGCCTGCCCGAATTCAGCCACGGGGCGGCGGGGTCGCGTCCTTGCGTGAGGTTTCGACGGCCGGGATCGCCCGCTGGACCCGCGGTGCGCAGGTCGTGAACACGAATGCGGTCTGGCTGCATTCCCAGTCCGCCCCCAGCACGGCACTTTCGACCGGTTGCGGGCGCGCGAACAGCACTGCGGCGCCGGTCACGCTTGCCAGGACGAAGGCGATTGCGAGCGCCTTCAGGCTCGGTCGGAAGGTCATCATGCCCGTGCTCCGTCTCGTTCCGGGCGGACGCTAGGCGTCGCGCTCGTGCTCCCTTATGAGGGACATCACAATTCAGCAGTTTTTCCGGGCTACGAGAGATCGTCGGGAGGGGGGCGATTTTTCGTTGACCTGATCGGCTGCGATTATGGGTGGCTTCGCGACGCGCGCCGATGTACACGCTACAGCGTCGCGTGGCGCCTGCTATGCCCAGCCGACGTACCAACAGGCACGGATGTAGGATCGAAAGCGAGGAAGACAAGGCTCGTAGATGAGTGGATTCAGGGAACCCGGCTTCACAGACCGGCAAAAGGCGGCGCAGGAAGCCCGCAAAAATCTTTTGAACAAATTCAAATCGCAACCGGGCCCCGACGATCCGGCGGTGCTCGCGCGCCGTGCTGAACGCGAGGCACTCGCGGCCAAGCGCGCCGAGGCGAAGGCTGCGCGCGAGGCGGAGAAGGCCGAGCAGAAGCGCCTCGAGGAAGAAGCCAAGGCGGCCGAAGCCGCACGGATCGCTCGCGAGGCTCAGGAAGCCGCCGAGAGACTGGCTGCGCTCGAAGCCGAGCAAAAGGCCAAACGCGACGCGCGCTACGCCGCCCGCAAGGCGAAGCGCAAGTAGGGTGCGCTCGTAGCGCCCCATTGAACTTGAACTAAAGCACCGTTCCGGAGGCGGTCTCAAAGGCCGCCGCCGGAATTGGAGAGTGCGCGGCCTGCCCGAGGCAGGCGCTGCGCGACCACGACGACGATCAATTCTTCTTCATCATCCCGTCGTCTTTCTTCATGCCGTCCTTCGACATGTGGTCCTTCTTCATGCCGTCGTCCTTGGACATGGTATCCTTCTTCATCATGCCGTCCTTGGGCATCGCGTCCTTCTTCATCATGCCGTCATCCTTGCCCATCTTGTCCTGAGCAAAGGCGGCCGGGGCAAAAGCGAGGCCGAGCGAGAGAGCGGCAGCCGAGAGGCCGAGCACGATGCGGGTGCGAATGGTCATGGTTCAACTTCCCTTCGAGATGGAGTTTGTCAGCGACGGACGCCGCTATTCAATCCTGACGGGTCGCCAGCCGGCGTTGTTACGCCGCCGCCGACAAATTTCGGTGAGCCTTCCCCTATTTCTCGCTCGACGTACTTCCGGGCTCGCAACCAGGAAGTGTGCAGCGCAGCACGGCCAGCACTTGCCCGGACGTTCGATCTCGAACTATCAGATGAGAGAATATCGGGTGAAAGACCGGCTAGGATGGGCCTACCTGCCGGTCTGAAGGACTAGACCGAAATCACACAAACAAGAATCGTCCAAGGAAATCACGCCATGCTCACGCGCCGCCATCTGCTCGCGACCGCCGTCGCTGCGCCCGCCATCCTCCGCTTCGGCACCGGTACGGCGCACGCCGCGACCGCGCTGAAGATCTCGCACCAGTTCCCGGGCGGCACCATCGACAAGGGCGATTTCCGCGACCGGTTGTGCCGCATGTTCGCCGCCGAGGTCAGCAAGCGCAGCAATGGCGACATCGCCGCCGAGATCTATCCGAACTCCTCGCTGATCAAGACCAACGCGCAGTTCTCCGCGATGCGCAAGGGCGCGCTCGACATCAGCCTCTATCCGATGCCCTATGCCGGTGGCGAGGTGCCGGAGACCAATATCGGCCTGATGCCGGGCCTCGTGACCACCTACGACCAGGGCCTGCGCTGGAAGAAGGAGCCGGTCGGCAAGGCGCTGACCGATTTCCTCGCCGACAAGGGCATCATCCTGCTCACCTGGGTCTGGCAGGCCGGCGGCGTCGCCAGCCGCTCCAAGCCGATCGTCGCGCCCGAAGATGCCAAGGGCATGAAGGTGCGCGGCGGCTCGCGCGAGATGGACATGGTGCTTCAGACCGCCGGGGCTTCGGTGCTGTCGGTCCCATCCAACGAAATCTACGCGGCGATGCAGACCGGCGCCTGCGATGCCGGCATCACCTCCTCGACCAGCCTGATCTCGTTCCGCCTCGAAGAGGTCGCGAAGTCCCTGACCTCGGGCGCGGGCACCTCCTACTGGTTCATGCTCGAGCCCCTGATGATGTCGAAGGCGATCTTCGACAAGCTGCCGAAGAACCATCAGGACATCTTGGTCGCGGTCGGCACCGAGCTCGAAGCCTTCGGCCGCAAGGGCGCGCAGGACGACGACATCGAGGTCGCCAAGGTCTATGAGAAGGCCGGCGCCAAGGTCTCCGCGCTCGACGCCGCGACCGTCGGCAAGTGGCGGGACATCGCCCGCGACACCGCCTGGAAGGATTACAGCGCCAAGACGGCGACCGCGGCAAACCTGCTCAAGCTCGCCATCGACGTCGCGGCATGAGTCACGGTCCGCTTCCGGACCGCGACGACAAGACGATCGCTGCCGCAGGGACCGGCCTTGCGGCAGCGATCGATCGCGGTCTCGCCGTCCTCAACAGCATCATCGTGGTGTTCGCGTCGATCGCGCTGGTCGCGGCCTGCACCATCCTGAGCTACAGCGTGCTCAGCCGCGCTCTGTTCAAGGCCGCCAATTACTGGCAGGACGAGGCTGCCGTGTTCCTGCTGGTCGGCGCGACCTTCATGACGGCGGCCTACGTGCAACAGAACCGCGGCCATATCGGCATCGAGGCCTTCGTCGGGCTGCTCTCGCCGCTGGCGAACCGGATCCGGCTCTGGCTGGTCGACGCCGCCACGTTCCTGTTCTGCACCTTCTTCACCTGGAAATCCTGGACATTGGCCCATGAAGCCTATGTCGACGGCCAGGTCTCGAACTCGATGTGGTCGCCGCCGCTCGCCATTCCCTATTCGCTGATGGCGCTCGGGATGAGCCTGCTCTGCATCCAGATCCTCGTGCAGCTTGCGCTGCCATTCGTCGGAGCCAAGCGGCCATGAGCGTTTTCGGTATCGGCGTCGCTTACGGCATCGTGACGCTGCTGGTGATGTTCTCGGGCATGCCGATTGCGTTCGCGCTCGGCGCGGTCGCCGTCGTGTTCATGGGCATCTACATGCCCTCGGCCTCGCTCGATACGGTCACGCAGAACGTCTACGAGGAAATGGCCTCGATCACGCTGCTGTCGATTCCGCTCTTCATCCTGAAGGGCGCCGCGATCGGCAAATCGCGTGCCGGCCAGGATCTCTATTCGGCCCTGCACGCCTGGCTGCACCGGGTCCCCGGCGGCCTCGGCGTCGCCAACGTGTTTGCCTGCGCGCTGTTCGCGGCGATGGCAGGCTCCTCGCCTGCGACCTGCTCGGCGATCGGCTCGGCCGGCATCCCCGAGATGCGCAAGCGCGGCTATTCCGGCGGCTTTGCCGCAGGGATCATCGCCGCCGGCGGCACGCTCGGCATCCTGCTTCCGCCCTCGATCACTATGATCCTGTTTGCGGTTGCGGCCGAAAAGTCGCTGGGGCGGCTGTTCCTCGCCGGCATCGGGCCCGGCCTCCTGCTGGTCACGCTGTTCGGCGCCTACGCCGTGATCCGCTTCCGCCAGGAATATGCCGCGGCCGAGGCGGCCTACAAGAATGGTGGCCCGGAGGCCGCGATCCTGACCCGCGACGAGTATACGCTGGCCGAGCGCTTCAGCGTGCTGCCGCGGGTGATCCCGTTCGTGCTGCTGCTCACCGGCGTCATGATCGCCCTCTATGGCGGCTACGCCACGCCGTCGGAGACCGCGGGGCTCGGCGGCCTCCTCGCGCTGGCGCTGATCGCCGCGATCTACAGCGTGTGGCGGCCGAGCGACCTTGCCCCCATCATGAAGTCGACGATCCGGGAATCGACCATGCTGATGATGATCATCGGCATGTCACTGCTCTATTCCTACGTGATGAGCTATCTGCACATCTCGCAATCGGTCGCCGAATCCATCGTCGCGATGCACCTGCCGCGCTGGGAGCTGCTGTTCGCCATCCTCGTCATGGTGGTCGTGCTCGGCTTCTTCCTGCCGCCGGTCTCGATCATTCTCATGACCGCGCCGATCATCCTGCCGCCGCTGCGCGCCGCCAATTTCGACATCATCTGGTTCGGCGTGGTCATGACCATCGTGATGGAGATGGGGCTGATCCACCCGCCCGTCGGCCTCAACATCTTCGTCATTCGCAACGTCGCGCCGGACATTCCCCTGCGCGAGGTGATCTGGGGCACCCTGCCCTTCGTGCTCTTGATGATGCTCGCGGTGCTGCTGCTGTGCTTCGTGCCGGGGATCTCGACCTGGCTGCCGGATCTCGTGATGGGACCGGACGGGAGCAGGTAGGCAAGCTATCGTAGGCAAAGCGAAGCGTGCCACCATCTGTCGCAGACGTTCACCGTTTGGTGGGCACGGCGCAAATGCGCCTTTGCCCACCCTACGATTTCTCCTTCCCCCGCGACTTCGGCGCCGTCGCCACGACCTGCAACAGGTCCTTGCGCACGGCCTCGATGTGCCGCTCCAGGAAGCGGCAGGCCTCCTCCACCTTTTGCGCGCGGCAGAGCGCGATCAGATGGGCGTGCTCCTTCTCGGCGGTCCCCATCGCCTTGGTGTTGGAAAGCTGCAGGCGCGTGTAGCGGTCGCTGGTCTGGAGCAGCGACAGCACGATCGCGCGCGTGCGGGGCTGCGGCGCGTGGACGTAGAGCGCCATGTGGAAGTCTGCGTTGAGCTGGCCCCATTCGCTGACATTGCGCGCCTTGATCGCCTTTTCGAAGCTCTTGTGGATGTCGTCGAGCCCCTCGAAATCCTCCGCGCCGAAGCGAGGCGCCGACTGCGCCAGCAATCGCGGCTCCAAAATGCGGCGCAGGTCGAAGACGTCGTTGATCTCGTCCAGTGACAGCTCGGAGACGATGGCGCCCTTCTGCGGCACGATCCGCACCAGGCCTTCCGCCTCGAGCTGGAACAGCGCCTCTCGCACCGGGATGCGGCTGACGCCATAAGCATCCCCAAGCGCGTCCTGGCGCAGCTGCGATCCGGCCGGATAGGTGCCGTCGAGGATCGCCTGCCGGAGCTGGTCGACGATCGCAGCCGACAGGGTGCGATGCTTCAGAGGCTGTTTCATCTGACCTTCTGCTGTCCTTCCCGACTCGTTCGGCCGACGCGGTCCCTGTCTTGCATGTCGAGGTGCCCGGCAAAAGCCAGACGCTCCACAAAAGCAAAGTGCCCAGCAAAAGCGCGCCCTGCCGCAGAAATGACCGCAAACTTCGTTTGACTCCCAAAATGTATAAATTATACATTTGGCAATCGCACGACAATTCTTCGGGGGTTGGGCCTCTTTCATGATCGAGCAGACCATGCCGGCCACGCGCGCGCTCAGCCTCCGACGTACGATCGTCCGGATGTCGGGCGGCCTGCTCGCGGTCGAGCGCCTCGCGCTGATGGGCCTGATGTACCTGCTCACCGGATTGATCCTGGTGAACGTCGTCACCCGCTACTCGCATTTCCCGATCTACTGGATCGATGAATCCGCGGTCTATTGCGTGGTCTGGCTGACCTTCATCGGCGCCTCCGCGATGACGCGGCTGCGGCTCGACTTCGCGGTCACGATGCTGACGGAGCGGCTGTCGCCGCAGCACCAGAAGATCGCCAAGGTGATCTCGACCGGCCTCGTCGTCGTGTTCGGTGTCGCCCTGATCGTCACCTGTGTGCTCTGGATGGACCCGGTTGGTCTCGCCCGCGCCGGCTTCGACGGGCGCAAGCTCGCCTCCGAAACCTTCAACTTCCTCTACACCGAGCGCACCCAGACGCTGAACTGGCCAACCTGGGTGCTCTATCTGACGCTGCCGATCTTCGCGGTGTCGATGACCATTCACGGTCTCGCCAATCTGCTGGAAGATCTCGAGCTGGTCCCGCGCAAGGCGCCGAAAGGCTTTCAGCTCTCCGAGCTGGACGGGGTCAACTGATGATCACCTCAGCGGCCTTCATGGCGTTCATGCTGGTCGGCGTGCCGATCGGCCTCTGCCTGTGTCTTGCCGGCCTCGTCTACATCGCGGCATCCGGCAATCCGGTGCTTTTCCAGTCCTATCCGCTCCAGCTGTTCGGCGGCGTCGACAGCTACGGCTTGATCGCCATCCCGCTCTTCATTTTGATCGGCGAGATCATGAACGGCGGCGGCATCACGCGGCGCATCGTCGACATGGCGATGGCCTTCGTCGGCTCGCTCAGGGGCGGGCTCGCCTATGTCAACATCCTCGCCAACATGTTCATCTCCTCCATCCTGGGATCGGCGACGGCGCAGGTCGCGATCATGGCCCAGATCATGGTCCCCGAGATGGAGAAGAAGGGCTACGACAAGACCTTCGCAGCCGGACTGACCGCCTATGGCGGCATGCTCGGCCCGATCATCCCGCCGTCGGTGATGTTCGTGGTCTACAGCGTGCTCGCGCAGGTGTCGGTCAGCGACATGCTGATTGCCGGCATCGTGCCGGGCGTCATTCTCACCGTGATGTTCTGCCTCGTCATCGCGCTGATGGGGTATATCTACAACTATCCCCGCGCGGACTACCAGACGCCGCGACAGCGCGTCATGACGATCCTGCGGACCTCGCCGACGCTGCTCATCCCGATCGTCATCGTCGGCACCATCCTCGGCGGCCTCGCCAACGCGACGGAATCGGCGGCGGTCGGCGCGGTCGCTGCGGCACTGGTCGGAAAATACTGGACCAAGGAGTTCCAGTTCTCCCAGTTGCCGCAGATGATGCTGCGCAGCGCCATCTACTCAGCGATCGTGCTGTTCCTGGTCGCAGCCGCCGCCGTGTTCTCCTGGGTCCTGATCTTCGGCAAGGTGCCGCAGGAGACCGCCGCCTGGATCCAGACCGTCGCCAAGGACCCGGTCAGCTTCATGCTGATCTGCAACGTGATCCTGCTGGTGATCGGCACGGTGATCGACGGCATTCCTGGCCTGATCATGACCGTGCCGATCCTGCTGCCGGTGGCAACCGAGATCTATCACATCGACCCCCGGCAGTTCGGAGTCGTGGTGGTGATCAACCTGGTGCTCGGCCTGCTGTCGCCGCCCGTCGGGCTCTGCTTCTTCGTCGCGGCCGCCGTCACCGGCGCCAAGCCCGGCAAGATGTTCATGGTGACGCTGCCCTTCTTCGTCATCTCCTGCGTCCTGCTGGTGCTGCTCTCGCTCTTTCCCTCGCTCTCGCTGATCCTCGTCAAATAGGCCGACCCTAAAAGGAGCCCGACCATGCCGCTTTCTCGCCGTCGCTTTCTCGCCGCCAGTGCCGCCGCCTCGGTGTTTGCCCCATCGCTGGCGCTCGCCCAGGCCAAGGAATTCCGCCTCGGCCTGATCACGCCCAACGGGCATTCCTGGAACAAGGCCGCGCTCAAGTTCGGAGAGGATCTCAAGTCCGCCACCAGCGGCCGCCTGACATTGACCGTGTTCCACTCCGGCCAGCTCGGCAACGAGACCGCGATGATGCAGCAATTGCAGTCCGGCGCGCTCGACATGGGCTTCATCCAGGCCGCCGAGCTCGGCTCGCGCGTGCCGCACATCGCCGCGATCAACGCGCCCTACATCGTTCGCTCGACGCCGGCGGTCGCGAAGTTCGTGCGGCATCCCGCGGCGGTGAAACTGTTCGACGTGCTGCCGCAGGAAACCGGGACGATCGGGCTCGGCTGGGGCATTACCGGCATGCGCGCCGTGTTCTCGTCCAAGGATTTGCACTCGCTCGCCGACATCAAGGGTATGAAGCTGCGCATCAATCCGACGCCGGTCTATCGCGATTTCTATTCTTCGCTGGGCGCCGCCCCGACGCCAATCCCGACGCCGCAGGTGTTCGATGCCATGGCCAACGGCCAGGTCGACGGCCTCGAAGCCGATCTCGAATTCTCCTGGAATCAGCGCTTCGACAAGGTGTCCAAGGTCATCCTGCAGATGAACGCCGTCTTCATGCCGATGGCGGCGGTCGTCTCCGGGCGGGTCTGGCAGTCGCTTCCCGCAGCCGATCGCGAACTGATCGCCAAGACGATCAAGACGACGCTGGACGCGCAGATCGACGAGCTTGCCGGCAACGAGCCCGCGCTGGTCGAGAACTTCAAGAAGGCGCCGATCCCGATCCGCCAGGTCGACGCCAAGGACACCGAGGCCGTCATCGCCGAGTTCGACAAGATCTGGCTGCCGAAAGCCCCCGTTCTCGCCGAGCTGCGCAAGGTCGGCGCGACGCTCTGATCCCATCCATCGCCCTCACGTCAATGCCCGGCGGATCGAACGGTCCGCCGGCTCAATTCCAATCGGAGCCAAACAATGAGCCCACGCATCTCCTGGGAAGGCGTCTTCCCGGCCGTCACCACCCAGTTCAACGACGACCTGTCACTCAACATCGACGCGACCGCCAGGGTCATGGACGGGCTGATCCGCGACGGCGTTTCCGGCCTGATCGTCTGCGGGTCGGTCGGCGAGAACACCTCGCTCGAGCGCAAGGAGAAGGTCGCGATCATGGAAGCCGCGAAGTCGGTCGCGGCCGGCCGCGTGCCCGTGCTGTGCGGCATCGCCGAATTCACCACGGCCTTTGCGGTCGAGACCGCCAAGGAAGCCGCGCGCATCGGCATCGACGGCGTGATGGTGATGCCGGCGCTGGTCTATTCCTCCAAGCCGCACGAGACCGCCGCGCATTTCCGCGCCGTCGCCAGCGCCACCGACCTGCCGGTCATGCTCTACAACAATCCTCCGATCTACAAGAACGACGTCACCCCGGACATCCTGGCCTCGCTCGCCGATGTCGAGACCGTCGTCTGCTTCAAGGATTCCTCGGGCGACACGCGGCGCTTCATCGACACCAGGAACATGGTCGGTGACCGCTTCGTGCTGTTCGCGGGCCTCGACGACGTCATCGTCGAGAGCGTCGCCATGGGCGCCGTGGGCTGGGTCTCCGGCATGTCGAACGCCTTCCCACGCGAGGGCGAGACGCTGTTCCGCCTCGCCAAGGCGGGACGCTTCGCCGAGGCGATGCCGCTCTACGAATGGTTCATGCCGCTGCTGCACCTCGATGCCCGTCCGGATCTCGTCCAGTGCATCAAGCTGTGCGAGCACATCATGGGCCGCGGCACCGCGCTGACCCGCCCGCCCCGCCTGGCGCTGCTGCCGCACGAAAAGGCCGAGGTCGAGGCCATGATGGCCAAGGCGCTCAAGAACCGGCCGCGCCTGCCGGATGTCGGGCTGAAGGCGGCGTAAGCCGGCTTAAGTCGCAGCCCGCTTCCGCTTGGCGTTCAGCGCGGACGCCACGCGGCTCACGGGCGGCTTGCCGAGCACGCCGCTCATCGCGTTGGTGGCCGCGAGCAGCTTGTCCATGTCGACGCCGGTCCTGATCCCCATGCCCTCGAGCATGTAGACGACGTCCTCGGTCGCGACGTTGCCGGTCGCGCCCGGCGCATAGGGGCAGCCGCCGAGGCCGCCGGCGGCGGCGTCGATGACGCGGACGCCCTCCTCCATCCCGGCATAGAGATTGGCGAGCGCCTGGCCGTAGGTGTCGTGGAAATGCATCGCGAGCTTGGCTGCGGGAATGTTGGCCGCAACCGCACGCAGCATCTCCTTGGCCTTCTCAGGCGTGCCGACCCCGATGGTGTCGCCGAGCGAGATTTCGTAGCAGCCGAGCTCGAACAGCGTGCTGGCGAGATCGGCAACCACCTTCGGCTTGATCTCGCCGTCGAAGGGGCACCCGAGCACGCAGGAAATATAGCCGCGCACCGGAATGCCATCGGCCCTGGCGCGCGCCAGCACCGGCTTGAACCGCTCGATGGACTCCGCGACCGTGCAGTTGATGTTGGCGCGCGAAAACCCTTCCGAGGCGGCCGCAAACACCGAGACCACTTCGGCGCCCGCGGCACGCGCGGCGTCATAGCCCTTCTCGTTCGGCACCAGCACGTGGAATTCGGCGCCCTTGATGTGGCTGACGCCGCGCAGCACGGCATCGGAGCTTGCCATCTGCGGGATCGCCCTGGGCGAGACGAAGGCGCCGACTTCGACCGTACGGAGGCCGGCCGCAACCAGCGCCTCGACGAAGGCAATGCGGGCCTCGACGCTGACGGGCGTTTTCTCGTTCTGAAGACCGTCACGCGGCCCCATTTCGATGATGCGGACCTCGTCGCTCATGTCACTCCTCCGAAGGCTCGACCACGGCGAGCTCGACGCCCTCCTGGACGATGTCGCCGACCTTGCACTTGATCGACTTCAGCACGCCGGCAAAGGGCGCGCGCAGCGTCTGCTCCATCTTCATCACCTCAAGGGTGAGGATCGGCGCGCCCTTCTCGAGTTTCGCTCCCTCCTCGGCGAGCACGGCGACGACCGTGCCCGGCAGGGGCGCCGCGATCTTGTCCTCGCCAGCCTGCTCCTCGCTCTCGCCGCCGAACGGATCCACCCAGTGCAGGTCGAAGCGACCGTTGCGCGTGCGCAAGTAAAGCTCGTGGCCGTCGATCACGGCCGCAACCTGCGATTTGACGCCGTCCAGCGTCAAGTCGAAGCCGCCTTCCTTCGCCGTGGTCGTGAACGCCAGTTCGCGCTCGCCGACCACCAGCGTCGCGGGGCCACTCCCGTAATTCAGCGTGATCTTCTGCTCCGGTCCGTGCCCGACGCGGAAGGCAAAGTTGCGCTGGCGGCGGCCGACCGGCTGCCAGCCGAAGGTCTGCCAGGGCGAACCCGCCTGCGTACGAGCAGCCTGTTGCTCGTCATTGAGGAGCGCAGCCACCGCGGCGCAAAGCTCGAGCTCCCCGGGTGCCGGCGCAGCCTGTGTCAGGACCGCCAGCTCGCGCTCGATGAAGCCGGTGTCGATCGCATTCGTGCGCACCTTGGGATGCGTCATCAGCGCCGACAGGAACGGGATGTTCGTCACGATGCCGCGGACGTCGGACTCTTCCAGCCCCCGATTGAGTCGCTCGATCGCGACGTCCCGCGTCGGCGCCCAAGCGATCATCTTGGCGAGCATGGCGTCATAATACGGCGAGACCGCATCACCCTCGCGATAGCCGGCATCGATGCGCAAGCCTCCGGCTTCCGCCGGCAACCGCCAGGTCGAGATCTTGCCGACCGACGGCATGAAGTTTTTGGTGGGATTCTCCGCATAGACGCGCGCCTCGACGGCATGGCCGTTGAGCCGGATCTCGTCCTGCTTCAAAGGAAGCGCCTCCCCGAAGGCAACGCGCAGCTGCCACTCGACGAGGTCGATGCCGGTGATCAGCTCGGTCACGGGATGCTCGACCTGGAGACGCGTGTTCATCTCGATGAAGAACACGTCCTTGCCGTCGGAGACGAACTCGATCGTGCCGGCGCCGACATAATTCACCGCTCCGGCCGCCTTTCGCGCGGCGGCGCAGACCGTCTCGCGTTGCGCGGCATTGAGGGTCGGCGACGGCGCCTCCTCGATCACCTTCTGGTGCCGGCGCTGCAGCGTGCATTCGCGCTCGAACAGCGAGAGCAGATTGCCGTGGCTGTCGCCGATCACCTGCACCTCGATATGCCTAGGATTGTCGACATATTTCTCGATCAGCATGCGATCATCGCCGAACGCCGCCAGAGCCTCGCGCTTGGCGCTGACGATCGCAGGTCCCAGCTCGGCGGCCGATCGCACGATGCGCATGCCGCGGCCGCCGCCGCCGGCCGAAGCTTTCACCAGGATGGGGAAGCCGATCTTGTCCGCCGCCTTCGACAGCGTCGCCTCGTCCTGGGCCTCGCCGTGATAGCCGGGCACCAGCGGCACGCCGGCCTTCTCCATCAGCGCTTTGGAGCCGGATTTCGAGCCCATCGCATTCATCATCTCGGCGGTCGGGCCGACGAAAACGAGGCCCGCTTCAAAGCAGGCCTGCGCGAAATCGGCGTTCTCCGACAGGAAGCCGTAGCCGGGATGCACGGCCTCTGCCCCCGTCTTCCGGGCGGCCTCGATCAGCCGCTCGACATTGAGATAGCTGTCGCGGGCCCGGGCGGGCCCGAGCAGCACGGCCTCGTCCGCGAGCGCGACATGCATCGCGTCGCGGTCGGCCTCGGAATAGACCGCGACCGTGCGCAGGCCCATGGCGCGGGCGGTGCGGATGACGCGGCAGGCGATCTCACCCCGGTTGGCGATCAGGAGCGTGCGAAAACGCCGGTAGAGCTTGGAACGGTCCATCGCATCACATCCTGAACAGGCCGAATTTCGTCGGTTCGATCGGCGCATTCGATGCCGCCGAGAGGCCAAGGCCGAGCACGAGGCGTGTGTCGGCCGGATCGATCACGCCGTCGTCCCAAAGGCGCGCGGTCGCGTAATACGGGTGCCCCTGGCTCTCATATTGCGCGCGGATCGGCTCGCGGAATTTGTCTTCCTCTTCCTTCGACCAGCTGTCACCCTTGGTTTCGATGTTGTCGCGGCGGACCTGGCTCAGCACCATCGAGGCCTGCTCGCCGCCCATCACCGAGATGCGCGCGTTCGGCCACATCCAGAGGAAGCGCGGCGAGTAGGCGCGGCCGCACATGCCGTAATTGCCGGCGCCGTAGGAGCCGCCGATCACGACGGTGAACCTCGGCACGGAGGCGGTCGCGACCGCCGTCACCAGCTTGGCGCCGTCGCGCGCGATGCCGCCGGCCTCGTATTTCTTGCCGACCATGAAGCCCGTGATGTTCTGCAAGAACACCAGGGGAATGCCGCGCTGGCAGCACAGCTCGATGAAATGCGCGCCCTTCAGCGAGCTCTCGCTGAACAGGATGCCGTTGTTGGCGATGATGCCGACCGGATAGCCCCAGATATGGGCGAAGCCGCACACCAGCGTCGTGCCGTAGAGTTTCTTGAACTCGTCGAACTCGGAGCCATCCACCACGCGCGCGATGATGTCGCGCACGTCGAACGGCTTGCGGCCGTCGACGGGCACCACGCCGTAGATCTCCTCCGCCGCAAACAGCGGCTCGCGTGGCGGATGCATGTTCAGGTTCGGCCGTGCCGACGGCTTCAGCGTGCCGACGATGCGCCGCGCGATGCCGATCGCATGGGCATCGTTCTGGGCATAGTGATCGGTCACCCCGGACTGGCGCGAGTGCACGTCGGCACCGCCGAGTTCCTCCGCGCTCACCACCTCGCCGGTCGCGGCCTTCACCAGCGGTGGACCGCCGAGGAAGATGGTGCCCTGATTGCGCACGATGATGCTCTCGTCGGACATCGCCGGCACATAGGCGCCGCCGGCGGTGCAGGAGCCCATCACGATCGCAATCTGCGGGATACCTTGTGAGGACATCTGCGCCTGGTTGTAGAAGATGCGGCCGAAATGCCGCTCGTCCGGGAAGATCTCGTCCTGCAACGGCAAGAAGGCGCCGCCGGAATCGACCATATAGACGCAGGGAAGATTGTTCTGCCGCGCGATGTCCTGCGCCCGCAGATGCTTCTTCACAGTCATCGGGTAATAGGTGCCGCCCTTGATGGTGGCATCGTTGGCGACGATCACACATTCCCGGCCCGAAACGCGCCCGACCCCCGTGATGACGCTCGCCGAGTGCACGTCGCCGCCATAGAGGCCGTAGGCCGCGAGCGGCGACAGCTCCAGGAACGAGGTGCCGGGATCGACCAGCAGATCGACGCGCTGGCGCGCCAGCATCTTGCCGCGCGCTGTGTGGCGGTTGCGCGAGACCTCGCCGCCGCCGCCGGCGACCTGGCTGAGTTTTTCGCGCAAGTCAGCGACGAGCGCACGCATGGCCTCGGAGTTGCGCGCAAAGTCGGATGAAGACGGATCGATGCTGGAATGGAGCGGCATGAAAGTCCCGCGTATCTGGTGATCTGACGAGAGGCCGCGAGCAGGTTGGACCAGTCTCGCGGCAATTCCAATTGCGTGCAGGATCTAAGCCGTCTCGGCCATCAGCTCGCGACCGATCAGCATGCGGCGAACCTCCGAGGTGCCGGCGCCGATCTCGTACAGCTTGGCGTCGCGCCAGAGGCGCCCGACCGGGAATTCGCTGGTATAGCCGACGCCGCCGAGCGCCTGGATCGCCTCGCCCGCCATCCATGTCGCCTTCTCCGCGGAATAGAGAATCGCAGCCGCGGCATCCTTGCGCAAGCTGCGCGCGTGGTCGGCGCGGTCGCAGGCGCGGCCCACGGCGTAGACATAGGCACGCGTGGCCTGCCAGGTCGAGTACATGTCGGCGAGCTTGCCCTGCATGAGCTGGAAATCGCCGATCGGCTGGCCGAACTGCTTGCGCTCGTGCATGTAGGGCACCACCGCGTCCATGCAGGCCGCCATGATCCCGAGCGGGCCGCCGGAGAGCACCGCGCGCTCGTAATCCAGGCCGGACATCAGCACCCTGACGCCCTCGCCCACCTTGCCGAGCACGTTCTCCTCGGGGACCTCGCATTCGTCGAAGAACAGCGGATAGGTGTTGGAGCCGCGCATGCCGAGCTTGTCGAGATGCTGGCCGTGGGTGAAGCCCTTGAAACCCTTCTCGACCAGGAAGGCGGTCATGCCGCGCGGGCCGGCGTCCGGATCGGTCTTGGCGTAGACGACCAGCACGTCGGCATCGCCGCCATTGGTGATCCACATCTTGGAGCCGTTGAGCACGTAGCGGTCGCCGCGCTTTTCGGCGCGCAGCTTCATCGAGACGACGTCGGACCCAGCGCCCGGCTCGGACATCGCCAGCGCGCCGACATAGTCGCCAGAGATCAGCTTCGGCAGATAGCGCTGCCGCTGGGCGTCGTTGCCGTTGCGGCGGATCTGGTTGACGCAGAGGTTGGAATGGGCGCCGTAGGACAGCCCGACCGCAGCCGAGCCGCGCGAAATCTCCTCCATGGCGACGACATGGGCGAGATAGCCCATGTTGGACCCGCCATATTGCTCCGGCGCGGTCATGCCGAGCAGGCCGAGATCGCCAAAGCGTTTCCACAGATCTGCCGGGAACAGATTGGCCTTCTCGATCTCGGCGGCGCGCGGGGCGACCTCCGCCTCCACGAAAGCGCGGAGCGTGTCGCGCAGCATGCCGATGTCTTCGCCCAGATCGAAGTCGATGCTCGGGATGTTCAAGGCGATTCCTCCGTATTTTGGGGACCGAACCTAGCCCGGTCCCGGCCCTCTTGCAGTCGAAAAGGTTGCATTTTCCGCCAAACTTGGCGAGGATTTTCAGGAGGGATTTCCGATGCCTTTTCAAGCCGCCACCTCGATCCCGCGCCGCGCCGTCACCCCCGCCGCCTTCGTCCGCGGCGTGGTCGCCGCCTATGAGCGATACGGCCGCGATCCCGCGGAGGCATTGAACCGGGGCCAGGTCGCGCCGGATCTTGTCAATTCTCCCGATGGACGGGTCACCGCCGCCCAATTCGAGGCGCTGGCCGGCCATGCCATGC
This sequence comes from Bradyrhizobium sp. CCBAU 25338, assembly GCF_028128965.1. Taxonomy (NCBI): domain Bacteria; kingdom Pseudomonadati; phylum Pseudomonadota; class Alphaproteobacteria; order Hyphomicrobiales; family Nitrobacteraceae; genus Bradyrhizobium; species Bradyrhizobium sp. CCBAU 25338. The sequence goes on from NZ_LFKY01000033.1 coordinate 203,373, forward strand.
GTGAGCTCGACGACGAGGCGCTCGGCTGGTTCTCGCGGCGACTGCCTTGGGGCACCTATGGCATGCTGTGCCGCGCCTCGATCACCGCGCCGACGCTGGAGGTCGCACTCAAGCGTTGGTGCCGGCATCACCGCCTGGTCACCGAGGATGTGCTGCTCGATCTCGAGCTCGGCGACGAGACCGCGGTCGTGTCGATCCGTGAGCGAGGCGACCTCGGGCCCTGTCGCGAGTTCTGCCTGGTCACGCTGTTCCGCTACGTGCTCGGCTTCTCGTGCTGGGCCGTCGATTCCCAGATCGCGCTCCGCGCGGCTGAATTCCCCTACTCGCAGCCCGGCCACGTCTCGGTCTATCCGACCATCTTCTGCCGGGCCGTCCGCTTCGATGCGGACCGCGCCAGCATCGTCTTCGACAAGCACTATCTGTCGCTGCCGCTCACGCGCAGCGCGGCCGATCTCGACAACATGCTCAAGGGCGCGTTGCGGCTGACCGTGCTGCCCTACCGGCGCGACCGGCTGCTGGTCGAGCGCGTGCGCCGCGTGCTCCGTAATGCGCGCGGACGCATTCTCGGCGCCGAGGACGTCGCGCGCGAACTGGCGCTGTCCACCCGCACCATGCACCGGCGCCTGCGCGAGGAGGCAACCTCGCTGCGCGATCTCAAGGAAGAGGCAAAGTTCGAGCTCGCCAAGCAGGAGCTGATGCGCGGCCGCACGCCGATCAAGCGCATCGCGGAGATCGCCGGCTTCCGCAACGAAAAGAGCTTTTCGCGCGCCTTCCGCAGCTGGACCGGGACCTCCCCGCGCGAGTTTCGCGGCCGGTACCGGTGAGCGAGCGCGTGCGCTGCGTGGTCGTCATGAATTGCGGCCCCCGAGTTGGATCTCGGAGGCCGCAACATCTCTGAACCGGTCTCGACTGGCGGCGCTAGTTCGAGTTGGTCTGGCCGCCCGGCCGGAGCTTGCGCGAGTGGGTCTGTTTCGGCTGCTGGGCGAACGCGTCGTTCGAGGCCTTCGCACCGCCGCTCTGCGAGCAGGTGCCGCCGATGCCGCCGGCCGCGGCGCGGCAGGCTTCCATCGTCGGGTAGCCGCAGCCGTGAGCGGCCTGCGCGCCGTTGGTGATGCAGAAGTCATCGGCCTTGGCAGCCGGTGCGGTCATCATGAGAAACGCGGATGCAAACAGCGTCGCAGCGGATGCGACGAACGTCTTCGAATTCGATGTCATGGTGTCTTTTCCTGCTTCAGGGTCTCACAAAGAGAGGCCTCGGCATGCCAACACGCTGAGGTTCGCACCTCGCATTTAGGCGGCGCAGGGGAACCGGCAATCACGGTTCAGCGCATTGCAGGGCTTCCCAAATCACATGTCACAGTTAGGTGAGTGACTCATGCATTAAAATTCGGATTACGTGAAATTCTGATTTGGCGGGAGCATTTCCGATCTATCCTGCCGGGGCCGCCGCGGCGACCTCCTGCAACGGCAGCGGCACATCCTTGGCGACGCCCAGCACGGGGAAGCTGCGGACGTTCTTCACATCAGGCATCGCCGCGAAATGCAGGAGCTGCTGGCGCATGCTCTCGACGCTCGGCGCCACGCATTTCAGCAGATAGTCGGTGTCGCCCGATATCCGCCAGCACTGCTGGATGCGCGGGATCGCTGATATCGAGCTCTCGAACGCCTCCAGCACCGGCTGGGCCTGGCTGCCGAGCTGGATCGAGACGAACGACACCACCTCAAAGCCGAGCCGCCGCTCGTCGATGACGGCGCGCACCGCCCGGATCACGCCACGGCTGAACAGCGACTTCAGCCGCCGCAGGCAGTTCGGCGCAGACACGCCGACGCGCAGTGCCAGCTCGTTGTTGCGCACCCGCCCGTCCTGCTGCAGCTCGGACAATATCTTCAGATCGACGCCGTCGAGCTGGTCACGCCCCGCCATACCCCGCCTCGCCATGAGCTCGACATGAGCTCGTCATGCGAGGCAACGAAGCACGTGGCGGAATTGATGCCAAGGGCGGGCCCCGGGGCCCGGCACTGGATGCGACGTTAGAGCGTACGGGCGGATACCTCTCTCGGCCGCCATGGCCGGGCTGTCCCGGCCATCGGCGTTCCCTCACGCGGGCCCGCGAAGCAGATGCCGCCCGCCCCTCAATGCGTCCAGGGCTCTCCGCGGCGGAACGAGAAATTATCCGCATAGGCGACCGGGCGGCGGATTGAATCCTGCGGCTCGATGACCTGGTAGGCGATGCCCTTGCGCTCGCAATAGGCGACCGCCTCTTCCTTGCTGTGGAAGCGCAGCGTGATCTGCTGCTTCATGTCGCCGGACGACGTCCAGCCCATCAGCGGCTCGACCGAGCGCGGCTGCTCCGGCTCGTAATCGAGCTGCCATTCCTTCGTCTTGGACCGGCCGGATTGCATCGCGTTCTTGGCAGGCTTGAAAATGCGTGCGGTCATGGCTGGTCCGGGCCTCTTCGTCTTTTCGTTCGATTTCGATGCGTCACGGTGGCAGTTGGTGGAAACCTCAGGGATAGTATAGAGAAACCGATCGGGACTTGATCGGTGATTCCGGCCCCCGGCCCCCTCGCCAACGGTATAGTCATTATGCTGCACCGTGACAATTCCGTACCTGCCCTCGGCGCCGGGATCCCGCCCGGCGGCACTGCCTCATCAGCCTATCCGATCTCTTCGAGAGCTCCCGTCGCATGGCCTTCCTGAACATCAGTGCAACGCTTCCCGACAAGGGCCGCGATCTCCGGCTCGACCTGTTTCGCGGCGTCGCGAACTGGGCGATCTTTCTCGACCATATCCCCGACAACGTCGTGAACTGGATCACGACCCGCAATTACGGCTTTTCCGACGCGGCCGACCTGTTCGTCTTCATCTCCGGCTATACCGCCTCCTTCGTCTATGCGCGGATGATGCTGGAGCGCGGCTTCATCGTGGGCGCCACGCGGCTGACCAAGCGGGTCTGGCAGCTGTATGTCGCCCACATCATCCTGTTCGTGATCTACATCGCCTCGATCAGCTATCTGGCGCTGCGCTTCGGCGATTCCGAGATGATCAACGAGTTCAACGTTGCCGGCCTCGTCGACAACGCCACCGAGACGTTGCGCCAGGGCTTGTTCCTGCGCTTCAAGCCGCTCAATCTCGACGTGCTGCCCCTGTACATCGTGCTGATGGGCCTGTTTCCGCCGGTGCTTTGGTTCATGCTGCGCAAGCCCGACCTGACGATGGTCCTGTCGATCGTGCTGTGGCTGGCCGCGCGCCATTACGGCCTCAACCTGACGGCCTATCCGGCCGGTCAGTGGTACTTCAACCCCTATTGCTGGCAGGTGCTGTTCGTGTTCGGCGCCTGGTGCGCGCTGGGCGGTGCACGCCGTTCGATGGCGCTGATCAATTCGCCGATCACGCTCTGGGTCTGCCTCGGCTATCTCCTGTTCGCGCTGGTCATGACCATGGCCGGCCGCTTCCCCACCTTCGGTGGCATGTTCCCGGAATGGCTGTTCTCGGCCTTCAACCCGAATGACAAGACCAACCTTGCGCCGTATCGCTTCCTCCATTTCGTGGTGATCGTGATCCTGGTGATCCGCTTCGTGCCGAAGGAGTGGCCGGGGCTGGAGTGGAGGGTGTTCGATCCCTTGATCGTCTGCGGCCAGCAGTCGCTCGCCGTGTTCTGCGTCGGTGTGTTCCTGTCGTTCGTCGGCCATTTCGAGCTGTCGATGAGCTCGGGGTCGCTGCTCGCGCAGATCTTCGTCAGCGTCGCCGGCATCGCGATCATGACGACGGTGGCCTATTACATCTCGTGGTCGAAGAAGCAGGACAAGCCGCTGAAGCCGCCACCGCCCAAGCCGGCGGCAGCCGCGGCCTGAGCCGGAGAGGCCCTTCGGAGCGCGACGTCCGGTTGCCACGCTTTCTGAGCCGGGATCGCATTGACATGAGTCAACAGAGACGGCGGCGGCGGCACGCATAGTGTTGCCACGACCTGCGCCCCCGCTCTGCCGTCGGCAACCTCCTCTAGCACAAGGCCCAGACACATGCCCTCTCACTTCCACGCCGTGGTATGGATCGACCATTCGCAGGCCAGGATCTTCCATCTCGGCCTGAGTGGCTCGGACGAAGTCACGCTGCATCCGCAACTGCCGACACGACATCTTCATCACAAGGCGAATGAGATCGGCAGCGGCCATGCTGCCCCCGACAAGGCATTCTACACTGAGGTGACCAAAGCCATCGCCGATGCCGGCGAGATCCTCATCATCGGTCCGGCGAGCGCGAAGACGGAGCTTGCCGGCCACATTCACGCGAGCGCACCCGATCTGGCCAAGCGGATTGTCGCGGTGGAAGCGGCCGATCATCCCTCGGACGCCGAGATCGTTGCCTACGCGAAGCGTCACTTCAAGATGCCGCTGCCGCGCGTGCAGACGCCGGGATCAGCAATAGGCGAGCGGCACTCGGGTTAGGACTGCACGGCCTCAACGGCCCGGGGCGCGATGATGTCTCATCCCGATCTCACCGCGCTTCAGGCCGCCTCTTCGCCGTCGAACTCGGTGAATTTCTTGTAGATCCAGTCGCGGCCGTCGCGGCGGCGCCAGACCTTGCCGACCACGAACTGCCTATTGATGGAGCGGCGCGGCACGATCACTGTCCAGAGGTGCCAGATATCGGTCCAGCTGGACTGCGGACCAATGGTCTTGAGGTTGCGATCAAGAGACATGTGGCGGAACTCGCTGGCGCAGAACTCAACCGATGGGCGCCGCGACGAACCGTGATCTGGTGGTCGCACGGATTGAAGGCCGCCCATCGCGAGCCGGGACCGACCTGATAACAGCCACCCGGACGGCCGCAACAAACGCTCGCCTTTAACCTAACCGATCAACCTTACTTCTTGGGATGGAGCGGCGATCGGGTGACTTTCCAGCGGACGTCGAACTTTGAAAACAATCGGAGCTTGGAAATCATCGGCGTGCGGGGGGAAAAGCGCAACGCCGCGCAAGCGGAATATCATCGCTTGGCGGCGTCCGTTAGGCATTGGGCGCTGAAATCCCCAACACACGTATGTCTGTGACAACAGCCAAAGGTTCGATGAATCTTTGGCAATTCTGCGCGGCGCGGCCCCTCACCAACGGCTTGAAAAATCGCGCAGAAGTCGTGTGGCGCAGGCTATGAACGCCAGGGCTTCGAAGGGCTCGGACAGACCTCTCGCAAACGGCTCACGACGCAATGCGCCGCCTGCCCCTGCCTCGGCGATCAAGCCGACTGGGACGTGGCGCTGGCGTTCGACGCGCTGCCGGACGCGTTCTGGGCATTGGTCCCGAGCGCGCCTTGCGCGTTGTAGGTCTGCCCGGACGGACTGCCCTGACTGGCTTGCGTGCTCACGGAGGTCTCGACCTCCGTGGTGCCGTCGGAATAGGTAATGGTAGTGGTGGTGACGCCGTCGATGGTCATGGAGACCTCGCTGACGATGGTCTTGGCCGAGCCGCCGCCGCCCGATCCCGAGCTTCCACCCGCCGATTGCGAGGACGATTCCGACGAGGTCGATGAGGCGGCGGCCGTCGACGAGGCCGCCGAGGTTGAGGATGCCGCAGACGTTGAGGATGCCGCAGACGACGACGCCGTCGCGGTCGGTGCGGACGTCGTCACGGCCGCGGTGGTAGATGCAATCGCGCTGATCGACATGCAGACCTCGCTCGAAGGAGACATCGGGCAAAGCGCCGGTTGCGCGCCCCCGATCCTCCCTTCAACGCATACAGCCCGCAAAGCAGGCGCGGCCCTGCGAAAAATTCAGCCCGGCAGGCATTTTACGGGCCCGGCCGGAGCAACCAAACGCAGCACCGTGCGTTGCAGGTTTTTCCCACCGATCTTGAGGCGTCCGTGAATGTCGACGATCAGCGCGCGCCCGCCATGGACGGACAGTGGTCTCGTCTCACGTCCGTGTGAGCAGGCGCGCGGCCGGTGAATTTCTGCGAGCGAGCCGAGACCAATGATGAGCAGGCCGCATGGCAAGGGGGAGCAGTGAGCCAGATCGATACGACCGAGAAACTACCCGACGTCCCGGAGACCGGAAGCTCGCTGTTGCCGCTCTGCGGACTTGCCGTGGCCGGGATTGCAATGCTGGGCTGGATCTGCGCCCTCGCCTGGGGCGCCTGGCGGCTTGTTGACTGGCTGCTGTTCTGAGCGGAGTTGCGGTCGCAGGTCTGCGATCCCATGCCCTGCGAGCCTTCTCGGGACTGGTCGGGGCAGCTGGATTGGTTCTGCCCCTACCAAAAGCCCAGCAAAATCAATAAACGATTGAATCACAAAGGCTTATTAGCTAAGGATAGCCCCATCAACTGTTACGACTCCGTATTACGAGGGGCTGATGGGACTGGCATCAAACATCCAACGGCGGGGCGGCTCGGCCGTCTATTACGTCCGGCTCGCGGTGCCCAAAAAGCTTCAGCCCGTCATCGGCAAGAAAGAGATTTGGAAGAGCACCGGGGTTCGGGAGCCGAAGGCGGCGCGCATCGCCGCGCTGCCCATTCTGGCGAAGTACAGGGCGCAATTCGAAGAGCTGGCCCAGCGGCAAGAGCCGACGCCCGGCGACCTACAGGCGGCCGTCTGGCGGCACTATGAAGCGGTCCTAGAATATGACCGGCAAGAGCGCGCGCGAATGCCAACGTCCGCCCAGATCGCAACCGCCAAAGATCGTATCCTCGCCGATATTCAGTCCGGCGCTGTTCCGTGGTCCGATGACCCCGGCGTTCAGCTTGGCGCCGCCCTAGACATCATGGTGATGAAGGATGCGCCCGCCTATGCGCAGAAGCGCCGGGCCATCAAGCTGGCCCAGGTTCGCAAACATCTCGCCACTGGCGAGACGGGCGCGATCGAATGGGCGGCGGACGCTGTGATTGAGCAGGAACGGCTTCTCATTGAAAAGGGCTCCCCTGCCTACCGCGATCTCTGCCAGAAGCTACAGCGCGCCGAGATACAGGCGCTGGAACGCTCTGAGGAGCGCGACCGGGGGAACTGGTCAGGCACCCCCACTGATTCGGCTGTAGCGCCCGCAGACCCTACGGCGGGCCGCAAGAAAGCCGCGCCCGGTGAAGGCCTCTGGGAACTCTATGATCGATTCGAGAGCGAGAAGAAGGCCTCGGTCAGTCTCGACACCTGGACGCAAAACCGCGTGATCGTCGGGTTGTTCTTTGAGTTCATTGGCGAGACCTCGCACGTCTCAGCGATTACCCGGAAGGCGGTTCGCGACTGGAAGCACGCCCTGGCCTCCTGGCCCGTGAAGGCCCTCAAGATCAAAGAATTCGAGGGGATGACCTTCCGCAAGATCATCGAGGCAAACAAGACGATCGGCAAGCCGACGATCAGCGAGAACACCACCAACCGCTACCTGTCCGCCATCGCAGGCTTTTGCGAATGGCTGCTCAACAATGAATACATCGAGCAGGACGTGATCCGAGGCATGTTTCTCGCGATCGACAAGAAAAAGCAGAAGGTGTTCCCCTATTCGGACGATCAGTTGCGGACCATCTTCAAATCGCCGCTGCTCACGCGCTGCGCTGGCGACGACCAGGAACATAAGCCCGGTGATGTTGAGATCCGGGATTGGCGCTATTGGTTGCCACTGATCGCGATCTATAGCGGCGCCCGGCTGGGCGAGCTGGCGCAGTTGATGACGGCCGACGTTCGCCAGCTTCATGGCGTGTGGATTTTCCATGTCACGCGCGAGGGCTCCCGCCTCAAATCGACCAAGACGGACGGCAGTCAGCGCGTGGTGCCCGTGCATAGCGAGCTGATCAAGATGGGCTTCCTCGACTACCACGCGGCCATGGCCGCACGCCGCGAGGCCCAGCTATTCCCCGAATTGAAGCCGGACACCCGGGGCTTTTTCTCCCGGACGCCCTCCCGGTTCTTCGCTGGCTACTTCAAGCGAATTGGCGTCAAGACCGACAAGCGGCACAACTTCCACAGCTTCCGGCATGGCGTCGCCGACGCCTTCCGGGCCGCTGGCTACCTCGACGAACAACATGGGGTGTTGCTAGGGCACGCGAAGGCGACGACGACGGGCAGATACGGCATTATGCCGGAAGGGCCGCTGCGGGACCGCGTGAAGATGATTGAGGCCATCAGATATAGTCTGATGGTTTAGGCGAATCACGTCAGTCGGGGGGCCCGTGGCCAAAACGGTTATCAATTTGCCTTATGGCGACAACAATCAGTTTCTCTCAAGCTCTACCGCCAATGCTGGTGAACCCATTATCTTCCACTACACCAGAGCGGCTGGCGCACTCGGTATCATGCAGAGCGGCGAGATGTGGTGCACGCTTGCCAGCCATATGAACGATCGAGTTGAGGGAAAATATGCCCACAGTCTCGCCCGGAGCATTGCCTATAGCGAATTGCAAAAAAGCACTGATAGCCTCCGAAGCAGTTTCATGAATGAATTTACGGAGCAGCTTGCCCGCTACCAACACCGGATGGTTTATGCGGCCTGTTTTTCGGAGGCGGAAGATTTGCTAAGCCAATGGCGCGGCTATACCGGCAAATTTGGTTATGCTCTCGGTTTCTCGCTCAAAAGCCTTCAGACGGTCGCGGCGCAACAACATTTTTTGCTTCAGCCGGTTAAGTACCAGTTTGCCGAGCAGCGGGACATGCTTCGCCCGATCGTCCTAGACCTGATCAGCAAATATAACCCGGACCTGGATCACGACGAACATCGCGAGCAGATTGATGAGGTGTTCGCTCCCGCAATGAAGAGCATTTCTGAGAAGTCCGCGGTCATAAAACACCCATCGTTTTCGGAGGAGCGGGAATGGCGGCTTCACTCCCATCCCCTATCGCTGTTGCAGGATCGTACCGATTTCGTGGTGCGGGACGACCAAATCGTCCCAATCGTGAAACTCAAATTGGACAACGGCACATCAAAGCATCGCAACACTTTCATTGAACAGCGCGATATATGCCTTCGGAGCTGCGTCATTGGGCCGGGACCCGACCCAAGAGAGAGGCTCGATGCAATGTGGGCTGTTTCTACACGCTATGGCGTGCGGCTGGACCAGTTAATCGAGTCGGCGGCGCCGCTCAGATAGGGGAAAGGGCGCGGTGTGATCCACGCCCCTTCCTTCAAGCGAAACCTACTTTATCCGCATAGACAAATCCGCCGCTTCCGTCGTCCTGATCCAAGATCAGCACTGAGCCGAGTTTCGGATGGTGTCCCACAGTGACCAGCATCTTTGCGCCAATCACTCGGAGGTGTGTTGCCTCAGTTGTAACTTCCTTGATCACGTCAACCGAAACCTTGTTCGGGTCGAGAACTCCAAACTCTGTTACGCCGGGGTAATCGTCTGTCACCGTTATCTCCCTTGCCTCCTGAAAATAAACCCCTCCTGGGCAAGAGGCGACCAGGAGGGGTTCGTTGCGTTGCGTCGTGCTGCGGAGTGTGGCCTTGCGGCGCGGCGCGCTGCGGCGTGACGCAATTCGAATATAGCGACCGAACGTAGGAAAGACGCCGGGGCCAGTCAAAAATCCTAGAACGGCTGTTTGAATCCGCCATGGCATGCCATGGCGTCACTCTCGACAGCCGCCAACAGCGCCGCGCCATAGATTTCCTTCGGCCAATAGTCGCCATCCACGCCCAGGCAGTGCTTGACCTGATCGGCCGTCATCCGTCCGCTGCACGGGCATGGCTCAAGATGCGCCAGCCGCTCAGCCAATCCGGGACGATCATGGAGCCACGGCCCCATGGCGACCTTGATCAACTCAACGTCGCCCAGCCCGGCAACCTTGGTCACCCGCTCAACAACGATCGCGTAGAGTGAATTCGGCAAATAGCTTTCAGTCATTTTAGCCCCATTGATGATGCAACGGAACCGAAGTGAATCGATTTGCGGTCCGGCAGCAAGCGGCTGATTTCGACAAAGACGAAAATGTAAGTTGGTGCTGATATCGACCGCGAACGATATCCGGAGCTTGGCCGCTGAAAATATTCTTGATGTAAGCCATCGCTGACACCGGAGCGATCACCCGTAAATTTCCCAGGGTGACCGGGGCGATCCTGTAACGCAGCGTTACTGACCGGGGCGCTTTCGAGCGTTACTTGACCGGGGCGATCTGAGGCCTAGCGTTACATGACCCGGGCGATTTTCGGCCCTATGTAATTGAAAGCTCAAGAAATCATGACCGGGGCGATCCTGT